>CAJUBP010000105.1 GCA_910584585.1 uncultured Lachnospiraceae bacterium | reverse complement strand
CAGTATGAGGATAAGCCCACCGTGCATTTTACAGACATTGCGGTAGAAGATCAGGAGGACGTTTATAAAATTACTGCAAAGGTGCAGGTGGATGAAGGAAAAGCTGACAGAAACCTGGTAATCAAAATTGACAAAAACGGCTCCTTTGCCCGCGCGTACCGTGTTGCGGCAACCGGAGAAATCTTCATTGCCGGTGTAGAAGGAACGGCAGAGAATGGATTTACCATCCAGGCGAAGAGCGATTATGTGGAAGAGCTTGGAATGGCAGAGTTTATGGAAGACATTACGATTAAAAACAGCTATATACCGGCGCAGTAGAAATCCGCGTTTTCCCGGCAGAATGCAAAGAACGGGACGCGGGACTGGCACAGCCCACACAATTATGATTCCATAGATCAGCGCATATCTTCAAGTGCTCCGGGAGCATGTTCCGGGGCACTTTGAAGGCGCAAAATTAAGAGTGGAAAAGAAGATGAAAAAGAGGACAATATTGCGGTTCGCAGGCGCGCCCTTTGCCTTGTGCTTTGGGTTTTTGGCCAAAGTTCCGGCATACGCTGGGGACATCAACGCGGCGGAGCAGATGATTATAGATTTTTATAACGGAACCTTTTCCTATGAGGGAAAAACTTATGTGGCCACAGAAGAGGCGAAAGCCAGCGTCTATGCCAAATTAGCAGAGGACGGCGTGGATTTGACCGATCAGGAGGCCAGAACTGCCATTCGCCAGGCGTCTGCACAGGTGGGAGACGGCGTAAAGCAGGGATATCTGACAGAAGTTTCTGGAGCGGGCGCAGGAGAATCCAGTTCAGAAAATGGAACAGACGCCGAGCACGGGACAGATTCCGAAGGAAAAGAGACAGGGCAGGGAACTGCCAAAGACGGCGAAAAGCCTGAGAACGAAGGAAATCAGGAAAACGGCCAAAATGCAGGAAGCAAAACGGATGCCGAAAACGGAAAAGCAGACGGAACAGATGTCGGAGATGGCAAAAACACCGGAAACGGAACAGGTTTTGGCAACGACAGCGGCGAAAACGGTTCAGATTCCGGAACCGGGAATCATTCCGCCGGCGAAGGGCAGGCAGAAGCGCCAAAGCCTTTTC
>CAJUBP010000104.1 GCA_910584585.1 uncultured Lachnospiraceae bacterium | reverse complement strand
CAGTATGAGGATAAGCCCACCGTGCATTTTACAGACATTGCGGTAGAAGATCAGGCGGACGAGGGCGCTTATAAAATTACCGCAAAGGTGCAGGTGGATGAAGGGAAAGCCGACAGAAACTTGGTAATCAAAATTGACAAAAACGGATCCTTTGCCCGTGCGTACCGTGTTGTGGGGACCAGAGAAATCCCCATTGCCAGCATAGAGGGAACGGCAGAAAGTGGATTCACCATCCAGGCGAAGAGCGATTATGTGGAAGAGCTTGGAATGACGGAGTTTATGGAAGACATTACGATTAAAAACAGCTATATACCGGCGCAGTAGAAATCCGCGTTTTCCCGGCAGAATGCAAAGAACGGGACGCGGGACTGGCACAGCCCACACAATTATGATTCCATAGATCAGCGCATATCTTCAAGTGCTCCGGGAGCATGTTCCGGGGCACTTTGAAGGCGCAAAATTAAGAGTGGAAAAGAAGATGAAAAAGAGGACAATATTGCGGTTCGCAGGCGCGCCCTTTGCCTTGTGCTTTGGGTTTTTGGCCAAAGTTCCGGCATACGCTGGGGACATCAACGCGGCGGAGCAGATGATTATAGATTTTTATAACGGAACCTTTTCCTATGAGGGAAAAACTTATGTGGCCACAGAAGAGGCGAAAGCCAGCGTCTATGCCAAATTAGCAGAGGACGGCGTGGATTTGACCGATCAGGAGGCCAGAACTGCCATTCGCCAGGCGTCTGCACAGGTGGGAGACGGTGTAAAGCAGGGATATCTGACAGAAGTTTCCGGAGCGGGTGCAGGAGAATCCAGTTCAGAAAATGGAACAGACGCCGGGCACGGGGCAGATTCCGAAGGAAAAGAGAAAGGGCAGGGAACTGCCAAAGACGGCGAAAAGCCTGAGAATGAAGGAAGTCAGCAAAACGGCCAAAATGCAGGAAGCAAAACGGATGCCGAAAACGGGAAAGGAGACGGAACAGATGCCGGAGACGGCAAAAGCACCGGGAGCGGAACAGGTTTTAGCAAAGACAGCGGTGAAAACAGTTCAGATTCGGGAACCGGGAATCATTCCGCCGGCGAAGGGCAGGCAGAAGCGCCAAAGCCTTTTC
>CAJUBP010000103.1 GCA_910584585.1 uncultured Lachnospiraceae bacterium | reverse complement strand
TTGCGTCTTTCATTGTTCTTTCTCCCATAAAATTTTTCTTTATGAAATGGTGAGGCATGGGGTACGGGGTACGGAAGGAATCATCAGGGCTCCTCCCAGCGAAGCTGGGCCCCTCCTCATAATAAGAATTATACCACGAAAATTTCTTGAATAAAAGTGGCAAATTACGTGCATTCTTTTAATACATCAAACTTTCCGGAGGTAATGCCATGGCTGCATACAAAGTAGAGATTTGCGGGGTCAACACAGCAAAGCTCCCTGTATTAAAAGAAGAAGAAAAAAGCGACTTGTTTTCCCGCATAAAAGCGGGGGATCAGAAGGCGCGTGAAACTTACATTAAGGGCAATCTCCGCCTTGTTTTAAGTGTGATCAAAAGATTCTCCAACAGCAATGAAAATGTAGACGATTTATTTCAAATCGGCTGCATTGGATTAATTAAATCCATCGACAATTTCAATCCGGATATCGGCGTAAAATTTTCCACCTATGCAGTTCCCATGATTATCGGCGAAATCAGGAGGTATCTCAGGGACAACAATTCCATCCGTGTCAGCCGTTCTCTCAGGGACACGGCTTACAAGGCAATCCATGCCAGAGAACTGCTGTCCAAAGAGCTGTCCCGGGAACCTACCATAGAGGATATCGCCAAAGAAATTGATATCCCAAAAGAGGATATTGTATTTGCCTTAGACGCCATCCAATGCCCGGTCAGCCTCTACGATCCCGTCTACACAGACGGCGGCGACACCCTCTATGTGATGGATCAGATCAGCGACAAAAAGAACAAAGAAGAAACCTGGGTGGAAGAGCTTTCTTTAAGCGACGCCATGAAACGGCTGAATGAACGGGAAAATTACATCATCAATCTCCGTTTCTTCGAGGGCAAAACCCAGATGGAAGTGGCTGAAGAAATCCATATCTCCCAGGCCCAGGTCAGCAGACTGGAAAAATCCGCCTTAAAAAATATGAAAAACTATCTGTCTCTTACTCCCACTTGTCGCAGAGAGAGTTAATCTGATCTGCAAATTTGCCAAGTTCTTTGTTGGGACGCCCTTCGGATTTGCGGATAAGGGCCAGCAGCCGTTCTCCAGCCGCCAAAAGCCTTGCAAACACATTGGAAACGCCGCGGTCTTTCGTCCTGCGCACTTTCTTTTCCCTGCTTCCCTGGGCCAGACAGAGATTCGTTTCCAAATCATAGATATCCCCGCTGTAGGGGGCTGTGGCCTCCAGCCCCGTTTCTCTGGCAATCAGGGACGCAAAGGTATCGCAGACGCGATCTTCTCCGTGCACCACAAATACCCTTTTGGGCGTTTCTCCAAAGGCCTTCACCCATTCCAGAAGATGCTGCTGATCCGCATGGCCGCTGATTCCGGCCAGATTCTTAATTTTTGCGCGCACTTCGATGGTTTCGCCAAACAGCTTTACTTCCCGTCCCCCGTTCAGAAGGATATTCCCCAGCGTTCCCGGCACCTGATATCCCACAAAGAGAATGGTGGAATCTTCGCGCCAGAGGTTGTGTTTCAAATGATGGCGGATTCTTCCTGCCTCGCACATACCGGAAGCTGAAATAATAACAATTGGCTTTTGGATGAAGTTAATCATCTTAGATTCCTCACTGGAAACCGCCACCTTAAGTCCCGGAAAACTGATGGGATTCTTTCCCTTGCGTACCAGTTCCAAGGCCTCGTCGTCAAAACATTCCCTCACATTCTTGTGGAAAATGCTGGTTGCTTCCACTGCGAGAGGACTGTCAATGTACACCTCGAAATCAGAGAATTCCTGCAAAAGGTTCTCTGTTTTGATCTTTCGGAAAAAATACAGCATTTCCTGGGTTCTGCCCACAGAAAAAGCCGGAATTACCAGATTGCCCCCTCTGGAAAAAGTCTCCCGGCACACATCTGCCAGTTCCC
>CAJUBP010000102.1 GCA_910584585.1 uncultured Lachnospiraceae bacterium | reverse complement strand
TTGCGTCTTTCATTGTTCTTTCTCCCATAAAATTTTTCTTTATGAAATGGTGAGGTGCGGTGCGGGAGGAATCATCAGGGCTCCTCCCAGCGCAGCTGGGTCCCTCCTCATGATAAACATCAGGTCTCCTCCCAGCGGAGCTGGGTCCCTCCTCATGATAAATTATACCACGAAAATTTATTGAATAAAAGTGGCAAATTACGTGCATTCTTTTAATACATCAAACTTTCCGGAGGTAATGCCATGGCTGCATACAAAGTAGAGATTTGCGGGGTCAACACAGCAAAGCTCCCTGTATTAAAAGAAGAAGAAAAAAGCGACTTGTTTTCCCGCATAAAAGCGGGGGATCAGAAGGCGCGTGAAACTTACATTAAGGGCAATCTCCGCCTTGTTTTAAGTGTGATCAAAAGATTCTCCAACAGCAATGAAAATGTAGACGATTTATTTCAAATCGGCTGCATTGGATTAATTAAATCCATCGACAATTTCAATCCGGATATCGGCGTAAAATTTTCCACCTATGCAGTTCCCATGATTATCGGCGAAATCAGGAGGTATCTCAGGGACAACAATTCCATCCGTGTCAGCCGTTCTCTCAGGGACACGGCTTACAAGGCAATCCATGCCAGAGAACTGCTGTCCAAAGAGCTGTCCCGGGAACCTACCATAGAGGATATCGCCAAAGAAATTGATATCCCAAAAGAGGATATTGTATTTGCCTTAGACGCCATCCAATGCCCGGTCAGCCTCTACGATCCCGTCTACACAGACGGCGGCGACACCCTCTATGTGATGGATCAGATCAGCGACAAAAAGAACAAAGAAGAAACCTGGGTGGAAGAGCTTTCTTTAAGCGACGCCATGAAACGGCTGAATGAACGGGAAAATTACATCATCAATCTCCGTTTCTTCGAGGGCAAAACCCAGATGGAAGTGGCTGAAGAAATCCATATCTCCCAGGCCCAGGTCAGCAGACTGGAAAAATCCGCCTTAAAAAATATGAAAAACTATCTGTCTCTTACTCCCACTTGTCGCAGAGAGAGTTAATCTGATCTGCAAATTTGCCAAGTTCTTTGTTGGGACGCCCTTCGGATTTGCGGATAAGGGCCAGCAGCCGTTCTCCAGCCGCCAAAAGCCTTGCAAACACATTGGAAACGCCGCGGTCTTTCGTCCTGCGCACTTTCTTTTCCCTGCTTCCCTGGGCCAGACAGAGATTCGTTTCCAAATCATAGATATCCCCGCTGTAGGGGGCTGTGGCCTCCAGCCCCGTTTCTCTGGCAATCAGGGACGCAAAGGTATCGCAGACGCGATCTTCTCCGTGCACCACAAATACCCTTTTGGGCGTTTCTCCAAAGGCCTTCACCCATTCCAGAAGATGCTGCTGATCCGCATGGCCGCTGATTCCGGCCAGATTCTTAATTTTTGCGCGCACTTCGATGGTTTCGCCAAACAGCTTTACTTCCCGTCCCCCGTTCAGAAGGATATTCCCCAGCGTTCCCGGCACCTGATATCCCACAAAGAGAATGGTGGAATCTTCGCGCCAGAGGTTGTGTTTCAAATGATGGCGGATTCTTCCTGCCTCGCACATACCGGAAGCTGAAATAATAACAATTGGCTTTTGGATGAAGTTAATCATCTTAGATTCTTCACTGGAAACCGCCACCTTAAGTCCCGGAAAACTGATGGGATTCTTCCCCTTGCGCACCAGTTCCAAGGCCTCGTCGTCAAAACATTCTCTCACATTTTTGTGGAAAATACTGGTTGCCTCCACTGCAAGAGGACTGTCAATGTACACCTCAAAATCAGAAAATTCCTGCAAAAGGTTTTCTGTTTTGATTTTTCGGAAAAAATACAGCATTTCCTGGGTTCTGCCCACAGAAAAAGCCGGTATTACCAGATTGCCCCCTCTGGAAAAAGTCTCCCGGCACACATCTGCCAGTTCCC
>CAJUBP010000101.1 GCA_910584585.1 uncultured Lachnospiraceae bacterium | reverse complement strand
ACAACATGAAATTTGGATACTTTGATGACGAAAAGAAAGAATATGTTATCACAACGCCGGCGACGCCCCTTCCCTGGATCAATTATCTGGGAAACGAATCTTTTTTCTCCCTGATTTCTAACACCTGCGGCGGCTACAGCTTCTACAAAGACGCGAAACTCCTCCGGCTGACACGCTACCGTTATAACAATGTACCCGCTGATACAAACGGCAGGTATTACTTTATCAATCATAACGGAACAATCTGGACCCCCGGATGGCAGCCGGTAAAGACGCCTCTTGACACATATGAGTGTCATCATGGACTTGGGTACAGCCGGTTCATTTCCTCCAAAAACGGAATCCATGCCGAACTGACGGCTTTCGTTCCCCTGGGCGAAACCTGCGAAGTCAACCGCCTGCTCCTTCGAAATGACACAAAGAAGACACAAGACTTCTCTTTAAGCTCTTATGTAGAATTCTGTTTCTGGAATGCTGTAGATGATTCTACAAACTTCCAGCGAAATTTAAGCCTGGGCGAGGTGGAAGTAATTGGTTCTACAATTTACCACAAAACCGAATACCGGGAACGCCGCAGCCACTATGCATACTATACGGTCAATGCCGAAATTAATGGTTTTGATACCGACAGGGACGTATTTCTCGGCGATTACGGCAGCATTGAACATCCGAAAGCAGTCAGAGAATCCAAATCCTGCCAGTCTATTGCCAGCGGCCAAGCTGTGATTGGTTCTCATCACTTAAAACTTACACTTGCCCCGGGAGAGACAAGAAGCCTGATTTTCCTGTTAGGCTATGCAGAGAATCCGGCAGATGAGAAATGGGAAGCGCCGGATATCATCAACAAAACGCCTGCTTTACGCACGATTTCCCGCCTCAATACCGATGAAAAAATTGCAGACGCCCTGAAATCCTTATCTGATTACTGGAATTCACTGTTATCCAGATTTACTCTGGAATGCGCGGATGAAAAGCTGAACCGAATGGTCAATATCTGGAACCAATATCAGTGCATGGTCACTTTCAATATGTCCCGCTCCGCTTCTTATTTCGAGTCCGGAACCGGACGCGGCATGGGATTCCGTGATTCCTGCCAGGATCTTTTAGGCTTCGTCCATTTGATCCCTGACCGGGCAAGACAGAGGATACTCGATATCGCCGCAACACAGTTTGAAGACGGCAGCGCTTACCATCAATACCAGCCGCTGACCAAAAAGGGCAATGCGGATATCGGCAGCGGATTCAACGACGATCCCCTATGGCTGATTGCGGGAACTGCCGCTTATATCAAGGAAACCGGGGATATGTCCATCCTGGATGAACAGGTGGATTTTGACAACGATCCCGCAAAAGCCCAACCTCTGTTGGAGCATTTGAAACGCTCCTTTAACTATACGCTTTCCCATTTAGGGCCCCACGGACTGCCGCTGATTGGAAGAGCTGACTGGAATGACTGTCTGAATTTAAACTGCTTCTCCACGGAACCCGGAGAATCCTTCCAGACTTTCGGCCCATCAGAAGGTCCCGTGGCGGAATCCGTATTTATTGCGGGAATGTTTGTAAAATATGGCCGTGAATATGCCGCTATCCACCGTCTGCTTCACAATACAGAGGAAGCTGAACGGGCTGAAGCTGCGGTTCATGCCATGTATCAGACCATTTTAGACTCTGGATGGGACGGCAAGTGGTTCCTTCGCGCCTATGACGCAGCTGGAAAGAAGGTTGGCTCCAATGAGTGTGAGGAAGGTAAGATTTATATTGAACCACAGGGATTCTGTGTCCTTGCGGACATCGGCATCAAAGAGGGACATGCCCAAAAAGCTTTGGATTCTGTAAAAAAATATCTGGATACAGAATACGGGATTGTCCTGCAGCAGCCTCCTTACAGCCGTTACTATGTAAACTTAGGGGAAATCTCTTCCTATCCGCCTGGATATAAAGAAAATGCCGGAATCTTCTGCCATAATAATCCATGGGTATCTATCGCTGAGACACGGATCGGACGAGGAAACAGGGCTTTTGAAATTTATCGGAAAACCTGCCCGGCATATATTGAAGATATCAGCGAAATACACCGCACGGAGCCATATGTCTATTCCCAGATGATAGCCGGCAAAGACGCGCCCAGGCATGGGGAAGCGAAAAACAGCTGGCTGACTGGAACAGCCGCATGGACCTTCGTAAATGTCTCACAATATATCCTGGGAATCCGGCCGGAATTTGACGGGCTTCATGTGGATCCATGTATTCCGGCAGAACTGGAAAGCTTAAAAATTACAAGGCACTACCGGGGAGCAGATATTTATATTGATATCAAGAATCCAGAACATGCGGAAAAGGGGATACGGTCTATGGAAATTGACGGAAAGCTCATTTCCGGCAGCTGCATCCATCTTGATGGAAATAAGAAGGAATATCATGTGGAAGTCGTAATGGGGTAATACAAAATAAAAACTCTAAAGAGAAACCAAGGAAGGGGCTGTCGGGAAATGATACTTTTTAGACCTGATTCCCCAAAAAGAGAACT
>CAJUBP010000100.1 GCA_910584585.1 uncultured Lachnospiraceae bacterium | reverse complement strand
TGTTAAATCGCTTATTACAACGTCCCTGTATTCCCTGCCTTGGAACTGACGGTCCAGAACATTTCCTGTTTTGGATCCGTTGCAGGTGTCTTTGTGCGGCTTAAATTGTGCGGTTGTGTAATTGGAAACCAAACCTTCCTGCTTCATAATCTGTCCAATTCGGCGTCGGGATACCGGTTTACCTGTAAGACGCGGCACATTGCTGATACAGAGTATTTGTGGGCATTCGCCTTTATCGCATTTACTTTCGTCCTAAGATTAGCGCCGCCTGTTTTCTTTCCGAAGCCAGATCACTTCTTCCTGTTCTGGTGGGCGGTTGTCCTTTTCATGAAATGAACCGGAGGTTTCTGCTTGTTTCACCCATTTATCAAACAGGGAATGGGCAATATCGTATTCCCGGCAGATATCACATCTTCGTCTGCCGGAATGGTATAAATCCACCAGCTGCTGCTTAAATTCGTCTGTGTACTTACGAGGTTTTCTTTTCTGTTTTGTTTCGGTCATATTGGCTCCTTCTTTCCTCAAAATAAAGCGCGAGCCGACAGTCTGTGAAACATCTCACACGATTGCCGGCATCTACGTCTATGCGTCTGACTCTCTTATTATTTCTATTTTCAAATCCCCCTGCGTTAATTAAGAATTGATCCGTTTCCGTCTCCGGATAATTCAGAAAGCAAGCACATGATCCGCTCCGTGCAGTCGGCCTCACGGCTCTCCCGCTTTCTCCAGTTATCAGAAAGAGGGAAATGCACCTTATCATTCACTAATTTTCCCATATCCCACTTTCCGTTTTCCATTTTTAGCCCGTTTAACCAGTCCACAATAAACTGAAGCCTATACGCTGTGTGTCTGTATTTAGCAAGTAGTTCTATGGCTGCAAGATAACAGCTGGCTTGTCTGCTTTCAAAAACCGGCGGTAATACTGCAAGCCGCTCATCATATATGTAATAGATTCCGTCCTCCATATCCAATACATAATCCATCAAAGCTTCCTCTACCCTCTTGTCCAGACATCCCTGCATAAGCGATATAGTATAGAAACTCACAAACTTTATCAGTCTGGCGCCCCTGGGCTTTACTCCGAAAACATCCTGATAAGCGGCAACATAGTCCTCGTGATAATATGCGTCCTGATGAAAGGCTCGGGAAATCACACCGGCCCATTGATCAGCAACCTGATTGGCTATCGGCACATCCTTTGTAAACCGCCTGATCCATGTAGACAGCATTAAAGAAGTAAACACGTCCCAGTCCAGAAGTTTTTCCCGCCGATCCGGGATTTCTCTTTTTCCGGAAAGGCAATCGTTCATATAAGAAACGGCTCTTTGTATACATTGATCTTCGATTGTAAACCCCAGACGTTCCAGACGCCGAAGAGCCTGCTCTGTCGTAATAGGTGAGTTGGAAGAGACAGAAAGCGTATGGAAATCGCCCCATGCGCCATCTTCCCTCTGCATAGAAATGATTTGCTTTGCCCACTTTGTATCTTTATGCATGAAATCCGTTTCCTCCAATCCTTATTATGCTTCACTTCCGGCCGCCTCTTTTCCCATTTGAGACTTCGGCGAAATCAATCGCCATAAGATGGAACAAACCACGTTTTTCCATTTTTACAACTTTCTTATCGGGAAAAACATATATCCTTTCCCAGTCTGCGGGCATGTAAAATCATGAACTGCCCCAGCCAATGCAATCTCATGATCTTGCAGATATTGTATTACTTCCGGAAAAACACCGTCGTTTTCACGTTCCACATAAATATACTCATATCCAGGAATCACCCATTTTTTCCACCCGTCGGGGGCTTCAGCATCATCATTGCATTCTACTCCCGCAAGATAAAGTCCTTTACTGAAGTTTTCCCAAGGCTGGAAAGAGCGGGAAAAATCAGACATCGCACCCCATATTCCGCTGATGTTCCCGTTCTCATCTTTCTTTGCCAAATGCTGAACTTCTCCAAAATGGGAATTCGCATCGTCCCATAACTTTTGAATAAAACCCGCACCGTCGGTTGTCGCTCCCTCTTTTCCTATTACAATAAAGGACTCTTTTTTGCATCTTTCGATTTTCATTGATTTGTTATTCCTTTCGCTTTATGTTTGTATGAATAATGTGTTCCTTTTTTCAGTAATTACATTCCAACGATCTTTCTAACAGTATTTACTGTCCTTATGGTCAGCCTGCTACTGATATTTGCGCTTGCTGTCTTGGGCCACCAGTTTGTTTTTTGATAATCCTTCCGACTAAAAGACCAGAAAACTGCTTCTTTGTAGTCTTTTATCTTTTCCAATTCTTCTTTCGGTTCTCCAATCTCGGTGAAAACATCAGCAAATGTGGCTGGCGGCATGATAAAAATCAGATTATCATAGGTTTCCTTATTTTCATTTCCCCACCAATCAGGTGCGTTACATAAAATATCCTCAAGCGCTTCTTTTGATATGACAAAAACAGGAATATCCAAACCAAACTGCCTTTTTATCATTGTTTCAATCCGGTTTGTAAATCTCCCTAAATCATCTTCTTCACTTGAAAAAATCACATTGCCGCTATTCAGATATGTTTTAACTTCCGCAAACCCTATTTCTTCAAAGCCTTTCTTTAATTCTGCCATTGGGATTTTATTTTTTCCACTTATATTAACACCACGTAAAAACGCAATATATCTTTTCATAATTTCAGACACCTCCATACAACTTGCCTCATCCCCCCACATAATGTTTCCATCGAATTACCATTCTTACCTCTCCGTCTGCTCCGTCATGATCCCCAGCGGATGCCATGATCATTCTCTGCTCAACATTTCAAGTCCATCTAATGATAGCTTTCCCTTCATCCGATGGGCTGAAATATTCACATTGTTCTCTTTATAGCTCCTGCTTTAAAAAGATATGGTTTCCTGATATAAGGATATACAAGTACTTTCTTATGTCTTACTATATCAAAAATAGCAGCATATGTCCATTTACATTTTCAAGTTATTCTTTTGTCTCCATAATTCTGACATTTTGCACTTTATTCCATTATCCCTCAACTTTAAATCACACAATATGTTTCTACCGCCTTCTGAACAATCTCCTCCCATGTCATTGAGAATGACCCA
>CAJUBP010000099.1 GCA_910584585.1 uncultured Lachnospiraceae bacterium | reverse complement strand
TTTGGACGAGGGGACGAAGAAGGTCATTGTGACGGTGGCTCTGGTGGCGGCGGCTCTGGGGCCGGTGCTGATTGTGATTGGGAAGGTTGTCGGGGCTGTCGGGACGATCTTGACGGTGGTTCCGAAGGTTGTCGGGGCTGTCGGGACGATCTTGACGGTGGTTCCGAAGGTTGCGGGGGCTGTTTCCGGGGTGATCGGGTTTGTGTCGGGGACGGTGGTTCCGGCGTTGTCGGCGGTGGTGGCGGCTATCGGGTGGGTTCCGATTGCTATTGCCGCAGTGATTGGGGCGGTGGTGCTGCTTTATAATAAGTGTGAGTGGTTCCGGGATGCGGTGGATGCGGTCTGGGCGCAGGTGAGGGACTTTTTTGTTTCTGCCTGGGAGGTTATCTGTTCGTTTTTTACGGAGACGATACCGGCGGCGTGGAAATCCCTGGTTTCGTTTTTTCAGGGGATTCCGGCCTGGTGGTCGGGGCTTTGGCAGTCGGTGGGGATTTCTTCGGGAGTGTCTGGACGGGCATGATGGAGAATCCGGTACTGGCTGGGATTGTGGATATGATCCGCTCTTTGTGGGAGAATCTTTCTGTTACGCTGCAGGGGATCTGGTCTGGGATTCGGACTGCGGCTTCGGGGGCCTGGGAGCTGATTAAGAATGTGGTGCTGGGGCCGGTTCTGCTGCTGATTGATTTGGTGACAGGGAATTTTACGAAGCTGAAAGAGGACGCGCTGCATATCTGGACGAATATCCAGCAGGCGGCTTCTGCTATCTGGACGGGGATTGGGCAGATGGTTGGGGCTGCGGTGCAGGGGCTGGTGAACCATGTGTCTATTTTGTTGTCGGGGCTTCGGGATTTTATGGGGAATCTTTGGTCTGTGGTGTCTTCGGCGGCGGTTGCTGCCTGGAATGGGCTGAAAAATCTGGTGGTTTCCGTGGCGGGGAATTTGAGGCAGTCGGCGGTGGAGGCTTTCCGGGGGATGGTGTCGGGGATTGGTTCGGCGCTGGCTTCTCTGGGGAGCGTGGTGCAGGATGGGTTCCAGTCGGCTATTGGGTTTATTACGTCTCTGCCGGGGCGGGCTTTGCAGTGGGGGATGGATTTTATCAACGGGATTGCGGAGGGTATCCGCAGTGCCATAGGGAATGTGGTGAGCGCGGTGTCTGACGTGGCGGATAAGATACGTTCTTTCCTGCATTTTTCTGTGCCGGACGAGGGGCCTTTGACGGATTATGAGAGCTGGATGCCGGATTTTATGGGCGGTCTGGCGAGAGGGATTGAGAGGAGCCGGGGGCTGGTGCGGAAAGCCGTGGAGGGCGTGGCCGGGGATATGGTGGTGAGCCCGAAGCTGGCGGATATGCAGGCGGTCCAGGCGCAGGGGGCTTCTCTGGAGGCTGTGCGGCAGATGGTTTCGGGGCTGCGGGAGATGTTTGCGGGGATGCAGAGCGGGGAGAATTTTGGGACGGTCTGTATTCCGGTGTATGTGGGCGGCACGCTGCTGGATGAGGTGGTGGTGGACGCGCAGGCGAGGCAGAATCTTAGGTCGGGAGGGAGATAGGGATGGCGTTTGTACAGTATCTGGTGTTTGACGGTGTTCTGCTTCCTCTGCCGGATTCTTATGAGGTGCAGTTGGCTGACGTGGAGGCGGATTCCGGCGGGGAGACGGAGGCGGGGACTACCCAGAGGGATGTGGTTAGGCTGGGGGTGGTGTCTATTGCGGTGAGTTTTTCGGTTTCCCCAAGGTGGCTGAAAGTGCTGACGGGGTTTAAGCAGAGGGAGAAGATTTCTGTGGGGTATTTTAATACGGAGACTTTGGAGATGAAGGAGGCGGAGATGTTTGTTGAGGGGTATAAGGCGGTGCTGGTGAAGGATACTTCTTTTAAGGGGCTTTGGAAGGTGAGTTTTACGTTGAGGGAATTTTAAGAAAATAGAGAGTGATTTTTAGCGGGATATCCTGTATAATGGGAAGCATGGATCAGAATTTGGTGAGGAAAAATGTATGATTAGAATAAGACCATATAAAGCTTCGGATGCAGATACGATATTATCGTGGTGCCAGGATGAAAAAGCATTTTATCAATGGACAGCAGGTATACTTGGTAATTATCCTATAACACAAAATGAATTTTGTTTTGTTGAATCTCTAATGCCGTTTACTGCATTTGATGAAACGGGAATTATTGGCTTTTTTACACTAAGGAATCCTGATGGATCACTGGATGAATTGCGCTTTGGCTTTGTTATCGTTAATCCTCAAAAGAGAGGAAAAGGCTATGGAAAAGCTATGCTCCGGTTAGGTCTGAAATTTGTATTTGAAATATATGGGGCAAAAAAAGTATCATTGGGCGTTTTTGAGAATAATCTTCCGGCTTATTATTGTTATAAAGCAGTCGGTTTTAGCGATGTAGTTCTTGATACAACAGAAAAATATTGTATTCTGGGTGAAGAATGGAAGTGCAAAGAATTGATTATGGAAAAATAGATAAATGTCTGTTTGGCTATAAATAGACCAAACGCGGCAATGAAAGGCAAGGGGGTTATATGTCGATAAATACGGCAGAAGCATTTGAATTGCTGTTTGATAAAAATAATAAGACGGCATACAGGGCATTACAGGAATTGCAGAAAGAAAGCGTGGAAACGGACAAGGTCTATCCTTATATGGACAGGCTGGGTGATATGCTTGACAGTGACAATTCCTATATCCGTACCAGGGGGCTTACGCTGATTGCCTATAATGCGAGATGGGATAAGGATAATAAGATTGATGAGATCATTGACGGATATTTGAAGCATATAACAGACGTGAAGCCGATCACGGCAAGACAGTGTATAAAGCTGCTGCCCATGATCGCGAAGGATAAGCCGGAGTTGAGAAATGATATTTGTTCGGCGCTGGAGAGGGCGGATATATCTTTTTATGATGACAGTATGCAGCCGCTTGTTTATAAGGATATTCAAAAGGCGTTGAAGGAGATACAGAAGTTATAGGAAGGGATAGATTTTGGTTTTTAGCGGGAGTTTATCCTGCTGGAAATATAAACAGCAAAGATAAAAACGCAACGTGCATCTTTTGGATGTGCCAGAGCCGGTAGGGCGCACAAGGTCTGGGAGACCTTGGTTTTGCGCCGACCGGAGCGGAGCGTAGACCCCGGCCGTCCTGATGGTATCAGGGTAAGTAACCTGCCCTCCTGGGTTGTCCGTT
>CAJUBP010000098.1 GCA_910584585.1 uncultured Lachnospiraceae bacterium | reverse complement strand
TGCTCCCTCTGCCGGATTCTTATGAGGTGCAGATGGTTGACGTGGAGGCGGATTCCGGCGGGGAGACGGAGGCGGGGACTACCCAGAGGGATGTGGTTAGGCTGGGGGTGGTGTCTATTGCGGTGAGTTTTTCGGTTTCCCCAAGGTGGCTGAAAGTGCTGACGGGGTTTAAGCAGAGGGAGAAGATTTCTGTGGGGTATTTTAATACGGAGACTTTGGAGATGAAGGAGGCGGAGATGTTTGTTGAGGGGTATAAGGCGGTGCTGGTGAAGGATACGTCTTTTAAGGGGCTTTGGAAGGTGTCGTTTACGCTGAAAGAGTTTTAGAGTGAATAAAGTGGATGATTTTTGGCGGAATATGGTGTATAATGGAAAAACATATTTCAAGATTTTCTGAACTATAAAAACAGAATCATTCATGAATATTGGAAAAGGATATACGGTTAAGAAGGAGAAACAATGGATATTAATGAATTATTTCTTTCGGCAAGACAAATGGCTCCTCAATTTGCGTCGTCTTATTGTATTGTTAATGGTGCGATTATGAATCTTAATGAGATACAGAATATGGGGTGCCAGGAATTTGGCCTTCGTTCCAAGTTAAATATGCCGCTGAAATTATATAAATATTTTCCGAATGTTGTAAAGAAGGAGGCAGATGGACACGAAGTAAACTATTCTATACAGGCACTAAAAAATAATACGGTATTCATGCAGGCTCCATGTGAATTTGATGATGTTTATGATTCTGATATCAGTATTGATTATTTGGAATATCAAAGATTAAGGCTGATTGAGTATTGTAGACGTTGTAAAATTGAAATAGAGGAAACGCTTTCTGTTCAGGAAGTTGGAGATGTATTGATTCAAGCATTATTTTCCGCATTAAACGCTACAGGAAAATTAAATTCTGCTTTTACCAAGAAACCGGATTCAAAAATAGAAGAATTGTCGAATGAACATTTCTTTTTGAGGCTGGATAGTGAATTGCTTAAAAGATCTGATTTGGGACAAGCAGTGGCAAATATAATTCATGCTGACTATGAAGATTATTCACTAAAGATTAAAAATACATTCAGAACTTCATGCTTTGCTACAACTCCATATTCGCAGTTGATGTGGGGAGGTGCATACGCAGATTGTCATAGAGGTTTTTGCATGGAGTACACAGTATTGCCAAACGATAAAAACTACCAAACGGTTTTTCAGAATCTTTTTCCTATGATTTACTGCAAAACACGTCCCAATATGACAGAGCGGATTGTTAAGTTACAAGATAAGGAAATTACAGAGGAAGGTTTGTGGGATATTTATTCGCATGGTGCATTGCGGAAAAGTATTGACTGGGCATTTCAGAACGAGTGGAGATTGCTGCTTCCGATGCGTTGTGAAAATACTTCTGATTATAACTTGGCATTTTATCCAATTACAAAAGTGTTTCTAGGTAACAGAATGGCTCCAGAGAAACGCAAGGAAATTATTGAGATTTGTCACAGCAAGAATATTCCGTATGTGGGTATTATGAGGAATCCGAGTGTGTTTGAGATGCAGGATTGTAGCATAAAGTGTGAAGACTGTTTAAGATACAAAGGG
The DNA here is from genome assembly GCA_910584585.1 of uncultured Lachnospiraceae bacterium. Classification (GTDB taxonomy): domain Bacteria; phylum Bacillota; class Clostridia; order Lachnospirales; family Lachnospiraceae; genus Petralouisia. Next base: position 1,625 of record CAJUBP010000098.1, on the reverse strand, counting down.
AATATACAAAAATAATAAAGTTTGAAGTATTTAAGTGGTTTCATATAGGGCATCAGTCAGGAATGGCTGGTGCTTTTTGCGTGGAAGGGGGTGTTTTCATGTATCCGGTGAGCGAGGCGTTCCTGCGGGCGGTGCAGGAGAATACCCGGAGGTATTATTGGACGGGGAGGATCACTACGAAGGGCGGGGCGGTGTATCCGTTCGGGTATGAGGATATTGTGAAGGGGAGCGGGTATATTTCGGCCCAGTGCTGCGGGAGCGCGGAGATTGAGCTGGGGACGGTGTATGCGGCGGAGATGGGTGTTACGCTGTTTTCCCAGGTGGACCGATATGTGCTGGATGGGGCGAAGGTGGAGCTTTTCTATCATCTGCGGGTGGAGGGCGGCGGGTTTGAGGAAGTGCCGATGGGGATTTTTGAGGTGAGCGAGGCGAACCGGACGGCGCACTGCCTGGAACTGAAAGCCTATGATTATATGCTGCGGTTTGAGAAGAGTTTTAACGGGTTTGAGTCTGTGGGGAATGCCTGGGCTTTTCTGGAGCTGTGTTGTAAGGCCTGCGGTGTGGAGATGCAGAACACGAGAGCGGAGATTGAGGGTATGCCCAATGGGAGGGAGCTGCTTTCAGTCTACCCGGAGAATGATATTGGGACGTACCGGGACGTGCTGTTTTTTGTGGGGCAGGTGTTGGGCGGGTTTTTCTGTATCAACCGGCGGGGGAGGCTGGAGCTTCGGAAGTATGGGGCGGAGCCGGTGCTGGAGGTGCAGGGGAGGCATCGGTTTTCCAGCAGTTTTTCTGATTTTATTACCAGGTATACGGCGGTGAGCTCTACGAACCTGCGGACGCAGACGGCGGAGTATTATGGGCTGGAGGTGGACGACGGGCTGACCATGAACCTGGGGGTGAACCCGCTTCTGCAGTTTGGGCTGGAGGAGACCAGGAGGCAGTTGTGCGGGAATATACTGGCTGACCTGGCGGCGGTGAATTATGTGCCTTTTGATTCCAGTACCATAGGGAATCCGGCGCTGGATTTAGGGGATGTGCTGACGTTTACGGGCGGGCAGGCGGACGGGGAGCAGATGACCTGTATCACGTCTTTCCAGTGCAGGATTGGCGGGAGGCAGAGCCTGAAATGTGTGGGGAAGAATCCCAGGCTGGCCCAGGCGAAGTCTAAGAATGACAAGAATATTTCCGGGCTTTTGAACCAGATTGAGGCCGGGAAGGTGGGGATTCATACGTTTACCAATGCTTCTGCTTATGTGGTGGCGGAGGACAGGGTGCGGGTGATCAGTATTGAGTTTGCGGCGAAGGAAGAGACCCATGTGCAGTTTTTCGGGCAGGCGGTTGTGGATGTGAGGGCGGCGCAGGTGGAACGGAGTGCCAGTGCGTCCGGGAGTATCGTGGTTCCGATTCCGGCGGGGACTGGCGGAAGTGAGGACAGCGGAGGGGCTGCTGGAGCCGGGGACGGCGGATATGGTGTGGAAGCTGATTCTGGCGGAAGCGGTGAGGAAGGCAGTGGTAGGATTGGAGAGAAGACGGGGATCAGCGGCGGAAAGGCTGTTAGTGTGGTTTTGGAAAATGGAGAAAGTGTTGGAGCCGTTGAAATGTCTGGTAAGAGTGCCGGAGGT
>CAJUBP010000097.1 GCA_910584585.1 uncultured Lachnospiraceae bacterium | reverse complement strand
ACCTAAAGGTTTCGCCTAAAGGCGAGGGTTTTAACCCCATTATACAGACAATAAACGCCATATGCATTTACTGATAAAAACAATCCGTTTCCTACCATTCAAGAACAGGTTTAATAGACTTCCCGCTTTCCATATCCTCAAAAGCCTGCTCCAAATCTGCGAATTTATAATGGGTAAGCAAACGGTCAATGGCATAATTTCCCGCCTTATACTGCTCTAACAGATACGGAAAGAATTCGTATTTATTAGCATTTCCCATACCGCAGCTTGATACTTTGGTATTTGTAGACTGCATCCATTGGGTTGGTATATTAACGGTATATAAAGAAGCGGGGATACAGCATTCGCCGAAGCTTGCCAAGGAATAAATCGCAGGAATTGCAACTTCTTCCACCGGGGCAGTAACAATTGCATAATCAACGCCCTTTCCTCCGGTTGCCTCTCTGACTGCCTCCGTAACCGGATAAATCAGCGGCGTCAGGAATGCCTCCTGTCCGGTTGCCTCAATGCTGTGCCCCTGTTCTTTTTCAATTTTTGTCCGGTTGATCAGATGGGTGGCGCCCAATTCTTTTGCCATCTTTAGTTTCTCCTCACTGCGGCTGACCGCAATGATTGTCTTACATCCGGCAAGCTTTGCCCCCATCAGGGCCGCCGTCCCGGTACTCCCAATCCCGTAAACCGCAACGCTGTCCTCCGGCTTCGGTTTCAGATAATTGAGCACGGTCCCTGAACCCGTGCTGAATCCGCATCCCACGGGAGCCACAACATCAAAAGGCAGAGATTCATCCACTTTTACACAACTGTTCTCGAAAACCATTGCATACTCTGCAAAAGAGCCCTGCCCCATCATCTGTCCCAGGGGATTCCCATTTTTATCTCTTACACGGGGCGTGCCGTCTTTTCTTCCGAATTGCATGGAATAGGAACTGGGACACACCAGATATTGACCCCTTTTACAGAATTCACATTCGCCGCAATGAGGCACGGTCATGATAACATGATCGCCAGGTTTTACTTTTGTCACTTTAGAACCGACTTTCTCCACAATTCCTGTGCCTTCATGTCCCAGAATGGCCGGAAGATTGATAGAAACGCCTGCCTCCCGGACATATGCGTCGCTGTGGCAGATACTGCTGGCATAGACTTTCACCAGTACCTCGTCTTCTCTCGGCTCATCATCCATTTCCACCTCATCAAATACAAATTTATCTCCCGGTTTGTAAATAAGAGCTGCTTTTACTTTCATTTGTTTTCTCCTTTCCAATGTTTCATTTACTCTGTAAAAATTGCTTTTTATCTGCCGCCTCAAACACATCTGCGCAGGAAAGTTATACTTTACGCGCAACCTCAAACGCATCCCGCACAGAAGTCATAATGCTGCGCGTCCCGGTTACCAGAGAATATACTTCTTTTCCCTCTCCATAGAGTTCCGAAGCCATAGATTTTCTCGGCTTAAAGCCAATGGACATAATCACATAATCAGCCTGTACGGTTTTCTCCTGATTGTCCTTTCCTGTAACAACCGCCCCCGTATCATTGATTTCTTTAATCCTGTGCCCTGTCAGAATTTCAACATTATAATGTTTAAAATAGTCCAGAAGCATCAGCTTATTTGGAAAGGCAGTTCCCGTCATCAATTCATCCAGGGCGTCCACCACTGTTACTTTTTTTCTTTTTCTGGCCATGTCAAGGGCTATTTCACATCCCGTAAGCCCGCCGCCGATAATTGCCACTTTATCCCCTGTTTCGCATTGATTCATGGAAGCTTTGACGCAGTCGACTGTTTTGGGATGATGAATTCCAGGAATGGGAGGCATAATAGGCTCTGCGCCTACAGTCAGGACAATTGTATCTGCATCCAGCGCCTTGATATCTTCTGCCCTCATTTCCATTCCTGTGTGAACCGGAATATTAAGATCTTTCAGTTCATTCTGATACCATTGGTTCAGCTGTTTCACTTCCGATTTGAAATCATGATTTCCTGCCGGAATCAGGAGTCCTCCCAGATGCTCTTCTTTTTCATAAAGTTCCACTTCATGTCCCCGCAGCCTTGCGGTTCGGGCAAACTCCATGCCTGCAGTTCCACCGCCGATTACTGCTATTTTTTTCCTTTGCTGCGCTGGTTCTATTTTCATGAAATCTTCTTTTAAAGCCTGGGGATTTACGGCGCAGCAGGTATATTTTCCCAGAGAACCTTCTCCATTGCAACCGGCATTGCATGCAATACAGGGGCGTATTTTTTCTATTTTTCCTGTTTCTACTTTGGAAGGATAATAAGGATCGGCAAGGGACTGGCGTCCCAGAACAAGGCCGTCAAGCCTGCCCTCTCCAATTGCATGGTCGCTCAGCCTGGGATCGTTCATTCTTCCTCCGGCCGCAATCACCGGAATGGAAACGGCTTTTTTCACTGCTTCCACATACGGAAGAATTACGCCGTACTCTATATAAGCTGGCGGCAGCATATAATAGAAAGAATCGTAGATGCCCAAATCCACACTGAGCAGATCGTACCCATATTCTTCCAGCAGCTTCGCAATTTCCACAGCTTCCTCCAGTGTCCGCCCCGCTTCTTTGCTGTCGTCCCGTGTGATATCGGGCCGATAAAGATCTGTAATAAAGCTTCTAAGTCCCAGCCGCATGCACACCGGAAAATCTTTGCCGCATACTTCTTTAATTCCCAAAACCAATTCCTTTGCCGCACGCAGACGATTTTCAAGGGAACCGCCATATTCATCTGTCCTGTGATTCGTAATGCTCATTGCCAACTGATCCAGCAGATAGCCCCAATGCATAGCATGCATTTCCACCCCATCAAAGCCTGTATCCTTCAGGAACTTTGCCATCTCAACAACAAGGGCAATCTTCCTTTTTATCTCTTCTGTGGTCAAAGCCGGGGTTTTCGTATCTGGCGCAAAATAGTATGGCGTTTCATCGGAAGATTTACATCCCGGCATGCCATTTCTGCCCAAGCCAAAACTAATCTGAATAAACACCTTTGCCCCATACGCATGGCAGCGGTCCAACAGCATTTTTGAACGCTGTATGTAAAGAGTTTTATTTTCCGGAAACTTGAATATTACCGGATCTATTTCCTGATCCGGATGCACGGCTGGCAGGGTAATCAGGCCAAAACCGCCTTTGGCTCTCTCTGCAAAAAATTCCATGCCTGTATCATTGACGATACCTTCCTGGTCAAAAAGTTCCATAAGCCCCATAGGCGCGACAGCAAGACGGTTTTTCACTGTCAGCTTCCCTACTTGCAGAGGCATAAGCAAATTCGGAAATTTTTCATACATATTTCTTTTTACCTCCGTAATTTATTTTAAATATCCTTTGCTTGAATCCTTCATGTTGTTTCCCCTATAAGCAAAACGAAGAAGGACTGATTTTCCTTTTATTAATGCTATTACATGCCCCCTGTGCTTTCCATTCTCAAAAAAAGAAAACGTGGCAAAGGGGCTGTCGGGAAATGATACTTTTTAGACCTGATTCCCCAAAAAGAGAACT
>CAJUBP010000096.1 GCA_910584585.1 uncultured Lachnospiraceae bacterium | reverse complement strand
TTTCAAGGACCGCCTGCTCCAGATCAGCCATTTTCACTCGCACCCCATGGCAGGGGAGGGTTTCTGCCACTTCGGAGTGACGGCAGTAAAACCACGTTCCATACTGGTTTAAGTTATTGGAGCAGATACGGAGGAGCCGTATCATTTCCTGGATGTCGCTCATATCCAAATGAATGATATAGCCGTCAACCGCCATCTTGCGCAGATATGCGGACAGGTTGGTAATGCCGAGCTCCGCCATGCGCCCCTTTACCAGCTCCGCATCCTGCTCGGACATGACGAATTCCACCCGGACGGATTTTTTGTTATGCCCGGCTTTCATCGTTCCGGCTCCTTTTTCGGGAAAGCGGTTTATGAGTGGGGCGGCGGCTGTCCGGGACTCTTTGAGTTTTCCGCGTAAGGTATTCTCTTTCAGGCTGTCAATATATTCTTTTATATCGCCGTTTGTGGCATGGCAGGAGCGTTTGAGCCGTTCCCGTTTCAGGATTACGGCAAGTTCCCGTTCATTCTCCGGCAGATCGGTCATCGACTTTGGGCTCCCATGTACCGGCGCCAGCTCATTCATAAGCTGCCTCCGGTCCCGATAAGGGATTATAACATTAGTTCCGTCCTCAAACAAAACAGCTACTTTTCCAATGGGGCAGGCCAGCAGCTTCACCCGCTCCACATGCGACCCATAATCAAGCGGATATATATTGCCGACCACTTTTCCGTCCTGCACGTCTTTAATCGAGAGGGCATAGGCAAGGACCGGGTCTTTTGTCTGTTCATGGTAAAACTCCCACACTTTATTTGCGTGGCTGCCCTCCAGATAGACCTCCCATTCCCGCAGGGTATAGGTGCCGCAGGGCCGTGACAGCCAGAGAAGGCGCCGGTCCTCCGGTTCTCCCGATAGAGCCAGCTTTGGGATCAGTTCTTTATCCAGGTCAAAATCATCCTTGTAGTGCTGCGTGTGCAGCTCCATGATCTGCCCCAGGCTGTCCAGTATATCTACGCCCTCAAACCTTACCGCGCCCATCAGCGTTCCCTCTCTGCCATCAGTGGCGCTGCCTGCCTTGCTTCATGCTCCGGGTGGCCTGCCTTCAGCCGTTCCATCAGGGAAGGTTTCGCTGCCGTTTCCTCCGGCAGCGTCTCCGGGGCAAGCTCCCGGATTTCCTCATAAGTCTGTCCGTCCGTCAGGTCAGGGCGCATAGGCGGTTCGTTGTTGAGGCGTCCGTCCAGCATATTATAATTGCCGGTCTGTCCTTCCTCGTAAAGCTCCGCATTACGCAGATAGCTCTCCGGCGGCTGGAAGGGCTGCCCGGCGAACATGATTTCACGGCTTGGTGTGAACTGTGAGAGCACGCCGTCCCGAAGCCTTGCAAATTCTTCATACTGGCGCAGGGTAAGGCCGCGCTCCAGCATTTCCGCCTGGGTATGCGCCCAGCCCTCCCCATAGAGGAAGCGCCGGTTGTCGATCTGCTGCATGTCAATGGCCTGGGTCCGTGTGTCGATCCGCATGATCTCCGGCACGATTGGTATTTTTATTTTTTCGATAGGCATCCCTCCCAATTTCTCTGTCTGTCCGCAGCTTAGGCCCGTTTCAGGGCGTCAGAGTATTCTTATACAGCCGTCCCTCAAACCGGGGGTTGAAAGCCTTGGAAATCAAGCCTCTTTTTGGTTAAGCTGCGGACATATCACCCCTGTTTCTGCCTGCTCCGGCGCTTGCGTTCCCGCTCGGATTTCCGTCTGGCAAAGGTGCGGCAGGAATCCGAACAATACGCCTGGCTGGTGGTGGGAAAATATGCCCTGCCGCAGACCGGGCAGGTTTTCTGTTTCAGGGAAGTGTCCTCGCCGGTAACGGCAGATTCCAGCGCCGGCTCTGTCGGCAGCACCGCCTCCCGGAAATACCTGCAAAAAGAGCCGGTCCACCATTTATGAAGCATATAGCAGGGGCAGTCTAAGGGGAGGCAGAGCCTATCCCGATTGTCATAGTTGGCGCAAAGGTCTGTCACCAACCTTCGGATCGCCGCCCGTTCCTGCCTGTTTAATTCCCGTAAGGGCGGCCCGTTCATTTCCTCCTGCCTTTCTTAGCCGGAAATTCCAGCTTGAAATTCACATATTTCCCGCCTGTATCATCCAGCACCACTACGGCATCATAGGTCTTTCCCGTCTTTTCGCTGTAAAGCCCGGACATGGAAACGCGGCCCTCTTTCAGAAGGGCCGCCGCCACAGACTTTGTTATGGATTTTTTCTTGCCGGAAAAGAATTTATTGTCTTTCCACAGTACAAAGGCACAGTCCCGGTTCTGCCGTTTGGAAGCGATATTCTCCACCAGCACCGTCACAAGAAACATGCGCTCATTCCGGCTCTGCAAATCCTGTAAAAGATTCTTCGCTTCTTCGCCGTAGGTGGCAAGGTCCGTAGGTATGATGTCCATGTCATACCCGGCGCGGACTGCTTTCTTCTGTTCCTCAATGGTCATTTTCTGCAAATCGGACATCTTGCGCTTGATGTTCTTGATCGCCTGGGCCTGGTCGATGGACTGGATATGCAGGTTCACTGTCACGGCATCGTCCAGGTCCAGAAGCTCCGCCAGCAGCCGGTCCGTCAGCTCCGGCGCTAAAATCTGCAAAAAAGACACCGCCCCGGAATGGTCGGCCACCCGGAAAGTCTTTCCGTCATTTGAGAACGACAGGCCGGAGGGCGAAATAAAATCCTTTGTGGAAAGCCCGGTTTTCGGCAGATCCGCCCAGGTAAAATGAAACTTTTCCTGCCCGTCCGGGTGGAGCTGGCTGTGAAGGACCTCCAGACGCTCCAGCCCATTAAGTGGCCTTGCCTGTGCTCCCAGGGCCTTGAAATTCGCCAGCACATCGGCCTCGATCCGCTCCAGGCGCATCTTCGCAGTGCGAAGGTCGTCAGCCTCAATACCGAAAGTGATGTATTTCCTCTTGGTAAGGCCGTTGTTGCCTTTTTGGAGCTGGCCCTTTAACATATCCCCATACTCTCTGCGGATTCCGTCATATTCGTCGCCGCGGATGGGGATGTCGATACTGCGGGCGAAATCCTGCATATTTGCCCGCTGGTTGATGAAGGTAAGCTGCACATGGATCGAAGCGTCAAAATAATTGAGAAAATCACAGTAGCCCTCAAAAATCTGCGCTTTATCATCCGCCTGTGCAAGCTGGTAGTTAATATCAAAAAACTGCACCGTCTTGGTGTAGAGCTTATCCGTCAGCCGGCAGATCCCATCCCGGTACATTTCCTTATAGGGAATACTCTGCTGGACCGTCTGCGGGGCATCCGATTTTAGCCCGCTAAAAAAGCCGCCTTTCTTAGACGGCTTGGCACGGGAAGCATTACGCCCGTTTATTTTTGCGTCGGCCCTGGTCTTTTTTGCCTGCCTGATGTTTCTTTGCAGACGTTTTTCCTGGGCCTCCTGCTGCTTGGTTTTTGGCAATCCTCATATCCTCCTTCTTTGACATAGATTTATACAGGTTTTCCGTCCGGTAAGGCCGTTTCTTCGGCCAGAGCTTATAGCGGAGCCTGTTTTTCAAAAGTTTCTCCGCCGGCTGCCCGTCCCGCTCATACATGGCGAAAAAGAAAAAGGGCATCATAAGGTATTGCGGTCTGCAAACTCCGGCGGCACATGGGGTGGGAGCATGATTT
>CAJUBP010000095.1 GCA_910584585.1 uncultured Lachnospiraceae bacterium | reverse complement strand
CACTGGGGGCACAGATGGACAAGAAAGTGATCGATACGGATGTCATCCTGGCTTCTGTCAGCAGCCAGAATCTCGGATAGGGGGCATGGAACATGAACTATACCTGTATCTTAAAAAGCGGCTCCCGCAGGGAAACCTGGACGGGGGAGATCATCCTGCTGGGCGTGGGGAGCGGATGGTATGAAGCTGAAATCAATGGACGGGGGACTTACTTCCACATCCTCGCTGGACGGCATAAATATGGGAATTACCTGTGCATCCCCAACCACGATGTGGGGTGCGAGCTCTCCGATTTTTCCGATATCTTTTGGAATGAAGAAAGGATCGGTTCCCTGATGCGGAAGGTGGACGCTGTGACTGTCGCCACCGGGCTGGCCCATCTGCCTGCCATGGCTGCCGGACAGTTGAAAGGCTAAATGCTTCGTATGGCTGTGGGTCTCATAATGGGATCCATGGCCTTTTATATTTCAGGAGGGAAATCCCTGCTGACAGCAGTGCGCCGCATTTGCGGCAGGATCATGCATTCACAGACGGCACTGCGCAGTCAATGGGATAAAGGTTGGAAAATTAATTCGCAGTTTGCGTCTCCCTCAATTCGCCGTCCGATATTGTCTCATTGTCTACCTCCTGTCAAATTTCTATCAACACTTTCCCGTCAGGAAAGCCTTCTTCCTCATGTGCCTCCGTCTATCTCTTCCGTCCTATCACAAACACGTCCAAACCGCCGCCCATGCCTATAAACCTCCTGAACCTCTCTCCCTCCATCCCGGCACATATTAACGCGCTATCCCTGATCAAATCCATATCCAGATCAGACCGTGATACATTCATCTGGCCGTGTTATTAACGTAATCCTATTATACCTTTTATCAGTCTATTGCGCCACCTTGCTTTTCTTCCATTTTCCTGAAAAAGCCCGTGGCAAGCAGCCCGATCACGCATACCACAATCCCCGAAGGAATCAATACAAGATACACAATCCCCTGGAACCTGTCAAACAAAAATCCATATACCATCTGTCCAACCGGCTGGGCGCACAACGTAACAGCGGATGTATATGCCATAACCTTCCCAATCAGCTCATCCGGCGTATTTTGCTGAATCATGGATACCGCAAAAATTGAAAAAATACTAATCGCAGCCTGCATACCGCAGAAGGCAGCAACAGTCACAGCATACCTTGTCATCACGCCGGATGGGAAAAGAAATATAACCCCTGCCGGAATGATACAGACACCGATCGCCGCAAGCACATACGATAATCTGCCGAATTTTAACTTCCCCGTAAGAAACCCCGCCGCAATACTTCCCAAAATAGTGGCAACCGCCAGCGCACTCTCCGCCCCGCCATAAAATTTTGCGTCCAGGCCAAGCACAGCCCGCACAAGAAAGGGCAGCCCCACCAGCGTAACCCCCATGACAAAGAAGCGTGAGAATGCCGCCAGAAGCAGCATCTTCATGATATCCGGCCGCTCTTTCATGATAAAACGGATACTGCCAGAAAAATCGTTTTTTGCCATGGATAAAACATTTCCCTGAAACTCCCTGGCCTGATAGCCCAATCTGATAAAGCATTCAAATAACGCCGTGATAAAAAAGCATACAACACTTGCGTACATCACCGGCTTCAAACCGACAGCAGAATATAAGATACCTCCCAGCAAAGGCGCGATCAGATAAGAAATGGACGCTGCCTGGTTTACCACCGCATTTCCCTTAATAATGTTATCGCCTGCCAGCATCTGCGGGATACACGCCTGCACCGTAGGCGTTTCAAATGCACCAAGAACAGAGAGTATCACCAGCAGCACGCTGATCACTACAACCGCATTGTCCCCGGACAAAAAGACCGCCGCGCATAGGACAGATATTCCCGTCAGCGTGTCCAGCGCCACCATGATATTCCTCCGGTCCGCCCTGTCAGCCAGGATTCCTCCAATGGGAGACAAAAGGATCGTCGGGATTGTCGCTATAGATAAAATACCCGCAAACACAGCCGCCGAACCTGTCACTTCCAAAACATACATAGACAACGCCAGACGCAGGATATAATTGCCAAACAAAGAACTTGCCTGCCCCAGCACAAGGAGCGTAAAATTTTTCGTAAACAGTCTCTGCTCCATATGCTACTCCTTCCTTTCTTCTCTGTAACCTCCCAGTATCCTCTCTGTCCGCCCCACCATCTCATCCTCTATGATTGGAAGCCCCATTGCCGCAAGAACCTCCGCAACAAACCTGCACTTATGCCGGATTTCTTCCGCATCCGCCGGGAACACGGACGGCAGCAGCCAGAAATTGACAAGGGGCAGCAGTTCGGAAAGTTCTTTTGCATATTCCGTCCGGATTGAACCGTCACGCCGCCCTTCCTCAATCAGTTCCAGCCATAAAGGAGTCAGCACACGCCGGTTCGCCTCCACCGCAGCCGCCAGAATGCGCGGGTCTTTCAGGATAGGAATTGCCTGCGTACTTATTTCTTCCCGTTCCCCATCAGCCCTGTCAAAAGCAAGCACTTCCCGAATCTTCTGCAGTCCGTTCAGGTCCGAACGCCCCCGGACCGCCTCAAAAGGATTATTCTCCAAAAACATCCGATCCCCCAAAGCGTGCATGACCTCTTCCTTACTCTGAAAAAACCGGTAAAACATCCCCTTTGCGCCGCCTGCCAGCTCCATGATATCCGTAATGGCAGTTTCCTCATAACCTTTCGATAAAAACAACTCCTTTGCCGCATCCAGAATCTCTTTCTTCCACTGTTCCGGCTGTTTTTTCACTGGCCTTGCCAATCCCTCGCCTCCTTCAACAGTTATTGACTTCAAGTCAATAACTGTTATACAAAGAATTTACATCCATGTCAATCACTTCCGCAAATACTCTCTCAAATGCAAAAGAAATCCATGAAAAAAGGACCGAAAAATGCCACCTCAGCATTTTCAGCCCTTTATGTAAACTTGCAAAATTTTAACAATAAAATCCTGTTCTGGATTTTATGATATAATCCAACTTCCGCCCCTAAAATGATTCCAAATATTTCTGGAGTCTATCCGCAAACTGTCCAATATGTATCCCATCCACAAAAGAATGATGAGCCTGGACCGATACGGGCATGACAATCTTACCATCCTTCTCATAATACTTCCCCCAGTCAAACAAAGGCGTCGCATTATCCTTTTTCCCAGAATTGGTATGTGAGATATGCGTATAGGTGACCCAGGGCATAGGCGAACACTGGAACACGTCATTTCCAAGAGGACCGGTAAAATATTCCTTCTGCTCCCTCGCAATCCTCCCCGCCGTCTCCACATATTCCTGAATACTGCCCCGAAGCGGCACATTGACCACTTTGAACAGCCCCGTATCCTGATTCAGATAAGTAAACGCAGTATCAATATGCTCAAAAAGAACCACCTTCCCATCCAGAAAACGATACCGGAACGCTTCAATCTCATCCGCGCATTTACAAACCGCATACACAAACGCAAGCGTAAAAGAGAGGTTCTGCGCCTTCACCTTCCGCCGGAAATTCGTGATATCCGCCTCAAATGTCACACAGAAAGCAGGTTCCACGCTTCCCCTGAAAACCATACAGTGCATGGCCCTCTCCCAATTTTTCTCGTCTATCACCTGATAGGTATTCATTCCAGATCCTCCCTTTCCAGATTCTTTTTATAAATCTCCAATTCATAAGTTTTCCCACTGCGCTGGT
>CAJUBP010000094.1 GCA_910584585.1 uncultured Lachnospiraceae bacterium | reverse complement strand
AGACATTCTTGATTGTTTTTACCACCCCTGCTATCGGCCTCGAATAGCCTGCTTTGATATTAAACAATTTTTGAACGTCTCCGCAAGTAACATCTATTATTTTTTTGATTCTTTACTGTCATCCATTCCTTTCCGTCTTTTTAGCCAGGCCGTGGTAATACCGCATGAACCGGCATACTTCCTCATACGTCTCCCGAACTGCATTCTTCCGTTTCTCCGCACCGGCAATCTCCTTTGTCCTGGCAAAAAGCTGTGCGTTGCGGTACATCACCGCCATGGCGTCTCTTGGATCATTGCAGGCTTCCGGGTACTCCTTCAGGCGGTTTTCCATATAATCGGAATTATGTCTCACACATTCTTCCAGGCGCATATATCCTTCCGTTTCCTTTCCATTCAGCAGCTCCCATACGCCAAACAGATAGTCATCCGCCCTCCAGGGATCTGGTTTTCCCTCCGCGGCCAGATTCCACATAGGCCGGCCAGTTCTCGGATCATTCGGGCCTTTTTCTGCGGCTTTCAGATAATCCCGGCGCTCCTTTGCGAAATAAATATCCAGGCTGTTGATCCTCTGCCATTCCGGCAGCAAACCGTCGGCCAGGAAAGTCAGGATATCATCAAATTTTCTGTTGATACATTCCACCATAACAGCGTCTACCGCTTCCGTGCCATATTGGATCACACCCCAGTCTTTACACATCCTTTGGAAGTTCTCTCCTTGGCAAATATGGCCCGGCAGCCCTAAGATGCCATACTCTATGGCATATATGGGACAAAGATAACAGATTATGGCCTCATATCCGCCTCCCCTGAAATAGCCGATGAACTGAATACGGGATACCAGGCCGTTTTTTTCCCGCACAAAGGTTTTGAGGCCTGCTTTTTTCATACCGTATGCCTTTGCCACAGGAGTGATCTTTGCCTGCAGGTTCTCCTTTAAGCGCAGTTTCAACTCATCTTTACACTCTTTCCACTGTTCGGTTGTTCTTGCATTTTTATAGCCGAATGCTATCGCCGGTTTCTGTCCGGGCGGTGTCCCCAACAGGCTTTTCCAGTCAAAAGTGACGGATTCTGCCGGATGCCGTTCCAGGTATTCCTCCCAGATCTGCCTGGCAAAAGCCGTATCCCTGTGATATGCCTCCATAGCTTTCTGTCTGTTGCGGATCTCTTCCTCCTTTGCTTTTTCCTCATAATAACCGGAGGTCTTCACCGGACGCCCCTGGGCATGAAAATAGTAGGCAACGCCTCTCTGGGTCTTTGCCATCCAGTAGTAGTCTGCACACCACAGGGCAGGCATCATCCGCCCCCGGTCTCCCCGGGTCAGGGCCTCTTCCAGCTTGGCCTTATTGCTGTTCCACCATTTTTCCCATTCCTCCGGTTCTGTTTCCCCTGCCGCAACGCGCAGTAACATCTGTTTCATCTCATCCGAAAAGTTCATCTTCATTCTCCTGCTTTCATTCGTTTTTCATAAAGATCATTCATGGCTTTTGCCGCCGCGAGCCCCTTTGTATATAAATTTCCGTATCAGCTCGGCGGCGGCGCTTTCTGAAGCTCTGTTTTTGAGCCAGCTCCGCCAGCATACGCCGGGCATCTTCCACCACATACGCGGTTCCGCTCTTCTGGATTGCATATTCATCCCTAAAAATTTGTATTTAACAGCCTAAGATCTGTAAGCAATTTTCGATTTCCAATGCAGAAGAAACAGCATTATTTATGATATTTGATGTCATTTTTTCTTTGGCATTAAAATCTATTTGAATTTCTATTATAACTTCTAAGATAGAATACTTTGGCATTGCTTCAATATTTTTATTCCATTTGCTATCTTTCAATAAATTCCAATATTGTTTCCGAATATCTGCCGTTCTGGCACATAGCCACAATTCGAACTGCATTTTTTTATGGTTTAGCACCAATGCAAATTTTAAGTTTTTATTTTTCACATAATCGTTTGTGAAATAAAAATATGTGTAATCTAAATAACCAAAACCTATGTTACTTGTAGAATAACTTGGGGGGAATTTTCCTTTTAACTCTGCAACATATTTTGTCAAAACAACATATGCAGTTTGTATGAAACCATCACTTAATTGTTCTTTATATATTTCTAAACTTTTTTGAATATCACCTTTCATTCTCAAACCCTCCCTGCAAATACCGATTTTATTTTCAGATAACTATAAACTTTAAATTGAAACCTTACCTTACGATATATCAACGGTCTATATTGAAGTAATAGAATTCTAAAAATCATCAGCCATTTCAAAAAACTTACACCTGCACTCCGGGCAGACTGACGGAATAATCAGTGGGCAAAATCTCGGTTTCGCATATTTGATATGCTGCCCTTCTATAGCCATCAGGCAACCCTTCTCCTTCAGGTTATCCCCTCTTGCCGGAACATAGTAGGGAAATGGTTGCCTGCAGCATGGACACCGCCAAAACAGTTTGGGGGTAAATCCAAGCGGAACAGACAGGAAAGAAAGCAGGAGCGATATAGCAGTTACCAAAACCAATAAAGCCAGGAATGGATGATAATCTGTCATGGCACTCAGTTCCACATCCTTACCCAAAATAATCACGGGAACAAAAAGCGCCATACTGGCCAGGCAAAAAGCGGCAAAGCATCCCCTTTGTATCAGAAATACCGCTTTCGCAAAGGCACAGCATCGCCGGAACCTGGGCGGCATCTGCGGGAAAACATAGGAAAACGGTTTTGATGTATTCTCCTGCTGCAATCGCCAGTTTGCAATATCATTCTTGGGTCTTTTCACCATCTTGTCCTCTGGTTGCTCCTTAAAGTCTTACCTACTGCTACATAATCAAAAGTTTAAACTGCACCTGTATTCTGCACTTGGACAGGCGGAACGCTATTATGGATCGGTTTGTTGCAGCTTCTTTTGGTATTTACCTGACAGCTTCACCCTGCCTAAAAACACTTGATCTCCACCCGCCCTAACATAATACCTCCCCATATAAAGAGGAGCATCCCAGATGTAAACCATATCTTCACGGCCGTGATTTTAAGATACAGGTCCTTCATTGTCCCAGGAGACCTTAAGGCCGGTAATTTCCAGAAACGGCATGTAAAAATGGAAATGGCCGTTATGTGTGTCAATATTCCAGCCTGCATCAAGGTCAATAACCGGCCCCCGGTAGAACCAGCTGGTCTCCCCCTCCACTCCGACAGGGTAGCTGTCCCTTTGGCATCATCCAGGCCAGAGGCTTGCCCTCTATCCAGGAAAAAAAGGCCGACAGCTGTTCTAAGGCTGGGGCGGCATCAGCAATCGAAGCGTATTGAGTATCCAGAATTTCGTCACTTAGTTCCCAGGCATCTAAGCTGCCTCCCTCTTTCTGATATTGCTCCAGATAATACGACGGGAGCACCTCTGTTTCATCAGAAACCAGCCGGGAGTAGAGCATCAGTACCGGATCGCCTCCGCCTTGGCCTACCCAAACCCGGAAAACCGCATCCGGCAGTTCGTCAAACCAACAGTTCCAGGTCTGAAGCCCTTTTTTCCGGATATGGATTGTTTCATCCGGGTATCTTCCCGACAGGTATTCCTCTACATCCCATTTGGTATAAGGTCCCCGGTATTCATAGCAGCCTGCAAGCGGCAAAGCCAGCAGGCAGGCCATCCCAACAACAAATATTTTTTTAACCATTTGCAAATATTTTCGTACCTCCCCACCGATTGAAATATAAGCATTTACGTTCTGAGTAAGTAAATGGAACGCCGCTGGTATCCAAAGCAAAAAGGCGCTCTCCGCCACGCAGTTCCCTGCGAGCATAAGAGCGCCACTGTTGACGGT
>CAJUBP010000093.1 GCA_910584585.1 uncultured Lachnospiraceae bacterium | reverse complement strand
GACCAAAGATTCCCCATAAAATCCCGAAGCCCCGACAACAAAATAGACACATGGTCCACCAGCCCCTGCACCGCAGAGCCAATCATCTGCCCAATCCCCGTCCAGATAGCAGAAGCCGCCTGCCGAATATTCGTCCAGATATGCAGCGCGTCCTCTTTCAGCTTCGTAAAATTCCCCGTCACCAAATCAATCAGCAGCAGAACCGGCCCCAGAACCACATTCTTAATCAGCTCCCAAGCCCCCGAAGCCACCGTCTGAATCCCAGACCAGATTCCCTGCAGCGTAACAGAAAGATTCTCCCAAAGAGCCCTTATCATATCCACAATCCCGGCCAGCACCGGATTCTCCATCATGCCCGTCCAGACACTCCCGAAGAAATCCCCCACCGACTGCCAAAGCCCCGACCACCAGGCCGGAATCCCCTCAAAAAACAAAACCAGCGCCTCCCAGGCCGCCGGTATAGTCTCCGTAAAAAACGAACAGATAACCTCCCAGGCAGAAACAAAAAAGTCCCTCACCTGCGCCCAGACCGCATCCACCGCATCCCGGAACCACTCACACTTATTATAAAGCAGCACCACCGCCCCAATCACTGCGGCAATAGCAATCGGAACCCACCCGATAGCCGCCACCACCGCCGACAACGCCGGAACCACCGTCCCCGACACAAACCCGATCACCCCGGAAACAGCCCCCGCAACCTTCGGAACCACCGTCAAGATCGTTCCGACAGCCCCGACAACCTTTCCGACCACAATCAGCACCGGCCCCAAAGCCGCCGCCACCAGAGCCACCGTCACAATGACCTTCTTCGTCCCCTCGTCCAAACCATTCAGCCAGTCCACAAGCCCCTGAATCCACCCGACAACCTGCCGGATAGACGGCATCAGAATCTCCCCAATAGAGATAGCCAATTCCTCCAACTGGCTCTTCAAAATCGTAAGCTGCCCCGCCAGATTGTCCTGCATGGTCTCGGCCATCCGCTCCGCCGTACCGTCACAGTTATTGATAGCACTGTTCAGCTTCTCAATATCCCCAGGAGCCGCATTCATCACCGCCAGGAACCCGCTCATGGCATTCTTCCCCACCAGAGCCTCCGCATTGGCCGCCCGCTCCGCCTCCGACATCTGCGCAAACGCCGCCCGGCAGTCTGTCAGGATATCCCCCAGGCTCCGCATACTCCCGTCCGCATTGACCGTCTGCACCGTCAGCTCCCCAAAGGCATCCCCAACAAAAGTCACTTCCCCGGTGAGGCTCGTCAGCATGGTCCGCATAGCCGTACCCGCCTGGGAAGACTTAATCCCCGCATTGGCCATCAGCCCGATGGCTTCCGCCGTATCCTCCGCCGTGAACCCCAAAGCCCCGGCAACCGGCGCACAATACTTAAACGTCTCCCCCATCATGGCAACATTCGTATTCGCATTAGAACTCGCCGCCGCCAAAATATCCGCAAAATGCCCCGAATCCGCCGCCGACAGCCCCAGAGCCGTCAAAGCGTCCGTCACGATATCCGAAGTAGTCGCCAGGTCCTCCCCGGAAGCCGCCGCCAGGTTCATGATCCCCTCAATCCCCTCCAGCATATCCCCGGTCTTCCACCCGGCCATAGCCATATAATTCATAGCCTCCGCCGCCTCCGAAGCGGAGAACTTCGTCTTACTCCCCATCTCCCTGGCCTTGTCCCGCAGGGCCTCCAATTCCTTCCCCGTCGCCCCGGACACCGCCGCCACCTGGCTCATGGCAGAATCAAAATCAGAAGCCACCTTCACCGCAGCCGCAGAAAGCCCGCCCACAGCCGCCGTCACCAGCATCAGTTTTTGCCCGGCCCCCTCAATAGCCGAACCCACATCCCGCAGCTTCTCCCCCGCAGCCCCAATCTTCTGCAAAGCCACCGAAGACTGCTCCGCCTGCCGCTCCAAGTCCCGCAGGGCCTGCTCCGTCTCCGCAATCTCCCTCTGCAAAGCATCATACTGGCTCCGGGAAATCTCCCCCTTCGCCAGAGCCTCATTCGCCTGCTGCCCCGCCAGCCTCAACGCCTCCAGCTTCTCCCTGGTCTCCCCCACAGCCTGGGCCAGAAGCCTCTGCTTCTGCGCCATCAGCTCCGCATTGCCCGGGTCCAGCTTCAACAGCTTGTTCACATCCTTCAACTGCGCCTGCGTGTCCCGGATCTCCTTATTCACCTTTGAAAGCGCCGTGGAGAGCTTCGTAGTATCCCCGCCAATCTCCACCGTAATCCCCTGAATCCTGGATGCCACAACCCTCACCCGCCTTTCTCCAACGAAAAAAAGAGCCACCCCGGCTCCCATAAAAAAGCAACAAAAAAGCGCCTGCCATTTCTGACAAACGCCTATGTATGATATTTAGTTATAATAAATGTTGTTCTATCTTTTCTTTAAATTCTATCCAATCCATATATAGAAATTCATTATAATCATAACTATTCGCAAAAAAATAAAAATTAGGTTTTGTTGTTAGAATAAGTGCCGCTATTTCACAGTTTACATTTTGTATTTGTAAATTAAATATATTTTGCAAAATTTCCCCTTTATGCTGTGATACATATTGCTTCCTCTTACATACTTTAGAAAGTGTATCCTCTCGTTGCAACTTTGATATATCCGATGATAAGTTGTTGTTTCCCGTTACAAACATTTGATAGTTTTTATATTCAATCACATATATTTTATTTGTATGTGGAGAAAAGCATAAAACATCTATATCACCCAATACTCTACTATTAACTTTATCCGTATAATTTAGAATTTCAATTCGCGGAATATACAGTTTTTCTCCCTTTATCTTTTTATGTTCAATTGGCAGTATATAATTATTCTTAATTAGAATATCTGCAATCTTAAAAGTCATTAGTTTATTATATCTCTTTAAAAGTGATTCTTTTCTATTTAAACTAAAATAATACTGAATTAAACTTTCATATTGCCCCCAAGCCACAAACTTCTCTGTCACTTCTTGAGTTATACACATACAAAATTTGGATATATAAACATAGTCATTCGTTTTATATGAAAAAATCAAATCATTTTCTGGATCTGATGGTTTTTTACTCCTTCTGGCTTCAAATATTTCAATAAAATTTCTAAATCGACTACTTAACCTCATATAAGACAATTTATCTAATATAACTATATCGTCTGCCGGATTAGACAAATTTTCTCTTAAAGCAATCTTCCAAGATTCATTTTTTAAAAGGCTAACATTATCAATATACCCATTTGATGTCAATAATGCTATTCCTTCTTTTCTCAAAACATTTTCTGAAATATTTTTTCCATTTAAATATTTTACCAAATCACCATGTGAAATCTTATAAGAGTGCATATCACCTTTTATCTTTGTAATTTCCCTTACTCGATTATAAAATTTTTCGATGCATTCTTCTTTAATAAATCCATTATAATTTCTTTGTATATCATCCTCCGCTAGCAAACGGGTATACGAAAGAGAAAGAATCTCTTTAATGATATCTTTTTCCGATATTTTCAAATCATTAGTCACTTCTTTTATATAAAGTGCATGAAAAAACACATAGTTATATACTTTAAACATCATAGTATTATAATCCATATCTATCCCACTATATATTTTTTTGCGAAAATTATTTCTTTGCACAAAAATAGCAACGCTAAATTCGGTTACATTTTTTAGCATTCCTATCGTATCCTTTAGTTTCTTTTCAACTTCATCAATCGTTTTACAGTTCTTATCTTCTTCCAGCTTATCTTTATTAAATATTTCAACCATTAAATCAATATAATTATCAACTATTAACTTTTTCACCAAATTATACATATTACCCTTGATCCTTCACAATATTTCATCAGCCTTTTCCCACTACCCATCATAGCAGAAAAAGGCCGCCATATCAATCAGATT
>CAJUBP010000092.1 GCA_910584585.1 uncultured Lachnospiraceae bacterium | reverse complement strand
TGGTGAAGCGGCTGTTGTCGAATGAGTATTATACGGGGGATTCTGTCCATGGGAAGACCGGCGGGAAGTTGTTTGGGGGCGGCTCCGGCGGGGGAGAGGACGCTGGCGGGTATGTGGTCAGGGATACCCATGAGGCGCTGGTCTCCAGGGCTGATTTTGACAGGGTGCAGGAGATGAAAGCGGAGCAGGCGCAGGTTTATAACGGGAAACGTGCGGAGGGCAGGCGCTGTGCGGCGGGGAGGAATAAGTTTAAGAAGAAGGTGGTGTGCAGTGACTGTGGGAAGACGATGTATCTGTTCCGGGCGGTATCGCAGGAGGGGGATAAGTTTTTTTATGGCTGCAGCTCCCATAACAGGAGCCGGAAGGTGTGTCCGTACCGGCATAAGGTCATGCTGGAGGATCTGGAGGCTGCGGTGTTCGGGGTTATCAGGAGCCATATGGATGCCTGTCTGGATGCGGAGCGGCTGGTCCGGAAGCTGAATGCCGGGAGGCAGGGGATGGAGCGGTACAGGCTGATGTCCAGGCAGGCGGAACGTATCCGGGAGAGGATGCGGCAGGCTGCTGGGAAGAAGGCGGGGCTGTATGCGGATTTTGCGGAGCGGCTGATTGACGGAGAGGAATATGCGGCGCTGTCGGAGCGGTATACGAAGGAGGCGGAGGCGCTTTCTGCGGAGCTGGAGCGGCTGCTGGAGGAGCGGGAGAGGTATGAGAGGGATTTCCATATAGAGGAAGGCTGGGAGAAGACGGTGCGCGGGTTCCTGGGGGAGCGGGAGCTGACCCAGGGGATGGTGGACGCTTTTGTGACGAGGGTTTCTGTGGACAGGGACGGGAACTGTGAGGTGGTCCTGGCCTATGATGATATGCTTGCGGAGCTTTTGGGGGCTGTGAGGGAAAGGGAGGCGGAGAACGATGAAGGTTGATGTGGTGGCTAAGTATATCCGGCTGTCGGATGAGGATGTGGATACCGGGAGGGGCGTGAAGCAGGAGAGCAACAGTGTTGTGTCCCAGAGGCGGCTTCTGGACGGGTTTATTGAGGGGGATGCGGGGCTTGGAAGGTGCCGGGTGCTGGAATTTTGTGATGACGGGTTCAGTGGGACCGATTTCCGGCGCCCCGGTTTTGAGGGCATGATGGAGGCGGTGAAGCGCGGGGAGATTGGCTGTGTCATTGTGAAGGATTTTTCCCGTCTGGGGAGGGATTATATTGAGGTGGGGAGTTATCTGGAACAGATTTTCCCGCTGATGGAGGTACGGTGTATTTCGGTGAATGACCATTATGACAGTGAGGGCGTGCTGGGGACTGCTGGCGGCCTGAATGTGGCGTTTAAGAACCTGATCAATATGTTGTACAGCAGGGATCTGTCTAAGAAGATACGGTCTGCGCAGATGGCGCGGGCGCGGAAAGGGGAGTATCTGGGCGGGTTTGCCAGGTATGGGTATGAGAAGTCCCCGGAGGATAAGCACCGGCTTGTGGTTGACCCGGAGGCAGCGGAGGTGGTGAGGAAGATTTTTGCCATGGCGGCGGAAGGGGTTACGGTTTCGGGGATTGCACGTTATCTGAATGATAATGGCGTGCTCACCTGCGTGGAGTATAAGCAGGGGAAGAACAGCCGGTATCAGCATCCGGGCGGCGGGGTGAAGAAGCTGTGGGGGCCCCAGTCGGTGCGCTCTATTTTGTCGGATGAGACTTATATCGGGAAGGTGGTGTGGAACCGTTCGGAAAAGTCTATCACTACGGGGAAGCGGATGCTGTGGCATGACCGTTCGGAGTGGGTGGTTGTGGACGGGCAGCATGAGCCGCTGGTGTCGGAGGAATTGTTTGCTTTGGCGAATGAGAGGGCGAAGCCGAAGAAGAGGGACAGGAGCGGCGTGGATATGAGCGGCTTTAAGCGGGAGGTGCTGTTTGTGTGCGGGTACTGCGGGCGGTCTATGGTGAAGAAGAATCATAAGTATTGCTGCCGTTACCGGACCTGCGGGACTGATACGGAGTGCAGGAGGGCGGTGGAGGATATGGAGAAGCTGGAAGGGAGTGTTATGGAGTATGTGCGGAAGACGGCGGAGGTGATGCTGGGCAATTCCAGGCGGAAGGATGTGGAAGCGGAGCGGGAGGCATTGGGGAGGAAGCTGGAGTCTCTGCGGAGGGAGAAGGAGCGGATTTCGGCGGAGAAGATGTTTTTGTATGATAAGTACCGGTCCGGGGGTATGTCGCGGGAGCAGTTTGTGGCGAGGACGAGGAGCATGGGTGTGAGGGTTGAGGAGATTGGGAAGGAGATAGGGGAGGTTGAAGATGGGATTGGGAGGCTGAAAGGGTGTGGTTCCCAGGAGGGGGAGGCTGTGTTGGAAGGGATAGCGGCTCTGCGGGAGTTTGATAAGGGGGTGCTGCGGAAGGGGATTGAGAGGATCAGGGTGTTTGGAGAAGGGCAGATTGAGGTTGTTTGGAAGGGCGGGGATATGTTTGGCGGGGGAGATTTGTAAAAATTTGTAGGAAGATTGACGGAGCCATGAGCGGGGTGCTTGTGGCTTTGTTGGTTTTGGGGTATAATATATTGCAGTGGAAAAGAGTGGCATTTATATATTTGATATAGGTAAAAGTATAGATGAGGTTTGATTTGGAATGAAAAGGGTTAAGGAATATGCGTATGGATTTGATATAAATGAAGAACTGACAATATATAGTAGGATAGGGGAGGAAAAATCACCATATCAAAATTACTGTGAATGGCATGGTTATGTTTGTAAGAAATATGGAGGCGGTAAGTATGCAGAGTCTACATTGAAAAATTTTGTGCATTATTTGAAGCGTGAGAAAAATATTGTTGTGGGAAATAAAGAAATTTGGAGTGGTTGTACTATTCCGATTTTAACAGTCTTTATTGCTATAATATACACGCTTGTATTTTCTGTAATTAATGTTATAAATACTTACAATAGTGTAATAAGTACAATGGTAAACGATGAATTTATGCACTATTCGGGATATAATGCAGAGATAATATATGAGGCATTGGAAGAAAATTTATATTCTGGAATGAAATTTTACGCTTTCGGAGCGATTATCATGAGCTTAGCTGTTTTGCAATTTTTATATACAGTATCCTTTAAAATAAGGGATAATAATTTGAAAAAGGAGCTTTATTCGGATTACATAACGATTGTTCAAGAAATAATTGAAGAACAGAAATCAGGAAAAGCGGAAACGGCATAGGAGGGGAAATGGATCACAAAGAAGGCGACTTTAGAAAAATATGTTTTCACTGTGCTTCTATTTATGAAACGGAAGACGGAGAGATATTGACGTGTCCGGTTTGCGGCAAAAGCATACTGTCATCAGAATATGAAAAGGTAATGCAAGGTATCAGGCAGGCTGTTTTTGGAGGATGGACATGCAGGGAAAGGTACGGTGGTGCAGAGGACGATGGGAGGCGCTATTATACAGAACCTTGCAGTGAGATATTAAATTTTGTGGCAGTGGCTGTTGCAAGTGGTTTGATTGGAAATATGTCATATGACATTGTTAAAAAGGTATTTGGTAAAATCGTTTCATATCTGAAACGGAGTAAGAAAAGTTGTGAGGATGAAACATTAGTAGCTTTTTTGGAATCCCCGGAGAAGATAAAGAAATTTTCGGAATATATCAGTGCGTATTATGACGAATATGAGGGAACAGATGCTAAAATGAAGAATGCGATTATGGAAGAGGTATTTGTGGATCATGTTTCTCATATCATAGACGGTCTGATAAAAATGAGACATAAAGACATTGATATAGACAAAGTGATGGAGGACAGCCCGCATACAAGGGAAGAGATAATGAAGATGGTTTTGGAAATACGAGATAAAGTGAATGTCAAACGATTGGAGGAAGAGGATTTTAAAGGTTTTTGGGATGATATAGATATTGATTAAGGGAAGAAGGTTAAATACATATGTAAAGGAATAAAAAAGTTGAAAAATTTTTTGTCCTTTACTTGACACGGGCAGAGCCGATGAAC
>CAJUBP010000091.1 GCA_910584585.1 uncultured Lachnospiraceae bacterium | reverse complement strand
CATACGAGTCACATCGCCCCCTGTTCTGGACTATCTATTTCCCGACAGCCCCTTCCTTGGCCGCGGCCTGGCTTATTCCAAATTTTGCAGCGCACTGGCCTGATCTTTTTATTTTATTTCGATATTGCTATCTTATCCTTGACAATCTCTGTCAGCATATCCGCTGCTTCATTCATACCGGAATCCTCCAGATCTTTGAGCATTTTGTCATATGTCGTATTAAAGTCAGCCTCTTTCGCCGTTACACAGGCAACCAGCTGGGACTGTGAGATCTCATCCAGCTTATTCCCAATCTCATCGAATTCAACTGGTTTGGACATTGCCCAAAGCGGCGGAAAATCCGGAGTCTCGAATTCATCCTGCTGCGGGAAAATATCCAGCAGCAGTTCAACATTCCATGCCTTACATGCCGCCTTCTGCTCTTCCGAGTATTTATCAATA
This sequence comes from uncultured Lachnospiraceae bacterium, assembly GCA_910584585.1. GTDB lineage: Bacteria > Bacillota > Clostridia > Lachnospirales > Lachnospiraceae > Petralouisia. Next base: position 3,660 of record CAJUBP010000091.1, on the reverse strand, counting down.
ATAGCATCCCTGCTCTCTGTCCGGTATGTATTTCCTGTGGAATCTTCTACGCCTACACCGTAACGCGGGAAAGGATAACTATGGAAGCCTACGCCCGTGGTCTTCTTATAGTTCTTGTCATTGGCCTCCGCGTCAATTTCTTCCTGCTCGCGGTAACGGTGTCCATTCTCGTCAACCTTATAATTTACATCTTTAATTCCCCAGTTGATCAATACCTGCCCTTCATCGGAACAAAGATAATCCAGGAATTTGATGGCGCTCTCCGGATCCTTGCATGCGGTCGTGATACCAACGCCCTGTCCGGTTGGCAGACCCTGGTACATCATGGTCGGAACCTTTACGGATTCATCCATGCCAAGCGGAAGCCCGCAGTAAGTCTTGCCAAATTTTCCGTCCTGTTTTAAGATCTTTTCTCCGTCCTGATAGTCCCATATAGTATCAAAAAGAGCAAGTACGCGGCCGGAGGCAATCTTCGCAATATAATCGTCATGGGTCTGAGTTGCAAATTCAGGATCTAAGATTCCCTCATTATACATCCGGTTCAGCCACTTAAAATATTCCCGTACCTTTTCGGAAGTAAACTTGAACGCAGCATTTCCCTCATCATCCACTAACCACTGCCCATTGTCCGGCGCTCCTTCCGCAATATATCCGGACGGATTGCCAAGCGTAATCATCCAGTGCCAGTCAGACGCCGAAATGCTGAAACCAATAGTATCCATACCATCCTCCGTCTTCGGATGCGCCGCAAGATAATCCTTGATCATCTTCTCAAACTCATCCAAAGATTTCGGGACCTCATAATTATTCTCTTTCAAAACATCAAACTGTACCTGGGCCGTACCTGCGTCTTCATACTTTGTACCGCCCTTGTCATAAGAAGATAACTGATAAATCGACGGATCTTCTTCTGAATATTTCAGCTTGTCAAACTCATCGCCATACAGCTTCTTAATATTCGGGCCGTATTCCTCAATCAGATCTGTCATATCAATCAATACGCCCGCGTCAATCAGGCTTCCCGCGTCACCCTTTGCGTAAATGATATCCGGGAAATTCTGCTCCGCAATCATAAGCGAAATCTTCTGCTTGTCTTCGCCTACTGGATGGTCTGTCTTAAGCTTCACGCCTGTGGCCTCTGTCAGTGCCTCCGCCACCGGATCCGTCCATGGATCGTCCTCCTGCAGATCCGCATTGTAGAATGTCAATTCCGTCACGCCGCCTTCACTTTTGCTGCTGCCGGCTTCTTTTTTCTTGCCGCAGCCCGCCGCCATACCTGCCACCATAGATACAGACAGCAATAACGCTATCATTTTTTTTGCTTTCATAACATATTCTCCTTATATCGTCTATATTTCACCCAGGCAGTCCGCGCCGGCTTATTATGTACCGGGCAAAAAGTCTCAGCGCAGCCCGCCCAGATGATGAATTCCATCAGTCTTTCACCTTTCAAACTTATTCCATCAAAAATTTCCTTCCCCCGCCCAGATGCCGGATTCCATCAGTCTTTCACAGCCCCTAATGTCATACCGCCAACAAAATATTTCTGTAAGAACGGATATACCACGAGGATTGGCACTGTGGCTACAATCGTGATCGCCATACGCACAGACATCGGCGATACTGCGTTCGTAAGCTGCGATGTCTGATGGGGATCAATCTGAATCGTGGCCTGTTCCATAATCTGATACAATACATACTGCAGGGTCGGAAGATCTCTCGCGTACAGATAGGTATCCATAAAGCTGTTCCACTGGCCTACTGCAAGAAATAAAGCAACTGTTGCAATACTGGGCGTACACAGCGGCAATATCACTTTAAGCCAGATTGTGAAATCATTCGCGCCGTCAAGCTTCGCCGCTTCCTGCAAAGCAATGGGCAGCCCTTCGATAAAAGAACGCATCAGGATTACATTGTATACCCATATCAACCCCGGAATAATATATACCCAGAAGTTATTTGCCAGATTCAGCGTCCTGGTTAAAAGCAGATATTCCGGAAGCAAACCTCCGCTGACATACATTGTGATGATAAATAAAATAGTAAAGGGTTTTCTAAAGTAAAAATCTTTCCTGCTGAGTACATAAGCAAGCATCGCCGTACAAATCACTCCTACCACGGTTCCTACCACTGTCTTGACAACAGACATTATAAATGCCGCGCCAAGATCATTTTCTTTGAATATGTACGTATAATTGCTGAGTGTAAATTTTCTGGGAATGATAAAGTTCACATTCCTCATGGTATCCATCGAATCATTCAGTGAAATTGCCAACACATTCAAAAAAGGATATACTGTTATCACGATAAGGAGCAGACAAATTACCAGCAATACATAATCAAAGGCTTTTTCACCCTTTGAACGCTTAATTCCATAATCATTTCTCGCCATTTTTCTGCCTCCTATAACAATTTGTCTTCCCCGAGCAGGCCGGCAACCTTATTTGCAATAAGCAGAAGAATCACGCCGACTACTGACTGGAATACACCGATTGCAGTACCAAGCCCATAGTTATTATTCCCAATACCGCGAATATAAGCAAACCAGGAAAGAACCATCGCGTGATCCTGAACCACACTGTTGCTTAAAAGCATCTGACGTTCCATTCCTACATTCAAAGCGGAACCAACGCTCATGATCAGAAGCACGATAATTGTAGGCTTAATACATGGAAGAGTTACATGCCAGATTCTCTGGAAACGGTTGGCGCCGTCCACCTTTGCCGCCTCATAAAGCCCCTGGTCAATGCCCGCCATTGCGGAAAGGTAAATAATTGCGTCCCACCCCACCTCTTTCCAGACATTGATCAGGCAGACTACAACCCAGAATACCCATGAATTCGTGGACATCAGATGAAGCTTTGTGTTTAACATCGTATCAATGGCCCCGCCGTCATTGAAAAGCATCTTTGCAATACTCGCGATGATAACCCAAGATACAAAGTGCGGTAGATAAGAAACTGTCTGAGTAATTTTCTTGAATTTTGTGAAACACAGCTCGTTCAGAATCAGCGCAAACAAAATGGCTGATATAGTGCCGATTGCAATCCCAAGGATACTGATTGCAATGGTATTGATCATGGTCTGTGGGAACAGCCGGTCCGTGAACGCCTTTACAAAGTTCTCAAATCCCACAAACTGTCTTTCCCACACCGGCAGCGCAAATGTGCCCGGTTTTACTTCCTGAAACGCCATCGTCCAACCCCACAAGGGTATGTACTTAAAGATAATGAGCCAGATCACGAAAGGCACCGACATCAACAAAAGATATCTCTGCCTCCACATGAGATTCAAGGAAAGTTTTTCTTTTACTGCGGTTTCTTTTTTCTTCTTTTTCATCCTCTCTCTCAACCTCCTTTTTTATTTATGTAACTATTATACAAAAAGAGGCTGATCTTCTAATACCTTGCTTTTTGCATGTGTTTTGCACTATTTTTTTTACACAAACTGATATCAAATAATAAATGTCTAATCCTTACCATATTTTTTGTCAAATAATTGCTATTGCTTTTTTTGCATTGTTGCTTTACCGTATGAAAGTACTGTGAAATTTTTATGGATAACAAAATACTGGCAGGATAGCTCAAACACGCGAAAGACATAACAAAAGGGGCTGTCGGGAAATGATACTTTTTAGACCTGATTCCCCAAAAAGAGAAC
>CAJUBP010000090.1 GCA_910584585.1 uncultured Lachnospiraceae bacterium | reverse complement strand
CGTTAGCCGCAAACAGCTCATTCAGCCTCTTAAAAGACCTCCCCTGCCGGTCCGCAATCCAGTAATAAGAAAAATCCCCAAAAGCCATTACCTTCGCCCCGGCCGCCACCTCCGGCACATAAGCCGAAGTATAATAAGGCCGGTTCAGGATCATATCCGGCTGCCCCGCCTGCACCGACGGCTGCCAGATATAATTCCCGTTATTGTCCTTCAGCTTCCGCAGAGCCTTCACCGTGGTATCATTCAGCACCCAGACCGCCTTCCTCCGATACGGCGACTTCAAAGCATAAAACAAGTCCATCACATCGTCAAAAGAAATACCCGCCGCAGCCGTAGTCACCCCGTCAGAAGCCCCGCCCGCAGCATTAAAAATCCCCGTAGGCTTCCCCTTCCCGTCCCCGGTAAAGAACGCCTCTTCCTCCTTCGTCCCGATCCTGCGCCCGAACTCCTTAGAGATATACGCCTCCAGGTCAAACACACTGTCATTCAGAAGCTCATCCGACACCTTCAACATCGTAGCCACCTTATAAGCCCCAATGGAAACCTGCCCGAAAGAATCATCCGACTCCGGGTAAGCCCCTTCCTCGTCAATCCAGGAAGCCGTCCCCTTCGTGGCCACCACCGGGATCTTCCTGTCCCCGCTGGAAGTCTGGATCACCGTGGCGATACCCCGGAAAAAGTTCTCTTCCTCCAGAGCCTCCACCAGCGTATGCTCAAACTCGTCCGGCACCAGATACCCGCCCTCCGAATCCGTCCCCACCTGCAGGGCATTCTCCACATCATAAAAACTCTTCCGCCGCATGGCATTCCAGAAAGTCCTCCGGTACTTGTCCGAAGCCCTCCCCTTCTTCCCGTCCCCCTCCGGGTCATTGTTCGGCTTATTCACAATCGGCTCCGAAGTAGGCCTGTTCAGCTCCGCGTCAATGGCCGCCTGCCGTTCCAGCCTCTCAATCTCCTTCCCCAGATCCACAACCTCCTGCTCCATCCTCTCATAAGCAGCCGTATCCTCCGCCGACAAAAGGCCGTCCTCCCCTCTCTTACTGTCCAAAAAAGCCTTCGCCGCCTCCCATGCCTTCGCACGCTTCTCCCTCAACTCCAGAATCTTCTTCATCTCCATACCTCCATAAATTTAATGTGATAACAACTGTAACCGCTTCTCCAACTGCTCCACCGGAACCTTCTTCCCCGTTTCCTTCGGCACCAGCTTAGACAACAGCGAATTAGTCACCGCCATGCGCGAAAACATCACGCCCTCCGGCTCCCCGCCCCTGGCTTTATCCTCCGTACCGTCCCCACGCAGAACCCCGTCCGCAAACCCAAGCTCCACCGCCTTCCTTGCGTTAAACCAGCTCTCCGCATCCATCAGGTGGGAAATCCTGGCCCGGCTCATGCCCGTCTTAATCTCATAGGCGTTCATGATGCTCTCCTTCACCTCGTCCAGCATCTCCCCCGCCCTCTGCATCTCCTTACTGTCCCCAATGGCAATCGTCATCGGATTGTGGATCATCATCATGCCCACCGGGGACATCAGAACCTCCGTCCCCGCCATGGCGATCACAGACGCCGCCGAAGCCGCCAGAGCGTCCACCTTCACCCGCACATCCCCCTTATACTCCATCAGCATGTTATAAATCCGCGCCGCCGCAAACACATCCCCGCCCGGAGAATTGATCCAGACCGTGATATCCCCCGTCCCTGCATCCAGCTCCTTCTGGAACAGCTCCGGCGTCACCTCGTCCCCATACCAGGTCTCATCCGAAATCTCCCCGTTCAAAACCAGCGTCCTCTCCCCGTCCGCCTCATTCCGTACCCAGTTCCAAAACTTCCGCTTCATCCCTGCACCTCACTTTCCGCTTTTTCAACCACTTCCCGCCGGTCCCCATAAACCGGCGCACAAAAAAGCCAGCAGACACATCCGCCTGCCAGCTCCCAAAACTCTCTGTCCGCCCTTCTCACTCAACTTCTCTACTCTATCTCTTCCGCTTCACACAAATCCTAACACAGCAAATCCCGAACCCTGCCGTCCATATCTGCCACACGGCATTTACCACGGGCCATCTCTGCCGTGCCACGCCCATGAAAGCCGGAACACTCCACTTTCCAGATATCCGTACCTCACAGCCCCGGCCCGGAATCCCCCTGCCGAAACTGCCTCCTGTCCGGCGGCTCCTGCCCCGTCTGCCCTTTTCCCGCAAACAGCCCCGCATCCTTCAACTTACACAGATTCCCGTTCACCAGATACAAGTCCCCGCCTTCCTCCGCCGGGATCGGGTTCATATCCTCCATCTCCCTGATATCATTCGTAGACAGCCACCCATTCTGCCGCCCCACAGAATACCCGGTCATCCGGCTCTGATAATCCCCCCGCAGAAGCCCGTCCACATTCAGCTTCACAAAATACTCCCGCTTCTCCCGGGGCAGCAAAAGCGCCTTCTGCAAAGACTGCTCCCACCGCACCACCCAGGGGTCCAGCGTATACTTCACAAACTCCAAAGACTGCTGCTCAATATTACTAAAACTGCTCTTATCCAAATCCCCCACCATATGCGGCGGAATCCGGTACAGCCTGGCGATCTCATCCACCTGGAACTTCCTGGTCTCCAGAAACTGCGCTTCCTCCGGCGGAATCCCGATCTGCTGGTACTTCATGCCCTCCTCCAGAACAGCAACCTTCCCCGCATTCTTAGAACCCCCGTAAACAGCGTGCCAGCTCTCCCGCACCTTCGCCGGGTCCTTCAACACCCCCGGATGCTCCAGAACGCCTCCCGGCGTGGCCCCGTTCTCAAAGAACCCCGCCCCGTATTCCTCACAGGCCAGCGTCATCCCCACCGCATTCTTAGCCATGGCAATAGGCGAATACCCCACCAGCCCGTCAAACCCAAGCCCAGGGATATGCAGCACATCCTCCTGCCGAAGACACACCCTGCCATACTCCCCAAAATTCGGATTCTCGTCACTGTACCGGTCATAAACATAAAAAATCTCCCCCTTATCGTCCCGGTCAACCTCCACCCGGTCCGGCAGCAGCGGATACAGCCCCAGCACCCGTCCCCCGCCGTCCCGTATGATCTGCGCATAAGCATTCCCCCAGATCAAAAGGTGACTCATCAAAGTCTCCCGGAACACAAAAGAAGTCATCTCCGGGTTCGGCTCGTCATGCAGGAGATAATACAAAGGATGGTCATACACCCGCTCCTTCCCCTTCCCCGCATACCGGTACAAATGCACCGGCAGAGACGCCACAGCCTCCGCCAGAATCCGCACACAGGAATAGACCGCCGTAGCCTGCATGGCCGTCCGCTCATTCACAACCTTCCCGCTGCTGCTCCTTCCAAAGAAAAAAGAATAAGCCGGCCCCCTGTACCTGTCCTCCGGCTTATCCCTCGCCCCCCTGATACCAAAAATAGATGCCAGCTTCATAAACTTCCCATTTACCTCCTATACCTTTTCCTAATCTTTTCCGCATATTCAGCTTCATATTTCTCACGAAATAATTCTGCCTTATATATAATTTGTTGCTCAATAAATCCAGCCATATTCCTTGATATATTAAACAGCAATCCAGCCATGGCAGCTTTTCCTGATTGTGATCTTTCTTCGTATCCTTCCATGTCATTCTGAATATCCAATCTATCTGGTCCAGATACTTGCTCCAGTTCCCAAGCGGCTGTTTTAAACTGAACGTCATTTTGGGCTACTATAAAGGCTTGTTTCTGTGCCTCTAGCCACTCACCAGGGATCTTAAAATACAGCGGGCTTTCCAAAATCATAGACCAGACACCGGTTCTATATTCTTTTGCTTCTTTATCCACTTGTTCCGTCAAATTAAGAACAGATTTTTCAGACAGTCCTGTCCTGTCACATATTTCTCTCACATCAATATCTGGTGATTTTATGTCCGTAAAACCAAATAGGTAATCAGCACTGCATTCAAAAAATTTACAATAAGCCAAAACAAATTCCCCTTGTAGACAACCAGCTCCATCTGAATGGATATGCACTCTGATTTTCTTTTCAATACTTCCTATCGCATTATCTCTTCGCTTGTATATATCTTTACCTTGACTTTTGACAGTAACCAGCCCAACATCATAAAGTTTAGTCGCAAGCATTTTAGGACTATCACATTCTTTTTCTGTCATCAAAGAAATAATCCTTTTTCCAAATTCTGATATACACTCATCGTTTTTCAATGCCATGTCTACCCTCCAAAAAGAAAAATTTATCTTTTTTATTGTAGAATATCACAAAATAAGATAAAATAAAATACATATTTTTCTTTATTATCTGGTATTTATGCTATATACTATCCTTAAAGCAAATACAAACAACAAATTACATATAAAGGAGCTACATGTTATGGAAGTATTAAAAGAAATCTTCACCAATATTGATTTTCACCTCAACACACAAATGCGTACATTGGATATCCGTTATGGCAAAAACCAAATCCGCCTTAGTCTCACCCAAGATAATACGGTTCATCTTTCTACAAATCTCATATTAGCGTCACCTACAGAGTACAAAACTGTAAAATGAATGCAAAATGGAATCTCTTCTTTGGAAGAGGTTCTTTTTTTGCTAAAAGGACAAAATCCCTCTCTCATCATACACGCTCCCCGTACTCCCGCCATTCCTTACTGCCCGGTCCAGCGCCATAACCGCCGCCACCGCGCCGTCAATCTTCTCCGTAGACT
>CAJUBP010000089.1 GCA_910584585.1 uncultured Lachnospiraceae bacterium | reverse complement strand
GTTCATGCCCGATTTTGCCATGTTGCTGCAGTAGGTATGGCGGCAGACATGGGGCATGATGTTCGGCATCTGCACCCGGTAGATATCGTTGTACCTCTTGACCATGTGGTTGAATCGGTGTTCCCAATGCATAGCCACCAGAGAGTTGCATTCCTTATCCGTGAAAAGGAACCCGCTGTACCCGTCGATCACCTTTTCAAACCACCGCAGCTCCCTGTCCTCGATGACTGACTGAAAGCACTGCGCCACATCCTCCGTCATGGACGGCTTCCTTGTCCCGCGTTCGTCTTGGTGGATTCTATGAACAGCCGCATATCGGAAGTACGCTGGAGCTGGTTGTCGATATTGATGACCTTATTCTCTAAGTTCATCTCCCAAAATTTTTATCCTACGGGTGGTTCCCCGTCTCATAACACCACCTTGCAATATCAGAAATCAGTTCTGCCGGGACCGGCCTGCTATATGGAAGCTGTATGGTTCCTTTACTGGTCCTGTATTCATTCAGGTGCCCGGAAAACTCTTCAACAGCCTCTGGCCCCGGATACAGTCCGGCGTGTTTTTTTAACCCGGCGAAATGGATAATGTTATGCTCCTTCCAATAAGTCGGCATACTCCATGAAATCCTCTCTTCCGCCTCTGGAAGCGACGTGCGGATTGCTTCCCTTATTTTCCTCAGATACTCCTGTACCTCTTCTGGCTGTGCCATAATATATTCATCCACCGTTTCCGGCGCTTTTCCGCAATAGTGGTCCTGCTCCTTACTCTTAAAAGTACGCCCGCACTTTGGACACGTCCACATCTTCATCCCTCCTGCCTCATTCCCGTTCCCTGACCGTCACCAGAACCCTGTCCCCCGGCTGCTTCCCTATCCTGGAACGGATATCTTTACGCACGCCTATGATATAACACACGCTACCTGCAGCGTTCTTTACTCCCATATAACACTGCCATTATGCACCGCCTGTCTCCCCCGTTTCGTAGAGCAGGGATTCATATTCATAAATTCTTCCATTCACTGCCTGCACCATCCAATCTGTTTTATACAGTATAACACGAATTCCGTCTGGCTAAAAGGACAAAATCCCTCTCTCATCGTACACGCTACCCGTGCTGCCCTCATTCCGAATCGCACGGTCTAATCCCATGATCGTGGCGACAGTGCCGTCAATCTTCTTCGTGGATTTTTCCTTGTCCAGCTTGATGTTCCCTGCCGGGTCAGTGCGGACGAAGATGTTATCCATCATCCACCGTAGCACCGGGTGTCCCTGTGGACGATATTATTCTCCAGCACCAGCTCCATCAGTCGCTTGGTGGGCGGCGACATATCCTTAAAGCCCTGCCTCTTCCACATTCATAAGGCACATGGTCTCGTCTTATATATTTGAGCCACGGTGAAAGCTCGTCCGAAAAGCCCCGGAAATACCAGTCCAGCATACTGGCCTGCCGCTTGTTCCGGTCAAAGCAGCCATAAACTGCTTTGTACCGGCGTGTGTACAGACCCGTATAGAAACAGACAAATTCATTCTCCACATGGAGATAGTCCGCCGTCTTCCCCGGGTTCCGTTCTTCGTTAAAATCAATGACTTGTTTTTTGAATTTTGAGGGATATATCGCTCTAATATCGAAGTATCTGGATTTTTCTCGTCCCCGCTTTTCATAAAACTCGCGGATTTTGCTAAATGAGCGCTGCCGCAGGTTGTAGACAGTGCGCGGTGTCACCTCCATCTTTTCCGAGATTTCCTGGTCGGAGAGGTCGCCCCAAAAGTCTAAGAGCAGGACGTTCCTCTGCTTTTCCGTCAAGGATAACAGTGCTTTATATAAAGTTTCGCTCTCCACCGCACAGGAGCTTCCGCCCACATAAAGCACGAAAGACTCGGAAGGGTATTCATCCCTGCGGCCTAATGTTTCCAGAAGATAGTCTACCGGTTCGTCGGAAAAATGCTTGTCCCGGTTGCCCTCGGCCCGGTCTAAATTTCTGACAAAGTTGCGCGACACCGTTTTGCAGAAGGAATCGAACATGGCGCAAATACGGTCTTCGTTTGAAGGAGATAGCATGGCACTTCCTCCCTTCTGTCAGATTCGAGCGCGGCTGGTTTTTCACCTCCTCGTAATACCAGAACACATCCCGACATGGCAAACCGGAAAGATTTTTGAAAATTTCTCAAAAAAATTATTTCCATTTCTTGACAGTTTTCGACAATGCATTGTTAAAAGGCCAATCCACACAAGGCAGATTGACCTTTCCGGGCAAGTTACGCTTGCCTTGTACATCACCACATATATATTTAATTCGCTTTTTCAAGAACAGTCGAGGGATTCTCCTCCATTTCTGAGATAACATCCATTCCAGAATCAATATGTCCCAACATAATCAAGCTATCCGGTTCACCCTCCATCGGCAATTCTTTCGAAAGATAACTGATTTTTTCAATACCGTTGAAATCCTCAAAGTTCAAGTCCAGTGGGAGCATATCATATAAAGCATTTGCAGCAGGTGTATCATAAAGCGTGATGGCAACCTCCTGTCCGTTCACAGTCATTTTCAATTTTCTTTCCGTATTTTCCACCTCAATATCTGCCTCTCTTTCTTCAAATCCAAGCCCTTCCAACCATTCGTTAATGACAGGCTGTGCAGAATCTATATCCGGACGATAAACGCCAATCGGCTCCAATACCTCTGTGGAATCCGGCAATGCTGCAGTAATATCCGTGACGCTGCCTGCCAGTCCTCCGGTTCCATGCGCACAAAACGGTACAACCGTTTTACCAGAGAAATCATATTCTTCGATAAAGGAGAAAATCGCCATAGGCGCGGTATACCACCAATTAGGGAAGCCGAGAAAAACTACATCATAATCTTCCATATTATCAACATGATTTACCAACTCTGGGCGGGCATTTTCAGCTTTTTCATCCGCTGCCCGATCTAAGCACTCGTCATAATCGCTGGAATACGGTTCTGACACAACAATCGAAAACAAGTCACCACCGACCTTCTGCTGAATCCATCCTGCCATTTTTGCCGTATTACCGGGCAACAATACACTTGCGGAGGTTGTAGCATCCACATCCACTTCTTCCGGGTTTTCAACCTGCGTATTTTCTGCCCATGTAAAATACGCAATCAGAATTTTACTGCCCGATTGATTTGTAGAGGAATCTTCCGGTTTCTCTGCTCCTGCCTCCGTTACTGGCGTTGTTTCTACATTTGCTGCCGGTTCTTCACTTTTATTCTCTGGCATTGGGATATTTTCTGTTTTTTCAGCACCGCAGGCCGCTATTCCAAGCAGCATACAGAACGACAGAAAAGCTACAATCCATTTTTTCATCAGGAAGCCTCCTTTTCTTTTTCCTGCTTATCTTTTTGAATATTGTTTTGTCCATGTACTTTTCTTAACAGCTTTGTGAGATAATGTGCAATAAATATACAAAGTCCCATCAAAGCAAAGTAATCTATATAGAACAGGAAGGCAGATTCCCCGTAATCCAAAAACACAAATTCGCTTTTGAGCAGCAAATAAGTCAGAAAATCCCTTCTGATAAATACTGCTATACCATACAGGGAAATGGCTGTGCCAAGGAGAAACAGCAAAACAGAGCGTATCTTTGATGATTTTCTTATCCGCATCCCCTTTTGAGCCATACGAATCACCATGTTCCAATGCAGACCAAGATGTACATTCATCAGTAAAAATCCCCAGTAAGAACCTAAGATATGAAACCGCCTTGCCAACGCCATTCCTCCTTCAATCGGCAAAACCGAAAATACATATCTTGACAAAACAATGCTGCTGTATATTAGAGCAATCATAGAAAACCATGTCAGTATATCTATACAGACCTGAAGAACACGAATCAGTGAATATTTGCCCTGAAATAAATTTTTATGCCATCTCCAATTCAATATATGATGGACGGCAAACAGAACAAATATCCCCGCTCCCGCCCATTCGTGAGCTTCATCTCCCCAGAATTGATAGCCCATCAGGAACAGCAGCGCCACTGACATAGCAACATCAACGGCCCCTTTCAGTTTTCTGTTCATATTTTCGCCCACCACCTCTCTTATTTCAGACAACCGTAGGAAGTATCATCCACTGCTTCCAGCCATTCGTTAGAAACCTCTGTACCGGAAACCTCAACCGCCAGATGCGAAAACCAGCTATCCGGTGCAGCGCCATGCCAGTGTTTCACTCCAGCCGGGATATTGATTACATCTCCGGGGTTTAATTCCTGTGCTTCTTTGCCCCATTCCTGATAATAACCGCGCCCGCCTACACAGATTAGAATCTGCCCGCCACCGGAAGTAGCATGATGGATATGCCAGTTGTTCCGGCATCCCGGTTCAAACGTAACATTGAAAATCCCCACCTGTTCCGTGGAAAGCGGCGCGAGGTAGCTCTGTCCGATAAAATACTGTGCATATCCGTCATTGGGTTTTCCCACCGGAAACAGCATATTTTTTTCATGCGCTTCCTTTGCACTCCCTGCCACCTCTTCCTCCGTCCAGACTTCCTTCGCCATTTTGAAAGCCGCCCATGCTTTCGGCCATCCTGCGTAAAATGCCGCATGAGTTAAAATCTCGGCAATTTCCTCTCTGATAATCCCGTTATTTTTTGCGCTCATCAAATGATACTGGAACGAAGAATCCACCAGTCCCTGAGCCATTAACGACACTACCGTCACAAGGGAACGATCCCTTAAAGAAAGTTTTTCCTCCCTGCTCCACACCTCGCCAAATAATACATCATCGTTTAACTGTGCGAATTTTGGGGCAAAATCCCCAAGCTGATCTCTGCCTGCTGTCTGCTTTACCATAATCTTAACCTCC
>CAJUBP010000088.1 GCA_910584585.1 uncultured Lachnospiraceae bacterium | reverse complement strand
CAGACCCTCCCCAAAGAAAATGCTGATGGCTTCATTGGCCAGAAGATCCGAAACCACAAAAACCGCCGTATATCCTTCCTCTTTGGCATGCTTGGCAAAGCTGCGCAGCGCCTCCCGCCTGGCATGGCGATCATCCGGCAGATAATAATAATCCTTGTTGTCATAAGCAATTCCATAACTTTCCAGTGCGTCGCAATATCCCCGGAACCGCTCAAAGGTACTGGATACCGGGCTTTTCTTATCACAGAAGAACGCAATCCTGCGATGCCCCTGATTCAGCATAAATTCTGTGATTTCCCTGCCGCCTTTATAATCGGCGATTCCCACATTGTCATAATTCCCCTCGCCGCAGTCCACAAAGACCACTGGCTTTCCCGCTCTTTTTACAAAATCCTCACACTCCCAGGGATGGAAACCGACTACGATCCCACCCTCTATATTGCGCGCCTGAAGCTTACGGCAAATCTCTTCTTCCTCTTTTGGAATTCCGCATACCGGATACCTGCCGGACTCCTGCAGCTTAATGCAAATTGCATTCAGCAGTTCCGAGCAAAAAGGGTCCATAAACACATTTTCCTTCGAGCTTAAAAAGAAGTCCACGGATATCAGCTTCAGCGCCTTGCCATACTCTTCCTGATGAACCGCTTTCTGAAACCCGTACTGGATCAATGCCTCTTCAATTTTCTGTCTGGTTGCGTTCGACATCTTTTCTGTGTGCCCATTCACAACATTTGACACTGTTGTTGGACTAAAGCCCAAAATTGACGCAATTTCTTTTATTGTAATCATAATATCCCCCGAATTCCTGCCCGCCGAACTCTACATCCGTTCCGGCGCTTCAAATCCCAATACGTCAATACAAAGTTCCAGCGCCCGCTTCGTCAGCTCCAATAATTTAATATAGCCGGCCTGAACCATCTCATCTTTTTCTTTCATGATATTTGTCTCATGATAGAAATGATTGAAAGCATTGGCAAGATCATAAATATAAGCGCAGACCTTATGGGGCGCAGTCTCTGCAAAGGCATTCTCCATCATGCCGTTAAATCTGCAAAGTTCCAGCATCAGCGCCTTCTCGCTGTCCGAATGAGCCGGGAGAATCTTCGCCTGCTCCGGCATGGATTTCTCCGCCTGATAATTTCTCAGAATGGATTTAATCCTTACAATAGTATATAAAATGTAGGGGCCTGTATTTCCTTCAAAAGAGGTAAAGCGATCGATGTCAAAAATATAATCTTTTGACGCCTGATTGGACAAATCGCCGTATTTAATGGCTGAAAGAGCCACCACTTTGGCCGTTTGTCTCCCTTCTTCCTCTTCTACGGTATGGTTGTCCGCAATCTTTCGGTACATCTCCTCATTAATCCCTGTAACCAGATGCTCCAAACGCATCACCCCTCCTTCTCTTGTCTTGAAGGGTTTGCCGTCCTTGCCGTTCATGGTGCCGAATCCTAAAAATTTAAGCTCCGTGTCCGGCTCCACCAGTCCGGTTTTTCTTGCGCAGCGGAATACCTGGGTAAAATACAACTCCTGCCGCTTGTCCACCACATAGATAATTTCGTCGGGATGATAATCCTTCATCCTCCAGACAATGGTTGCAAGATCCGTCGTATTATAAAGAGACGCCCCGTCTGATTTGAGGATCATGCAGGGAGGAATCTCCTTGGCGTCTGTCTCTTCCTTCACATCCACCACCAGCGCCCCTTCACTGATATAGGCAAAGCCGTCGTCTTTCATCTTCTGCACCATATCCGGAATAAAGGGCTGTGCGTCCGATTCTCCTTTCCAAAGCTCAAAGGACACGTTCAGGTTCTCATAATTACGCTTCAAATCACTGACAGATACGTCTAAAATATGATTCAGCAGCGCGCCGTATCCTTTTCTTCCGTGCTGCAGTTCATAAGTGGCAGTCATGGCCGCTTCCTTATAAGCCTCATCTTCTTTGGACTTTCCGCTGGCTGTGGGATAAATCTCTTCCAGCTCTGAAATGGTAAAGGGCGGCTCTTGGGGATACTCCCCTTCATAATTCTCGTCAAAATATACAAGATCCGGCTTCCGCTCTTTCAGCTCTGTGATAATCAGCCCCATCTGCAGTCCCCAGTCTCCCAGGTGCACATCTCCGATCATATTGTGTCCCATAAATCTGCCAATCCGCTTCACGCTCTCTCCGATAATTGCTGAGCGCAGATGCCCCACATGGAGCGGCTTCGCCACATTGGGCCCGCCGTAATCTATCAGAATCGTCTTAGGCGCTTCACACTTGCCGCATCCCAGCCGCTCTTGGTCGGATTCCATTTCCTGCAGATACTCTGCCAGATACTCCGGATTAATCTTCAGATTCAAAAATCCCGGCTTCACCGATTCCGCAGATTCAAAAATCCTGCTGTCCGCCAGGCTCTGCGCAATCTTGTCTGAAATCAAAAAGGGAGCGCACTTATACTCCTTTGCAGCCGCCATAGCTCCGTTGCACTGATACTCACAGAGATCCGGCCGGTTGGACAAGGTTACCTTGCCGTATTTTTCCTCATACCCGTTGGCCTTCATTGCTTCCATGACTTCATTGCTGATAATGTCTAATATCTTTTCCATAGTTCTCTCCTGTTGCTCTTGCAGTTCTTCTGCAGCCCTCCATCATTCTGGGAATTGCTCTGTTTCTTCTTATTTATATATCATAACAAAAAGTGGGCCGAATGTCACCCACTTTTTCGATTTCTTATGATACTTTAGTCCTATTGCTATATTTTACACTTCAACTATGCAAAAAAATTCTCTGCCAAAGTAAAGGTGCCTACAGTTCCCACGCTTCCTGTCATAAAAATAGTTCCGTCTTCTTCCATCTCAATCAGCAAATCGCCGCCCTGCATGTGCACGCTGACTTTATCATCCACCAGCCCCATCCGTCTGGCCGCCGCTGCTGAGGCGCAGGCGCCTGTGCCGGAAGCCAGGGTATATCCTGCGCCCCGTTCATAAATCTCAATGGTAATGTTTGCCCGATCCGTCACTTTGCAGAGCTGCATATTCATCCGGTTGGGAAAATAATCTGAACTTTCCACGTAAGGCCCCAGTTCCTTTGCTTTCCGGGGCGTTACTTCCTCCATCATAATCACGCAGTTGGGATTTCCAACAGACAGGCAGGTGGTGTTGTAATCATTGTCATGGAACCTTAAATGCGCATTTACGATCTCCCCCTCTAATCCGGCCAGGGGCATTTCTTTTCCGGCATAGGAGGGCCTGCCCATATTCACCCGCATCACATTCCCGTCTTTTTCAATAAATTCTATCTCTACATCCCCCGCCAGGGTATTCAGGCTGAATTTCTGTTCCGTTACATACCCTTCATCTAACAGATATTTTGCAAAAATTCCCACGCCATTGCCGCTCTTTTCCGCCTCCGATCCATCGGAGTTAAAAATCCGCACTTTTATTTTCCCGTCTTCCATCAAAGGCCCGTACAACAGGCCGTCCGCCCCTGCCCCGAAATTTCTCCTGCACAGTTTCTCGATATTTCGGGTCTGAAGCTCCAAATCATTTTTATTGGGATCCAGCACCAGATAATCATTTCCAAGTCCATGATACTTTTTCATTGTGATACTGTCCATACCGCTCATCCTTTCTCTTCTTGCCGCATTCTCTCCATTCAGACTATGCCTGAGGTTCTGTTTTCATTCTAATCTCATTGTAACTCATTCTTTTTGCATATCATAGAGAAGAAATTGCTTGAAATATTGCAAAAAATGCGGTATATTAAATAAAAAGGAGGTTATTTATGGAAGATATATCACAAATCAGCAACGAGATGCAGACGGGATACCTTCATCAGAACTTTCGTCTGTTTCATCTGAAGGACAAAAAGAATCAGGAATTTGAATTTCATTACCACGATTTTAATAAAATTATTATATTTTTATCCGGCAATGTCACCTACCTGGTGGAAGGGAAGGCTTATGACTTAAAGCCCTGGGATATCCTTCTCATCAACCACCATGACATTCACAAGCCTGTCATTGACCCGGATGTCACCTATGAGCGGGTGGTTCTCTGGCTGCAGCCAGACTACATCAGGACCCAGGCGGATCATGCCTGTGATCTGTCCCAATGCTTTAATGCCACCACGGAAAAGAGTTTTAATCTGATCCGCTTAAACCATACGCTGCAGACAGAGATCCAGACCTTGCTTCACCAGCTGGAGGCTTCTCTGGAAAGCAGGGAATTCGGCCATGAACTTTTAAGCCAGTCTTATTTCTTACAGTTTATGGTCTACTTAAACCGGGTGTTTCTCCCGGATACCTACCAGTTAGATACCTCTGCTTCCCGCTATGATCAGCAGATTACAGAGATTCTAACCTATATCAATACTCATCTGGGAGAAGATCTCTCCAATGAATCACTGGCCGACCGCTTCTATGTCAGCAAATATTACTTAATGCACAAATTCAAAGAAACCACTGGCTACACCCTTCACAGTTACGTTCAGCAGAAACGTCTGCTGCATTCGGCGGATCTGATGCGGGGAGGCACCCCTGTCCTGAAAGCCGCAGCCTTATGCGGTTTCTCAGATTATTCCACTTTTCTGCGGGCTTTCCGCAAATTTTACGGGATATCTCCGAAAACTTTTTCGCTCTCCGCTACTGACGGATATAGATTCCCTGCTGCTCAATAAAATCTTCCAGTTCATCCTGGGCGTCCTGGGACCAGGTTTCACTCAGAGGACTTTGTTCCCTCTGAGCCTCCCCAGGCCGATCCCCTGTCTGCCGCTTTCTTTCTTCTGTCTCTTTTATCATTCTGCTGTCACACCTTCTTCCGGTAACATACCGGCTTCCTCTGCAGAAGCCTCCGGCTCCATATCTGTTTCACTGCCTGGACTGTCAGCTTCTGAAGCTGACACAATATGCTGCGCAATGTCTGTTTCTGCTCCGGGCTCATGGACTTGATTCTCTTCCGGTACAGATACCTCCACCGGTTCGGTTTTCTGCTCCATCTGTAAAGCGCTGGCAGATATAATACTTTCCAACTGCTTGCTCTTTTCACTTAAAATCGCCTCTACTCTTTCCTGTGTAATATCACTCATAGGCCTTTTTCCGGTAGCGTCCATTCCTGTTTCCAACTGTTTCTCCAGCATTGCCTGTTCTGCCAGCAGACGTTCAATCTCCATAGCCTGCTTTTTCTTGGCGTCGTCCTTAAACTGTTTCACCAGCTGCTCAGCGGCTTCTGTCCGTTCCTGTTTCTGCCTCTGAGCCTCTTCCTGCTGTTTCCGATCCAGTTCTTCCTGGCTGATATACACAATATTTCTGCGTTTTACAATACTTCTTGCAATTCTTTCCCTTTCATTTCTCTTATCTATTGCGTCTTTCATTGTTCTTTCTCCCATAAAATTTTTCTTTATGAAATGGTGAGG
>CAJUBP010000087.1 GCA_910584585.1 uncultured Lachnospiraceae bacterium | reverse complement strand
TTTCGATATATGCTATAAGAAAAATAATATATCAGAAATAATTGGAGAGGGCTGCTGTATCAATGGCGGCTCTCTTTTATACTGATTATTTCTGCATCATTCTATGTATTGAGGATGTAACAACGAAAGGGTAAAATTACGGTGTATGATGTATTGACAGGAGGATAACAAGATGGCAGATTTGCAAAAAATATTTCCGAGGACAGGGGATACACAGACTGTTTATTTAAAGAACGTAGTCACGAATCCCAATATTGAGATTGGTGATTATACGATGTATAACGATTTTGTAAGTGACCCTGCGGAATTTGAGAGAAATAATGTACTGTACCATTATCCAATCAATCACGATAAGCTCAAGATTGGAAAATTCTGTTCGATTGCTTGCGGGGCAAAATTTCTTTTCAATAGCGCAAACCATACGATGGCTTCCTTATCCACTTATCCATTTCCGTTGTTTTTTGAAGAATGGGGGCTTGAGAAACAGAGTGTCGAGGAAGCTTGGGATAATAAAGGGGATATAAACATCGGGAATGATGTATGGATTGGATATGAAGCGGTTATTTTAGCAGGCGTGACGGTTGGAGACGGAGCAGTGATTGGAACCCGCGCGGTTGTCACGAAAGATGTGCCGCCTTATACCATTGTGGGCGGCGTCCCTGCAAAACCAATAAAAAGACGCTTTTCTGATGATAGAATAGAACAGTTGCTTAAAATGAGATGGTGGGACTGGCCGGAAGAAAAGATTGCAGGGAACATAAAGGCGATACAGTCGGGATGTATGGAACAGCTGAAAGGGGTGTAAATATGTGTACAAGGTTTGTATATAACGGAAATGATACCGTCGTTGGATTTAACTTTGACATCGACCTTTCCGTGTGGACGCATACAGTCATCACAGAAAAAGACAGATTTTTCATCGGGATAAAGATGCCAGACAATCAGTACCATTCTTTTCATGGAGTAAACAGGAACGGGAATGTGGGGACGCTGCTTTATGTAAATGGAAACGAAAAGGGAAGGTATTCTGCTGATGCAGGGTGTGTTGCAATTTCTGATTTGACGGAACAGTACGTCAAAGGAGAACTGTCATTTGACGATGCCTGCCGCATTGTAAAGAACCAGGAAATTGTATATGCCAGAGATGCTACGATGCAGGCGATGCTTTCAGACAGGAAAGGGCGTGTGCTAATCATTGAGCCAGGGATTGGACACCGTTTTGAGCAGAAAAGATATTCTCTGATAACGAATTATTCTATACTCAATCCAGAAATAACCAGACCATATATTGTGTCTGGAGATGACAGGTTTGAAAGGGCAAAGGAACAACTGGAAAAGCAGAATGATAATTTTTCAGTCACAGATGCTTTCAAAATCTTAGAATCCGTTCGGCAGGAGGGAATATGGGCAACGAGGGTTTCTTTTGTATATTCTGTTAAAGCACATAAGGTTTTTTATGTGTTAGATAATAGGTTTGGAGAAATAAAAGAATTTCAATTCGATATGCGGACAAATTTCTAAATCCTAATTGTATGGAAATCATTAGCGACAGAGAGCGATAACAAAAATGGAGGGCAGTCAGATAAATTCTTCTTGACTTTTACTATCAACAATAGTAATATTGGTGATAGTAAAAACGGAGGTGAGAATATGTCATCCATAGATTTGGTAATTCTCGGAATTGTTATGGAGAAACCGCAGAGCGCATACGACATCCAGAAAGATGTGGAATACCATCATCTTTCAAGATGGACAAAGATTAGCGTCCCGTCCATTTATCGGAAAGTGCTTCAAATGAATGAGCAGGGCTATTTAGAGAGCAGTATTGTGAAAGGGGATAAGTTCGCTGATAAAGCGGTTTATTCCATCACAGAGAAAGGGCGGGCGTATTTTGGGCAGCTTATGGAAACTTACGCAAGCCAGAAAGTCCCATTGCTGTTTGACTTCAATGTTGTCATTACAAACTTAAACAAAATGGAAAGGGAGAAAGCACTGGATTTGATAAAGAAGCTGCGGGACAATCTTACGGCTTCAGCAAAATCCATTGACGAATATGCCGCCAGCTATCCAGATATTCCATTGGGTGGGAAAGCGATTTTTGAACAGCAGCGTTTGTTATACCAATCCCTGTTAGAATGGCTTGACAAATTTGAAAGCCAGTTTAAGGGGAGTTGATGGTATGGCGATGAAAAGCAGCTTGACAATTCTGTTTGAAAATCCCTTTTGGATTGGATTGTTTGAGCGTATAGACGGCGACAAATATGAGGTCTGCAAGATTACGTTCGGCGCAGATGCCGGTGTTATAATAGGGACAAGTTAGAGGAACCCAGTAAAATCAAGGGGTTGCAACGGGGGCGTTGTAATATTGGTTGACAGGTTTCGGCCGGGTTTAATGTGAACCGGGCGCCATGGGAGGGTTAAACCTGTGTTTCTGTACCATGGGAACAAATGAGATTTATTTACGGAAAGCCGGGGAACTTACAGCGCCCATATTGTTGTGATGGTTTTGGAGTTTTAGTGTAGCGGAGTTTTTGATTTTTGTAGATGGCATATCGTTTCGTTCGGAAACAAATAGTTCTGTTTTACAGGGAGAGGCACGGGCTGTTACGGGGGCGGGGACACTTCTGACGGTCCGGTGTGAGGAAGGGAAGCTGGTCATTGTTCCGAGGGAGACAGTGGATTATATTGATGTGTTTGAGGAACAGCAGTTGAGCATGGTTGCGGAGAAGAAAGCGAGGTATTGAGGATGGGAAAGATATATATGATTGGTTCGCAAAAAGGGGGTACGGCCAAGACTACCACTACGTTCAATCTGGCGTACTGCCTGCAGAAGATGGGGAAACGGGTTCTGGCTGTGGATTTTGACAGCCAGGCGAACTTGACAACGTGTTTCGGCGTGGAGGATACGGGGGCTTTGGAGGATACCATTGGGCATCTGATGATGGCGCGGATTGAGGATGAGAAGATGCCGTCCCCGAAGAGGTACATACGGACGAAGGACGGGGTGGATTTCATCCCATCGTCTATTTATCTGTCGGTGGTGGATGCGAAGCTGCGGCTGGAGATGGGGGCGGAGCGGATGCTGTCCGGGATTCTGGAGCCGCTGCGGGGGAGGTATGATTATATTCTGATTGATACCTGCCCGTCACTGGGGACTTTGACGATCAATGCTCTGGCTGCTGCGGACGAGGTGATCATTACGGTGAACCCCCAGCTTCTGGCTATGATGGGGATGCAGGATTTTCTGCGGACGGTGGTGAAGATACGGAAGCGGATCAATCCGGGGCTGGGGATTGCGGGGATTCTGATGACCATGTGTGAGTCCAGGACGAAGCTGTGTAAGGTGCTGACGGAGGAAGTGACGGAGAGCTTCCAGGAGCAGATACGGGTGTTTGAGACCAGGATTCCCAGTACGGTGAAGGTGGGGGAGAGTATTTATTACAGCCTGCCGGTGGCGGAGTACAGCCCGAAGGCGAGCGCGGGGATGGCTTATAGGAAGTTTGCAAAGGAGTTGGTTTCGTATGAAGGCTAATGGGACGAAGAGGAAGATTTTTAATGACGCTGTGGACCTGCTGGCGGGGGCGGAAGAGGTTTCTGCTGTAGAGAATGGGATTAGGATGTTGCCCATTGACAGTATCCGCCCGTTCCGGAGGCATCCGTTCCGGCTGTATGAGGGGGAGCGTCTGGAGGATATGGTGGAGAGCATTAAGGAGCATGGGGTTCTGAATCCGGTGATCGTGTGGCAGGAGGGGGACGGGTATGAGATGCTTGCGGGGCATAACCGGCAGGTGGCGGGGAGGCTGGCAGGCTTGACGGAGATTCCGGCTATTGTGAAGACGGATCTGACGGAAGAGGACGCTTATGTGTATGTGATTGAGACCAATGTGATACAGAGGGGATTTGCGGAGCTTCTGCCCAGTGAGAAGGCGGCGGTGCTGGCGGAGCGGTATGAGAAGGTCAGCAGCCAGGGGCGGCGGTGGACTTGTCTTATCTGTCGGAGAAGGAGCAGGAGGTGGTGTCCGGGCTGGCGGATACGGGGAAGATTAAGCTGGATGTGAAGACGGCGAAGTGCGTCAGGGGCATGGCGGGGAATGTGACGGAAGAGGCTGTGCTGGGGGCGCTGGATGGTGGGAAGGGGAAGAAGGCGGCCGCCGGAAGGAGCGTGAAGCTGTCGGCGGAGGTGTATGAGAGGTATTTTGGCGGGGTGAAGCCTGGGGAGGTGGCGGGTATCGTGGAGGACGCGCTGGCGGCGTGGTTCGGGAAAGGGGGAGTGGCTGATGTTCCGGGCGGAAGAGATTGGGAGGCTGGATAGGTCTTATTTTAACATTATTCTGGCGGAGGAATATGATGTGACGATCCAGTCGAAGAACACGGGGCATATCTGGTATATCCATAACCCGGAGTATCCGGGGGAGGGGGAGTGTATTATTTTTCATAAGCACAGGGCTTCCCAGCCGTATCATCAGCATGGGAGCGCCAGGAGTCTGGGGCAGGCGGTACGGAGTATTATGGGGCATGATGTGTTCCAGATGAATGGGCGAAAGCGTTCGTAATATATGGCTTGAAGGTAAAATAAATAGGGAAAACTCTGGCATATTGATATATGTCGGAGTTTTCTTATGTAAGTACATTGTAGCTGTATATGTATTGATTTGTTTTTGGTAAGTTCTTAGAAAGTCCGTTCCATTGGCTGGGGATATGCTGTATAATAGAGTCTGTTATGGAAGACGATCCATCAGGGAGGCGGAAAAGTGATTTGTAAAATAAGAAAATGGGATTTGGCGGATGCGGCGGATTTGGCGGCGGCTCTTTCCAATAGAAAAGTACAGGATAATCTTAGAGATGGGCTGCCGTATCCTTATACGGAACAAGACGGGGTGGACTTTATTTCTGCTATGCTGTCTGCGGATGAAAATGAAACATTTGCTTTTGCCATAACTGCAGATGGACGGGTGGTGGGAAGTATCGGTGTTTTCCGCCAGGGGAATATCCACAGGCGGACGGCCGAGCTGGGATATTATATTGCGGAAGGATACTGGGGAAAAGGTATCATGACAGAGGCTGTAAAACAGGTCTGCGAATATGTTTTTGAGAAAAGTGATATTCTCCGCATTTATGCAGAGCCATTTGCGTATAATACGGCATCTTGCCGTGTCCTGGAAAAAGCAGGTTTTCAGTATGAGGGGACGTTAAGAAATAATGCGGTAAAAAACGGGAAAGTGATCGATATGAAAATGTATTCTCTGTTGAAAGAGGAAATATAAATTCTGATCTTCCGGCCTGGAAGCGGTAAAGGAGATGGGCATATGAAAAAAATGTGTGAAGAAGCTGAAAAAATAATGACAGAGCGATTTGGAAAAGATATGGTGATCGCGCTGGCGACAGCGGAAAAGGGAGTTCCTTATGTACGGTATGTAAATGCCTATTATGAGAATGGAGCGTTTTATGATATTCACTTAACAGAACATCAATAAAAAACATCAAAAGATAAATTTGGC
>CAJUBP010000086.1 GCA_910584585.1 uncultured Lachnospiraceae bacterium | reverse complement strand
GTTTTCTGTGGTATACTTGACATGGCATAGATCTCCTTGCTGTGTAATTGTTTTTTGGACAACTCAATTATATCACATGCAAGAGGTTTATGCCTATTTTATATGTTAAAGTATTGATTTTTCAAGGTTCAACACACCCTGCGGTGTGGGAAGTTTGAGTAAATTTATTTACCATTTACCACACTCTCCAAATAATCGGCTTTTAATTTAGGAGGACTTTTCTACTCTTGCAGAGTTATACCGAAGAATGCCTTATCCCGATATTCATTAAACGCCTTCTAAATACAAGCCAATTAAAGACATAATTCGGGATAAGATTCTTCCAGCCAGATATATGTAATGCATAAAAAATTCGGGATAAGATTTTTTTGGTTCTTCCATATCGCGAATGTCTCCTCAATAATTAAACCAGCAGGTTAGCGCCTGACTATTAAAATGAGGAGGCCACAAACATGGCAAAAGTAACTGACATATCAGAACTGATATCTCTTGTATGTGACAAATTAATCGAATACGGTGTCCAGCCGCACACCGTCTGGTCGGATTATAGCTATAACTACCGGCCCATCCTGCATTTTTTCCAGGAGCATGAGTGTTCCCATTATGACGAAGGGCTGCTGATGCAGTACCGCTGTGAACAACAGGAGCGTTATGAAAGGGAAGATCTGCTGCGGAAAAACTACTTAAATAAAACCAGGGCTGTCTCACGCCTGCAGGAATTTTACAACAGAGGGGAACTCTCCCATGTCGTGGCAGGAGGGCATGCAAAAAAGCATATCAATAATGCCAATGAAAACCTGCTGCGTGAATTTCTTGCATGGAGTGGGCCGGCCAATCCCAAGACCCTGCAGGATATGGAATGGGCAGTGCGCAAATATCTTTTCTGGCTGGAAACCCAGGGAGTCGATGATGCCCTTGATGTAAATGCGCATAGTTTTTCAGGGTTTATGGCGTTGGCATCCAGAAAGTATACGGAAGGGAGCCTGCATGATCTCCAGCTTTTCTTAAAAAAGTTCCACCAGTTCCTTAATTCAGAAAAAGGCATGGATATTCCCTACGAATTCGTCCTGTCGTTGCCTGTCATCCGAAAAAAGAGGATTTTCCCGCCGCTTACAAAGGACGAAATACAGCGGACAGTTGCACAGGTTGACCGCTCGACGGTTATGGGGAAGCGGGATTATGCGATCATCCTCCTGAGTGCAAGGAATGGCTTGCGCGGCAGTGACATCATCAACCTGAAATTGACGGACATTGACTGGAGGGGCGGGGAAATCAGGCTGATCCAGAAGAAAACCGGGAACCCGCTTGTGCTGCCCTTGCTGCCGGATGTGGGGGAAGCGTTGAAAGAGTACATATTGAATGGACGGCCGGATTCGCATTCTGAATTTATTTTTCTGCGTGCCCTCCATCCATACCTGCCATTTAACAGGACAATGGCGCTGTCGCATCTCTGGTCGGGCTATCAGAAGAAAGCCGGAATAGAACGCTATGCCCATGATGGCAAGGGCTTCCATGCATTAAGGCGCACGCTTGGGAAAGAACTCACGCTTGCAGAGATTCCTATTATGACAACGGCACAGATCCTTGGCCACCAGAGCCTGGATTCCTCAAAGCAATATATCTCCCTGGACAGCGGCCATTTGAAAGAATGCGCCTTGGATTTCAACGGGATTGAAGTATCGGGGGGAGGTATATGGCAATGAATCATAATTATTCCAGCTGCTTTTCGGAATATATCCAGGGGATGCTGGCAGCGAGAACTGTCCTTGGATATGCGGAGGAACCCTATGCAGGAGCGCTGCACAATTTTGACCAGTATTGCCTGGCTTTTCACCCGGACTGCAAGGAACTTACAGAGCATCTGGCCATGTCATGGGTGCTTGGGGACAATGGCGGTACAAAGGGCGTGCAGGGCAGGGCACGCGCCATCCGCCTGCTTGCGCAATACATGAACCTTAGCGGCCGTGAAGCCTATGTCCTTCCTGAAAGGTATTTTAGCAATCCCAAGCCAAAGGAAGTATATATGTTTACAGATGACGAACTGTCCCGGCTGTTTTCTGCGATTGACGCATTGCCTGAGAGTGGCAGGGTTCCGTATTCCCAGCATATGCTTCCCGTGATGTTCCGTCTGATCTATACCTGCGGCCTGCGCCCACAGGAAGGAAGGGAACTGCACAGGCGGAATATCAATTTCCAGACGGGTGAGATACTCATTACGAATACCAAAAAGAAAAAAGAGCGGTTTGTCGTCATGTCTGATGATATGCTTGCACTCTGCCAGCGTTACGATAAGATGCGCCAGTTTTTCTATGAAGATAACATTTATTTTTTCCCGGGATCTGTGGACGGCCCGATAGACGGCGCATGGCTGAACCGCCAGTTCCAGAAATGCTGGAGGCTGGCAAACCCGGATATTCCAAAAGAGAACCTGCCACATGTAAGGATTTACAGCCTCCGGCACAGGTTCGCTTCCGCAAACCTGAACCGTTGGATGGATGGGCAGAAAGACCTTACGGCCATGCTCCCCCGGCTCAGGGCTTTTATGGGGCATTATACTTTGGCGGAAACAGCATACTACATCCATCTTCTCCCTGAAAACCTGGTAAAAAACAAGGGAGTTGACTGGGATGCCTTTTCCGGCATTATCCCGGAGGTGGAGCCATGGCAAGACTGAAAGAGAATCTTCTATATATGATGATCCACGATTTCCTGACGGACTACCTGCCCAAAAAGAGGAACTGCAGCACCCATACGGTCAAAGCCTACCGGACAGCACTAAACCAGCTGCTCGATTTTACAAAAGAACAGAAGCGGCTCCGGCTGGTAGACATCACATTTGACATACTGGATGGCGGAATGGCGGAAAAATACCTTGATTTTTTGGAAGAAACTAAAAAATGCAGTATAAAAACCCGGAATTACAGGCTGAACTGCCTGCGGGCTTTTTATAGCTATGCCGCAATGAGGGACACCTCACTTGTGGTCTACCAGTCCACTCTGTTCCAGATTCCATTTAAGAAAACGGAAAAAGTGGAAACTGTCGATTATTTGAGCAGGGGAGCTATCCAGTCTTTGCTGGCACAGCCAGATGCCAACAGCAAAAAAGGGACGCGTGATCTGTTCCTTATAACCCTGATGTATGATACAGCAGCCCGAATCCAGGAAATCATAGATTTAAAAATCTGCGATGTACGGCTGGGGGATACGCCACAGGTAAAACTGTATGGGAAAGGCAACAAATCCCGTTCAGTCCCCCTGATGAAAGATACCGTTTCCCATTATCATAAATACATGCAGGTGTTTCATCCAGGTGAGCCAGGACACTCCCGGAAGCCATTATTTTATACAATACGGAAGAATGTATGCAGCCCCATTTCCGATGACACAGTCAGGGCTTTTATGAATGGATATGCAAAAACTGCACATATGGCATGCCCAGAAGTGCCGGAGAGAATCCATCCGCATATTTTTCGTCATAGCGTAAACGGTAGATAATGAGTACCTATACAAAACTGGAGCAAACCTGTATGATAGAAACAGATTTGCTCCAGCCTTTATTTCACTTCATTCTTACCAGGCTTCCGGCAGTTCTCCGGCAGGCTTGGTGACCAGGGGAGCAGGTCATCCAGAAAACTACGGTCTGTATCATCCAGATGTTTCGGGATCTCGGTAAGCAGATACTCAAAGTAATCATACGGTTTCAGATTGTTTGCTTTTGCGGTTTCCGCAATGCTGTAAATGATGGCACTGGACTTTGCACCGGCAATGGTATCGATCATCACCCAGTTTTTCTTGCCGATACAGAATCCGCGGATGGACTGTTCCGCAGCGTTATTGTCCATCGGCACTTCGCCATCGTCCAGGAACACTTTCAGGTATTTCTCCTGGTTCAGGGAATAATTGAAACCTTCCCACGTCTTGCTTTTCTGCGGCACTTTCGGGAGGTTTTCACGAACCCATACGAAATAAGCCTCCACCAGGGGCTTTACACTCAGCTGGCGGCGGATCATACGTTCTTCTGCCGGAAGATCCTTAAGCAGTTTTTCCTCCCGGTAGATAGCCTGTATCATGGTCAGCGCAAGATATGCGCGGCTGTCCTTCTGCTTTGCTTTTGGCAGCGCCTTTACCGCCTCGTCAAACTTGCGCCTCGCATGGGACCAGCATCCGGCAATCCTCAGGTCTTCCCGCTCGTTTTCAATCGTGTGGTAAACCTGATAGCCGTCCGTGACGCATACCCCGCTGAAATCCTTTAGGAATTCCCTTGGATGGCTGGCATTGCGCGTCCGCTGGTATTCATACAGGACGATCTGCCGGTCCGTGTACATCCGTCCGGTGCGGTATACCCACATGTAACTTTTGCTCCCGGCAGGGCGGCCGTCCTTATTCACCAGCACGGGCGTTTCGTCTGCCTGCAGGACGTGGTAGCCGTACAGCTTTTCGTGGAGGTAATCATAAAGAACCGCAAGGTAACGGTCTGCGCACTGGATCGTCCAGTTCGCCATGTTCTGTCTTGAAATGTGCAGGCCATAACGTTCAAACTCCTGTTCCTGCCGGTAAAGCGGGACGGCATTGACATATTTGGCGTTCATTACCGCTGCCTCCAGCGAAGGGGAAACAAGGCTCCCCCTTAATAAAGCCTGCGGATGCGGCGCCTTGATGACCTCTTCCGTTTCTTTCCCGGCATATACCTTTACATGGTGTTCCTCCACCTCGATTTTCGCCGGGGTAAAGCTGTACCTGCGGTATACTTCATCCGGGAGCTGTTTCCAGCCGTCCTTTCCAAATTTATCTTCCAGTTCCTCATCCGTCATGGAATGTTCCACCACGACTACCGGAATCCCGTCCAGGTCTTCTTCCCGTTTTCCCTGCTTTTTCTTCGGCCTTGTGCGGGAAACGTCCTCCGGCTCCTCTGTGCTTCTCTCCGCAGCGACAGCTTCAGATTCGTTAAAGAATACGATCTTCCCATCCACTTCCATAAAGGAAACCTGGCCTTCGGCCTCCTGTTTTTCTGATGACCTGCCAAACCGGTGCCGTTTTAAATCCGCCATCTGCTCCAGAACAAGCTGGAGCGTATGGTCGATATTTTCAAGCTGCTCCTGCTGCGACAGGAACAGCCTGGTAAGCGTTTCCCTGTCAAGGCTGTTCAGTTGTTCTTCCGTATATTTTAAGGCCATGCTGTTTTCTCCCGGTATCCTGATAGCCTTATTATACCATGGATACGGGATTTTTGCGAACCCGGCGCTGCCGGATGCCCGTCATAATGCCTATGGTTAAAACAGCGGATGCCGCCTTTGTACGGTGCTGTTCCCAGGATCCTTTCCGGGAAGGGAAAGCATGTCTGCGTCCATTCCAGGCCCTTTTAGGGTGTACAGCGTGGTTCTGCTGGAATAAGGCAGGACATTTTTTTCAGCAGGGAAACCATCTGAAAATTTCTCCGTTTTGCACAAAGTCATCCCATGTATTCCGGCGGTTCCACCGGCCTGACCGATTTCTTCGGGGTGATCGTCAGCCCTTCCATCAGCCACCGGAACTGCTGCGGCGTTAATTCACGCACCTCCTCCGGGGTGCGCGGCCACTGGAACCGGCTTTCTGAGAGCCGCTTGTATAACAGGAGCCATCCGTCCCCTTCCCATACAAGCCCCTTGATGCGGTCTGTGCGCCTCCCGCAGAAAAGATAGAGTGTATCCGGGATATATGGCCTGTTCCCGGTCTGTGTTTCCACGAGTGCCGCCAGCCGGTCCATGCCGGCACGCAGATCGGTGTAGCCGCAGACAATGTAGACAGCTTTAAAGCATGTGGCGTCATTGAGCATTCCGCACCACCTCCAGGACTGCCGCAAGCAGCGGCATGGGTGTGGATTCCGTTACGTGGACGGAAAAACCATTTACAGAGACGGAAAGCCCTTGCTGTATATCGCTGCCGCTTTGTGTTTCCTGCTGCAGAAGGCAGGCGTTTACCGGAACAATCTGCTGCGCCGGGGTCTCCGGCGCAAGGTTTTCCAGACATGCCTGCCTTACGCGGCGCAGCCTGTAATATTACTACGGCTATTAAAAGTCAATGTTTTAATAGCCGTAATCCTGAATA
>CAJUBP010000085.1:1247-6256 GCA_910584585.1 uncultured Lachnospiraceae bacterium | reverse complement strand
GAAAGGGCAATCCGGTAGTTCCGTCCGCATCCAAAGCCCAGGAAAGCGTTCCCCCTCAATGCGAAAGGGCAATCCGGTAGTTCCGTCCGCATCCAAAGCCCAGGAAAGCGTTCCCCCAAATTCGCTGGTAAAGATTTCCAACTAGGAGGCCCCATTTATGAAAAAATTATTATTCCAAAACGGCACAGTGGTTTCTGCTTCAGAAACCAAAAAGTCAGACGTACTGACAGAAGGAGAGAAAATCCTTGCAGTAGGCCCAAACCTTAAAGCAGAAGACGCAGAAATCATTGACGTGTCAGGAAAATATCTGTTTCCGGGATTTATCGATGCCCATACTCACATGGATTTGGAGGTCTCAGGAACAGTAACCGCCGATGGATTTGATACCGGGACGAAAGCTGAGCTTTCCGGGGGAACCACCTGCATTGTAGATTTTGCCACTCAGAACCGGGGCGAGAGTCTTATCTATGCGCTGGCTCGCTGGCACAAAAAGGCGGAAGGAAAGTCCAGCTGCGACTATGCCTTTCATCTGGCTCTGTCTGACTGGAACCAGGAGGTAAGCCGGGAATTGGAACAGGTGACAGCCCGGGGGATACGCTCTTTCAAATTGTATACAACTTATGAAGGAATGGCGGTGGATGACAGGACGATTTATGAAATCCTTGTCCGGCTGAAAGAGTTAAAGGGAATGGCAGGAATCCACTGTGAGAATAAGGGCATCATTGACGCCAGGCTGGAAGAAGTGCTGAAAAAGCAGGGCAGCCGGAGACATGTGTCAGAGTATCCCTGGACCCGCCCTGCTCTTGCGGAAGCGGAGGCGGTGGGCCGCGTGCTGAAAATTGCCGCCTGCGCGGATGCTCCTGTGGTGATTGTGCATCTCAGTTCCAAAGAAGGATATGAAGAGGTGAGAAGGGCCAGGGAACGGGGAACTTCCGTGTATGTGGAAACCTGCCCCCAGTATCTTTTGCTGGATGAAAGCCGGTATTGTCTGCCGGATCAGGAGGCGAGAAAATATATGATTGCCCCGCCCCTTCGGAAAAAAGAAGATCAGCAGGCATTGTGGAAAGCTCTGGCAGAAGGAGAGATTCAGACCATTGCCACCGACCACTGCAGTTTTACAATGAGGCAGAAAGAATTCGGAGCAGAGGATTTTGCCAAAACTCCCTGCGGGATGCCGGGAGCGGAAGAACGTCCGGCGTTAATGTATCATTTTGGAGTGGGGCAGGGAAAGCTGACGTTGGAACAGATGTGCAGCCTTTTGGCGGAATATCCGGCGAAGCTGTATCATTTGTATCCGAGGAAAGGCGTGATTGCCCCGGGAAGCGATGCGGATCTGGTGGTGTGGAATCCAAAGACAGAATGGACCCTGTCGGCCGGCGCTCAGCAGTCGGCTGCAGATTACTGCCCGCTGGAGGGCGTCTGCATGAAAGGACGGGCAGAGCGGGTTTATCTGCGGGGCAGCCTGGCGGCGGAAAACGGCAGAATCTGTAAAGAATATGCCGGAAAGTACCAGATGGCCGGGAAAGAGTAGCTTTTTTATCGGCTACAAATCTCCCAGATAGCGGTATACCGTGGCAGGAGAGCAGGAAAGGTGTTTGGCCACAAAAGCGATTCCTCCCTTTAGCTTAAAGACCCCCCGTTCCTGAAGCTTCTGCACAATATCCCGCTTTTCCTGCTGATTCAGCCGGTCGATGGGTGTGTCCAGAGCAGAAGTAACGCTGTCAAAGGCAGTCTGCATGATAGCGGAAATGTCCATGGAGAAATGTTCCGCCAGGGAATCCGGCTGCACCGGGGCAGGCATTGGTTCTGCCTGGGCGGATATTTCCTGGGAAGTCCTGCATTCTCCGGCAGAGAAATCTTTTGGATGGATGGCAGAAAGCAGCCCGCCGCAGAGTTCCCGGTAACGGGAATCGTCAAAGTTGATGCCCAAAAGCCCCACGGGGCTGCCCTCCTCATCTTTGATAAATAAAGTGGATGCCCGCAGAACGTGCCCGTTTTCCGCGGTCACCGGATAGTTGTGCAGAAAATCATTGGTTTTGTAGGAATTGGTGGCAAGCATCTGTAAGGCGTCATTTGTGGTAGGGCTGCCTACCTGCCGGTCGCTGATATGGCTGTTGGCAATGGCCGCAATCTGGCCGGGTTCCGAAGTAATGTCGTGAAGCACCACCTCATAATCCGGTCCCAGGGCTTTTCCCAGGAAGTCCACAAGGATTTTGTATTGATTTAATATATTAGAAGACATAAGATTTCCTTTCTGTGTGTGATGGGTGGCAGAATGAACATCCGTCACTTGAAAAATAAAACACAATATAGAACCAAAGAACTGAAATTTATTATCGCACGCAGGAAAGGAAAATTCAAGGATAAAAAGTTATTGCAATAAAAAATTTTTAAGGAGGTACCACAAATGTTTGAGTTACAGGTAAACGGAAAAACAGTCACCGCAGACCAGGACAAAACACTGCTGTCTTTTTTGCGGGACGATTTAAAGATTACCTCTGCCAAAGACGGATGCAGCGAAGGCGCCTGCGGAACCTGTACCGTGCTGGTGGACAAAAAAGCGGTGAAGGCCTGCGTGCAGAAAGTGTCGAAATTTGCCGGAAAATCTATTCTCACGGTGGAAGGCTTAAGCCAGAGAGAGCGGGAAGTTTATGAGTATTGTTTTGCGGCGGCAGGGGCCGTGCAGTGCGGATTCTGCATTCCGGGCATGGTTATCTGCGCCAAAGCATTGCTGGATGTGAATCCCGATCCGGGAATTGCGGATGTAAAGAAAGCAATCCGGGGAAATATCTGCCGCTGCACCGGCTATAAGAAGATTGAGGAAGCCATTCTGATGGCGGGAAAATTTTTCCGGGAATCTCTGGAAATTCCGAAGGAGCCGGAAACTCTTCACATGAATGAACGCTTCAACCGCCCGGACGCTGCCAAAAAAGTGAACGGAACCGGAAAATACGCAGACGATCTGGAATTTCCCGGTATGCTATACGCCAAAGCAGTGCGATCGAAATACCCCCGCGCCAGGGTAAATAAAATCGATGTCAGCAAAGCCCTGGCCCACCCGGACTGCGTGCGGATTTTGCTGCAGCCGGATGTGCCGGACAATGTCATCGGCCACATGAAAAAAGACTGGGACGTAATGATTCCGGAAGGGGGAATTACCCGTTATGTGGGAGACTGTCTTGCGCTGGTGGCAGTCAGCCGCAAGGAAAGCTTAGAAGAAGTGGCATCCCTGGTGGAAGTGGATTATACGGAACTGAAGCCTGTGACTACCCCTCAGGACGCTTTGCGGGGAGACGCGCCCCTGATTCATGAGGACGGCAATATCATGAGCAAGTCCACGCTGGTAAACGGAGATGTGAAAACTGCCATCGCCAATGCAAAATACGTGGTGACGAAAAAATATAAAACGCCCCACCAGGAACATGCTTTTATGGAGCCGGAATGCGCCGTTGCAGTGCCGGAAGGAGACGACGGCCTGTTAATGTACACTGGAAGCCAGTCGGTTTACGACGAGCAGCGGGAAATTGCAATGATGCTGAAAATACCCAAAGAAAAAGTGCACTGCCATTCCATGCTGGTAGGGGGCGGCTTCGGCGGCAAAGAAGATATGAGCGTCCAGCACCATGCGGCATTGATGGCATGGTACACTAAGAAACCGGTGAAGGTGAAATTTACCAGGCAGGAAAGCCTTGCCTATCATACTAAGCGCCACCCCATGGAAATTGAAATCACAACAGCCTGTGATGAGAACGGAATTTTAACGGGAATGAAAGCAGTCATTATTGCAGATACCGGAGCCTATGCCTCTCTGGGCGGCCCTGTGTTAGACCGTGCGTGCACTCATGCGGCAGGCCCTTATAATTACCAGAATGTGGATATCCTGGGCATGTCCGTGTACACCAATAATATGGTTTCCGGCGCATTTCGCGGCTTCGGCGCAGCCCAGAGCAATTTTGCCATGGAACAGAACCTGAACTTATTGGCGGAGAAAGTGGGAATTTCTCCCTGGGAAATCCGTTACCGCAATGCCATCCGGCCGGGGCAGATTCTTCCCAACGGGCAGATTGCTGATGAGAGCACGGGAGCGGCGGAATGTCTGGAGGCAGTGAAAGAAATTTATGAATCCAATCCCTATGCCGGCATCGCCCTGGGCTGGAAAAACAGCGGAAAAGGCGTGGGAATCATCGACAGCGGCCGCTGCAGGCTGCGGGTACAGGAGGGAAAAGTGCATGTACTGACTTCCGCCGCATGTATGGGCCAGGGAATTGCCATTATGTGTGAAACCATTCTCTGCGAAGCTGCCGGCATTGCCCCTGGACTGGTGGTTCATGAGGACGCCGATACCAGGACCACGCCGGATTCCGGTACCAGCACGGCTTCCCGCCAGACAGTGGTAACTGGAGAAGCCACAAGACTGGCCGCCGAAAAACTGAAAAAAGATCTGGATGCCGGAAAAACACTATCAGATCTGGAAGGCGAAGAATACTACGGCGAATACCACCCCATGACAGACGGACTTACTTCCGCAAAGGAATTTCCGGTGCGGCACGTAAGCTACAGCTACGGGGTTCAGGTTGTGCTTCCCGATGAAAACGGAAAAGTGGAAAAAGTGGTTGCCGCTTATGATGTGGGAACTCCCGTAAATATCCAGTCCGTAGAAGGTCAGATTGAAGGCGGCATGGTGATGGGCCTTGGCTATGCCTTAACGGAAGAATTCAAATGCGAAGAGGGCTACTGCAAAACCAAACTGGGCACCCTGGGCCTGATGCGCTCCACCGATGTGCCGGAACTGGAAGTAAAACTGGTGCAGGGGCCGGGAAAAATTCCGCTGGCCTTCGGAGCCAAAGGCTGTGGGGAGCTGTGTATGATTCCCACCGGCGCAGCCTGTGCCCATGCCTATTACCGGCTGGACGGGAAACTGCGGACGCAGATGCCGCTGCAGGATACCTATTACAAGAAAGCAAAAAGGTGATGGGGAACCAATTCCCTATTAACGTGGAAGCATTCCT
>CAJUBP010000085.1:0-1147 GCA_910584585.1 uncultured Lachnospiraceae bacterium | reverse complement strand
ATAGAGGAACGGCGAACGGACGCCAACCCTGTGAGGAACCAATTCCCTGTCAACGTGGAAGCATTCCTATAGAGGAACGGCGAACGGACGCCAACCCTGTGAGGAACCAATTCCCTGTCAACGGGATAACATTCCGGTGAACTAACTGCTAACTTCAACTAATGGATTCAGGAGGGCCTTCATCCATAAGTTTCCGTAAGCAGTGGATTTCACCTCCATTAAGAACATCCCTGAATTGTTTCCAGGGAACCGGTTCCTCCCAGGGTTGGCTGGCTGTTGGCGGTTGCAGATGGATATTTGGCTTGCTGTAAGTATTGAGAGATTTAAAGTGAAGGCTGCTTAAATTATTGCAGAAATGGTCTTGGCGATATTGCTTTTTGTTTCGGGGGAACTTATTAGTTCCGGCTCATAAAAATTTTTATTGGACTGATCATGGCAATGTTGCAGTTGCTCCTTTTCTAACACTCTTTTGCAGAGAACGATTTAATGTGCGGTACACAGGAAACTCTTTCCCCAACGCTCCCTTGCAGAGAACGATTTAAAGCGCGATACACAGGAAACTCTTTCCCCAACGCTCCCTTGCAGAGAACGATTTAATGCGCAATACACAGGAAACCCCTTCCCCAACGTTCCTTTGCAGAGAACGATTTAAAGCGCGATACACAGGAAACCCCTTCCCCAACGTTCCTTTGCAGAGAACGATTTAAAGCGCGATACACAGGAAGCTCCTTCCCCAACGTTCCCTTGCAGAGAACGATTTAAAGCGCGATACACAGAAAACTCTTTCTCCAACGTTCCCTTGCAGAGAACGATTTAATGTGCGGTACACAGGAAACTCTTTCCCCGACCCTCCATTGCAGAGAAGGATATATTGTGCGATACACAGGAAATTCAGGGGGCTCCTTCCTCTAAGCAAACGATTCAGGGGCGTCTTTAGTGCAGGCGAAATCCACTGCTTACGGAGACTTAGGAAGGAAGGCTCTCCTGACTTCCTTAGTCGGAGTTAGCAGTTAGTTCGCCGGAACGTTGCCCCAGTTTGTGTGAGGAAGGAGCCCCCTGAAATTCCGTCCGCCGCCACAGCATAAAATATTACCTGCAACCCCCGCCCCTGAAATTCCGTCCGCCGCCACAGCATAAAATATTACCT
>CAJUBP010000084.1 GCA_910584585.1 uncultured Lachnospiraceae bacterium | reverse complement strand
GTTCTCTTTTTGGGGAATCAGGTCTAAAAAGTATCATTTCCCGACAGCCCCTTTTTAATATAATTTCCTAATAAGATAAGTTGTGATAAGCCTAGAGCGTGTCTTAAAATTCATTCCCGCAATTTTAAGACATGCTCTAGAGGTTACCCGCGTTCTTCGCAAAGGCGGTTCAGCAAACTTAATACAAGGATCATGTCGCTGTCATTCAACAGTTTAAATTTAGATAAGGCTTTGTTTACCAGTTCTGGATTTTGCTGCTGTTGATCAAAAAATTCAGCAGGCGTTATCTGGAAGTAATCACAGATAGAAAAAAATTCGTTTAGGGAAGGAAGTGATTTTCCAGAAGAAATATTATTGATATATCCTCTGCTATGTCCTAAATCGTAGCTCATCTGATATTCTGAAATTCCTTTTTTAATTCGAAGCTGTGTGATACGGTTTTTGACAAATTCATCCATGATATATTCCTCCTAGATATATACATAATTATAAATGAGAAACCTTAGAATTATTCTATGTAAAAATGTTATAATATCTTGAAACATCTAATTTAAAATGTTATTATATGATAAGAAATGATTATATTGTAAAAATGAGGGGAAAAGACATTTATAAAATGATAATGGCAGAAGTATGGAAAGTGGAGAATTACGATGCAGAAAAATACGGCAGAAAGTTTACGAATGTTATTATTATGTCTTTGTTTCCTTTTTTTATTAAAGTGCTGCCAGGTAGAGGTAGAGGCAGCGGCATTTGAGACGGCGGAAGAATATGAGCTGGGCGAAGAATATGAAGGTAAGGTTTCTTATAGCGAAAAAGCCAGGTGTTTCCGCTTTACAGTTCCGGAAAAGTCTCACATTACTTTATATTTAAAATACTGCGGAAAGGGATGCGGGGGAACAATCTATGATTAATTTGGAAAAGAAGTTTTGAGAAAGGAAGATTTGGAGTTCCAGACAAATATTTTTACGGGCTGGTCTTCGGCGGAATTGTCCAGAACGCTTTCTCCCGGCAAATATTATATAAAAATATGGAATGAAGGAGAGTGGAAATGGCAGCATTGCAGGTTTTCTTTTCGGATTGAGGCAAGAAGACCGTTAAAAATTTTGTATATATTTTGTCTGTATTCTTTTAAAAAGTATTGAAATTAACGGGAAGTTTGTGATACTATTAAAAGGGTTCTGTGAAAAGAACCTTATTAATGGAAAGGAGAAGGATAAATGGCAAACAGATTTGTGTTAAACGAGACATCTTATCATGGAGCAGGTGCAATTCAGGAGATTGCAACGGAGGCAAAAGGAAGGGGGTTCCAGAAGGCTTTTGTATGTTCTGATCCAGATTTGGTGAAATTTGGAGTAACAAAGAAAGTATTGGATGTATTGGATGAAGCGGGGTTAGTTTACGAATTATATTCAGATATCAAGCCGAATCCGACCATTGAGAATGTTCAGACAGGCGTAGCGGCATATAAGAAGTCAGGAGCGGATTATCTGATTGCGATTGGCGGCGGCTCTTCTATGGACACGGCAAAGGCCATTGGCATTATTATCAATAATCCTGACTTTGAAGATGTGGTAAGCTTGGAGGGCGTGGCGCCTACGAAGAATAAGTCTGTTCCGATTTTTGCTGTTCCCACAACTGCAGGAACAGCGGCAGAGGTGACCATTAATTATGTCATTACTGACGCAGCGAAAAACCGTAAAATGGTATGCGTTGACCCGAAAGATATTCCTGTGGTAGCATTTGTAGATTCAGATATGATGGCTTCTATGCCGAAGGGGCTGACGGCTGCCACCGGTATGGATGCGTTGACCCATGCAATTGAAGGATATATTACAGCAGGTGCTTGGGAATTATCTGATATGTTCCATATCAAAGCCATTGAAATTATTGCAAGAAGTCTTCGTGGCGCTGTGGATAATACGCCGGAGGGAAGAGAAGGAATGGCATTGGGACAGTATGTAGCGGGAATGGGATTTTCCAATGTGGGACTTGGAATCGTTCATTCTATGGCGCATCCTTTGGGAGCTTTGTATGATACGCCTCATGGCATTGCAAATGCAATTATTCTGCCGACAGTTATGGAGTATAACGCAGAAGCGACAGGAGAAAAATATCGCGATATCGCGAAAGCGATGGGCGTAGAAGGCGTAGAAACGATGTCTCAGGAAGAATATCGGAAAGCGGCAATAGATGCTGTAAAGAAGCTTTCTGAGGACGTTGGCATTCCGGCTGATTTGAAAGATATTGTAAAGAGGGAAGATATTCCATTCCTTGCACAGTCCGCTTATGACGATGCGTGCAGGCCGGGTAACCCTAAGGAGACCAGTGTAGAGGACATTACCAAATTGTATGAATCCTTGATTTAACAAAAGAATTTCATATGTAAACTACATAGAAGGGAGCATTCCATTGGGGATGCTTCCTTTTCAGCATATTTTCAGCAAATCATTGCATCAGGGAATATATGGATTTCATGAATGAGCGATTGTATCAGTGTATGCAGAGATTGTGCGAATAAATGATTGCATAATAGGAAAAATGGTATTATAATATAAAAATACGTGTACTGAAAATAATCAGTAACGGAAGCGAAAGCGTAAGGAGGTAAGAAAATGGCACAGGTAACAAAAGAAACAATGATTGGAGAATTGCTCCAAATTGATGAAAATGTGGCGCCGATTTTACTGGAGATTGGTATGCATTGCCTTGGCTGCCCGTCTTCTCAGATGGAGACAATTGCGGAAGCAGCAATGGTACATGGAATCGATCCGGATGCGTTAGTAAATAAAATCAACGAATTTCTGGCGAAATAAAGTATAATAATACTATTAATGCGGAAAGGAATGGGGTAAACGGGCCGTGTTTTGAGACACAGCCGTTACTCCATTTTCTCTTGTTCAGGGCGGCCTCTGCGAGAACAGGGACTGCCGAAATTATGATTCATGAATAGAAATTCTCTTCTTACATAAAATTTAAAATATCTGAGTGAATTCCCCCTTTATGCACTTCATAAAAATTATGAAGGTATTCCGTGATATAATAAGTTAATGTATGAAGCAGCGGTACGCGATTGCTTCATAGTTCATGTTTTTGGAATTCAGATAAATGAATTCGCAGACAATGAGTTCTGCCGGAAAATTTCGAAGTTCTTTTTTCTTTTCCCAAAATGCGGAAGCTTGTCTGTGTTCCGCGGCTGCCAGCACAGCTATATTTTTTATTGACAAAATTTTCCGTACAGAATATTTTTGGGTCTTTTGCTAAAATGCAAAGAACAGGCGATTTGTAGTTAACATTCGTTGTAATGAGAAATATACAGATGACAGGTGTGTTTCCAGGTTAATTTTATCGGATTTCCACATACTATAAATCTATGGAACAGGATGTGCAGAAACAGATATGTACATTTGTAATATAGATAAACTCTCTTGAAATGTGTTATAAGTGCAAAGACCGGATATTTCTTATTGGCTCCTTTCTGCCTGAACCAGACTTGCATTTCTTTATTATTTATAGCATACAAATAATACCAATTGCAAGGGATTTCGGCAAATTTTTAGAAAATTAATAGTTTTTTTAGAAAATCCGGGAGTGTACGACTTGACGAAATATAAGAATATGTAATATACTTTGAGTACTA
Source organism: uncultured Lachnospiraceae bacterium (assembly GCA_910584585.1). GTDB lineage: Bacteria > Bacillota > Clostridia > Lachnospirales > Lachnospiraceae > Petralouisia. Next base: position 3,406 of record CAJUBP010000084.1, on the reverse strand, counting down.
TGAAAGTTTTATAGGAGGATGGCCATGCGGTCCGCCAAACAGCAGGCTGAGCATAGCGGGACCTTTTTAGGGCAGCAGTAACTTTCAAGTAATAATATTGTTAGTTTTGTGTTAACATAGATTCAGTGGAACAGGAAGAGTTCAGGAAATGTTGATTTCTAATGTGGCAGTTGAGGAGAAGGAAGTGATCACATGAAAATTGAAAAAGTAAATGAGAACCAAATTCGCTGCACCCTTACGAGGGAGGATCTGGCAGATCGTCAGCTCAAATTAAGTGAACTGGCATATGGAACCGAGAAGGCGAAGATGCTTTTTCGGGACATGATGCAGCAGGCGGCCTATGAATTTGGATTTGAGGCAGAGGATATTCCGTTAATGATTGAAGCGATTCCCCTGTCTGCAGATACAATTATTTTGATTATAACGAAAGTAGAGTATCCTGAAGAATTGGATACCAGATTTTCCCAGTTTGCGCCGGGAGATCCAGAGGATGAAGTGAGGGATGATTTTTCAGGAGAAGAGCCGGACAAAGTGTTTGAAGCGGCGGGGGCGGATGATATCTTAGATTTGGTCCGCAGACTTCAGGAACAGACCAAGAGAGCTGAAACTGCTGAGGGAGCAGATGATTTTATCCCCTTGGAGAAAGTGTCCCGCAAGGATAAGAAAGAATCTAAGGAACCTCTGGTAGTAGATATCACAAAGCTTTTTGTATTTGATGAATTAGATGAGGTTAACCGGTTGGCCCGGGTGCTGAAAGGATTTTATAACGGATGCAACGTGCTTTACAAGAATAAACTGAACCGGAAGTATTATCTGATTATCAGTAAGAGCCAGCATACGCCGGAGGAATTTAATAAGGTATGCAATATCCTGGCGGAGTATGCCCATCAGGAGAAATATTCCAGCGCAATCCGGGCATATTTTGAAGAGCATTATGAGTTGATTTTAAAAGAGGACGCATTGCAGACTTTAAGTAAGATTTAAGAATAAGTTTGGGCATTGCGAGCTGATTTTTGAAAGAGGACGCATTGCAGACTTTAAGTAAGATTTGAGCATAAGTTCAGGAGTGTTTTTCAGATACATTCCAGCGTTTTATACCATAGGATGAAGAGATCCTATGGTATAAAATTATATGATGTACGGGAGGATAAAATGTCAGACACAGACATCATGCAGGAGGGAGCGGCCGGCGAAAGGCTTAGAGAAGAGCAGCCGGAGTCTGCAGGGAGAGAAACGGAGAGGCAGACGGCTGCAGGAAGAGAAGCGGAAAGGCAGGCGGCTGCAGGAAGGAAGAGGCCCCAGAACCGCTCCAGGAGAAGAAGGCGAAGGAGAAACGGCAGGAATAACAGAATGCCGGTCTTTGTTGCTGCTGTTTTTATAACAGCAGTAGTTTTGATTGCTCTTTTAAGCATTGTGATAAAGAAATACAGCCCCAGCAAAGAGAGGGCAGATCTGAATGAGTACTATAACGTTCACGGAGAGGAAGACCTGGCTGTGATTCTGGACGGAGAGCGTCTGGAGGAAACGGCAAAGATTTGGGACGGACATGTGTACATGGATTATAAGTTGGTCCAGCAATATCTGAACCAACGGTTTTACTGGGATTCCAATGAAAATATTCTGCGGTACGTTACCAATGCGGATGTAATCTCTGTCAATGCAGGGAGCACGGAATATACGGTTACGAAAAAGAATGAAAGTACAGATTATGTGATTGTCAAAGTTGACGGAGAGCATATGTATCTGGCGTTGGATTTTGTCCAGAATTATACAAATATTGATTTTGCGGTATATCAAAATCCAAACCGGGTGAAGATTACGGCTTCCTGGGGTGAGATTCAGACGGCGCCTGTCCGCAAGAAAACGGAGATCCGCGTAAAGGGCGGCATTAAAAGTCCGATAGTGGCGGATTTGGAAAAGGGAAGCAAAGTTACGATTCTGGAGAATGGTGAGGACTGGAGCAGAGTCTGTACAGAAGACGGCCTGATTGGCTGGATGAAGAATAAGCGTCTGGGGGAACAGACAGGCGAGACTTTGGCAAGAGAGTTTGAAGAGCCGGCATTTTCCCATATGCTGAAAGAAGGGCCTGTAAGCCTTGGCTGGCATCAGGTGACGAATCAGGAGGCGAACGGCAGGATTTCCAATATTCTGCAGAGTACCAAAGGCGTAAATGTGATTTCTCCCACCTGGTTTTATTTGAATGACAATGATGGAAATATTTATTCACTGGCAAGCAGGGAGTATGTGAATTACTGTCACCAGAATAATGTAGAAGTCTGGGCGTTGGTCAGCAATCTGGAGAATCCGGAAGCTGACAGTACTTATGTGCTGACTCACACTTCTACCCGGGATTATCTGGAAAACCAGATTATTGCATCGGCCATCGAGTATGATTTGGATGGCATTAACCTGGATTTTGAGGCCCTGAGCGGTGATGTGGGGGACGCGTATATACAGTTTATTCGGGAGCTTTCCCTGAAATGTGAAAATAATAATCTGGTGCTTTCCGTGGATAATTATGTGCCCACAAGCTATACGGCCTTTTATAACCGGGCGGAGCAGGCTGTATTTGCAGATTATGTGATTATTATGGCATATGATGAGCATTACAGCGGATCTGAGGACATAGGTTCTGTGGCTTCCATTGGATTTGTCCGGGAAGGAGTGGAAAATACCTTAAAAGAAGTTCCGCCGGAGCAGACGATTTTAGGCATGCCTTTCTACAGCAGGGTCTGGGAGCTGACGCCTAAGGACGGAGCCGGGGAGGATGTGGAATCGGCTTCGGAGGATTATCTGCCTTATACGTTTACCTGCACGGAAGAAGGGATGCAGACTGTGGAAAACCGCTATACGGAAAACGGCGCGCAGGCTGTCTGGTCAGATGAGGACGGGCAGTATACCGCCGAATATGAGAAGGACGGAAAGACTTATAAGATGTGGATTGAGAATGAAGTGTCTTTAGAGGAAAAGCTGAAAGTCATGAAGCAGAATAATTTGGCCGGAGCGGCTTACTGGAAGCTGGGGCTGGAGCGGCCCTCTGCCTGGGATACAATAATTAAATATGTGAATTAATCGGATTGAGGGAAGAGGCTGTCGGGAAATGAAATTTGCTCACAATATTGGTTTGATATGGAATAAATTCAGCCATATGTTGCGGAAAAATGTTATTTCCCATAGTCTCAGTTACTCTTTCCAATAATCTACGGTATCTTGCGAAGTCGTAACAATTCCGAAAAGATTTCGCATAAAATCTTCCTTTTCATGAAACATTTCCAGAATAATTATAGTATTGTTTTTTATACGGTAAAAGAAATAATTGTGTTCTGCAAAAATATAATAGTAATCGCATTTAATATCATGATTTAGGTGTCAAAAGGTACATCCCTTTTAAACGATAACTGTTCTT
>CAJUBP010000083.1 GCA_910584585.1 uncultured Lachnospiraceae bacterium | reverse complement strand
TTCGATGAACATACGTTTTTCTTTGTGCCTCAGAAAGTCGGAATTTCCTATAAGACAAAAAAGGCTGCCGGGAAACATTTTGCTTCCCGGCAGCCTTCGCTGCCATTGTCTATGTAATTCTTAAAAAATTCTTCTTACTGCAACAATCGGTCTGTATGCTGCCGGAGAAGTGTACTTGATGCCGGTTGCTTCGGTGCTTGCATGTACAATGGTGTCTCCGCCGATATAGATTCCAACGTGGCCGCTGTAGCATACGATATCGCCAGGCTGCATTGCGTCTGTGCTTACGCCGTATCCTACGCCTGCCAGCGCGCTGGAGGAATGGGGCAGGCCAACGCCGAATGCTGCATAGACACTCATTACAAATCCGGAACAGTCAGCGCCGTTGGTCAGGCTTGTCCCGCCGTATACATAAGGATTGCCTACAAACTGGCAGGCATAATCTGCAACTGCCTGTCCGCTTCCGCCGCTTGGAGGAGCATAGCTTCTGCTCTCTCCGGAAGTTGCTTCGGAAGAACCTGAACTGGAAGAGCCTGAGTTAGAAGATTTGCTTCTGGTTGCTCTTCTTGCTGCTTCCTCTGCTGCCTTACGCTCTTCTTCTTCTTTCTTAAGGCGGGCTTCCTCTTCTTCCCTGGACTCTGCCACTACATAATGTGTGCTGCAGTCTACGTATTCACTGGATACCCAGCCGTCGCCTTCTTCAATTGCTACCTTTACCCAGCCGTCTTTCTCTTCCACAACGCTGAGTTCTTCTCCCTGGGGAACCTGTCCCAATAATTCTGCCTCGGTGCTGGAATCCGCACGGACATTCAGGGTGTCTGTGGTTACATCCGCTACTCTGTGTCCTACAGACTTAGCCAGTTCCGCATCTCCTAATACAAGGAACTCTGCCTTGATGTATCCTTCCACATTGCCGGAATGAATCTTATACCAGTCACCCTCAACGCCAAGTACGGTACATGCGGAATTATTATATAACTTTCCAAGCACTTCCCCTTCTTCGCTGGCTGCGGAACGTACATTTACATAATTGTCAACCTGCGCGATTGCAATGTTGTCGTATTCTGTCTTAACAGGGGCCTCAGCTTCTTCCTGAGCTGCGCCTGTATCAATCGCTTCCTGTCTGGGTGCCAGAGAATTGGCAAAAATCTCAGTTACGCCTGCGGTTGCGTTATTGTTTTCTGCTGCTTTATCTGCTTTCTTATTATTATCTGCCGGCGCTTCCGTAGCTGCTGAAATCAAATCTCCTGCTCCAGCGCTTACTGCTGCGTGAGACACAAAGGAACTTCCGGTCAATACCACTGCTGCAGTTAAACAACAAGTTGTTGCTTTTCTAATTGAATTCCTGTTCATAATAATAATACCCTCCATTTTAACCCATAATCTTCTATAAAGCATGAAGTCCTGATAGGATTCTTCATATGTTACAAATTTATTACAGGATTTATTATAACAAGGAGGGCTGTTTATGTCAACTGTAATCTTTTACAAAAAAGTTGCAATATTTGCTCTGTTCTTGTCATTATTGTATTGTTATGAAATTTTATTGCTTTTTTCTGTAATATATTTCTCTGCTGAGGTCACTGCATTGGCTCCGTCGGCAGCCGCTGTCAGCACCTGCCGAAGCTGCTTGGTTCTCACGTCTCCCGCCGCAAATACGCCTTCCGCGCTGGTCTTTGTATCCTCGCCGGCCACTATATATCCCTGGGCGTCCTGGGCCACCAAGTCCTTTACCGCTCCGGAATTCGGCTCAATGCCCACTGCAATGAACACTCCCTGCACCTTAAGTTCCCTGTCGGTATCTTCTTTCTGGTTATGGACAAGAACCGACGAAACCTCCCCTTCTCCCTGAATGGAGGTTAAGTTGCTGTTTAACACCAGCTCAATATTGGGCGTCTCTTTTACCCGCTCCTGGAGGATTCCCGCGCCCCGGAATTCATCTCTCCTGTGAATCAGGTAAACTTTCTCGCAGCCCCGGGCCAGAAATAAAGCGTCTTCCAGCGCCACATCCCCGCCGCCTGCCACTGCCACCGTCTTTCCCCGGAAAAACGCGCCGTCGCAGGTAGCGCAGTAGGACACGCCCATTCCCACCAGTTCCTCTTCTCCCGGCACTCCCAGCTTCCGATGTCTGGCCCCTGTGGCGATAATCAGGCTTTTGGCTTCATAATTGCCCTTTGCGGTGACAACCACTTTTTTCTCATCCTCAATTTTTACCTCAAGCACCCCGGCATTTACCACCTCAGCCCCTAACTGATCCGCATGGGCGCGGAATTTCTGCCCCATTTCAAATCCGGTAATTCCCGGAAGCCCCGGATAATTATCCACTTCGTAAGTGTCCAGAATCTGTCCGCCGCTTAACGGCTTTTCTTCTATTATTAAGGTGCTTAATCTTGCCCTTTGCGCATAGATTGCCGCGCTTAACCCTGCCGGGCCGCTTCCTAGAATAATTACATCATACATCATATAAACCTCCTGCTTATCTGTTATTGATTTTTCCGGTGTCTCGTGCCATAATAAGAATTGGGAAATTTCCCTGTGAAACTGCGCAGAATTTCTGCAAAGTTGTCAAATTTAGGAAAGGAGGCACGAATATGGATATTGCTTCTTTATCAACTGCTCTCAGCATGACCCAGGTCAGCAATGATTTTGGAACTATTATGCTGAGCAAACAACTGGATACGATGGAAAACATGGGGGATTCCATGATTAAGCTCATGGAACAGTCTGTAAATCCGCATATCGGCGGAAATATTGATATTTCCATCTGATTCCTGGGGCCGGATTGCTGTCTCTTCTCGATGCGGGGCAGTGATCCGGTTCTCACTTTTATATTTCGTTTCGAGGGACGGAAATCCGGGACGCCCCTTCCTCAACTTAGGGGGTTATCTTTCGAAGGACGGACGGAAATCCGGGACGCCCCTTCCTCAACTTTTTTATCTTTCGAAGGACGGACGGAAATCCGGGACGCCCCTTCCTCAACGCAAACCGGGCAACGCTCCGGCAAACTAACTGCTAACTCCGGCTAAGGAAGTCAGGAAAGCCTTCCTTCCTAAGTCTGCGTAAGCAGTGGATTTTGCCTCCGCTAAGGACGCCCGTGAAATGTTCGCTTTTGAGGAAGGGGCATCCCGAATTTCCTGTGTATCGAAAAATAAACGTTGGTGGTTTGCTTTGTTCTTCGTTTTACATCACTCTTTTTTATTTTTCCTGTATTGAAAGATAAATTGTAGCTTCCGGTCTTCGTTTTGCTTCTTTCTTTTTTATATCCTATATATCGAAAAATAAACGTTGGTATTTGTGCTGTTCTTAGTCCGTCTCATTCTTTCTATATTCCATTTGTATCAAAATATACATTATATACTTCCTACGCACCGAAAGATAGAAAGACTGTTTCTCACAAGAGTACTGTATCCCTTTTATGATTCGATACACAGGAAATGCAGGATTGCCCTTTGGCTAAGCAAACGATTCATGGGCGTTCTTAGTGGAGGCGAAATCCACTGCTTATGGAGACTTGGGAAGGAAGGCTCTCCTGACTTTCCTAGTCGGAGTTAGCAGTTAGTTTGCCGGAACGTTGCCCAGTTTGCGTGCCAAAGGGCAATCCTGTATTGACCTCCGTCTCCAAACATACCCCCTCCTCAGTTTGCGTGCCAAAGGGCAATCCTGCATTGACCTCCGTTTCCATAACATAAAACCCTATAAATTGATTGCTGCAGCAATAGTCTACCCCATTCTTTCTAGATAAATGCGCAGCCCCATCACTGCAAAGCAAATCAGCACCGCGATGATCAAAGGAACGGTGATCATCTTCTCCCTGGTTCCTCTGGAGAACATCCCCTTAACGTAGTCCCAGCGGTGATTGATTTTGCAGATGGCGATATAGATTCCCACTGCGCCGCAGGTGGTGCCCACCGCAATAATCGCCCAGATTGTGATTCCCATCAGAAACATCAGAAGCTCGCTGCTCTCCATGGTGGAGGCATAGCCGCCTGTCTGTATCTGCATGTTGGGATCCATGCCCATTGCTTCATACAGGATGGGCAGGAGAAAAGTCATGACCACGCTGGTGGCGTTTAAGGTGAAATGGGCGATCATGGAGCTGAAGATGCTGCCGGTGGCTTCTGTCAGAAAGGCCAGGTATACGCCCAGGGCAAAGGCATAGATGAATTGGTTCAAATTCATGTGCATACAGCCGAACAGGAAGCCGGTCAGCAGAATCGCCGGAAGCATCCTGCTTCTCTTGTAGGTCTGAAACAGTAGGCCCCGAAACAGGAATTCTTCCACACAGGCCGGCATTACCGCGGTAAACAGCAGGCTGAGTAAAAAGTTCTGCCCTTGCATCATATCCTGAACCGCCGCCGATCCGGAAGTGGTAAAAATCATGGATATGGCGTTCAGCACAATAATCAGGGGGTACATCAGGTAGGTGCACACCACCACCAGGGCTATGGTGCCGATATTGATTTTCCGATAAGGAATCAGCTGCCGGATTCCCGTTCTGCTTTCCTCCCCATGCCATTCCGTCTCCTGCGCCGGAAAGGAATCAGAACGGGAGACTCTTCTGAGGTACAAAAACCCCGGCACAAACACCAGCATCTGGGAAATCAGGATGGAAACATAATTGGACATGTTTCCAAAAGCCGGCACAAACGCCGCTAAGAAGCTTAACGCAAAACTCACCCCTACATACAGGAGCACCGTCAGCAAAAAAATACGATTTACGCCTTTGTTTTCAGACATAGCGCCCTCCTATAACTTTCGGATATTTTCTTTGGTAATTTCGATCTGCCGCTCTTTATACAGCCGGCCTACGGCCCGTTTAAAAGCGTTTTTACTCATTTTCGTTTCCTCCATAATACGTTCTGGAGAGGCTTTATCGGTAAAGGGAAGCGTTCCTCCATATTGTTCCAGCAGCTCCAGCACCTTAAGGGCGTCCTGATTCATCTGCACATAGGCTTTCTCCCTCAGAGTCAAATCCAGCTTTCCGTCCGGCTTTACGCCGGTCACTCTGGCATTGACGCAGTCCCCGATCCGAAGAAAGCTGTGATCCTCATGGCGGGGAATCAATGCGGAATAATGGTCATCCACTGCCACAAAAGCGCCGAAATTATCGCTGAATTCATAGACGCGCCCCTGGACAGTGTCCCCCGTCTGATAAGGGGAATCGGTATCCAGCATATCATAGAGTTCTCTCATGCTGGCGCAGAGCCGCCTGCTCTTGTCGGTATACAGCCTTACCAGTATTTCATCCTGTTCCCGCACTTTGCCGATCTGCTCTTTATATGGAAGAAACAAATCTTTTTCCAGGCCCCAGTCCAAGAACGCGCCGATGCCCTGCACAGATACGACGGTAAGGGCCTTCACTTCTCCCATCTTGAGCTTCGGTTCCCGGGTGGTGGAAATCACCCGATCCTTGGAATCCTTGTAAACAAATACTTCTATCCGATCTCCCAGTTCTGTTCCCTGGGGCACTTGTTTGGCAGGAAGCAGAATTCTTGTTTCCTCTCCCTCCCGCTCTGCCAGATAAACGCCGAATTCCACCTGTTTTACCACTGTAAGACTTTGCTTTTCTCCTAACCGAATCATACTTTTTCCTCCAATTCTATCACCGCGTAGGGGTTTCCCTCTGCATCCGCCAGGCTCACGGTGATTTTGCCCTCTCCCTGAACGGCATAGGGATATATCATGTCTCCGTATACAGCTGCTTTCCGGTATTCCGCCTTCATCCTGCCGGTACGAAATCCCTGGGGCAGATATTCCTGGGCCATGCAGATGTATTTTCCGTTATTGACATGCTGATTGGTGTCAATGTGATATTTGTGCACTGGAAATGGCTCTTTGGCCTCCATTCCCTCCGGCAGCGCCACCTTCCTGGATGACGGTTCCATGGGAAGTTTTGGAAAAAATTCATAAGCGTCCGCCATTTCCCGGGGCACTCTCACCGGCCTTTTGCTCTCTAAGTCCAGCAACACCCAAACAGAATTGGCGCAGGCCAGAAGTTCCTCTCCTTCTCCCTTCATCGTGTAATTGCGGTAACCGAAAAAGCCGTTAAAATCATAAGGCCATGTACTGACCCCAATGTTTTCTCCAAAGGCAGGATAACGTTCGATCTCCACCTGCCAGCAGGTCAATACCCATGCCACATGCTTTTCTGCCATATAATCCAGGCCCACCCCTGCCTCTTCTGCCTGAAAAGAACTGCAGTCCTGAAAATAGTCCAGAATAGAATTCAGTTTCACTCTGCCTTTACTGTCCACTTCACTGTAACGGACTTTACTTTCAAAACGGTACATAATTTCCTCCACTTCAAATTTTCTGCATATATGATAAAAACCCATCACACTCTGTGATGGGTTCCAAAGCTAAGCTGGCCCACAAGGATTCGAACCTTGAAATGACGGAGTCAGAGTCCGTTGCCTTACCGTTTGGCGATGGGCCATTGTTTTCAACAAAATGTATTATATACGAGTTCTCTCTGAAATGCAAGCATTTTTTTATATTTTTTAAAAAATTTTTATTTTTCCGTCAATTACGGCAAATTCTGCAGGATCTCCCACCTGAAAAGCCGCCGTTCCGCTGGTTCCTTCTGTAATTTCTTTCCGAAGCAGTTCCAGCTGTTCCATGGGAGCCATCACCTCTGTGACCACTTTGTCGGTATAACTGGTATCAACGGCTGTGATCTGATTCCGGGCCAGAATATACTGAATCTTTCCGATTGAATTGTAATCGCATTCCACCGTAAGAAGCCTTCCCTGCATCTTTTCGATCAGTACGCTGTTTTTCAGTCCTTCCTGCACGGCCTTCTGGTAAGCCCGCACCAGTCCTCCGGTTCCCAAAAGCGTTCCGCCGAAATACCGGGTCACCACCACGGCAATATTGTGAATATCCTCCTTGAGAAGCACATCCAGCATGGGGCGCCCCGCTGTGCCGGCAGGTTCTCCGTCGTCGCTGCACCGCTGCAGATTATGGTGCTCTCCGGCCACAAAAGCATAGCAGTTATGTCTTGCGTCCCAGTACTGTTTCTTCATTCTTCCGATAAAAGCCAACGCCTCTTCTTCTGTCTCTATTTTCTCCGTGGTTGCAATGAAACGCGATTTTTTTTCCACAATTTCGCCGCTTCCGCCCTGGTATAATATTTTCACTGCCATGGTTTCCTCCTAGTATAATAATGGTGTAGTCAAGAATGACTACTGGTTAATAGTTACA
>CAJUBP010000082.1 GCA_910584585.1 uncultured Lachnospiraceae bacterium | reverse complement strand
ACCATGCTAATGAATAGATAGAACATCAAGTTTTAACCGCCAAAGTAATATCTTAAAATTCATTCCGGCAAGCTGGCCGCTGTTTAATATTCCACGTAATACTCCGGCCTGCTAAAACCCTTCACTGGTGGAAGGCCCGGCGTATCTGTAGTCTCATACATATGAATCAGCCCATGAGTCCAGCCCAGCTCCGAAATCCTTCCGGTTACATCCAACTGAATCTCATCCTCTCTGCCACTCTCCATCTTTACCAGATATTCCGGATCAGAAAGAGCCAGGACTCCTACTGCGCAGATATCCCCGTAATTCAGCGCATCCAGGAAATCCTTCGGCTTTTTAATCTGCCCGCATACCACCAGGGCGCATCTGCCATTGATATGTTCATAAGCTTGCTGATTCAGCGGTATCTCAGAATTGCCTGTCAGCGTTGCTTTCTTATAAGCCGGACCCGGATCCAAAGATGAGGAGAACGTGGAAGAGTGAAGATAGTCCAGCCCAACCTCCAGCAGCCGGTCAATCAAAACCAGCGTATCACTGATCGTATATCCTATATTGCTTCCGTGAACTTCTTCCGGGCAGAAGCGGTATCCAATAATAAAGTCCTTTTTTCCGGTAAATTCCACCACTTCTTTTACCCGCTCCAGCACAGCCACGGGAAATGCCATTCTTTTTTCCAGACTTCCGCCCCATTGGTCTGTCCGTTGGTTAGAATATGCAGAAAAAAACTGCTGAAGCAGATAGTGGTTTGCCCCATGAATCTCCACTCCGTCAAAACCAGCTTCCACCGCTCTTCTGGCTGCTGCCCCAAACTGCCCCAGAATCTCTTCTATCTCACTTTGTGACAATTCCTCTGGCCTATAATCCAGCCAGGGAAAATCCATTCCAGTGGGAGCAACCGTTCTTCCATATTGCAGATAGCTGCCTTTTGCCTCCCGTCCGGAGTGCTGAATCTGCAAAATCGCCTTATTTCCTTCTTCCTTCAAAGCTTCTGCCAGTTTGCTCAGTTCCTTTATATCTTCATCTTCAAAAATATGGTTCTGGAACTCATTTTGCTTTCCGTATTTTGAAACAGAGGCTGCCCCGGCAATCAGAAGCTGGCCTACCCGATTTCTTTTCCGGTAATACTCCACTTCTTCCCAGTCTACGGTACCGTCCACACTGGCGCCGCCTACCAGCATGGGAGCCAGCGCGCAGCGGTTCTGTAAGACAACGCCGTTGTTTAGTTTTATATCTGAAAATATCTTGTCATATTTATATTTTGCCATCGCTCTCACCATTAAATATTTTGTAATCATAAAAATGATCATTATCCTGTACGCCTACATAATCCATCATAAAATATCCACAGTCTCCCTGCAGGATATTTGCGGTTATGAAAGAAGCCATATTGCTGTTTAGGAAAATCATAGGCTCCGCCATCTCCCGCACATCTGCCAGCCTTCCAGCAACGCCGTCCGTTTTCAACAATTCTTCCCCCAGGCCCTCATCCAATACCTTCTGGGTCATTGGCGTCAGGGTGCTTCCAGGCATTAGTACGTTAATACGCACTCCCCGCTGGCCGAAATCCTTTACCATCTTCATGGCATAGTAGATAACGGCACGCTTTGACAACTGATAAGGCGCGTTTTCAGAAGTGTGCGCCAAATCCTTCTCCTGAAGCTTTGCCGCTGTTTCTTCCCAGCCGGCCGCGTCTGCAATATCCTTATACTCTTCCATATATTTATCCCAATTGGCTCCGGCCATAGAAGATATAATGGCAATAGCTCCGCCTTTTTTCATCCGCTCCAACAGATATGCATCCATCATATATTTATTGGAAGTAAAATTCACATGAAACACCATTTCAAATGGAAATCTTTTATCGGCAGGTATCCCTGCTGCCGCAAAAAATGCGTCAATTTTGTCCGGAAGCTTTTGGAAAGCTTCATCAATGGAATTTTTTTCTCCCAGATTCACCTTAACATAGTGAACCCCTTCATAATCTGGTTCTTTCAAATCTAACCCATAAACTTTTGCATTCAGTCCCAGAAGTTTTTCACAGATTGCCTTGCCGATACCGGAAGCAGCTCCTGTGACAACGCATACTTTCCCTTCATATCCCAATAAATCCGTCATATTAGTTCTTTCCTCCTGCTTTTCTAATTTTTCTCATAGGGGCGGTTAACGCTGCAAGCCCAAGGGATGCTACAGAAATAAGCATCAAAACAATACATACAATGGTCGCTTTCTGCCAGGATCCTCCGTCTGCCGTCACAATGGGGGAAATGGTGACAGGCACAAAACAGCTTCCCACTAAAGTTACTGCTGTGAGCACCGCCATAATTGTTCCATAGGCTTTCATCCCAAAAAACTGCCCCGGCATGTATGCAGAGACCAAACCTACCGCCCCGCTGCCAGCTCCAATTATAAAAGCCGTTAAAATTGCGGCTGCATTTCCAAGATTTGTTACATAGAACATTTCCAGCAATACCAACCCTCCAACAAGCAATGCATAGGTAACAATCACATATCCTACATATTTCAAAGTAGACAACAGTTTTCCCACCAGCATTGACATCACACACTGTGCCAACATCTGAATCCCGAAAAGCATAGCCGCAACGCTTTCCGAAACTCCCACGCTTACCATAACCACCTGCATATACGTACCAGGGCATACTGCCAGCCCTGCCAGCACACTGGAAATAATCAGCAGCCAGAAGCTTGGAGACTTAAGGATTACATCGAAGTCAACACCCTCCAGAGCTTCTTTTGTCTCTGTACTGGCTGCATCTGCACTGATATCTTGTTTTCCTTTCGTATAAGGCTTTTGCCCTAACTGCCTGGGACTCTTCATCATAAGCCAGCCTATCACCGATATCACGGTAGGAACAGAAATCCCTACTACAAGAAGAACCGTAAGGGAAACCCGGTTTAACATAGCCCCGAATACAATCATCCCAACCCCTGCACCCAAATTATAAATACCGCAGACATAGCCGATCATTTCATCCCGCCGATCTTCAAACCACTCCGATACAAACTTTGAAATTGCAGCCCTGCCGCCGATTCCCACTGCAACGCCGTAAATCATACAACACACATAAATCAAAGGAATACTGTTGCTGCACTCCATCCCCAATATGTACACCACGGTTGCAAAAACATAAAACAGTACACAATTCCGGGAACCGACTTTATCATATATTTTTCCGGCAAACATAGATACGACAAAAGATACCAGAATGTAAGCCGTAGAAAATGACGAAAATACCGTCATACTGCAATTCAGCCTTGTCATAATAGAGGACATGGTGGCGCCGTAAATTCCAACCATAAAATATGCCATGAAGTTCACTAAGGCAAGGAGAACCATTGCTTTAAATCCAAAAAACTCTTTCTTTTTTCCCATTATCTTCGTTCCTTTCCCAAAAAAGCCAAAAACAGTTACCGGTCATTTCTATTCCCGGTAACTGTGTCAGCCTTATGCATTCTCCTTCGGCTCCATCAGCACTGTCCACATTACCATTGGTTTATTCACCTTTTTGATAAGCACGTTATGTACCGTCCCTGCCGGCAGGGTAAGAACTGTGGGTTCTGTCACGATCCGTTTTTCTTCTCCGATGCACACTTCCACCTCTGCGTCAAAATCACTGATATCCCCAGGATTTCCCGCCACCAATGTGAGAACTTCATCTACCTCATGGCTGTGAGCCACAAACAGGCCTTCGTCAAAAACCGGAGTTTCCGTAAACGTATAATATACAACCGTACAGTCCATTCCCAGATTTTCTTTTGTGCCTATCAAAGATTTGCATGTAAAATTATGATCCGGCTCATGAATCAAATCTGCATGAAACATAGAATCTATACTCTGTCCCATAATGCCCCTCCTTTAATGCTCCATCAAAAATCCGCCGTCAATATTGATGGCCTGGCCGGTAATATACGCTGATTCCTCTGAGGACAAGAACGCAATCAACGACGCCATCTCAGAAACCTTTCCAATCCGCTTCATCGGAATAATCTTGATTACATCTGCAAAGCATTCTTCCACTGCCTCATCCTCTGTCAGCCCGCCGTTCCTCATTCTTTCACGGACGCTTCCGCTTACGGAAGGCATATCACTGGAAAAGCATCCTGCAATGATACAATTTGCCCGGATGCCATACTCCACATATTCCTTTGCCAGTGTCGCGCTTAATCCCACTGTAGCAAACTTAGAACAGTTATAAGGCACAATTCCGGGGCTGGCAATCTTTCCGTGAAGGGAACTGATGTTGATGATATTACCGCTCTTTTGTTTTACCATCATTTCAGCTGCTGCCTTGGAGGTGTTAAAAAGACCGCCGATATTTATGTCCATCACCCAATCCCAGGTATCCTTTGATGTCTCATGAACCAGTGCGGAGTCACCGCACACACTGGCACAGTTTACAAGGATATCCAATCTTCCGATTTCTTTTTTCAGTTTGTCAAACATAGCGTCTACCTGATCGGGTTTGCTGATATCTGCTTCCAAAGCAATGGCTTTGCCGCCCATAGCTTCAATCTCAGCAACCACATCCGGAAGACCGGTCCAGCCTTCGGCGATATCATCGGCGCCGGTACGTTTCCCCGGCCGGCCGTTTACTGCCACAATACATCCTTCCTGCGCCATACGTAAGGCTGTGGCGCGCCCCATTCCCCTTTTGCTGGCTGCTCCGGTAATCAGTACCACTTTGCCTTTTAAATCATTATACATGTGTTTTTCCTCCTTCTCCCTGATACAAAACGGTACGATGCCGCTGATATCAGAATTTGTATTAAATTTCTCTGTGTATACTATTTTATAACAGCTTTTCGCATACTTTTACGGACAAAGCTGTGAAACGTTTCCTTTTTGCACCATTTTTCATTTTGTGCCATAAATTGAAATATTAATGCGGGGCTGCCGGGAAATGAAATTTGTCCACAATATATGACTGCGGTTCAAAAATCACCCCAGTATATATTGCGTATCGCCTGTCATTTCCCGACAGCCCCGTGTCTTTTTCCTTATTTATTTTTCAAACATGCCGGCCTTTGTCATCTCCCTGTGAAACCCAGTAATCCAGCATCCGGTTCATAATACTTACATAATACTCTGCCTCTTCTTTGGGCACCACCGCCCCATACCGCTTCGTCCAATCTGCATAATAAAACTCTGCAATTGTATTCAGCACTGCTGCAGCCAGATTCAGCTCCCGCTCCTGCAGTTTCCTGCCCTTCTTTCTCCAGCCTTTGGATCAACAGCTGCTTTTTTCCATTCAAGGATTCCCTTCTCCAGACGGGCTGAAATGCCTGATAGTCCTCCGAAGAACTCATATTTTTATTGATATCAGCATGAGCCCCGCTCCAGAGATACACTAATCGCTGCAAAATTTCCGCAGAATTCTCATTTGAGATATCATTAAGCTGCTCGTCCCCCTTTCCCAGCCGGGAAAAATAGTCTTCATATCCGAATTCTTTTAATTCATCGGTCACATATTTGTTGTAGAGATAAGTAAGCAGCTCATACTTGCTCCCAAAATGATAATAAAAAGTTTTCTTGCTCAGCCCGCACTCCCTGCAGATTTCTTCCACTCGTATCTTGTCAATATGCTTCGTTTTCAACAATTGGTTCAGTGCGGATACAAAAACTTCTTTCGTATATTTGCTGTTCATAGACCCAATCCCCTATATCCATATTGTTTTAAGAAGGTTCCTTACAAAAAACTGACAGATATTATTTCTGCATGTCCTTTCATTTACTTGGATTGCACAATCAACCATTTAAAACCGGCATAGCTTATCTCTGCAAGACACCCTCATTTCCTTGGATTATACTATCAATAAGGAAAAAATAAAAGTCCTTCTTCCCCTTGAAAGGGTATCTGTTTTTCTTATTGTTTCCTTTTTACACATATTTATTTTTCGGGAATATGCAGCTCTGCAAAAACCCCCGTATCATCAAAGAGAAAAATGCACTGCGGGAAGGAATTAGATAAATTCCTTCCCGCAGCTGATTTATTGTGTAATATCTGTTGTTGATTTCTCCATTTACCATTCCAGCGCTGGCTTAATGGCTGTTTCTTCTATACATAACGCAAATCATTGTTCCGATTTTCATTTACCATTCCAGTACTGGCTTAATGGCTGTTCCTTCCGCCATATCACAAAATGCCTGCTCCAAATCCTCAAACTTATAATGCGCCAACAGCTTATCAATCGGAAACTCTCCCTCTTTGTACTTCTGCAGAAGATAAGGGAAAAATTCATATTTATTTCCAAGCCCCATAGCACAGCTTGACACTTTCATACTGCCGGCCTGCATGAATGCAAAGGGAATCTCTCCCGTAGGCATGGAAGCGGTCACGCAGCATTCTCCATGTTTGGCAAGCGCAAAAATTGCAAGCGTCACTACCTGCTGCAAAGGGGCGGTTACAATAGAAAAATTTACCCCTTTTCCATCTGTCATCTTCTTTATCTCCTCCACCAGAGGATACTTTACAGGCGTATGAAAAGCCTCCGGCCCTGTTACCTTTACACTGTACCCCTCTTCCTCCTGCAGCTTCTTACTGTTGATTACATGGGTAGCCCCCAGTTCTTTTGCCATTTTTAATTTGTCTTCTACAACATCAACAGCTATAATTTTCTTACAGCCAGCCAGTTTTGCCCCCATAACGCTTGCCATGCCGGTACTGCCGCAGCCAAACACGGCAACCGTATCTTCCTTTCCAGCCCTCAAATAATTTAATACCGTCCCTGCACCGGTACTGAATCCACAGCCTACCGGCGCCACAATATCAAAAGGAATTTCAGGATCCACTTTTACGCAGCTGCTTTTATGGCAGAGCACATATTCCGCAAACCCTCCCTGTCCCATAAAAGTACCCAGCGCTTTTCCTGAACTGTCTCTGACTCTCGGCGTGCCGTCCGGCCTTCCGAACTGCATGGGAAATGCATTAGGGCAGCTGAGGTAATCCCCCTTTTTGCAAAATTCGCATGTTCCGCAGTGGGGCACGGTCAGAGCAACATGATCCCCAGGTTTTAAATCTGTCACCCCACTCCCTGCCTTTTTTACAATTCCAGCCCCTTCATGGCCAAGGATTGCCGGCAAATGCACGGCGACTCCTTCTTCTCTGCAGTATTCATCACTGTGGCAGATACTGCACGCGTAAATCTTTACCAGAACCTCATCCTCTCTTGGCATGTCATCAACATCAACCTCTGCAAACTGAAAACGGCTGCCAGGCTGATCAATAACTGCTGCTTTCATTTTCATGATTTTCACGATTCCTTTCCAAACTGAACCACTACCGGCTAAAGCCGGTAGGTTCATCTTGCTGCTGAAGCAGCC
>CAJUBP010000081.1:2925-7394 GCA_910584585.1 uncultured Lachnospiraceae bacterium | reverse complement strand
CTGGGTGATGCTGTCGTTTCCTTCGCCGTACCAGCGAAATGTCATCTGCATATTTTCCTCCTAACCTGGATAAACCAGAAAAGCGCAATACAAAAATTTTGCCATTTTGCGCAAAAAATTGTTTATAAGCGCCTAAAAATAAAATATATTAATGCAGGAACCGAACCGCAAGGCTCAGAAAGGAATTCAACTGTCAATATTGGGTATATAACTTACATGATTTTACAAATAAATACCTGTGATCCGGCCCCTGAAACATTAATTCAACAACGAACAACCATTAACCGCAAGAGCGGCATATCAGCTCCTGGTACATATCAAATCCTGGTATCAAAGATTCCGCAGAAGGAATCCACAGGATCTTTTCCTGTAAAGGCTTCTTCTCCTGCCATCAGCTTTTCCACCAGCGCGTCCATGGTCACGTCTTTGCTGTCATAAGTATTGATATACGTACGGGCCTGAGGAATATCCGCCAGCACAAAGGGATGCTGGACGCCGATGACCACTACCGGAAGTTCAAATACATACCAGGGAATTTCCCCGCCGCCTTTTGTCATACCGAACGCAGGGCGGGCGACTGGCTGAAAACCTCCCGGAATATCCACCAGGGTAATAATCAAATCCTGATTTTCCCGGAATTCCTTGATGGGGGTTTTTCCCGCAAAATACATGTTCAGATCCGGCTTTTCCCCGGCCTGCATTTTTTTCTGCATCTGCTCAATGGGGCTTTCGTAGATAAACGCGTCAAATCCCTGGGCCCGCAGCTTTTCTTTCAGCGTTTCCGCCGGTGATTTTTTCGCCGCAAAAAGCGCTCCCAGACCAGGCGCGGACAACCCCTTCACATACACAATCATAATCCGTTTGTACCGTTCCGGGGTAATGGGCAGCACGTCTTTATCTTTGTATTTTACCAACGTAATGGATTTGTCAGAAATCTCTTTCTGCATCTCCTTGTGAGCCTTGCAGCCCACAATTTCATGCACCTGCTCTTTGGGCGGCATTAATTCTGTTTTCTCCTTTTTGTGAAGCCCCATGTGGGCCTTCAGGGCCAGAATCCGGTGAAGGGCGTCGTCTAAGCGTTCCTCCGTAATCCTGCCGTCCAGATAGCCCTGCTTCATGCTGGCAAAATCTTCTTCCATCTCATTAAAGAACAAAAACATGTCAACTCCGGCGGCAATGGCAGCCGGAAGCGCGTCGCTGCGCTTCATACGGCAGGTCAGCCCTACCATGTGGGAAGCGTCTGTGAGAACCATGCCGTTAAAGCCCAGTTTCTTCCGAAGCAGCCCCTGGATCAATTCTGGGGACAAGGTTGCAGGCATCATCTCATCATCGGTAAGCTCCGGATTGAAATGGCGGGCATAGGCCGGCTGCATAATATGGCCTGCCATGATCGCCTCTAACCCGTTGTCAATCAAAATCTGATACACCAATCCAAAGGTCTTGTCCCACTCCTCACAGCTCATGGAGTTCACGCTGTTGGCCACATGCTGATCCCGGAAATCCAGGCCGTCTCCCGGGAAATGCTTAGCTGCGCAGCAAAAACCAGGATTGGCATGAGCGCCTTCCATATATGCTTTTGCCATTACCGCTACACGCTCCGGATCGTTTCCGTAAGTGCGCAGGCCAATCACCGGATTTTCCCAATTATAAAGGATATCGCTGACCGGCGCAAAGGACAGATTGCATCCGATAGCCGCCGCTTCTTTATTGGACATATATCCAAGCTGATACGCGTAGTCCGCATTCCGGGTAGCGGCAATTTTCGTCTGGCTTCCAATGGTTGTGCCGTCGGTGCAGGCGCCGTCTCCGCCGTTTTCCGTATTACAGGCAATAATCAGCGGAATTTTGCTGTTTTCCTGTAAAATGCGGTTCTGCTCGTAGATTTCATCCGCAGTCCCCGGGTTATAGCGGATGCCGCCGATATGGTAATCTTTTACGGTCATTTTCAGATATTCTTCTGTTCTGCTGGAACCCATATTAAAAAAGAGCTGGCCGATTTTTTCATCCACTGTCATGTTTGCAATGGCGTCTTCTACCCATTTGCAGTCTTCCTCTGACAAATAAAAAGGCTTTGCTTTCATATCTACCATAATTGTCCTCCTTCTTGTCCTGCTTTTTGGACATCAGGGATGTCCGCAGGCGCTTTCTCCTGCTTATCTTTCTCCAAGATTCTCAAGGAACTGCCGTTCTTTCTCTTCCTGGTACTGTCCCCCGTAGGAACCTTCCAGAAAATGCTTCAGTCCAATTTCCCGAAACTCCTTCCAGCTCTCCGCCTCCCTGCGCACTAAAATCGGGTAAAAATAAACGCCGTTTTGTTTCGCCGCTTCCAAATCTCCCGGCGCGTCTCCGCACATCAGCACATGTTCCGGCGCATATCCCCGTTTCATCAGTTCTCCGATACAGAATGATTTGCTGCCGGAATCCTGGGCAAGGGCCACATCGGTATATTCCAAAAGCCCGTGAAGATCCCATTCCTCCAGCACAGCCCCCGGATTGGCGCTGGATACAACGGCAATATCCGCATCCCGCCAGGCTTTCTTCAAAGCTTTTCCTACTCCTTCAAAGGGCTGTTTCTCTTCTTCCGAAAGCCGTTCCACAGCCTGGTTCACGCTGCGGCTCCAGGAAAGGGCTTTCCGAAGGCAGACGCTGTCTGCCTTCTCAAGCTCACGTTCCAGCGCGTCATTGGACAATTCAGGGGTTTCCTTCACCCACTGCTCCAGACGCTCCAGATCTTCGATTTCACAGAATTTTTCCTGTATCTCCCTCAGAGCTTTTGCCAGCCCTTTGAAACGGTTGATTCCCCGGGTCATGGTATAGAGATTGATTTCATTCCACCTGGCTAAAATCTCTTCCCGCCATTCCTCCAGTCCCCATTCGGCTACCATGCAAGGGCCGAAGCAGCGGAAATGTTTTATATCCATAGTATCCATGGCACATCCGTCACTGTCTATGCAGATTAAGAAATCGTTCCGTTTCGTATAAGCTAAAAATTTATCTGCCATGTTCTCCTCCTTACTTCCATAGGCAAGGTGAACTCTTCCATCATCCTTTATGCCGGCTGGCAAGTTCCGCCACATTCTCTTCCACCCGTTTTTTGTTCAGCGGATAGATGAACCACAGGCAGAGGGCAACCAGGACAAATCCAATGGCAGGCGCGATACAGGACATCTTAAAGATTCCCTCAGTCACATCCGGATCAAAAGCTGTCGCCTGGGTATAACCAATCATAGAAAGCAGCACTCCCGTCAACCCGGAAGACAAGGCCTGCCCTACTTTTCTGGCAAAAGAATATACTGCGTAAATGGTTCCATCCTCCCGGATGCCGTTTTTCACCTCGGCATCGTCAATGACATCTGTAATCATGGCCCAGATTACCGTATTGAAAAATCCCATTCCAATGTAAGCCAATGTGAAGAATCCCACATAAACGAATGGATTTGCCGGATGCACAATGAAGCAGACGATAAATACTGCGGCTGAAGCCACGCAGGAAGCGATGGACAGCTCTTTTTTACCGAACTGAGTTGATATCTTTACCGCCAGCGGCGCGCAGATTACCAGCATTGCGATAGAACCTGCCAGGGTAGAAGCTGACTGTGCCTGAGGGCTTCCATAAAAGTTCGGGAATACAAAGCCTGCCATTCCCTGCATGGTAAGCTGAGCCAAAAGCAGGGAGATTGCCGCCGCAATAATGCCAAGCAAAGAACGGTTTGTCACCAAACTCTTTAATAATCTGCCGATATCCAATTTTTGATTGTTGGCAGGAACATCCACGCGTTCCCGCACAAGGTTAAAGCAGAGCAGATAACATACAATGGCCAGTACGCTGAAAACGCCTGCAATGATCGTCATACGGGGGCCGGAAAGCACGGTGTTGCCGTTTACCGTCTCAAATGCAAACAGCGGCGTGCCCACACCAATAAAAAGACCTGCCAGTGTGGCCCCGATGGTTCTCCAGGTA
The DNA here is from genome assembly GCA_910584585.1 of uncultured Lachnospiraceae bacterium. Classification (GTDB taxonomy): domain Bacteria; phylum Bacillota; class Clostridia; order Lachnospirales; family Lachnospiraceae; genus Petralouisia. The sequence continues at coordinate 3,433 of CAJUBP010000081.1, read as the reverse complement.
GACAATTCCGCACGGTCTTTGGGATCTGCGGAAACAGCGGAAGCCATGGAACCATAGGGAATATTGATGGATGTGTAGAAAATGGAACCCCACAGTATGTAGGTGACAACCATCCAAAACACTTTGAATCCATATGCCATATTCGCAAAAGACGACTGATAAATCAAAAATGAAGCAATGGCCACAGGACCGCACATCCGTTTAATCCAGGGACGGAATTTTCCGTCCTTGGTAGGTTTGGAGCGGTCTACAATCTGCCCCATTGTCACATCTGTAAAAGCGTCGATAAACCGGGCCGCCATCATCAGCGTTCCCACAAGGCCTGCGCTGATGCCCATAACGTCCGTGTAAAATTTCAGCATAAAGCTGGATGACAATATAAAGGTAAAATCATTTCCAAAATCACCGAACATATAACCGATCTTGTCCTTCATGCCAAAGGGCTGAACCGAAGAATTAGAATTTGTTCCCATAATTTCTCCTCTCTTTTTATGTTAAAAGTATTTAC
>CAJUBP010000081.1:0-2825 GCA_910584585.1 uncultured Lachnospiraceae bacterium | reverse complement strand
TCTTTTTCCACTTTTTCAATGGTCATACTGTCTTTGCATTCTCCTGCCACTGCAACGACGGAGTTGAACCCCTCTTTTAACGCAACAGTAAATACAAATACCTTGTCCGCGGTTTTTACACTTTCCAACTCCCCGTTGAGGAACAGAGAAACCGCAGGCTGGTTGGAGTACACCCGGATCTCTGTGGTTTCTCCCGCCCGCTGGGCATACCGTCTGCCGCAGAGATGCACCATAGGCTCTTTGTTCCAGTATGCCTTGTAGATATAATAGCTGTCTTTCTTGGTTTTCCGGTCCATGGTTACCAGACCTTTGTTGTTCCTTCCGGCTACTCCGCCTTCATTTCTGGCCGCGCAGCCGAAGTCAAACATGTTCCACACATGACTGGACCAGAGCCAGGGACGCTCATCCAATACTTTTGCCATATGTTCATGATAGAGAGCCTGATATTCTTCGCTGTAATCCTTGCATGCGGGATTGGGCCCATGATAGGTGATAATCCCTTCGCAGCCGTATTCGGAAACGCCCATGGAAATTTCCGGATGCTCTTTGTGGAAATTATCAAACCAGGGCCCGTTGTCCTCCATTTTGCCGCCGTACCAGCCGAAATAGTGGTTATAGCTTTCCACATCGGTAATTCCATGCACCGGGCTGTCAATGGGAGTCATGGTTACATGGGCAATGGTGGTCAGCCTTGTGGGATCCAGTTTTTTGCAGAGCGCGTTCAGCTCCTTGTGATTTTCCACCAGCTTTTCTGAAATTCCTCCAATCAGAATCTCATTGGAAATGCCCCAGAAGCAAATGCTGGGATGGTTGTAATTCTGCAGCACCAGCTCTTTCAGCTGGGTAATGCAGTTCTGGTGAGCCGCCGGATCTTCATTCATCACGCTGATAAACGGAATTTCCGCCCATACCACAAATCCCAGCTCATCGCAGGCATCATAGAAATCCTGGGAATGCTGGTAATGGGCCAGGCGGATGGTATTTGCCCCCAGCTCTTTGATAATTTTTGCGTCATTGTAATGATCTTCTTTGGTCAAAGCATTTCCTTTATACAGCATGTCCTGATGACGGCTGACGCCTCTCAAAGGCGTGGGAATTCCATTTAAAATAAACCCTTTGTCCGGATCGCAAGAAAAACTGCGGACGCCTGCCCGAACGGATACCTCATCATAAGCCTCATTCCGTCTCTGAAGCGTAGCCGTTACCGTATACAGATAGGGATTGTCACAATCCCACAGGGTCACATCCGGCACAAAGACTTCCACTTCCGTGCTGTCAGCCGGACGCACCGCATTTGCAACTTCCTTTCCCTCTGCGTCTTTGATGCTGTACATCACAGTAAAATTCTCATCTGTATGCACCGGCCAGGACTCCAGCTTAAATTTCCCGCCGCCGCATTCACAGGGCTCTGCCGTTACCATAAACCCGCTGCTTCCCCAATGCTCCAAATCAAAATGAGCGTCCGGCACGCTGATTAAATTCACGCCCCGGTAAAGCCCGCCGTAAAAAGTAAAATCCGCTGACTGGGGATAAACGCTGCTCTTATTTTCATTGCTGCATGCAATGGTCAGAAGGTTTTCTCCTTCTTCTTTACAAGCGTCTGTAATGTCCGCCCTGAAAATTGAGTAGCCGCCTTCGTGATAATATTCTCCTTTTCCGTTGACATAGACGGTCGCCTGCTGGCCTGCCGCCAGGATTTCCAGGAAGATACGGCCGCCCTTTAACGGCTGCCTGGGCGTTTCAAAGGTTTTGGCATACCAATAGCACCCCCTGTCATAGCTTCCGTTTCCGTCATGGCCGTCCACTGCATTCCAGGTATGGGGCAAGTCTACATCCTGCCAGTTTTCCGGCAATGTCTCAGGCAATTTTACATTTTCCTTGAAAAATTTCCACCCCTCATTCAGATTGATAATGTTTCTCATGTCCTTCCTCCTTCTCTGCACTCTACAAAATTTTTTCATAGGGATTTTCTTTTATACGTCACTTTATACAATTTGTACGGCATTTTTTGTCATACTTTGTCAGTTATGTATAATGACAATCCTACATATATTATCTTTTTTTGACGAGATACGATTTTTAGTATTTTTTGCACTATTTTTATTTTGCGTTGATTTCACCTGAAAAATGTGCAAAAATAAATAAAAATTTTTCCATTTTCAAACAGGATCCAGGAAACTTAAGAAGGGGGAGAAGAATTAATCGCATCTGAAATCTAAACTATATCTACAAAGTCATTCACATAGAAAGAAGTTGAGAAGAATGGAACAAATATTGCTAAACTTTGTACAGGATTTATTAAAAAATAACACAATACCCGTAAGCTGCGTGGCATTGCCATGTGAAGATTATTCCTGGCTGGACTTCGGCCTGCGCGCCACAATCCTTAAAAACCACGATCACGAATATATTCGGACATATCTGGATAAACTGGAAGAAAATATTATTTATTATCTGAAAGACACGCTCCGCTGCGTCTATACGTTTTTCCGGATTCCGGACAGTACAAAAGTATTGATCTGCGGCCCTGTGCTGTTTGAAGAAATGCCGCCCGCAAAGCTGAATGAGGTATTCCGGAAAATGAAAATTCCGGAAATCCAGCAGCCTGTCCTCCAGGGATTTTACCTGCGGCTGACCTCATTCCCCACGCCGACATTTTATAACAATCTTTTCCTTACTCTGGGAAATTATATTTTTGGAGAAAATAACTACAAAATTGTTTATAACGATTTTAATGATATGGACAGCTGGTATGAAACCTATGTACATTACAGCAATATGGAAGATTCCCGGATGAACATCCGTATGATCGAAGAACGGTATGC
>CAJUBP010000080.1 GCA_910584585.1 uncultured Lachnospiraceae bacterium | reverse complement strand
TATCTGGTGAACGGGAATCTTTGTAAGTTGAAGGATGCGGGGCTGTTTGCGGGAAAGAATCAGCAGGAGCCGGAGCCGCCGGACGGGAGGCAGTTTCGTCAGGGGGATTCCGGGCTGGGGCTGTGAGGTGTGGATATCTGGAAAGTGGAGTGTTCCGGCTTTCATGGGTGTGGCGCGGTAGAGATGGGCTGTGGAGAATGCCGTGTGGCGGATATGGGCAACAGGTTTCGGGATTTGCTGTGTTAGGATTTGTGTGAAGCGGAAGAGATAGAGTAGAGAAGTTGAGTGAGAAGGGCGGACAGAGAGTTTTGGGAGCTGGCAGGCGGATGTGTCTGCTGGCTTTTTTGTGCGCCGGTTTATGGGGACCGGCGGGAAGTGGTTGAAAAAGCGGAAAGTGAGGTGCAGGGATGAAGCGGAAGTTTTGGAACTGGGTACGGAATGAGGCGGACGGGGAGAGGACGCTGGTTTTGAACGGGGAGATTTCGGATGAGACCTGGTATGGGGACGAGGTGACGCCGGAGCTGTTCCAGAAGGAGCTGGATGCAGGGACGGGGGATATCACGGTCTGGATCAATTCTCCGGGCGGGGATGTGTTTGCGGCGGCGCGGATTTATAACATGCTGATGGAGTATAAGGGGGATGTGCGGGTGAAGGTGGACGCTCTGGCGGCTTCGGCGGCGTCTGTGATCGCCATGGCGGGGACGGAGGTTCTGATGTCCCCGGTGGGCATGATGATGATCCACAATCCGATGACGATTGCCATTGGGGACAGTAAGGAGATGCAGAGGGCGGGGGAGATGCTGGACGAGGTGAAGGAGAGCATCATGAACGCCTATGAGATTAAGACGGGCATGAGCCGGGCCAGGATTTCCCACCTGATGGATGCGGAGAGCTGGTTTAACGCAAGGAAGGCGGTGGAGCTTGGGTTTGCGGACGGGGTTCTGCGTGGGGACGGTACGGAGGATAAAGCCAGGGGCGGGGAGCCGGAGGGCGTGATGTTTTCGCGCATGGCGGTGACTAATTCGCTGTTGTCTAAGCTGGTGCCGGAGCAGAAGGAAACGGAGAAGAAAGTTCCGGTGGAGCAGTTGGAGAAGCGGCTGGGGCTTTTGCGGCATTGAGGCGTTAAGGCATTGAAATATTAAGGCGTTGAGGTGTTAAGGCATTCAGACGTTGGGGCCGTTAAGATATTGAGACCTTGACGTTTTTAAGGCAATGAGGCTTTTGGTGAGGTTGTGGGCTGTGGCGGTTCGGGAATCCTAGGAGCCGGGGGAACTTGGAAACGGCTGTGAGGGGCCGGGGCTGTGTGCAGGCTGGAAGTGTTGGTTCTGGAAATTTTATAAAAAATTGATTGATGGAGGTATGGAGATGAAGAAGATTCTGGAGTTGAGGGAGAAGCGTGCGAAGGCATGGGAGGCGGCGAAGGCTTTTTTGGACAGTAAGAGAGGGGAGGACGGCCTTTTGTCGGCGGAGGATACGGCTGCTTATGAGAGGATGGAGCAGGAGGTTGTGGATCTGGGGAAGGAGATTGAGAGGCTGGAACGGCAGGCGGCCATTGACGCGGAGCTGAACAGGCCTACTTCGGAGCCGATTGTGAATAAGCCGAACAATGACCCGGAGGGGGACGGGAAGAAGGGGAGGGCTTCGGACAAGTACCGGAGGACTTTCTGGAATGCCATGCGGCGGAAGAGTTTTTATGATGTGGAGAATGCCCTGCAGGTGGGGACGGATTCGGAGGGCGGGTATCTGGTGCCGGACGAGTTTGAGCATACGCTGGTGGAGGCTCTGGAGGAAGAGAACTTTTTCCGGGGTATCGCCACGGTGATCCAGACTTCCAGCGGGGACAGGAAGATCCCGGTGGTGGCCACGAAGGGGACGGCTTCCTGGATTGACGAGGAAGGGGCTTACCCGGAGTCGGATGATTCTTTCGGGCAGGTTTCCATTGGGGCTTATAAGGTGGCTACGATGTTGAAGGTGTCGGATGAGCTTCTGAATGACAGTGTGTTTGACCTGGAGGCGTATATCTCTAAGGAGTTCGGGCGCAGGATCGGGACGAAGGAGGAAGAGGCGTTCTTTACCGGGGACGGGAAGGGGAAGCCTACGGGGATTTTTAATGCTGCGGGCGGGGCTTCTGACGGGGTGACTACGGCTGCGGCGGGTATTTCTTTTGACGATGTGATGGACTTGTTTTATGCTTTGAAGTCGCCGTATCGGAGGAAGGCGGTCTGGGTGCTGAATGATACCACGGTGAAGGCTCTGCGGAAGCTGAAGGACAATAACGGGAATTATATCTGGCAGCCGTCGGTGCAGGCGGGGCAGCCGGATATGATCCTGAACCGGCCTTATTATACTTCGGCTTATGTGCCGGAGGTGGCGGCCGGGGCGAAGGTGATGGCTTTCGGGGATTTCTCTTATTACTGGATCGCGGACCGGCAGGGGAGGTCTTTTAAGAGGCTGAATGAGCTGTTTGCGGCTAACGGGCAGGTGGGTTTCCTGGCGAGCCAGAGGGTGGACGGGAAGCTGATTCTCTCCGAAGCGGTGAAGACTATGGCGATCAAGGGGAGCAGCGCCGGGGCATAAGGTTTCGGGGTGTTTTGGTTTTAAAGGCAGGAGGGCTATAGGATGGCGGTTGTGACGCTGGAAGAGGCGAAGCGGTATCTCCGGGTGGACAGCGGGGACGAGGACGGGTTTATTTCCGGGCTGTTGGAGACTGGGGAGAGCATGTGTGCGGATATGGCGCGGATGGAAGCAGAAGAGCTGGAGGGGCATCTTCCTATGGCGCGGATTGCTGTTCTGTATGTCACTGCGTATTTGTATGAGCACAGGGAGCAGGCGGACCATGAGGAACTGGTACAGACGCTGCGCTCTCTGTTGTTCGGTATCAGGAGGGAAGTGTTCTGATGGCGGAGTGGAGCGGGGGCAGCGGCAGCAGGGACGGCGGCGGTTTCCGGAAGGGGTATCCTCTGGGGGAGTGGAAGGAGCGGATCACGATCCAGAGAAGTTCCCTGGGGAATGATAAGGCCGGGAACCATGTGCTGGTCTGGGAGGATTATTTTTGCTGTTCTGCTTTGGTGAACAGTCTTTCCGGGAAGGAGTATTGGGAGGCGGCGCAGGTGAACGCGCAGAAGGATATCTATTTCATTATCCGGTATTGTTCGGAGGTGGCCGGTATGGACACGGAGCATTACCGGATTTTGTTTCGGGGGCAGGTTTATGATCTTGCGTTTATTGACAATGTGCGGTATCAGAACAGGGTGTTGAAGCTGCGGGCTTCTTTGGTGAAGAGGTGATTGGGTGTCGGAGAATCAGAGGGTGTCTGTGGACCGGATGGCGGATGTCATTATGGAGGGGCTTACGGAGTATGCGGAGCTTGCCGCGGACGTGATGAAGGACTGTGTGAGGAAGGCCGGGGATACGGTGAAGAGGGAGACGAAGGCGGGCGCGCCGGTGAAGACCGGGAGGTATAAGAAGAGCTGGGCGGTGAAGCGGCAGAGGGAGACTTCCAATGTTTTGGAGGTGGTGGTGCATAGCAGGGACCGGTATCAGCTTACCCATCTTCTGGAGAAGGGCCATGCGAAGCGGGGCGGCGGAAGGGTGAGGGCCATTCCGCATATTGCCCCGGCGGAGGAAAAGGGTGTCCGGGAGCTGGAAGAGGGGATAAAAAGGGGGCTGTCTAAGTGAGCCATGAGGATGTGCTGAAAATGATGGAGGAACTGGGGCTTCCTTTTGCTTATGACCATTTTGTGGAAGGGGAGGCGCCGGAGCCGCCGTTTGCGGTGTTCCTTTATCCCAGGGCGGATAATTTTTCTGCGGACGGGGTGGCGTATTTTAAGAGGAATGCGCTGGATATTGAGGTGTATACGGACTTGAAGGACCCGGAGCTGGAGGAGGGCATAGAGGCGGTGCTGTTGAGGCATGGGATTTTCTATGGGAAGAGTGAGGTCTGGATTGAGTCGGAGCGGCTGTATGAGGTTTTGTATGAGATGGAGGTTTAGGGCGGATGAATAACAAGGTGAAGTTTAATATCTGTAATTGTCATTATGCGCTGCAGAGGGTGGCGGAGGACGGGGAGATGACGTTTGACGCGCCGGTGGCGATGCCTGGGGCGGTTTCGCTGGCGCTGGACCCCAATGGGGAGCCGGAGTCGTTTTATGCGGACGGGATTGAGTATTATATTATTGCCAACAATATGGGGTATGACGGGGACCTGGAGCTGGCGCTGATCCCGGAGAGTTTCCGGACGGATGTGTTGAAGGAGGAAGCGGACGGGAATGAGGTGCTGGTGGAGAACGCCAATTCGGAGACGGGGGCTTTTGCGCTTTTGTTTGAGTTTGACGGGGATATCAGGAAGATCCGGCATGTGCTGTATAATTGTTCTGCCAGCAGGCCGAAGATTGAGGGGAAGACCAATGAGGAGAGCCGGGAGGTGCAGACGGAGACGCTGACGGTGAAGGCGAGGCCGCTGGCAAGCGGGTATGTGAAGGCGAAGACGGGGAATAAGACTTCGGCGGAGACGTATGAGGGGTGGTATAAGAGTGTGTATCTGCCGGTTCCGAGGGCGGAGGCCGGCGGCGGTGTCGAGGAAGAGGGACAGGGTTGAAGGAGGCTGAAAGGGTATGAGTATTGTGAGGAAGGTCGGGATTGACGGGAAGGAGGTGCTGTTTAAGGCATCTGCGGCGATTCCGAGGATTTACCGGTTGAAGTTCCAGAGGGATATTTATAAGGATCTGCGGATTCTGGAGAAGAGCATTGGGGAGGGGGATGAGGAGCGTTCCAACTTGGATCTGTTTTCTTTGGAGATGTTTGAGAATATCGCTTATACGATGGCGAAGCACGCAGACCCGGCTATCCCGGACGATGTGGAGGAATGGCTGGACGGGTTTAATACGTTTTCGATTTATCAGGTGCTGCCGGAGCTGATTAAGCTGTGGGGGCTGAATGTGAAGACGGATGCGGAGGCTAAAAAAAACTTCGGCCAACAGAGCGGGAGATGACTACGCCGCTGTTCCTGCTTCGGTGTGTGCAGCTTGGGATTTCTATGGCGGATATGGAGCTTTTGTCTATTGGGCTGGTGAATGATATGTTTGTGGAGAGCCGGAATGACGAGTGCAGGTATGCGGAGATTGGGACGCAGGAGGATATGGACCGGTTCTAAATCTGATTGATATGGCGGCCTTTTTCTGCTATGATGGGTAGTGGGAAAAGGCTGGCAGTGTCAGTGATAGATAGAAATATGTCAAGGTGATAATCGGTATTCATGAAATTATAAACGAAGGAATTATGCTACGAGGAGGTTCATTATGAATAATAGTGAGGGAGAAAGACTTTATCGTGTAAAAACGAAGGATGGAGCACATATCAATGAAAAATTGAAAGAAGATGGTTCCAGAGCTGCTATTCAGTTTGACCAAGAAAATGGCCTTCAAGGTCCGGTTGATTTAGTTGAGGTGGATGAAGAAGAATATACAAAAAAAGTTTTTATTGAGGTTGAGAGTAAGGAACGTAGCCTGAGAGAGATGATTATTGAAGACGCTGTTGCTCCTGCTGTTGCCGAAATATTAACTGTTCTTATGGAACGAGCAATAGATGCGGGAGTAGATGCATTATTTACTAAAGTTATCCCTGCAACTAAAGCCAAAGGTGGAGAGTTTATTGATAAAGTAAAGAATTCATATGTTGAAAAAGGAAATAAAAAGAATATAAAAAAGCAGTCAACTTCAATAACAAAAGAAAAGAATGCGATAAAAAGTACAGTACAAAAAGAAACGATTGAGCAACAATCAGTATATCATTCTCAAGAAGAAGTAGATCAGATAATCAGTAATATGAAGTTTGCGGCATTGTATATTGCTGCTGGAATACGGGAGCTTTCTAATACGATAATTCTTGATTCAGCGGAAGCTGAAAAAGCATTAGAAATGGAAGCCAAATTTAAAGAACTGTCATCAAAACAAGTTATGAATACAATAGATTTTATGTTGGAAGAGAGTAATCGAGATAAACTTGATCAAGCAACTTTGCAATTATTTGAGGCGTTTCGCAATCGGAATTTTATTGTTAATGGTGAAGTCGTACCGATTGATAAGTATTTAAAAGTCGATAAATCGAAAGTTGTGCAATCATCAAAGTGACAGAGTTTTTTATTGAGAAATCGAAAGATATAAATTTTAGCCATTTGTGAGAAATAATTGGGGAAAATATCAATAAATTTTTGAAAGGAAACGATTATGGATACAAAAGCGGAAATAAAAGAAATTTTTGTAAAGTATAAAAATATAAAAAAAGATATAGATTTTAGTGATGACACAGAATTTAAAAGGATATTGAAAAAAATCGGAGAGCATATTCCGTCAGAAAAACCTGATGGATATTTAGAAGTGGACGATACAATATATGGAATTGAGCATTTTCAAATTTCACAATATGTGGTTAAAAAAGGACAAGATTTTTCGAGAGTGGCAAAAGGCTCACAGAATAATCGAGAAAAAATGAGGAATGATAGGGATTTTAGTTTAAAGCCCAGTGTAGATAATTTGATATCTGCATTGGAAAGAAATATGGATTCTCATTCCCATAGTTTTGAAGAATACAAGACAAATGTATTAAAACATTCAGAAAAGAATACTGTGAATTATAAACTAATTATTTTTATTGAAGATTCAACAGATTCGGGAGTTATAGTTAAGCGAAGGGATACGAAACCAATTAACCCATTAGAACTAAAACAGTTGGCTGAAATATTTTTAAAATACAAAAACGACATATGGGCAGTAATATATTCGTTTGGAAATGAAATAACAAGAGAATTAACGGGATGTACAGTACAGGAATTACAAGACAAAAAAGAAGCTGGATTGCTTTTAAATGCAGAAGAATATGTTCCGTTTGAAGTTGATAGGGAAGTGCATGTTTCAAGTAAAGATTCAAAAGAAGATAAAAATAGTATAACAATAAAATTATTTGATCATTTTTAAGATAAGTGATTTTTGAATACATAAGCACTTGCTATAACAGCAGGTGTCTTTTTTGTTGCTTTTTTATGGGAGCCGGGGTGGCTCCTTTTTTCGTTGGAGAAAGGCGGGTGAGGGTTGTGGCATCCAGGATTCAGGGGATTACGGTGGAGATTGGCGGGGATACTACGAAGCTCTCCACGGCGCTTTCAAAGGTGAATAAGGAGATCCGGGACACGCAGGCGCAGTTGAAGGATGTGAACAAGCTGTTGAAGCTGGACCCGGGCAATGGGGAGCTGATGGCGCAGAAGCAGAGGCTTCTGGCCCAGGATGTGGGGGAGACCAGGGAGAAGCTGGAGGCGTTGAGGCTGGCGGGGCAGCTTACGATCTTGAAGAGCCAGTTGGAGGAGCTGGCGATTTCCATAGGGGAGATTTTGATGCCGTCTATCCGGCAGGTTGTCGGGTGGATTCAGGGGCTTGTGGACTGGCT
>CAJUBP010000079.1 GCA_910584585.1 uncultured Lachnospiraceae bacterium | reverse complement strand
ATATATTCAGGATTACGGCTATTAAAACATTGACTTTTAATAGCCGTAGTAATACCTCCTAATCCAGCATAATTTCCTTCACAGACATCCGTTCCATTTTCTTTGTATAGGCAAACATCAGCGTTTCATATGAAATAAGGAACAATGCCAGCGCAACCAGCATGGCAGGAACATCAAACTGATAATCGGGAACGCCTTCCAAATCTTTGAAAATAACATTTACCGCTATTTTTAGCAAAACATACTGGTAGGCCGTGCCCAATGCGAACCCCAGGTATGCAAAGGGGCGGTAGCCGCTCAGCACAGCCTTCCCGCATTCCTTGGAGCTGTAACCGAAAACTTTCATCATGATGATGGTTTTCCGGTTTGCCTTAACCAGGGAGGTGACGGCAATCAGCAGAGTCACTGCGGCTAAAGTTAGGCCGATGGACAGCGTCATAACGCCCATCATTTTACTGGCCAGCTGATCCATGCTGGCGGACATCTGGGTCATTGCCGCAAAACAGAATACGGCGAAAGCAATGAAAAAAATCAAGGATTTCTTCTGGCGGACATTGCTTTTCTTTAGTTCCTGCAAAAAGGGCAGATCGGCGTCCTTTTTTGCAGGGACAATTTTTTGGGAGGACTGTTCCTGGATAAGCTGCAGGGCGGAGGTTTTTAATTTCCGGAAACTGTAAAGAACCGCCAGCAGGGAGAAGGAGACAGCCGGAACAAAAACCAGCGCAACGCACAAGCCGGGGTGGAAGGCAATGGGAATATCCGGCAGGTAACCGTCTTTGTTCTGGACTTCATATAATTTCGGCATGAGCAGGTGGGCTCCGGCATATCCAAGAGCGGTTCCAGTAAACACCGGAAGCCCGAATACCCAGAAATTTTTTGCGACGGAAAGCCGGGTATACCCCAATGCTTTTAAAATGCCGAGTTGTTTCTGGTGGGTGTCAATGTAATGCCCGGTATAGAAGCATAGCAGCACTGCCGTGGTGAGAAGCAGGCATCCGCCGGACACTGCGCTGACCACCAGAGCCGTATTGCGCTGGGCTTCGTAAAAGATTTTGGAAATGCCTGCTGTGATGAGATTTTCCACAGAAATAAGGTCTATGTAGTAATTTAAAAACATAGCGGATATCAGTACGGCGCAGAGGCTGACAATCAGCATGCCAATCATTTTATAAATATCTTTGAAGCTTACAATCATTGTGATCCTCCTACCATGCAATCTGATATGCGGATTTCGGGGCGCCATTTTGGTATTGTTTTACGATTTTTCCGCTGTTCATGGAAATTACAGTATCGGCCATCTCTGCAATGTTTTGGTTGTGGGTCACCATCACCATGGTAAATCCCAGTTCTTTCTGCAGCCTGCAGATTAAATCCAGCACCAGGCGGCCGGTGGCTTCATCCAGCGCCCCGGTGGGTTCGTCCAGATACAGTACCTTGGGGCGTTTGGCCAAAGCCCGCGCCACAGATATCCGCTGCTGTTCCCCGCCGCTTAACTGGTGGGGGTATTTGCTGCTTTTGTCTGCCAGGCCTACGGCTTCGATTAACTTGCGGTAGTTTGAATTTTTTACCAAATCCGCTCCCATTTTCACGTTTTTATCCACGTTCAGGTTGGGCAGCAGGAAGTATTGCTGGAAAACATAGCCGATGACATTTCTTCGGAAAAGAGTCATTTCCTTATCGCTCATTTGGCAGATGTTTTTGCTGTTGTAGCTTACAGTCCCGGCGTCTGCCGGTTCCAGGCCGGATATTACATTGAGCAGGGTGGATTTGCCGGAGCCGGAAGCCCCTAGAATCACCATAAAATCTCCGTCTTTGATATCCAGGGAGATGCCCTTTAGCACTTCCGTCCTGTTTCCTTCTGTTCCGTAAAATTTGTGCAGGTTTCTAATCTGAATCATGTGTGCCTCCTTCCATAGGCTTGTTTCCTCAATTTGGTTTGTTTTCCCTGTGCTTGTTTTTTTCAAGCAGCAAAAGGCTCTGGAAAACTTCTATTAGCTGTTTTTCTTTTTTTCAAAAAGTAAAAGGCCCTGGAAAACTTCTGTTAGCCGTTCTTCCAATTGTTCCATGGTATAGCTGCACAGCCCTGTGGCGAACATGGCTGCGATGCCGTGGGTATAGGTCCATAGGTGCTGGTAGATTTTTTCAGCCGCTGCTTTGTCCAGGTGGTAAGGCTCCTGCACGGACTTTAGTATTTTGTCGTAATGCTCGTCGATGAGGGGCAGGACTGCAGAGATATTCCTGGAATCCGCAGCAGTCATAAACAAAAGCTGAAAGAGCCGGGGTTCCTCTATGGCAAACCGGATGTAGGCGATTCCCACTCCCCGGAATGCAAGCTTGTTTTTCAAGCCTTCCTCTACGTATTGTCCGTACAATTCCTTTGCTTTAAGGATGACAAAATCTTTGACCTCATCCATGCTTTTAAATATCGTAAATATGGGTCTTGGGGAGCTGCCCAGGCGGGCGCCTAATTCCCGGGCGGTAACCGCGTCAATGCCCTGTTCCCTGGTGATGTTAAGGGCGGTGTTTAAGATTTCGTCCTTGGTGAATTTCGCTTTTGGGGGCATGGCTGCTCCTTTCTAAAATATATGTTTTAAAACGTTTGTTTTATTATAGGGCTAAGTGTTTGAGTTGTCAAGGGGGAATGCTTTTGGAGGATAGAAATCGTTAAGAATGAAGCGAGATAGCGCCTGTGTTACAGATACATATAGGAAAATCCAGAGGGAAATACACTTTAAAGTAATAAAAGAAATATGATATTTAAGCCTGAAAGTTAGTTTGCAGGGAAGGGCAGAAAAAGGGAAATATCTGTTAAAATAATTGAAACTGAGCCATTGCCAATCATCCAGCAGCGCTTCAGTTCCCTGTAGCGTCCTGATTGAAGCCTGTCAGCAGCAGGGCTGGCATTGCCGGCTATTCATCCTCAAAAATAGTTTCATTCATTTCAGGGAAATCCAACAATTCAGATACCGTCATGCCCAAGCCAATTGCAAGCTTATGCAGCGTTTTCAGTTTTGGGTTCTTTGTTTTTCCAGACATAATATTCTCAACGGTGGATTGTGTAATGCCGGACAGCGTAGCCAGCTTGTTGATGGTAATGTCCTGTTCCCGGCACAGTTTTGTGAGCCGTAATATAATAACATCTGAATAAGTCATGCAAGAACCCCCCTGTTGCAAGAATTAAGAAGAGTATAAGGGTGATTCCAAACCAAGGTTAACGGTATACCGTTTATTTTTCTATTCATCCTCAAATGCAACCTCATTCATTTCAGGGAAATCCAATAATTCAGATACCGTCATGCCCAAACCCACTGCCAGTTTGTGCAATGTTTTCAGTTTTGGGTTCTTCGTTTTGCCTTTCATCAGGTTCTCAACGGTGGACTGTGTGATGCCAGACAATGTAGCCAGCTTATTGATGGTAATGCCCCGTTCCGTGCATAATTCTGTTAGCCTTTTGATGACTGCGTCTGAGTATGTCATAGAACCCTCCCTTTCCTTGGCTCAGCTAAGGAAAGTATATGTTGTTTTAAGGAGAAGTATTAACGGCACACGGTTGACTGCCAAAGAAAAATATGATAAATTAACGGTGTAAGGTTATGGATGGTTTTAAGGCATTATGGAATGGGGTGAAGGAAATGATCAAATCATTATGGAAAGGGGTAAAGGCCAGGTGGGATGCTTTTTGGATTGGGGACGAATATGACAGTTCCAAAAAACATTTAAGCCAGTCCGATAAGCGTTGCATCCTGTATGGGAATTTTATCATCAGCATTTTTACAGTTGCCTTGGTGCTGCTAGTGAATGGGTTTAATAATCTGCGTTTCAACCGCCAAAACGAGATGGCCATGGAAGCCGTCATGGAAATGGCGAAATCCTACATAGCTTCTGCTACGGAAGATGAATATAGCAGGATTGCCCGGACAATACGGCAGGACTTGGTGTTCCGTGATTATAGCAAAGGGCTCCTGGAATATGCCCAGCATATCCCAAATGCATCAGGGAAGTGTCATGCCTGCAATGAGGACAGCACGTCGCAGGTAGCCCTTGTCAGTTTAAATACGGGAGAATCCTATAGCTTGGATTTATTTGGGCAGAGGGAAAATTCAGAGGATGGGCAGGGGAACGTACAAGTGATGTTTGGCTATGATGAAATCAGCCAGGCAAGTATCCGGATGGCCAAAAGCCCGGGAAGGGGAGAAGGGTCTGCCAAAATAGAGCGCGGGAGCGGCATTGTCAGCCTGCACAGGATGAAAAGCCTGTTCTGCGATGAATGTATTGGCCGTATCTTAGAAGCTGTTGAGGGGAAGGAAATGGAAGAACTGGTAATCCTTGATACAGAAAAAACGGTTTTTTACCCATTGAAGAATGGGGATAAAGTGTTGGTTGGGGACTATGCACTGGAAATAGAGTATCAGGACGGAGACTGTGAAATAAAAATTAGCTTTGCCAGCAAGGAGGGATAGCAGGCAGAAGAAAATGTGTGGCAGGCCCAGATGTAAAGATTTGCCATTTTTTCTTTTAGATCTATCATTTTAAATACGGACACTTATAAGCGGTTTGTTCTTCCGATTTTTTAGGTGAGTTTTTCAAATATTTTCTGCTTTGAATTCGTCCTCAAATCTGTATAAGGCATCCTACGGACAGGTTTGAAACTTTTTAAGACCTTAAAGAAAAATGGAATAAGCCAGTACAGCCTTTATAATAATCATGGCATTAGCCGGGTGCAGATTCAGCGCCTCAAAGAAAATTCTTCATTTCAAGCAGGATGTATTTATGTTTCGATACACAGGAACAACCCTTATCGCTGTTCCAATGCCAGTCCAATCAGCCGATCCGTCTGGTCAGCCATAAACAGCGGAATATTCAACACATCATCGTCCAACTTCAAATTGTCCAACGAAAACCGCACACGGAGCTTGACTTGATTGGGAAACAGCTCCTTGAATTTCTTTAGGCTCTTGCTGGCGGCGTTGGCCTCGGACTTGACCTCTATAGGGAAAATATCATTCTCCCGCTGGATAAGGAAATCTACCTCATAGGGCGGATTATTCCGGCTCCAGTACCGGGGAACTGATTCAAACTGCGTGATTAGGGTCTGCAGCACAAAGTTCTCAGTCAGCGCGCCTTTGAACTCGGTGAACAAACGATTCCCTTCTCCGAAGGCCGTAGGAGCCAGCTGAGCCAGGTGGCGGAGCAGCCCAACATCCACCAGATAGATTTTAAAAGCAGACAGGTCATCATAGGCAGCTACTGGCAGGCCGGGAGCGGCGCTGCGGTAGATTTTATGCACCAGCCTGGCATCTGCCAGCCACTGCAAAGCATCCTCATATTCCCGGGCTCGTGCCCCCTCTTTGACTGCCTTGTAGATAAATTTCTTATTCTCCCTTGCCAGTTGGGATGGTATGGACTTCCATATCATAGAGATTTTCGGGAACTCGCTGATCTTGGGATGCTTGGCAAAGTCACGCTCATAAGCGCCGATAATCCCGGACAGGGCTTCCTGCATAGCAGAAACGTCTCGTGCTTCCGTCCACATGAGCACAGGTTCTGGCATACCGCCTGTCACATAGTACATCTTCAATTTCTCATAGAGCGGATTGAAAAAGGCATCAAGAATTGGCTCAATGGCATCTACGTTCTCCAGATACTTGGCCAGATTTTCATCGCCATTGGCGAGCAGAAATTCCATAAAGGTCATAGGATCGATCTGCATGAAGTTGACTTTGCCCACCGGAAAGGAGGATGGCTTCGCCAAGGCAATCCCCAACAAAGAACCGGCGCAGGCAATGTGGTACTGCGGGGCATTCTCGCAGAAATATTTCATGGAGTTGATAACCTTGGGGCAGTCCTGTACCTCGTCAAAGATAATGAGCGTCTTTTCTGGTTTATCCAGGTTAGGGAATAGTAATGTAAGAAAAATGTTTTTTGAAAAAAGGAATAAAAAATGTAAAAACAAAGAAAATGATTGTAATAATAGTATAGCCGTGCTAAAATAAAATTGGTGGAGGTGGAAGCCTATGGAAGGTATTGTTCGATTAGCTTCATTGAAGATTTCTAATATTAAGAATGTTAGGTCTGGACAGATTACCATGCCCAATACCTGCCGAAAGCGCCTGACATATAAAAAAGCTGAAGTATTAGGGCTGTATGGACAAAATGGATCTGGAAAAACGGCGGTTATTGATACGCTTTATTATCTGCAGAGAATTATGACTGGCAAGCCGATGGAAGAAGAAATTGCGGATTATATTGATGTGACGAACCATCAGGCAGAGATTTCCGTTGATTTCAACATTTTTTACGAGGCGGTTATTTATGAGGTAAGTTATAAAATCATTGTCCAGAGATGCAAGAATGGTGCAGAGATAATTCGTGAAACATTGGGCTGTGCCGTAAATAAAGATGGTTCCAGAAGCAATAAGACGGTGTTTATGGATTACCAGCGTTTGGATAAGGAAAACGTATTTACTCCGAAGAAAAGACTGGATGAGGTGGTTGAAGCCAACGCAGAAAACAAAACAGATTTAATTGTTGCCAGAAAAATGGCTGAAAAAAGTAATTGTTCTTATATCTTTGGGGAGAATAGCAGGGATATTTTCTGCCGCAAGTATGAGAATAATTTTAAGCATTATTCAGTAGTGATACAAGCATTATATAAATTTGCTTTAAAGGATTTGTTTGTAATCCGCAATGCCCATTCTGGTGTGATTTCTGCTAATTTTTTATTGCCGATGGCGTTTAAAATTGAGCAGGAAGAGGTAGGGATGAAGGGAGATTTCGCTGTTCCGCTGACTAAACCCGTCATTTTAACTACAGAAAGAAAAGAGATTTTAGATACTATTGTGGAAAATATTAATATGGTTTTGTTTACAATCATTCCGGGAATGAAGATAGATGTTTATAATTATGGAATGCAGTTAACGGACACAGGAGAGAATGGCTATAGGGTTGAACTGGTTTCGGTCCGGGAGGGTATACCGCCGATACCAATCCGGATGGAATCAGAAGGTATTATTAAAATAATTTCTATTTTAAATGCTTTGATTCAGGCATTTGGAAATCCTTCTATCTGTCTTGCGATTGATGAACTGGATGCAGGTATTTTTGAATATATGCTGGGAGAATTGCTGGACATTTTCAGTAAAAGCGCAAAGGGGCAGTTGATATTTACCTCCCACGATTTGCGTGCCCTGGAAATGCTGGATAAGGATAGTATCATGTTTTCTACAGTAAACCAAGATAGAAGATATATTCGGATGAAGAATGTAAAGGCAACAAATAATCTTAGGGATATTTATCTCAGAGGAATTACTCTTGGAGGACAGGATGAAGTTATTTATGAGGAAACGGACAGTTTGAAAATTGCGCGTGCATTTAGGAAGGCAGGTAGGGCTATTTCGCATGAATGAAAAGAAGGTTGTTGCGTTTATAATGGAAGGGCCAAGTGATGAGGCTGCACTTGGCTCCATTATGAAAGAATATTTTTACAGTAACGAGGTGCGGTTTATTGTTTTGCATGGGGATATCACCTTGAAAGATTATGTTTCTGCGGATAATATTTTGAAAAAGATTAATGAGCAGATTGAAAGTGTAAAGAGTAAATATCGGTATGTCCAAAATGATTTTTTAAAGATTATCCATGTTGCCGATATGGATGGCGTTTATATTTCAGAGGAACATATTAAGGAAGCAGATGTGGAAAGGGTTCAATATTACGAAGATCACATTGCTGCAAAGAATAGGCATGAAATTATAAAAAGGAATAGGCAAAAAGGAAATATTCTGTATAAACTTAGAAAAACAGGAAAAATTAATGGAATACCTTATCGAATTTATTTTAATTCTTGCAATTTAGAACATGTACTATTACTTTGGCGGTTAAAACTTGATGTTCTATCTATTCATTAGCATGGTTTTCT
>CAJUBP010000078.1 GCA_910584585.1 uncultured Lachnospiraceae bacterium | reverse complement strand
CATACGAGTCACATCGCCCCCTGTTCTGGACTATCTATTTCCCGACAGCCCCTTTGCCATGTTTTCTTTTGCCTTGCTGGCTGAAGTTCCACCCATTATTTTTCCTGGATACTTCAGCCAGCCGCTGCCTTGATTTTATCTGGAAATCTCAAGTTCCAGCCGCACTTCCTCACAGCCTTCCGCCTGAACCGCAACCTGAATCTTCCCTTCTTCCTCGCCTGAGCGGACAACCGCCATCACATACCCGTCATAAGTCTCCCACTGGGAATCGTCGTAGCTTCCCAGAGACGCGGGGTCCGCGCTGCCCATGGCTTCCAGCCTGCCTGCGCCTTCTACGGATACAGACACCTTTTTTGAAGCGAAGAGATTCTCAACGCCCTGGCTGTCGGTTAATTTCACGGTGATAAAGGAAAGGTCTTCGCCGTCCGCCCGAAGCTTTTTCTTATCTGCCTGGACACAAAGCTGGACTTCTTCTCCTGCTGTCACAAGGGTAAACCTTCCGGTTTCTTTTCCTTTTTCATAGCTTACTGCGGTCAGTTCGCCTGGCTCATAGGGAACTTCATAAGTTGCTGTAAACTCATGGGCTTCTCCTGCCGGTTTCCTTCCCAGGGAACGGCCGTTTAAGAAAAGCTCCGCTTCTTCAGCGTCCGCGTAGATATCCACAGAAGCTGTTTTTCCTTCATAGCCCGGCCAGGTCCAGCTTGCGATATTGTCCTTGTACATCCATGGAGTTTTGGAACACTTCATTCCGGCCCGGTTCATCCGTTTCACAGCCAGGTACGGCTCTTTGCGGAGCCCATACACAATCTCCCGCAGGTAGCTGATGGGGCGGCGGTAACCAACTAAATCAATATCCCCGATATAGGCTGCCCGCTCTGGAAAGACACTGGAAAAATTCACAGAGTCGTCATAGTGGAAAATGCCGCAGCCTGCTTCTCCCAAATAATCATACCCGGTCCAGGTGAAATCTCCTAATACGTGGGGATACCGCTTGACAATCCCCCACAGCCTTACAATATCCGCCGGGTAAGTCTCCGTGCCCACAACCGTTTTATTGGGATGGAGCTTGTGCTCTAAAATATGCCGCCCAGTCAGATAGTTTAACCCGATAATATCACTGGAAGAGGAGCATCCTTCCAATGCCTCTGTCAGCAGCGGATGGGTCGCGAAATATTCTCCCCGCTCTCCTTCCATCAGGCTCATAAAGCTGTTGAAGGCATTGCTTCCGTCCTGGTTTCCGTCCCCGGCTGCCTGGACATTGCCGAATTTTTCCATGATTTCCTGCATGATTGGCCGTAGCCTGACCCCGGCTGACATCAGGCCGTTTTGTCCCATGGTGGTGTAGCGGGTATGATCCAGTTCATGAAGCCTATTGCACATTTTCCGGTTGATGGCAGCCCCGGCTTCCGAACCGGCTTCCGAAATCTCATTTCCGGTGGAATACAAGGCTACGGAAGGATGATTGTAGTCTTTTGCCACCATCTGCTCCGCCACCTCTTCCCAGCGCTCCTTAAAATGCAAGGCAAAATCATTGGGATTCTTGTGGACCGTCCACATATCGCTGATTTCATCCATCACCAGCATCCCGTATTTGTCACACGCGTCCAGCATCGCCTTGCTCATGGGGTGATGGGAACTGCGGACGCTGTTAAAGCCAGCCTCCTTTAACTGCCGGATTCTCCGTTCTTCTGCTTCCTTCCAGGTGTTTGCCCCTAAAATGCCGTTGTCATGGTGGATGCAGGTTCCCCGCAGCTTCAATTCTTTTCCATTCAGGCGCAGCCCGTGGGCTGCATCCAGCAAAAGGGTACGGATTCCAAAGTTCTCTGTCACCTCATCCAGCAGATGGGAACTGCTGCCGCATTCATCTCTCTTCAGCAGATAGCCACTGTTACCAGATACTTCTTCTGGCAGATGGGCACTGTTGCCGCTTGCTTCCCCCTCCAGCAACTCTTCCTTTATCTGCACTCTGCACTGATACAATTCCGGTGTATCGCAGCTCCAGATTTTCGGGTTGGGAATGCAGATAATGTGCCTGGATATTTCCTCCGTCCCAGGATACATAAGAACCATCTGGCGGTCGCTTGCCACCGTCTCCCCGTCCTTTTCCAGAAATACTTCCACGTAGATTTTTTCCCTGGCCCGGCTGATGCTTTCTATCCGCACTTCCGTTTCTATCACTGCGGATTCTTCCTCCTGGGCCAAAGTGGTAATCCGCACCCCGTCCGCGGGAATGTGAATCCGTTCCCCAACCATCAGCTTCACATCCCGGTAAATGCCGCTTCCCGTATACCAGCGGCTGTTGGGAACCAGGCTGTTATTGGCAATCACTTTCACCCTGTTTTCCTTCCCATAGTCAAGCCAGGGATTCAATTCCACATAAAAACCTGTATACCCGCACAAACTTATAGCCGCTAAGGCCCCATTGATATAAACCATGGCGGTCTGATAAATGCCCTCAAATTCCAGAAAGGCTTTCTTTTCTTTCCATTCCTCCGGCGCAAAAAAACTTTTCTGGTAAATATATTCCCCGCCCGGGTAAAATCCAGTCTGGGCGCCGCTTTCCACCTCCGGCGCCCGCTCCTCGTGAATCATCGCGTCATAAGGAAGGTGCACCTTATGTACCTCATCCGTTCCCAGGAAAGCTGCCGCAGCCGCATTGCTTCCGCCTTTCATTACCTGCCAGTCCCGGTTAAAATTCTGCCTAATCATGCAAGTTCTCCTTTCTGATGTTTTTCATCCCATTCTTTGTTTGCTTTTTCCACCTTCATCAAATAAACCAAAATTGCCATTACAATACCGAAAATCAGGGGCAGCACTGCATACATAAAGAAAATCATATTGATTGCGCCGGAGGACTGCACTGCCGCAGTACCGTCAAAACCTCCCAATGCCAGCAGCCATCCCACAACTGCGCTTCCGATACCGCCGCCCAGCTTCACGCCGATGGAAGAACAGCTAAACATCACTCCGTCAATCCTCACCTTCTGGGTACGCCAAGTATAATCACTGGTCTCTGCCACCCATGCGTTCAGCGTGCCTGTCAGAGGGCCGCCGGCCATATTTCGGAAAAAGGTGGCAAACAGCATAACAGGAAGGCTTTTATTTAAGGCGCCCACCACAAATACGCCGCCCATCAGAAGCGTAATCACTCTGGCATACAGATTCATCTTCCACATACTTCCAAGTTTTTTTACCAGCATCGGCGTAAGCGTCAGGATAATCATAACCGGAACCAGCTGGAATAAGGAAAAGGTTCCTAAAAGAGCCGGGTCTTCCATATAGTAGGTCATAAAGTAGATGGCAGACCCCTGGGTAATTCCGCTGTAAATATAGTTTACCAGATACAGTCCAAGAATGATAATGTAGTAAGGATTTTTTACTAACAGCTTTAAGGATGTTCCAAAGCTGACTTTTTCCGGTCCGTTTCCTTCTCCAGAATTTCCAGTATTATCCATTTCATTTGCCGACTCTATTTCTTCATCTGGAACTTCTTTTACCATAAGGACGCAGAAGGTATTGACTGCCAGAGCAATCAGGGCGAAAATCAAAGCAACTGTACGCCATCCTTTTGTTCCGCCGCCGAATTTTTCCACCAGCCCCATTGCGTTGTAAGAAATCACCAGAGTGGTAAAGGTTGCAAATATAAACCGGATAGAGCCAAGCTGAACCCTTTCCTGTCCGTTCTTCGTAATCTTTGCCGCCAAAGCTGCGTAGGCAATGCTGTTTGCCGTATAAAAAACGGCATTGAATGCTGTATAAAATACAAAGAAATATGCATACTGCATGGTCTGGCTCATGCTTGGAATGGAAAATACCAGAAACAGGCAGGCAGAAACTCCCAGCTGCCCATACAGCATCCACGGGCGCGCCTGTCCCATCTTGCTTTTAGTCTTGTCCATCAGTCCTCCGAAGAAAATATCGGACACCCCATCCAACAGTTTGGAAGCCATCATTAAGGTTCCTATTACCAAACTGTTCAGGCCCACAGCATTGGTAAGATACAGCATAACAAAGCTTGAAATCAGGGCGTACCCGCAGTTTGACGCCATATCGCCGGAACCATAGGCAATTTTTTGATACCATTTTAAATATTTTTTCTCATTCATCTGTTTTCTCCTTTACTTTTTTGGCGATAATGTATATACTTTATCTTAAGATAGATAAATTTTAGCAATATTCACCAAAAGCAACAATGTCAGAAACATCTATATGTGCATATTTTCTGTATCATATTCGTGGATAAGGCCATTGCTGCCATGAGAAAGGCTGCCATGAACGAGAAAGTCATACGCTCCGGCAAAGTGAGCAACATCCTGGAAATCCATAATCCCGACAGTGTCATCAATTCCTACTACGATATGTCCGCGCCGATTCAATTAACATTTACCTATTGCAGCGGCCTTGGGGAGGAAGACTTTTATAACGTCGTCTCCGTGTCCCCCAATAAGGATTATTTCTACACCTCCCGCATTGTTTCGGATTTCCATAAGTTCAATGCCCGCCCTCTCCATCAGCACAGTTTTTTTGAACTTGTCATTGTGCTGGAAGGCAGCATTATACAAAGGCTTGAGGATAAGAAATACCTGTATCCCGCCGGCACCTGCTGCCTGGTGAACCAGAATGTCCTGCACATCGAAAAGTATATCGGGGAAGCCCAGCTTCTTTTTATCGGCCTTTCCGTTCATTTTATCAGGGAATTGCTGGAATCCCACAAGACTGCCTATTTCCAGAAGGAAGAGACTGCCTACGACAACTCTGTTTTTCAATTTATGAATGCAAATATACAGTCAAAAGATGGGAAAAATTATCTGGATTTTCTTCCAGCTTTCCAGAATTGGAAGAATTTGGAGAAATTAAAAAAGCTTTCCGATGCATTAATCCATTCCATGATGTTTCCAAAATTTGGTTCCACCTACATTATCAAGGGGGTTATCTGCGAGTTATTCCAATACCTGGATACAAAACAATTTTATCATATCAGCAAGGTAAAGCTCCATTCCAGTTCCGACCAGCTTCTGTTTTCCCGTATCGGGCATCTGATGGAAGAAACCGATGGCCGTATGCCCCGGTCTGCTCTGGAAAGCGCCCTCTGTTACAGCGGCAATTATATGAACGCCATTGTAAATAAGTACACTGGCATGAACCTGCACGACTATGGCCTGACTTTTACGTTGAAAAAAGCTGCGTCTCTTCTGACCGATACGGACAAATCCATATCAGCCATTGAAACACAGCTTGGTTTTACCAACCGCACGCATTTTTATAAGATGTTCAAGAATAAATACGGCGTTACGCCGGGAGAATACCGGAAGCAGAAGAAAGCCTGCAAATAATAAGGAACCGTGTTCCTTTTTGAGCATGAAGGGAACAAATTTCTCTTCTCCCATCTTTGGTATCATTCATTCATATTCTGTTTGCTCCACTATCGAGCATAAACAATTTCTCTATTTCAATTAGAGGAATTAACCGCTCATTCAAAACGACAATATTTTTGAATATTCCGGTTTCACCGTTTTGTATTTCAGTTGGAACAGAATGCAGGTTACCATATGGCACTTCGTAAACAGTTTCTACTTTATCTATAAGAACAGCTAACCTTCTGCTCTCTGTCGAAAACACAATATACATATTTTCGCCAGAATCCAACAGAGGTATTTTAAGGCTTTCATATAAATCAAGAACTGAAACAATCTTATTATTAACGCTTATTGTCCTTTTACTTGACATATTTCCAATATCCCTCGCAAAAATAAGTCCCTCAACTGCATTGATTTCCATGCAGAAAAACTGCGTACCAATTCGGAAAACAATTATTTTAATACTATTTTCCAAATAATCACCTCCCGATTTTCTCCGCTGTAATCACTTGTTTTCGATACTGGCAATCAGCTTTATACAACATTCATGCTCTCATCTTGTTTTATTATGTATTCTGTCCCTGAAAACTTTCCTGCCACTCCGTACGCCGAAACGACAAAATCCCCATATCCTGCAGCAAGGTTATTAATTGGAAACTATTGCTTAATCAGCATATTTCTATTATAATGAGGGCAGATACATTCATCAATAGCCAGCATATCGCAAACCGCTGTTTAATCAGCAGAATCGAGAAAATTGTAGATTAGGAGTAAAGGTTATGAAAAGGAAACCAAAGGACGATTTACGCTACATAAAGACAGAACGCCTGATACAACAGACTTTTCGGGATTTGTTAAAAGAAAAGGATTATTTTCAGATTTCCATACAGGAACTGGCTTCCCGTGCGGAAATAAACCGCAATACATTCTATCTGCACTATCCCTCTATGGACGCCCTGCTTCTCAGAATGCAGACCGATGTAATAAACCGATTTTTGGAGCCAATCCGAGATGCCAGACTGCCTGACGACCTTGAAAAAGTTGTGCGCAACTGTTATGAATTTTCGTTATCCTCCGATGCGCTTGACGAAAAAATATTGAACAGTAAGGGGCATTTCCCGATTGATACATCGGATATAAATAATTATGCTGTCCTTAGATTCAATGATAAAAACCTCAATTATGATTCAAAAACATACCCTGTATTATTAGCGTACATTAACGGCTGCCTGACAGAAATTTATAAGTATTGGATTAAAAACGGACAAAAGGAGTCCGTTGAGGACATGGTGCAGCTTACACTGCGTCTTATTTCACATGGTTTTTCAGGATAAAGTAATTGAACGGTGAATTGAACCGTTACGCTTTTCCAAATAATTGGGTTGAGAACTTGAAACCCTTATTGATATATGGTACAATAAAAAGCGGTTTGAAACGCTCCCGTACACAAAGGCTATTTGTGTACGGGAGTTTTTTGTTTTTAAACCTAGGAGGAAAGTGAAATAAAAATGAAAAACCAAAATGTTTTCAGGATTTTTTCAAAATATGTGTCCCTGAATATTTTAGGTCAAATGGCTTATTCCTGCTACACATTAGCAGATACCTTCTTTGTATCCGCAAAACTGGGAGCGAACGGTTTAACCGCCCTCAACCTTGCGTTTCCGGTGTTCTGCCTGATTAATGGAACAGGTCTTATGCTCGGTATCGGCGGCGGAACAAAGTATTCCATTTGTAAAAGCCGTAATGAAAACAGACAGGCAAACCGTACTTTTACAAATTCAGTGTACCTTGCTGTTATATTTGCTGCACTCTTTGCTTTTGCAGGATTATTCTTTTCGGAAACAATTGCAGGACTTTTAGGGGCGGACAGCACAGTATTTGAAATGACAAATACATATCTGAAAGTTATGATGCTGTTTACCCCTGCTTTTATAACAAACAATCTTTTACAGTGTTTTGTGCGTAACGATGGTAAGCCTTCCCTCGCTATGGCAGCAATGATCAGCGGCAGTTTGTCCAACGTGGCGCTTGACTACATTTTCATATTCCCACTCGACATGGGAATATTCGGTGCCATTTTTGCTACGGGACTTGCTCCGGTTATCAGTATTGCCGTATTATCCCCATATTTCATCACAGGAAAAAATAAATTTGTCCTTGTGAAATCTGCACCTTGCAAAAAAGTTTTTGGCGGAATACTTTCAAGCGGCATATCTGCGTTTCTCACAGAAGCTGCTTCGGGTGTCGTCATGTTTTTGTTTAATTTTATAATACTGCATATTTCAGGAAACGTGGGCATTGCGGCTTTCAGCATTATAACAGTAATATCACTTGTAGTAGTGGCGATGTACACCGGTTTATCGCAGGGTATCCAACCGATTTACGGTTGTGGCAGCAGCCCTTTATAAATATAATAAAATTATGCAGATAACAAAATAAGGTTACGAGCAGCCATGCGATCTATGGTGCCTCTTTTGAGACTGAATCTTTAAACAAAGAAAACCCGCAAACACTGATGTTTGCAGGCTTTGCCTAACTCCCCGAGTTGGGCTCGAACCAACAACCCCGCGGTTAACAGCCGCGTGCTCT
>CAJUBP010000077.1 GCA_910584585.1 uncultured Lachnospiraceae bacterium | reverse complement strand
AAAAGTTTGAAAAATAATTCGCAGTCTGCGTCTCCTTCAATTCGCCGTCCGACACTTGGCCCCAGCATGGATTCCAGTATTTCCGACAGGGGCTTTATCCCATATTCCTCCTTCCGCAGGTTTTCCAGGGCCGTCTCCCACAGCTCCCCTTCCGTGACGCCCCAGCTTTCCAGATAATATTCTTTTACGAGGGCGGTTGCCCTGTAGTCTTTGTCTCCCAGTTCCAGGCAGTACGCCGCCGCCAAATCCAGGAATTCCCGGCTGGGGCATCCTTCCAGCAGTTCCCGGTTCCACTCCGCGTTCAGCAGGACAAGGCGTACGCGCCCCCGCGCTTCCTCCCATTCCCCCGGGATGTCCCAGGAGGCTGGGTCTGGCTTCTTTTCCATCATCTCACGGATAAAATTTACCGTGTGTTCCATGCCGCCTTTTTGGTAAGCCGCGTAAAGCCCCTCCAAACGGAACACGGCTCCTGCTTGGGATCCCGACTGGCTCCCTCCCTCTTTGATTTCCAGCCCTTCCCAGCGGGCCTGGTTGATTTTCTTCATGCTGCAAAAGGACACGCTGCCGCCCTCCCCCACTTCCTGCTCCATCCTTTTTTTGACCGCTTCCGTGAATTCTTCATATTCCATCCACATATGGCTGTTTTCTCCTTTCCTGTAAACACGTCTTTTTCTCTCCTTTATTTTCTGTCGTTCCGGGCGTTTCCGGCTCTTTTACGCCGCTTCTTTTGGCTTTGTCTTCTTCAGGCTGCTGATTGCTTTCGCGAAGATTTCCGCCGTTATCTGCCCCGGCTCTTTCAAGCCGTACCGCTCCAATACCGCTTCCATGGAAACCCCGGTGCGGGCAAGCTCCTGCTCCAGCGCTTCCATCTGTGTCCCTGTAATGGATTTTATCTCCGGCTTCTGTCTCAATTCATAGACAAGAAAACCTCTGCCGTTTACAATCCTAAGGCCCGCAATTTCACGGTTCTCATTATAGGCAATGTGCTGCACGTAAAAACGGTCGGACGTGACGTAACGGTTCCCTTCCTGGCTGATATTGGCGGCTTCCACCGGGACCCAGATGAACGGGGCGGTGTACAGTTCCCGGCCAAGGCCCCAGTTGAAGCAGGCCCGCTTGAAGGAGTCGGAGGCCTGGCCCTTCTCCTTCTCGGAACGGCTCTCCGTCCCCACGTCCTGCTTCGCTATCCACTGGCCTTTCTCCCCGTCCCAGATTTCCACGGTGCAGTAAAGGTTCCCGTCTATGCTCTGGTGGGTGCGCTTCCACCCGAAGGGCGTGAAGGCCTCGTCCAATATCCTCTGGTCCACGCGGGCGTCCTTGAACAGGAGCAGGCTTAAGCCCTTCTGGCCGATGGTGGACACCCGGCACTCAATTTCATCCGCACGCAGCAGGCGGATGAATGGGGATGGGGCTGCGGCCTTTTCCGGTTTTTCAGGCCCCGCAGGGGAAGGCTGGGTTCCATTCCCAATCCCACTTTTTTCTTTTGTGGACCCTGTTTTCTTTGGCTGTCCATCCTTTTCTTTGGCAGTTCCAGTTTTCTTTGGCTCTTTTTCCTTTTCTTTGGCAGTTCCAGTTTTCTTTGGCTCCCCTTCTTTTTCTTTTATGGCCCCGGCCTTTTTTGACAGTTCTTCTTTTAAGCCGGTATCGTTCTTTGGCCCTGCCTTTTTTTCTCCTGTGTCTGACGGCAAAACATCCACCTCCTTTCTCCCTGGCTGTATGTCAAAATAAATCCTCTTTCCATTTCTCTGCCGCGCCTGTTTTTCAGGTCATGGCGTTTCTGGCTGCGGTTGGTTACGGCGCGGAAAAGGGACAGGATTTCTTTTCCTGCCCCGCGTTTTTTACGCCGCTTTCACGGTGAACCTTCTGCTCTTAATGGTCTTTTTGTACTGTTCATAGATTTCCGGCCGTTCCTCCTTCAGGCGCTTTTCATCCAGGCGGCTGCTGCTCACCTGTTTCCAGGACACCCGGTACCGGGCGTTCTCGGCAGTCTCCGCCTCCCCAAGGTACAGCTTTAATTCCTGCTCAATGAGGCGTTTCTCCGTCTCCAGCTTTTCTATGCCCTCGGCAAGCTCTTCCCTGCGCGCCAGCTTCCCGTCAAACCCGGAAAGGGGGATGGAGGTTTCCCTGGAATCTTTGAAATATTCCGCTAATACGCTGTCCGCAAGTTTGGAGCCGTCCGGGTCCGGCATTTTATGTTTCAGCACATACCTTTCCCAGAAGTCTTTTTCAATCTGGATTAAATCGGACTGTATCCTTTCGTCGCGCTCTATCTTCTGGAATTTAAACTCCCTCCCATAAATCAGCACTGCGATGTACCAGGCGTCTGCGCCGCAGACGGACATATAGTGATGGCATTGTATCTGGTAGGATAAAGGGATTTTCCCATCTTTCCATCTCTCCGCCAGGTAAGGGCTGGCGGTCTTGCATTCCAGCCCGGCGTTCTCGCCTGACACCATCCGGTCCACGTCCGCAAGCATAAACGGGTTCTTTTCGTCATAGTACATGAAGTTCGCCCTGCGGACTTTCTTCCCGGTGGCTTCCATGAACCTCCCCGCCACGTAATCCTCAAACTCCCTTCCCTGGCGCATGGCTTCGTTGTCGGATGTTTCCAGGCTGTCCGAGGTCTTGTCCAAATAGACTTCCAGGGCCGTCCGGTAAGGGTTCAGCCCGCATACCGCCCCGGCGTCCGAGCCGCCAATTCCCATCTTCCTCCATTTCAGCCATTCCTCACGCGGCAGGTTTTTGGTCGCTGTCAGCTTTTCCATGAAATCTCTCCTTTCTTAGGGTTCCATTCTTTTTCTGGGGTTCCCGTTTTCCCTTGGTTCCTGTCCCTCTCTGTCCCCCGCTTATTTTCTGTCCCGTTCTGGCTGTCTTTTTTTCCGTTCCCAGGGGCTTTTGCTTCTTTTCCCTGATTGCTTCCCCGGCTGCAGCCCTGCAGATTTCCCTTATCCCGGAGCATACACTATGTTCCAGCCCCTCTTCCTGTGGGGCGGGGGATTTCAGCCACCTTTGGTAGAGGAACCGCAAAATTCCTTCTTCCTGGACACACCGCTTTAATTCTTCCTCCCCGAGTTCCCCGCCGCGTTCCGCCAGCGTTTCATAAATGCGTATCATGCAGTCAATCCGGTAGGCGATAGAAAAGATTTCCTCTTTTTCCAGTTTTAAGGCTTCCTCTTTAAATCCTTCCAATTCTTCACTGATTTTATGGCAGAACGCTTCTTCTAGTTTTTCTCTCTCAAAATCTTTCTCCCTCTTTTTCTTTTCTGTGAAAGCTTCCGATTTTCCGGATATGTAATTATCCGCTTTTTCCATTGGTTTTGTTGCCTTATGGGTTTCTTTTTGCATGGCTTCCTCCTTTCCCTTTTACGCCGCTTTCATCATCTGGTAAGCCCGGTCAATCAACGGGTTGCCTTCCACCGTCTTTAAGAACAGGTTTTCCTTATAGTTCGCCGATTTCCGCAGGGGCTGTGCGTGGGTAGCAAAATCTGAAGCTGCGTTTATGAAACGGTAAGCATTCTTCCCAACATCCTGCAGGTCAGGCGCGTCAAAATACCTCATCTTCATGTCTTCACGCAGCCGCCTGGTGTTCTTTTCCTGCTGAGGCGTAGAGCCGTCCTCCAGGGGCAGTAAAATTTCTAT
Organism: uncultured Lachnospiraceae bacterium; assembly: GCA_910584585.1. GTDB lineage: Bacteria > Bacillota > Clostridia > Lachnospirales > Lachnospiraceae > Petralouisia. The sequence goes on along the minus strand of CAJUBP010000077.1, from coordinate 5,143 downwards.
GTATTCCATCACCTGTCTGTCTGACAGTTTCTTTTTCCGGAGGGCGTCAAACTCTTTCCCCAGGCTGTCCATGTACTGCCCGGCCAAAAACAGCGTGTCCTCCGCTTCCTTCATCCGGCTTCTGACGTCCCCGGTGTGCGCCATGGACCAGGAGCGCTTTGCCGTGGCCAGGGCAAGGTTCAAGGTGTTGTTGCAGACCACCCGGATTGGGGTGAGGGCCACCCGCACCGCCCCGGAGCCGTCATGGGCGTTGGAGAACAGCAGGTAGGGGCTGATTCTTTCCCCGGAAATGATATACTCACGGGGCATCCGCGCCAGGAGCCACACTTTCCTGCCGCCCAGGAGGCTCCCCGCCGTCTCATAGCGCACCCCTTCCCCCAGCAGGCTGTCCGTGAAGGCGAAGGCCTCCCGGTTCTGGATGACCCGGTAGCGGTCCATCACTACGCCGAGCGGTTTCCGGTCAGAATCCCGGACGTTCGCTTTGTGCCCTTCCACTAATTCCTTCCTTGCTGTATAAATAGGCTCCTGCACCACGCTCCAGTCCAGCCCGGCCAAACGTAATGCCTCCCTAGAGTCCGGCGCTTCCTGCACCCTTGTCCCCAGGCCGTGCCAAGGGGCTTCCCTTACATAAAACATGCTTTCCACTTCTGCAGCCATAATCGTTTCCCTCCTTTTGGATGTTGTAGGCACTTCTTTTCCAGTGCGTTTCTTGCTTTTGCTATTTTCCTACAATGCGCCGTGCTGGCAAGCAACCCAGCGCCTCTTTAGTCCTCGTCCAAGACTTCCAGCAAACGTGCGCCGCAGCTTAATATAAGCAATGCGATTTCAAGCTCTTTCATCCTCTTTCACCTCCTTCCTCCACGAAAAAAGCAGGAGGTTTTTTCCTCCTGCCTGAATCAGCGGTTTCACTGTTATAATATGCAATTAAATTATAGGCGTTTGTCAACCAACCACCTACTCCACTCTTTCTATCAGGATTTTAATCCTGTTTCCGCTGATTTCACAAATAGTGCATTCAAGCTGATAACCACTTTCTATGATATCATATATTTCTTCCGAACATTTCATTGGTACATGCCCTAGCATATATTTTCTGTCATATGTCATGACTTTTACTGCATACATATCATATTCATTCTCTTTATCCTGAATTAATTCCACATGCTTATTATCTTCAAAATACTCTATGCCTATTTTGAAATAATCATAATATTTCAGGCCCATGACGGGACATTTTATCGCCCTGTTTTTATCAAAATAATGGGTCAGTTCTCTTTTTACAGAACGATATTTTGCAACCTGTTCCAGAATATACCTGTCAAATTTATCTCCAAAAGAATTCTGCAATTTCTCCTTTTGCACATTTACAACCCAATCCGTGATATCCGTTTCCCCATTTTCCTCTTCATATAAGGCATTTAAATCAATGGCAAGCTCACGTGATTTGATTCCGCTTTCACATAACAGCACAACATTTTCATCCAATGTCCCATACTTTACGCACCGAATCAGCAAGGAAATCATGCTGTATGCCTCCGAATTTTCATCCACATACACTAATAATGCACTTAACGCCCACGGAACAATATACTGAAACATCCTTCTTATGTACTTTGTGCATCTTTCCGTTGTTTCCTGCAAATCATTTTCTTCTCTGAAAATTTCTTCCCGGAAGGCTATATAGGAGCTGCCTTGAAGCCACTTTTGAATTGCGGCATAATGATCTACTCCTTCGTCCTCTGGCAGAAATTCATTGCATTCCAATAATTCTAAATATATATGTTCTGGCAGCATGATCTGCATTTCATCCAGATCATTTACTTTCTCTGCCAACTCACACAAAGTTCTGTTTGTATCATAGGAAACCCCGGTTTTATTACATTTTTGCAAAAAGGAAAATGGAATTTCACGAGCCAAGCCATAATATTCGGACACATATCTGTCCATCATTTCTTCCACCTTGGATGAACGCTCTAAAAAAAATGAACTTTTATATTTCTCCTTAAACTCTTCTGCATCACAGTCCGGCATCATTTCATACAAAGAAAAAACAAATATTTGAATCCTCTCTATCATAGCCCGAAGGGATTTCTGTTCTTTGTCCAACTGGTCAAATCCCATCTGCTCTATCATTTCCAATTCATTTTCTTCACATTTATCAAATGAACTCTCCAATACATTCGTGATTTTTTCACCATAATAGTATTTTAACAGCCGCTCTTTCTCTTCCTTCTTGTATATATCCGGATACTTGATTAAAAAAATTTTTCCTTCCGTATCAACCAATGCCCTTCCAATTCTACCGGCAATATTCTTATAGTCGCCTAAATCCAAGCTTCTTTTCTTGTCAAGACTAAATACACTTCCAATCACTAATGTGCTCACAGGCAAATTCACTCCATCTGCCAATGTTGTGGTACATGCCAAAACTTTTATCACTTTTCCTTTATACGCGCTTTCAATAACGGCTCTGACATCCTCCGGTAAATCCGCATTATGGAAGGCAACGCCATACTCCAAAACATTTACAAGGGGATGGCTCTTTCCAAGCTGTCTGGCAATCGTCTGTGTCAAAGCCTGCAGCCTGACATCATGATATTTTTCCCTGTATTTTTCACATCTGGATATGAATCCTTTCATATCCCTTTTTCTATAAAAAAATACCAGAATGGTTTCTTCTTTCATCGTATTCACTGCTTTCCAGCATAAATCATACTTTGTATCCGATCTTTTGGCATCCTTACCGTTCGTTCTCTTTTTCCCATACGTTACTTTCTGAAAGATATTTTTCATTTCTGCACTCAGTTTATAAGCATATTTCACCCTTAAATGATATTCTTCATAAACGGTTTGCTGTTTTCCTATGTTATTTCCATACACTTTCACATTATTTTTGGGCAGATAAAACATGCCGTAAATCTTTTTGGATGGAGTCCATTTATTATCATATACCGTTGCTTCTATATCTGCCAGACTTTCTCTTAACCCATCCACAATTGCCGACATCATGATTATTTTGTAATCGTATTTACTTTTGTTATAAATGAACCAGGCAATTAACGTCTCTTCTAACCAGCCACGCTGGCCGTCTGATATTTTATGAAATTCATCAAATACGATGCATTGCAATTTTTCAAACAGCTCCGCCTGTTTTCTTGTTAATAAATCAAGTTTTTCCGGCGTCAAAATCAAAATCACAGGCTTATCAAACTGGAACTCTTCTTCAAATTCCAATTCCTTCTGTATCTGTATTCCAACTTTCCGAAACCGTCTGATAAATGAGTTCTCAATCTCATTGGCCAACGCAATAGTAGGAACAACATATACGGCAATCCCTTTCTTCCCGGACAGAAACTGATACAGAATCAGTTCAGATATCAATGTTTTGCCTGCGCTTGTAGGCAATGACAGAAAGAAAATATCTTTTTCTGTTTTTATTTTTTCCAACATGTCGAACAAAAAAGACTGGGATTTCCACAACTCATAAACATTATGCTCTTCTTTCTGAGTCAGCACATCAACATACTCTTTTATGCTTCTGTTTCGGCTTAATAAATTTCTAATTGAGCAGGAATCCATTTTCTCTGAAACAAGAAAAATCAGCCTGAACATGTAATAATGCTCTGAACCCGCTTCTTTTAATTCCATTAAGACTTCACTCAATCCATCCAGATCATCATGCTGTCCGTCCCGGTAAACCATGCTTTTGGAAAAAGCAATCACAGCATTCCGCAATTTATCGTCCGTCGTCTTTTGCCTGGATATTATTTTAAATTCCCTCGCCAAAAACATTGCGTACAATCGCGTATAACCGGAATCCTTTTCTATGCCAGGGAATTTTTTCATTACCAGCCTGGCTAATATGATACTGTTCGCCTGATTTTCCGCTAAAGAATAGCATATGGAAGAAAATATTCCGTACTCTGCCGTTTCATCCTCTGGATACAATTCAGATTTACACAATACTTCAAAACAAAATGCCGCAATTTCAAATCCCTGCAGGCACACCTCATCTTCATACTGAAAATTTGTCAGCTTTGTCATAAGATAAAAAGCTATCTTATTGTATACTTCCAATTCTTTTGCATAATTTCCATGGTTTGGAATATGAAATAAATCCCTCTCCAATATCTGCAGGTGAACCATCCCAAGCTGTTCTCTGATTGCTGCAATATCTTCCCTTTTTTCAAGCAGCTGCTTAATATTTGAATAGAGCCGCTCTGCGCCTACAACACGTTCCATATCCTATCCCTCATTCGTTCTATTACATCCTCAATATTGTATATCCCAATTAATTTAAATCTTCTGCACGTCGGAAAATCATCCACGATCTCTTTCAATTCCTCTTTTACTTTGCGAAACGCAAGCTTTCCAGCATTCTTTCCCTGATAATCATAATTAATCGCGCCTGCAACACGTTTCCTTTTATTTCCGCTCCCTGTAAGCCTATAAAAGATATCCAGCATTTCTTCCAGAAAAGCCGAATATTCCGGTATGCTCTCATCATCACTTTCCAGGATACTCTGATAAATTTCACTGAAATTTTTATCTATCCTTCCTTGGAACGCCTGGATGATTTCCGGCAGTCTTGTACTGTAACTGTTCCCGGTTGTTTTCACTTCTCCAATTATCATATAATAGCCATCCGCATCTTTACGTATATCAACAAAATCAATTCCAGGAACTTTTGATGATTTCTTAGGGAATTTCGGTTCTATGTAAACCTTTTCGTCTTCAAAAATCTGTTCTCTTAATATGTAGTAAAAGCACTCGCCAAAATATCCTTTCACTGCATCATCATCAAATGATAATTTGAAATCTTTCGTCAACTTATACTTATCATCACTGATAAAACCTGTATAAAATATATCCTGGAAAATTTTCTTTCTTCCGCTGTTCAATACGGAACTGCCATTGACAGCATCTTCCATTTCCCTCAGCAGTTTAGCAGATGGGCATCTAAGCCTGCAGATAAACAGGGCGAACTCTTTGCAGAATTCATCTATCTCTGTATCGGATAAATCCTTCATGTTTATCTCAATTTTCCTGCAGCTATTGATTTCAGCATAATTTACGATGTCAAACCACCGCCTGATGTCTGGAAATTTCTTCACGCTTGCATCTCCCCACTCTTCTTAAATTC
>CAJUBP010000076.1 GCA_910584585.1 uncultured Lachnospiraceae bacterium | reverse complement strand
GTTTTCTGGTGCTTATTTTACTATGCCTAAACCTCCACGTGAAGGCTTCACACTATTCTCCTTTACATATATTATTCTTCAATGTTTTATAAAAAGGAGATGACCTATCCTCACAATATTTGAAATAGGGATTGAAAAAAAGATTAACAGATGATAGAATAAATTTGTTAGCTAAGATCATCTATTGGTCATCAGTAAAATCATTTTAGAGTTGAAGCTGCCACTTCAGCTCTTGATTTTACTAAATCTCTCTTCTATATTTTTTGAATACCCTATATATTTAATTTAACCGCCATGCATTCTATATTTCCAAATACATTTCAGCATACTGCTTTTAAAAGTTTATTTCATTTTAAATTTGCTTATATTTTTTTGGTTTTCAAAAATGAGACTCACTTTTCCTCCTCTAAAAGTTCAACTCATTTCATTTTTCAGCAAATGCTTTTTTAATCTTTCCAGTCCTATCGGCGAAGATAATACGATTTTTTCAAAATTCAACGTCTGGATCATTGTTTCAGCCCTTTCACCTTCGTGGTAAGTTGCGCCGCAGCTCCTATAAAGAGCCTTCATTTTGGCCTTTCCTTTTCTCCCTTTTAGTTCAATCGGAACTGAAATATTCAAGTATTCACATACCCCTTCCATATCACACAGCAAAACATCCTCAATATCTGCACTAGCAGCCAAATCAACAATATGCTTCGCATGATTTTTAACCAGAGTATCTCTTAAACGTTTCCAATCCCCTTCAAAAAACTTGCTGATATCTGCTCTTGGAGAATCTGTATCATAGCACAAATACACTGACCATGGAATCTTTTGTCTTTGAGCACACCTGTTTTTAAACCATTTACCCGAATGTATAATCTGCGTTACTGTACCAACCACATACAACTTAACAAGAACTTTTTTATTTATATCACTCCATACGTAAAATATCTCTCCATCGGTATCAGAAATGCATTTTTCAAATGATGCTTCTACATCCAACGTTGAAAAATATTTCAAAATATTCAGGTAAAACGTTTTCTCTGTCGCTCCCTCCAAAATAAACGCTATCCCTTCTGTATATACCTCTGTCATTTACCAGCCCCCTCCAAAAAGCTTTCCAACGTTGCATATGCGTCAGAATCTCCAGATAACAGCTCAAACAGGTATTCACCAACAGATAAATCTAATTCCCTTGCATTTGCAATAATCGTTTTCAGCTTATTTTTTTGTATCTTTCTAAACTCAGCAACCCCTTCCTGATTCGGGACGCCTATATATATTTTCTCTGGTTTCAAATATTGTACTAAATATGGAGAATGGCTAGAAACAAGAAGAGGCGTATCCCCAACAGCTTCTGTCAAAATTTCCAGCAGCTGCCGAATCATTCTGGGATGAATGCTTGTTTCAATTTCTTCCACCCCTATGATGCCTGTTCCGAAATAATTAGATATAAACGCATTCGCCAAAAGCCAGATTACCCTTTTCGTTCCAGCGGACATATTTGCCATGCTCATTGGCTGATTTAAATAATTACATGTAACAAACAGCCTATATACCTGTTCCCGCAGTTTAAAGGGTATTTCCTTCTCAATCTCTGCCTGTGATAATTCTTTATCCGCAACAGTCACCGTCATCTTATGGCTCAATTGCTGGTCTGCCAACAAATACTCATTCAAATTGATTGCTGTAAATTCAGGAAATAAAGTAAATACCGCATCCTCAAACAATTTATATTGTTCTGGCGCTCTGCCTCTCAATCGATACAATGCTTTTGGAATATCGTCATCATCAAACCGAAGCAATTCTTCCTCACCCTCAATATACTCCAACGGGGATGGCTGGTACTTATCTCTTAAGTCAAGCGATGAACAAACTCTGTATACCACATTTCGAATCGCCTTAACCACTTTTGCAATCTCAATATCTTCCACCAAGGCAAGCACATCTACTGCCAGCTGTAAACCGTCTAATTCTATTTTCCGATATGCATTGGTAGATTTTCCTTTTCTATATTTTCCTTCCCTGCGCTTTAAATAGGAAGTATATCTGACGCTTGTATTCTCCCTTGTCTCAATCCATTCGTCTGTTATGGTGTCTCCCGCACCATCATCCCGATGCCATTTAAAAGAGAAACCATATTTCACATATTTATATTCGGCTAAAGAATTATCTGTAAATTCCATTTCAAATATATATTCTGAGTTTTCCAATGCAGAGCAAAGCGGTATCCCCCTAATCCATCCCATCATGCTCTTTCTTCCTCTTCTAGACTCATGGATAAAATCCAGTCCAAAATCAATCGCTTCTAACAAATTTGATTTACCGTAGTTATTGGGAGATATCAATGCACATATTTGCCCCAATTCAATCTTTGTAATGCGTAAATTCTTAAATCCTCCGACCGTTATGCTATTAACCTTCATTTTGTCCCTCCTGCTTTTTCCATTATACATCCATTATATTTCAAAGTCAACTTTTTTATATAATTCATTTTTCTTTTTACGTTATAATATGTACTTATTTTTTATTTTATCAACAAAAAAGTTTAATTCATTTCTACATCACTTTTTTATCATTTTCTATGTCAAAATAAAAAGGCCATGAGCGCTTCTGCACACAGCCTTATTTTTCCTATATGTCTTATCCATTCGCCCAGCCTTCCGCTTCGTTCTCCTGGAATCCTTCATAAAAATATTATTTCCCACTATTTTACTGCTTTTCAAACAAAAATCCTGCAGTCTTTGCCCCTTCTTCCAGAACCTTGCACATCCCCTCATCATCCACACTGATTTTATAGGCATAGACCAAATCATCTTTCACCCCATTGCTATATCGATATCCCACCAGGTAAGTGGGCGGTTCTGATATATAAAATCCATAGGAGGTTTCCAGGATTTTACAGTCTGAATCAAAGGCATCTAAGAATTTCTCAAATTCCTGGTCCGCATATTCTTTTGCAATAACGCTGCGGTTATAAAGCTCCTGCATGCCGTTTCCAGAATCTGCAGTTTCATCCGCCGGCAGCAGTTCCTCCCCAGCCTCCTCATCCTCATCCATTTCCTCTGTCAATTCTAGATTTTCCCCGCTCTCATCCATTTCCTCTGTCAATTCCAGATTTCCGCCGCTCTCATCCATCCCCTCTGCCCATTCTGGATTTTCCCCGCTCTCGTCGGATAATCTCGCTACCTCAAAATATTTCAGGCGGTATCCCCGGTCACGCGCCGCAGTGAGACTTACCTGGGAATCCCTATATACTTCGTCCCAGTTTTCAGGAATATACTGTAACGCCACTCCATCCTCATAGTTATCCTCCAGCATCCGCACCTCCATTCCTGCAAAATATAATTTCTCCGCATCCTTATCATAGGCCAGGCCAAGCTTTTCATATTCCTTGAACTGTTCCGTTCCCAGCAACGCCTTAAAATCAATGCTCCTGTATTCCATCCCCACAGGTTCGCCGGTAACGTCTATCCCGACCATATCCCCTTTTTCATTTCGGAATATCTTTTCCTCCGGGAGGCCTGCCTCTTCCTGCCCTTCCAAAAGGTTTTCCTCTGCCGGTTCCCCCGAAGCCTTACCGGCCGCCAGCGCATACACAGCCGTCCCCAATGCTGCCATACATAAAATTACCGCTATCGCTGTTACAAAATATTTTCTTTTCATGTTTTTTCCCGCCTTTCTGTTCTGCATATTTTAGATTCCTATAGACAATTTTTCTGCGCAAAATTTTGCGTCGTGCCTTTCTGTTCTGCATATTTTAGATTCTTACAGACAATTTTCCTGCGCAAAATTTTGTGCCGCGCCTTTCTGGTTTATCCAGGCCATGTTATTTTTATGGCCTAGGCGTTTCCTTGTGGGCAACAGGCACACGGAAGGGATCGCCCACCGGCTCCCAGCCGTAGTTTTCCTTTCCCATATAGGCCTCCTGGCCGCTTCCCAGGATCTGGGAGCCATATTCCTCATCTTCCTCCTGGCCTTCTTCCACCGTATCCCAGATTATTTTCCGCTCATACAGCTGAAGATTCAGGTATTCACAGTCCTTATCCGGAAGGGACATCCGGAAATCCCCGTCTTCCACTGAGACGCCTTCTTCATAATCGCCGAGAAAATCTGTGGCAAAACGCATTTCATTTTCCGAAATAAATCCCTGCCACGCAAGGCTCACCGGATTCCCAAAGCTATCTGTCCCCTTCAATTTCAGCTCATACTCATTGACCCATGGGTCATCCCATGTAACGCCTTCCGCTATCATCCTGCAATACAGGTCATTCATGGCCAGTTCCTTGAAAACCAGGTCGCTGCGCCCTGATTTGGAGGCTGCGGCAGTGAGGTCCAGTTCCTGCTTCACTGTCTGGGATTTCAATTCCTCCGCCGTAAGGATGAAATCGTACACAAACTCGGTCTCTCCCTGGGCAGCTCCGCCAGGCTTTGCATCAATCTGGCCAAACTCCCCGGCCTCCACCACAAGATGCACCTCCACTTCTCCTTCCGGCAGAACCTGCTCCTCATAGACCTGTATCAGGACCAGGTCATGGGACGGCAAAGAAACTTCTCCCACATCCCCGGACGCCTGGGTGCTTTCATAGGTCATCGGGCATTGCCCGTTAATCTGTGTTTTTTCTTCATTAATCCACAACGGCATCTCTTCCCCCTCATCGAAATCCACATGGACAGACGCAATCAATACCTGGTCATCCACAATCACTTCTTTCAGCGTCAGGGATATCCCGTTTTTCGTCTGCTTCTGGTTCACGATTTCCGCATAAGAGGACAAATCCTTGGAAATTCCCAGCGCTTCGCCGATTTTCGTGGTAAATTCCTTCACCATCGCCTGCACGGCAGGACTGCCAAGTATCGCACTGCAAACCATTACAAGAATTGCCGCACTGGCAATCTTTCGGCTGTACAACTGAAAAACATGGTGTTTTTGCACCTCCCATTCTTCTCCCGCACGTTTCACCAGCTCCTCATCAATATTCGCAAATTCTTCCGAAAAATTAAATTCCCTCTTCAATCCAATGCCTCCCGTTCCTCCAATTCCTCATCCATGCTCGCAAATTTTTCCAAATATTAGATTCTCTCTTCAATCCAATGCCTCCCGTTCCTCCAATTCTTCATCCATGCTCGCAAATTTTTCCAAATATCAGATTCCCTCTTCATTCCAGCACCTCACGTTTCAGCGTGCGGAATAGTTTCTTGCGGTTTCTGCATAAATTTGTGCGGATGCAGCCTTCGGTTACGCCATGCCGCCTGGCAATCGCTTTTATGGAATCCAGATACCAGTACCGCCTAATAAAAATGTCCCTGTCCGCTTCTTTCAGCTTCCGCAGAAATCTTCCGATTGCCTCTGCCAGCTCCTGCTCCGCCATCTGCTCATCCACAGTGTAGGAAAAATTCAATTCATCCATCTCACCGCAGACGTCTTCCATATGCAAATCCATCCGCTTGCCCGCATGTTTCTTGCGGAAAGTATCTATGGCAAATCCCCGGGTTATTTTTCCTACAAAAACAGACAATACCTTTGGCCTTTGGGGAGGTATATATTTCCAGGCCGCAAACCAGGTGTCATTCAGGCATTCTTCCGCATCTTCACGGCTTCCCAAAAGATTCCATGCGATTTTATAGCAGTATCCCGAATATTTGCGGCTTAATTCCTGTATTGCCGCTTCATCCCTTTTCCAGAATAAATCAATAATCTCTGTATCTTCCACCTATGTACCTCCCTTAAAAATCTGGATATCCCTGCAGGAATTTCTCTGTACATTCTACCAGTCGCAGAATGCTTTGAAAAGTTACAGAAAATTATTATTTTTTTAATTTTTTTTTGATAGTTTTCCCAGTTCTTCCAGCGGCAAATGTCTGCGGCTGTTCCTTACATTTCTGCCGCCAGGGAATTGGCAGCTTTCGCCTATTGAACCGTTTCTTCCCCGGGCACGCAAAGGGGCTGCCGGGAAATGATAAGTTCCACAATATATACTATAGCGCCTTCAGTGGCACAACGATATATTGCAGGAAAATTCCATTTCCCGGCAGCCCCTTGCGGTTAGGAACTATTCACAAGTTATTTCTGGACAGTTCCTTAGCTGCCCTCTCTGACTGTCCATCCTTCCGCTTTCTCATAATAATTTTTTCTACAGTATGGACAATCGGTTACCCATTCACAATTGCAATCTTAAACCCATCCATCCGGATATTTGTCTCCATTGCCTCATTGATTTCATCCAATGGGAATTTGTGGGAAACCAGTTCTCCAACCGGCAAGCCGATTGCTGCGGCCTCTTTAAGCATTTCCATTGCATGCAGCCAGTCCTTGGCCTGGTAGGTCCAAGAGCCAATGGCCTTAATTTCCTTATTGCAGATATCCAGGTGGGGGTTATAGGTGGTATCGCCGTTATTTACGAAAAATCCTAATTCACACATGGAGCCGCCCCTGCGTACATAATGCCATATGGTGGAAGCGGCTTTGGGAGAACCAGTACATTGGAATGCCATCTCCGCTCCTTTGCCTTCGGTAATTTCTTTTACAACAGCCTCCCCATCCTCTTTCATAAAATTAACGGTCCATTTTGCTCCTAATTTCTGAGCCATTGCAAGACGCTTTTCGTCCCCGTCTACCGCAATAATATTCCTGCAGCCCATGGTGCGCACAGTCGTCAGTAAAAGCAATCCGATGGGCCCGCAGCCCTGAACCAAAACATAGGAGTTGTGCTTGAAATTAAAAATCTGCTTTGCCTGCTCTACCGCATGGACAACCACCGCTGCCGGCTCAATCAGCAGGCGGCTGTCTAAATCCTCCATATCCGATACATTGAAAATAACCCCTCCGGCGTTGATTTTGATATATTCGCCGAACCAGCCGTTGAAGAAATGTTCCTCGCCCGCTAACAGGCCAAAAATCTCTCCGCCGTCACATAAGTGAATCTGCTCCGGGTGGTTTTTACAAGTATCGCAGGTTCCGCAGGGCTTTAATCCAGTTACGATTTTATCGCCCACTTTAAGCGGCTTCCCGGAATAATCTGCAGTTACATTCTTGCCGATTCCTACAATGGTCCCGGTTCCCTCATGGCCGAGCTGGATGGGAATATAACCAAAGGGATCTCCCTTGTACTCATGGACGTCGGTTCCGCAGATTCCGCATCCCTCAACCTTTACAAGAACCTCGTCGTCATTGATTTTCGGGATTGGAAGTTCTTTGATATCGATTCTTTTTTCCCCTGTCAATACTGCTATTTTTGCTGTCTCTGGAATGTTACCCATAAAAATACCTTCCTTTCTTTTTCTGTGAAATATTTGTACTTTTATTGTAGGGTCCAGGACATCCAGATACAAGTTACATTTCCTGCCAAATGTAACATACGTTACAGGCAGAGGAAACTGTAATATATTTTACATTTTTCCCTGGCTGTAACGTATTCTTAATTTTCACAAATCTTTTAACAATTCATATAATTTCGGCGGCAGCGCATCCAGCAGGCGGCCTGAGATTTCCTCCGGCGGCAGATCCATATGGTTTTTCGTCCACTCTGCCGTCATGAAGATGGAGCCATGGCAGTACATCCGCAGCAGGAAATCAATCTCAGGGGTCAAAAGAGCCGGATCTTTTTTATGTATCACATCCTGATAAAACTGATAGATGCATTCATAGTCATAATCAATCAGACAGTTTTGCGCAGAAGAAGAAAATGCGGAAGAAAAAAATACCCGTTCTTCCATCATCAGCTGGAATTTCTTCACCAATCCTTCCCGCAGAGACAGGCTTACGCCCATCTGCCGGAAGGATTTCTGGGCAAGGATATCAAAATACCAGTTCACTAAATCGTATTTGTCCTTGAAATAGCGGTAAAACGTAGGCCTGGTCACCTCACAGGCATTTACAATCTCGGTAACGGTAATCCGGTCTAAAGGTTCTGATTCCATTAAAATTTTCAGCGCCCCTATAAATTTTCTTTTGATTCTCTCGGATGGATTGTTTATCACATTGTTCATCTGTCTTCACTCTTTCAAAGCTGTATCCGCTCTCTTTATCTTGTCACGGCTGTCCCTGCCACCCATTCCTGCACAATGTTCAGCCCTACATTCAAAATTTTGGCAATCATGCTTTCCGGCAGGCCCTCTGCCTTCATGTTTATGGCTGCCTCTATTTTTCCTTCCAGTTTTCCTTCTGCACGGCCTTCCTTGCGGCCCTCCACACGGCCCTCCTCCTTCTTTTCATTTCCAAACTGCTCCACTGCCTTTTCCTGGTCGAACAAACCCATCATGATGTTTACAACCTCCTTCCCGCGTCCCGACAAGTACTCTTTCAGCACGTCTCTGTCCTTGCATATCCGTATTGTCTCCAGCACTGCCTCCCTGGTCTTGCCATGCAGCCTTATCTGTTCATTGTATACTTTTACTGCCATACCGGTTTTGTTTGGTGCTCTCAATGTACTCATTCCAAGTATGCGCCAGGTAAAGAAAAATCCTGATGATAATATTCATTGTCCAGCTGGACTGCGCTTCCAGCATTAGGAGCAATTTTCCACGGACTGTCATTCCCAGGTCATTGTACTCCTGGTCAGTGAATACATTCTTTATCGTTACGTTCCCTATATCCTCTTCTGTCACATCCGTATCTTCCGGGTGGATTGCCTGGTATAACTGCAAGGCATACTTGCGTTCCCCAAACAAATCGCGGAACACGGAATCCTTGGATGTTGTTTTCACATCTGCTTTCTGGGAGCCAGATTCTGGCGCTGCCTCCGTTTTCGTCCCTAAACTAATTTTCCATTCCTCCTGTTCTCTAAACTTTTCTGTTGGATTTTTGTGCCTGCGAGCCAAAAGCTTCAAATTATTGTAAGAAAATTGCAGGCTATTTCACAAATCAATTGCGTTTTAACGTATAATTACATTTTCTCCAATTTTATTATAACAGATTTCCGTAAACCTGCAACACCCCTCCCCTTCGGTATGGCGGCAAATCGCCGGAATTCTATATAAAATCCGGCACACCTAATGATCCGGCAACTCCTACCCAAATGCTGTTGATAGAATTTACCACTAGTATAGCCCTTATTTCTTCCTAGATTTTACGCAAATATCGTTCAAACAAAAAGCAAATCCACATAGCAGATAAAACAAATGCGGGCAGCATATAAATCGGCATATTTTCTAAAATCGCTTTTCCAATCCAAAAAGAGGGCAGCGGAGATATT
>CAJUBP010000075.1 GCA_910584585.1 uncultured Lachnospiraceae bacterium | reverse complement strand
CCGCTGGTCTGCCAGCCCTGATGCAGACACTCTGTTTTGACGCACCCGGACTTCATATCGTAAATCTGGCTGAAATGGTTCCTCGTGTCCTCAGAAATACCGAGAATGTAGATCAAAGCCTTATGATAGCAGTCCTGATACCTCGCCTGTTCCAGTTTCTCATAATAGAATCTTTCATGTTCCTCGTTTGCAAAAACCATGTGTGTGTTGTTGGCACTCTGCGCCCCTGCTCTTAACGCTGTGTTGTTCATTCTTTCTACCTCCAATTTTATATTTTGACCATAACAAAAGGACACTTCCAAATTCTCACTTGGAAAGTGTCCTAAAGGTACATACCTTATAAAATTGAATGCCGCAAAAACGTATTATTCAGTATTATCACGTATTATGCGTAGCAAATTTGTAGTAAATTTGTAGTAAATCACAACTCAAAACCGCTGAAACCATTGATTTTACTGGCTTTCTTTACCCAAAGTTTTCATCGTCGGGACTGTAAGAATGTCCTTTATTACAGTTCTCCATAATCCTTCAAACTACTGCACTTCCGTACATTCCATCTCTTGCTTTTTCCCATATCCCTCTATAATTCTACAGCATCCTTTTATCAATTGGCACAAAATTGGTACAAGAGTGGTACAATAAATTGTTCCTGTACCGCATCACCATATTTTGGAAAATCAGTATGCCGTTCCCTTTATACTGCAGTAATTTCCGCAATCTGTTCAACCTCTGTGACACTAAGCCCCGTGTCCTCCGCAATCTCTTCCACCGTCAGCTTTCCTCTCTTCAACAGACGTACCACCACTTCTTTTTGAGTTTCCTTCTTTAATTTTCGTGCGCTTGTTTCAATCAATGCCCCACCCATAATATCACCCATGCCTTTCTGTATATTCTCATATTTCCGCGCAATCTCCTGAATCACATCATTGGAAAGTTCTATGATTGTCCGCTTATCAAATGCCCCGATTATTCCTTGGCATTCCAGTTTATCAAGCCTTTCTAGGATATCCTGATATTCCGCTTTCAATTCTTTCATCTTTTGTACATTACTATTATACTCTGGAAAACTTTTCTCATGTGAAAAGATATAAAATGGAATCAGCAGCAACAGGCATTTATCAAAAATATCGTCTAATGAATAGGTCTGGACCTTCATCACCGGCACATCATACTGAACTGTCCCGCCAGGCGTGACAATCACATATTTCATTTTATCCGGTGTTTTCTGGTATGTCCGAAGGTACAGCACTGCTGTATTGGGAAATGTCACTGTCAAAGTTTCCGCGCTGACCTCGCTTTCATCAAGGGCTATCTGCGCGTCATACTCAAAAAGCCTTACAGTGATTTTCCCATCCGGCAGGCTGCTTTCACACTCAAGATGATATTTTTTTGTCATCCTGCCTATAATTCTAAAATTGGTGTCTGTAATCCGTTCCCTGTCTGCTGAATCCTGTTGGTCCAGAAAATGTTCATTTGGGAAGAATTCAATCTTTTCATTCCCATCATATCCTTCTTTAAATATTTCATTAATTACCGGAATAATCAGCTGCCGGCAATCGTTTAAAATTGTTCGGAATGCTCCGTCATATATATTGGCCATATAAAATTCCTCGTTTCATTTCTGATTTCATAATATCATCTGCCTACTTAAAATTCAAGCATACTATGAACCTTTTTTACAGTGGTTGTTTTATTATTAATCCTTGCAATCGCGGCTATTCTTATTCAGTTTATTTTAATTTTACAAAGGGATATCAGCAAAGGCTATAAAAAAGCGTCAGGCGGAAACCAGTTTAATTTTTCCCGCCTTCTTCTGCCTTGTTTCCTTTATATTTCTTTTGATTCATTCTATCCTGCAAGTTGTCAAATTCCCTTTGCCGCAATTCTTTTGTCACATCTGTATACACATCCATGGTAGTGGAAAAGTCTTTGTGTCCCAATGCGTCCTGAATAACTTTCAGGTTCACCCCTGCTTCCACAAGCCTTGTGGTAAAAGTATGCCTTAAACTGTGGCAGCTAAACCTCGGAAGCAATACAAGATCTTTCTGATTTTTCGCAAGCTGTTCGTCGTTGCAGTCCCGGATAATCCTGCGGAGCGCTTTATTTAAAGTGCCCTGGTGCTGCACATTTCCAAAGCGATTAATGAAGATAAAGTCCGTATATCCATCCACCACCGCTTTACAGGTTAATTGGCTTAACTCTTGGTAACGCTTTTCTTCCAGAAACGCTTCCCTTACTTCATCAAGCATTGGAATGACCCGTTTTCCGGCGGCCGTCTTTGGCGTATGAATGCTGAAATAACAGCCATTGTCTGCGTGTTTATAATAAACCAGCGTATGGTTCACTTGAATCAAATTTTCCTCAAAATCGACATCTTCCCAACGCAGCCCTGTGACTTCCCCCACCCGCAGCCCTGTGTTTGCCATTACCGAAAAAACTGGATACCAATGATGGTATGGCGTATTTTCCCGGCGCAGGTAATTTAAGAATAACTCCTGTTCGGGAACAGTCAGCGCTTTCCGATGCTCCTGCCCTATATTGCGTGACTGCCTTAATTCCTTCAACAAATTATCTGAAAGGTTTGTACGCATGTAACGGTCCTCCACCGCAACTTCCAGGACTTGATGCAGCACTGTATGGATATTATCCACTGTGGCTATTTTCAGGTTTTTATCGTCCATCAATGAGTTATAAAAGGCTTTTAGGTCGGATTTCCGCAATGTGGCTATCCGCAGCTTACCAATCTCGGGGCTGACAAATGTTCGGTACATATAGCAGTAGTTTTGATACGTATTGCCTTTTAATCCTCTTTTCAGCTTGCTCCATAGGTGAAACATATCATCCAATGTTACATTTTTATTTTCTGCCCGTATCCCATCTGCAGTATCTTTGATAATTCCCTCTTCTTTCTCCCGCAGTTCTTCTAACGTTCTTGCAGTTACGCTATGCCTTTTTCCATTTCGGGATGTCCAACGGTAGGTATAATAGCCATCCGCGCGCTGGGTTTCCCCTTTTTTCAATAATCTGTGCTTTTTGTCAAATCTTTTTTCTTGCATGGTTTCCCTCCATTTTTCAGGCTGCAGGGAAATTCATCCTGCAGCCTTCTGCTGTTAAATTGAATATGTTTTTTCTAAGTGTTCCTCCAGCTTTTTACGCTTGAACATACGCTTGCGGCCTATCCAAAGGATGAAATCACAATGTTCATCTGCACTTATTTCACGCAGTTTTTGCATTCCAACGCCTGTATATGCGGCCGTTTCTTCCAGTGTAAGCATGAATTTTTCGCTGATTGGAACCTGAATTTTATCTTTTTTTGTTTCATTTTCCATTCTTAGTTTCCTCCCTTTATTTTTTAATTTTTTTAAAAGTCCTCATATGTTTCCAACAATTTTTTCATTTCTTTTTTCTTTATCAAGAAAAAACGTTTGGACGTAAAATTTCCAATTTTGTGGGTCGTCCGCAGTTGTTTATTTTTTCCCTCTGTTTTAATTAAGAGCAAATCTTCCTTTTTCATTGGAGAGTGTAATTCCCTGCCATTCCTATATATTGTTTCTTCACCGGTATTTTTGCAGAAATCTTTGTAAAGCTGCCATAAGGTTTCTGGCAAGACATATAAGTAAACATCATCCTCAGCAACTATGTGCAAAAAATCCCCCTGTTTTTCCATGTCCCTAAAATAGCAGCGGGTCACCATTCCGGTTTGCAATCCCCGTTCTAATGCCAGACAAATTGTGGTTGCAGGGCTTTTTGTCTTTGACTCGCGGTCATTTTTAATAATGACTCTTTCGATGCTTCTCATATCTTCTGTATAATATTTCCACACCTCATCGGCACTCAGAAATCCCCTTGTATACGCATAATCATAGAAAATTCGCACCCCTGCTGAGATAATGGCGAAAGAGTCAATAAATCGGGGCGTCAAGATTTTGTGACACATCTGCGTTCTGGCTTCCTTTAACTTTTTGCGCATAATTTCTTGGATTTGCTCCGCATTTTCCTGAACAAATTGAATAAAATCATAGAAAAACGTTGGGTAATTCAGTAAGTTTTCCTGGTAAAATGTAAGCAATTCCAAATCAACGTCCCCTCGTTCGAATTGCAGCTGTATCACACGCGTATCGGATGACTCTGATTCTGTCTGAAAGATTTCCCCAGTCATCAGGCAGCATCCCTTCACCGGGCTGTACTCCGGAACATCTTTAATTTTGGCGTATGCCTTGGAGCGTTTTCTTGGCTCCCTGTCACCATAACTTCGAATTAGAATTTCTGACTTCTTCCGTTGCTCTGATGCCACTCCCTTAGCCGCATATGGGACAAAATCATCCACCATCAAGATTGCATCGCCGTACAAATTCATTTTTTCTACGATTGCCGCTTCCGTTGAATTAAATCGGATATCTGGCAGATATGCAGATGTCCGGTCAAAAAGCCTAGTAAAAATCAAGCCTACAGCCGTTTTCTGGGAATTCGTGGAACCAATTAATGCCACAATAAAATTCACCCCCATTCCTGCATTTTGAAAAAAGGTTGTCATAACCGCGGTAATGCTATAGTGCATCAAAAATATCGAATTGTCCATCTTTCCATTTCCATTGCATAACTGGCGTAAACCGAAAAATTCATCAAAAATCCCCTTTGTCCCAACTCGTTGCGGATTATATAAAAAATGGTATGGGACGTCCGCTCTAACTTGATTCCCAGTTTCCCCAATAATCCCCTCCCTTGTGAGATATACCCAGCCCTTTCCGCTTATATTAATCCAGCCAGTGTTGGAGAATAAGTACTTTTTTTCGAAATGGGAATTCGTAATCAGAGTATTGACAAATTTTTTATATAGCCTCTTCCCTTCTTTTTCCTGTTCCAAAAAAGCTCTATCTCTTGTGATTTTTAGGATTCTACTTTCTGACAGCAGTTCCTTAACTCCTGTTTCTGATTCAAAAATTTTCCCCATGCAATGAATTGCAACCCTCCATTTTACATCTTCCTTTTTGCCAATGGTGAGATTCTGCTCATTACAAATTTCTGAGATACGAATAATTTCTTCCTTTATCTCAATCCAAAAATTTCCAATAACAACTGTTTTCTGCGTCTTTTCGTCCTGGTATATCAATTCACCATTTTGATAGGAAAAATTGCCCATGCAAAATTCATTCTTTGAAGCCGAAATCACATTTTTCAGTGAATTTTCCGATTTCGGAAATTCATTTTGCGTTTTTAACGCAACCATGGGGTTCGGTTTCTCAACAGGAGAAAAAAGACGCTTTGGGGATGCCGAAATATCAATTTTTTCCCCCATCTCTGTCTCTGGAACAATTTTCGAAAATAATTTTTTTCGCTCCGTTTCCTCTTGCTCAATGTGACTAAAAAGTTTCATATCATCGCCTCCTTTTTCTCAAGTTAACAGTTTTTGGCATTAAGAATCACAGTGGAAATCGTTTTGCAAAATTGGCAGCGTGGGAAAGAAATATTTGTTGAAAATAATAAAGCGGAATATGAATGTTTTTATAAATTCCATATCCCGCTATCTTAAGCTTTAATCTTATATTTTTTTATTATTAATAGAAACTCACAGTTCATTTGGCAAATAACGTCTTTACATATTATTTTCCAAAAACCATACAATATTATTTAAAAGAATCTGAGTCCAATCCGACAGATAATGCCCTTGCATATTTTTCTTCTCAGTTATAGTTTTTTCAAACAGATGAAATTCTTGCATAAATTCCAATTCCCTTCTATAGTTATCAAGCATATTGCGTTCCCGCTTAATTCCTCTTTCAATTTTCCTAAACACAAACATTTCTATCTCACTCATATTACGCGCTTCAGAAAACTTTTTTTCTTTTATATCATTAAAAAATGATTTCATTCCCTTTTTAGATATATTAGGTGGTATATTGCCATAAATGAAACATTCCCGGTATATTGCTTTCAAAATAGTTATTTCATTACCCTGGAATGTTTGCTAATGATGTTTTTTATACCACCGATAAACTTCTTTGCATACTTCATATTTTACCTTAAATCTTCCCATCCTTTCTGTAGTATCCTCACAAAAATTTTCTCTGATTTCTTCAATTGTCAATGATTCTTTGTTTAGTTTCTGAATATCATACTCTCTATCATACTCTTTGTATTGCCCTGTATTCAGCTCTTCCTGCAGTGCTTGCAATATTGATAAAAATATTTCCCGTTCTTCCCAATAACTGTACATCAGCAGATGTATCCCATAATTCTGAATCAAATCATATTTTTCAAAAGAGTATTTACACTTTACTTTCACATCCTCTTGCACCCGGTGAAAGAATATATTCATGTTCCATTTCCTATTTTCAAGAATAATCTCACGTTGGTATATCTGGTATAAAACTTTACTCATGCTTTCAAAAATTAGAATAAAATAAGCATCTGCATAATACAAATTTGCATTTTCACTCTCTATACGCCTCATTACTGTTATTGCATCTTTTATACACAAACACCATTGTTCCAGTGCATATAATAAGTAGTTCCAGTCGTAACTTTCGCAAATTTTTTTTATACATGCCTGATTCACTGATAAAATATCCTTATAGAATCCTACACACGCATGCCTTTCTATTTCTCTATCAATAATTCGCCCTTCTCTGTACTTATTTGTAATTTCAATCAGGTTTTGATACAACTCTTCATATTTATACAGAAATTTTCCTGTTTTAACCTGCGCATTAATACTTTTTATTTTGTTATTTTCTGACTTATTTTCCCATCTGTACAATGCATCCGTAACTTCATTTCTGAAATGAAATAAAATCACCAGTAAATCACTGATTTCTTCCCCTAAATAAACTGCCAGGTTATTCCCCATAACTGATTTCACAAACATTAAATCAGACCTTAACGTATCCTTAATTTTATTCTTTGCTATTATTTCATATCTCTTATCCTCAGAGTAATCCCCTGTCCAGTTTTCAGGCATTCCTATTCCTTCTTTTGCGTCTCTAAGACAATCCCTATATAAATCTGGACACGTATTTTCTAAACTTAGAAAAAGTTCTTCCTTGGCTATTCTCATTCCCTTTAATTCCTCTTTTGAAAATCCCATTATCCCACAAACCCCCTTGTTCTGTAAGTAGTGCATGACCGTATTCCTTAATATACCAGATTAAGGCGGGATAATGGGATAATGGGAATACTTTTAATAAAACTTTAACAAAAATCTAAAATTTCTTACTCATTCTGCAATCTCAAGTTTTCCTTTTTCCTTATCATAGTAATAGACATTGTCTGACAGCCACTCTTCCTGGCTCACTTCATCCCGGTTGATGGACTGCACCATATCCCTTAAGTCTTCCGCTTTTATGCCTGGGCCATCCCCTAACAGCAGCGTTTCATGCACGGAGCTTGGCAAAATGTAAAAATTCCCACGCGCCAGCTTTGAAAACTCTTCCAGGAGGTCTTTCCTTAGGATTCCGGCCGCCCCATGGCTCACCCGCTGGTTTGTCAAAACATACAGAAACGGGAAGTCATGGAAGCTGCCCATCCTTGGCCCCAGCATGGATTCCAGTATTTCCGACAGGGGCTTTATCCCATATTCCTCCTTCCGCAGGTTTTCCAGGGCCGTCTCCCACAGCTCCCCTTCCGTGACGCCCCAGCTTTCCAGATAATATTCTTTTACGAGGGCGGTTGCCCTGTAGTCTTTGTCTCCCAGTTCCAGGCAGTACGCCGCCGCCAAATCCAGGAATTCCCGGCTGGGGCATCCTTCCAGCAATTCCCGGTTCCATTCCGCGTTCAGCAGGACAAGGCGGACGCATCCCCGCGCTTCCTCCCATTCCCCCGGGATGTCCCAGGAGGCTGGGTTTGGCTTCTTCTCCATCATCTCCCGGATAAAATTGACCGTGTGTTCCATGCCGCCTTTTTGGTAGGCAGCGTAAAGCCCCTTCAAGCGGAACACGGCCCCCGCCTGCTGGCCTTCCTCTTTGATTTCCAGCCCTTCCCAGCGGGCCTGGTTGATTTTCTCCATGTCGCAAAAGGACACGCTGCCGCCCTCCCCCACTTCCTGCTCCATCCTTTTTTTGACCGCTTCCGCGAATTCCTCATATTCCATCCACATATGGCTGTTTTCTCCTTTCCTGTAAATGCGCCCTTTTCTCTTCTTTTATTTCCTGCCGTTCCGGGCGTTTCTGGCTCCTTTACGCCGCTTCTTTCGGCTTTGTCTTTTTTAGGCTGCTGATTGCTTTCGCGAAGATTTCCGCCGTTATCTGCCCCGGCTCCCTCAGGCCGTACCGCTCCAATACCGCTTCCATGGAAACCCCGGTGCGGGCAAGCTCCCGCTCCAGCGCTTCCATCTGTATCCCTGTGATGGATTTTATCTCCGGCTTCCGTTTCAATTCATAGACAAGAAAGCCTCTGCCGTTTACAATCCTAAGGCCCGCGATTTCACGGTTTTCATTATAGGCAATGTGCTGCACGTAAAAACGGTCGGACGTGACGTAACGGCCCCTTTCCTGGCTGATATTGGCGGCTTCCGCCGGGACCCAGATGAACGGGGCGGTGTAGAGTTCCCGGCCCAGCCCCCAGTTGAAGCAGGCCCGCTTGAAGGAATCGGAGGCCTGGCCCTTCTCCTTCTCGGAGCGGCTCTCCGTCCCCACGTCCTGCTTCGCTATCCACTGGCCTTTCTCCCCGTCCCAGATTTCCACGGTGCAGTAAAGGTTCCCGTCTATGCTCTGGTGGGTGCGCTTCCACCCGAAGGGCGTGAAGGCCTCGTCCAATATCCTCTGGTCCACGCGGGCGTCCTTGAACAGGAGCAGGCTTAAGCCCTTCTGGCTGATGGTGGACACCCGGCACTCAATTTCATCCGCGCGCAGCAGGCGGATGAATGGGGATGGGGCTGCAGCCTTTTCCGGTTTTTCAGGCTCCACAGGGGAAGGCTGGGTTTCATTCCCATCCCTGCTTTTTTCTTTTGTAGGCTTGATTTTCTTTGGTTCCCCTTCCTTTTCTTTGGCAATTCCAGTTTTCTTCGGCTCTTTTTCCTTTTCTTTGGCAGTTCCAGTTTTCTTTGGCTGCCCTTCTTTTTCTTTTATGGCCCCGGCCTTTTTTGACAGTTCTTCTTTTAAGCCTGTACCATTCTTTGGCCCTGCCTCTTTTTCTCCTGTGTCTGACGGCAAAACATCCACTTCCTTTCTCCCTGGCTGTATGTCAAAATAAATCCGCTTTCCGTTTCTCTGCTACGCCCGTTTTTCAGGTCATGGCTCTTCTGGCTGCGGTTGTTACGGCGCGGAAAAGGGACAGGATTCCTTTTCCTGCCCCCGCGTTTTTTACGCTGCTTTTACGGTAAACCTTCTGCTCTTTATGGTCTTTTTGTACTGTTCGTAGATTTCCGGCCGTTCCTCCTTCAGGCGCTTTTCATCCAGGCGGCTGCTGCTCACCTGTTTCCAGGACACCCGGTACCGGGCGTTCTCGGCAGTCTCCGCCTCCCCAAGGTACAGCTTTAATTCCTGCTCAATGAGGCGTTTCTCCGTCTCCAGCTTTTCTATGCCCTCGGCAAGCTCTTCCCTGCGCGCCAGCTTCCCGTCAAACCCGGAAAGGGGGATGGAGGTTTCCCTGGAATCTTTGAAATATTCCGCTAATACGCTGTCCGCAAGTTTGGAGCCGTCCGGGCCCGGCATTTTATGTTTCAGCACATGGCTTTCCCAGAAGTCTTTTTCAATCTGGATCAAATCGGACTGTATCCTTTCGTCACGCTCTATCCTCTGGAATTTAAACTCCCTCCCATAAATCAGCACCGCGATGTACCAGGCGTCCGCGCCGCAGACGGACATATAATGGTGGCACTGTATCTGGTAGGATGTAGCCCAGCAAACTAAAGTTCCTATCTTCCGCACAAAAACGTCAAATTAAAA
>CAJUBP010000074.1 GCA_910584585.1 uncultured Lachnospiraceae bacterium | reverse complement strand
TAAAAGTTTGAAAAATAATTCGCAGTCTGCGTCTCCTTCAATTCGCCGTCCGACAGTAGCGGTCCGTCACCACGCCGAGCGGTTTCCGGTCGGAATCCCGGACGTTCGCCTTGTGCCCCTCCACTAATTCCTTCCTTGCTGTGTAAATAGGCTCCTGCACCACGTTCCAGTCCAGCCCGGCCAAGCGTAACGCCTCCCTGGAATCCGGCGCTTCCCGCACCCCTGTCCCCAGGCCGTGCCATGGGGCTTCCCTTACATAAAACATGCTTTCCACTTCCGCCGCCATAATTGTTTCCCTCCTTTTGAATGTTGTAGGTTCTTTTTTTCAATGCATTGTTCATTTTGAAATCCTCCTGCAGTACGGGGCTGTCGGGAGATGATAAGTTATCCCCAATATATACCGTAGCGCTTTCAGTGGCACAACTATATATTGTAGACAAATTTCATTTCCCGATAGCCCCTTTGCTTAATCCTCGTCTAAGACTTCCAGCAGACGCGCGCCGCAACTTATGATAATCAATGCGATTTCAAGCTCTTTCATCCTCTTTCGCCTCCTTTCCGCGCGAAAAAAGCAGGAGGTTTTTCCTCCTGCCTGAATCAGTGGTTTCACTGTTATAATATGCAATTGAATTGTGGGAGTTTTCCCATGCTTTCACAACTGCCGGCAATTTCTTTACAGCCAGCGCCTTCTGTGCGCCATATCACGATCCGCTGTTTCCTTCCAGTAATTTCATAAGCATGGGAAGAAACGGGATGCCACGCACCGCTGCCCCTCTGTCCAATAGGCGGCATGTGTCTTTTCCATCAAATCATCCATACTTAATTCTCAGAACCCTTTTGCTTATATCTCAGGTACCTGGCCGTATAATGCCCTATAATTGCCAGCGATATCCATTGTGCGGTTGAAATCCCAAAATAAATGCCTCTGATGCTGTCACCTCTTAAAAATTCATCCACAAATCTTAAAACTGCATATGTAAAAAGATAAATTCGGAGCAAATCCGTCTCCTGCTTTTTTCTTTCCACGGCGAGTATAAGCGCAAATAGCAAAATCTCTGCCGCTGCCTCAACCAACTGCACTGGTATCCGGGTGAATTCAAACGTCCCCAGAAAAAACGGCTCTTCTAATTTTTTGCCATAACAGCACCCTGCCAGGAAACACCCGATTCTTCCAAAAGCATGAAACAGCGGCATTGCCGGCGCTGGCAGCTGAAATGCCCTCCTTCTCAAATCATCATCCTGTTTTGTCAATATGCATATGGTAACTATCACGCCAAACACTCCGCCGTAAAAAACAAATCCGCTCCCAGGGATAAGCCAGATGATGTTTTCCAGTGTCAGATTGCCAATCAGCCACGGAATTTGCATTGCGGCAAATAATGCCTTGCTTCCTGCAATTCCCCCAACCATGCACCAGAAAAGCATAAAAATGAATGTTGAAAAAGGTATCCCAAATTTTTCAAGGCGCACATACATAAAAACAATTGCAGTAAGCCCGCCAACCAAAGCCATTGCCGTATATGACGGGAGGGCAATATGAATGTATGAGTACATGATTAATCAATCCCCTCTATTTTTTCCAATTGATACATATATCCGCCAAATATGTCGGCGGTTTCCATGCATCCGCCGCCCCCATTGTAACAGCCTGTCATATGTTCTGTTTCATCCGAGGAACCATAGAATACGCCTTTCGCTTCCACATCTTCCGTGTCCCAGTTCACGACCCCCACATAGCATGATTTTTGGGACTGCCCGCACCCAAGGCAGCCGTCTCCATAATATCTCATGTCAAACGACGTGACACAGCCTTTGTCCTCTGCCCCTTCACCGCTGTATTTTCCCTTTGAAACTTTGCAGGATTGCGGCCAACATGCAGAATTGCAGCCTTTCCCGGGTGATATGCATCCACCACACCCAGGAATTGAACATCCTGCCGCTGTAAACCCATCACTTTCTTCGCTTCCATACCGCGGAGCCTCGCATGACTGTCCGCCGCATCCTGCAACGCAAAACCCACTCATAAAAATAATAAACATCAGCAGCAAGATAAATAACTGCTCTCCCTTTGTTTTGCTGTCCAACTTTTTCATAGACATCCTTCCTTCTCTTAAAAGCGTTTTATTCACGGCAGAAAAACCATTTTCCTTGCTACGTTCCGATTCTTCCTTTATGCCCTCCGCAGATTAGTGGCAGCTTCAATAATCTTCCTTGTCTAAAAGTAAATACCATTCTTTGCCGTCATATACATAAGTTTCCATGTAAGCATTTTCAAAATTCATTTACAACATTTCAAACCCAACTCTTTAGAAACTCCTCAACTTCTGGTATAATTTCATAATTAATTTTAAGAACAATGGCTCTTTTTATCCTATCCGGTCGGCTTGTGACAAGCGGATGGTCTCTGTCTAACACACCAATTACTTTGATTGCATCTCCCGGTTTTAACTCCTCTATGGTTTCATAAAAATCTACTATTTCACATGTATACTCATTATACATATACTGCTTTTCGTGCCCGCTCATGTGGAGCTGTTTGCCATCTCCCAAAACAATATGTATCATTTGATTGCTAATATATATATTTTTAATATAGTCTTCCATCATTACAACTGTACCTACTAACTTTTCAGCTTTAATCGGCGACTGCACTATTTCGCCCGTCAATTGTCTGGCAGTTTTTGTTATAGCGCTTATATAAGGACATTGTAGAATTTTTGAGGAAATATTTAAAATCTCTTCATCGCTTAGGTATCTTTTTTCATTCTGCATTTCCACATCATATAGCGTTTCATCAGATGATACATCCTCATCACTTTTTTCGCCTGCCATTCCAATCTTGTATAAAACATAAAGAACTATAATAATCCCAATTATTATCCCCATCGCAATTATCATCCTTTCTATTTTTCCCTTACTTTTCCTTCCCGCGTCACCTTTTTATCAGCGCCCATGGAATTAAAATCCATCCCAGGAAAAAGCCCACGATAAACCTCGTTAAAAATAAATTCTTTGCCGTCCCAAATCGGATTTTATTCGCGTATACGGTCTTTCCCGCAGCCCAATAGCCTGCTATGCAGTAAATTAACAACATAATTTCCATTCCCGCTTCTCCTTTGTGATTCCAATTTTAAGCCCCGTTTTTTACTTGAAAACCGGGGCCGCGCAGTTTCCCGCTTGCCCCGGCTGTGCCGGCCTCCTGGAAAATTGGAGGCCGGTCCATTTTGAATTTGCGCGGGTTTCCTATTTCTTCACTTTCCCGCTTCTTTTTACGCTGCTCCATGCGCCGTACAGTCTCTGCGTCCCGCCATTTTTCCTTGCGTTTTTGTAAGAGCGCACTCTGACGTAGTACCGCTTTCCGGTTTTCAGCTTCGGCGTAATCTTAGACGCCGTCCTGTTCTTTGCAATGGTAACCGTTTTCTTTGCCTTCTTAAGCTTTTTATCCATGCTGTACTGCAGCTGGTAGCCGGACGCCTTTGTGTCTTTCTTCCAGCTTATTTTTAATTTCTTTCCTTTCAGCGCTTTCACAGACTTTACTTTTTGTTTGGCGGGCGTTACCTCCACCGTGATTTGAGCCGTGGCTTCTTTATATTTTGCGGTGGCCCTCGCCTTCACAGTAATAACGGCGATTCCCGGCCCTTTAATGGTGGCTTTCCCGCTTCCAGTTACCGCTACGACCCTTGGGTCAGAGCTGGCATAGGCAAGGGTTCCCTCCCCTTTTGCCACTCTCACGTTCAATTGGAACGGCTTGTTCCCATACGTTTTGCGGTAGGAACTGGTATAGGTTAATTTCTGGGCACGCTTGGCTCCCGGCGTCTGCCCATTTCCACTGGAATTCTGGTTATTGTCCCCGGAATTCTGGCTATTGCCCCCAGAATTTTGGCTATCGTCTCCAGACGGAGCTGTTTTCTGTACGGTAACCGTGCAGGATGCAGCGGCCCCGCTTTCCGTATAGGCCGTCACTGCTGTGGTTCCTGCGCTTTTCGCCACGACATTTCCTTCAAACGCCTCCGCTATCCCCGGATTGGCGGATTTCCATTGGACGGCGTCTGTGCTGTCCAGGGGGCTGATTTGGGCGGCCAGCGTGACGCGCCCGCCTTCCTTTAAGGTTACGGCGTTTTGGCTCAGCTGTATGGACACTGCCGGAACCAGCACTGTGACTGTGCATTTTGACTGCCGGCCGTTGGAAGAAATTGCCGTTATGGTTGCCGTCCCTTTCGATTTTGCTTTCACCAGGCCATTTCCGCTTACTTCCGCAACAGAGGGATTGTCAGATTCCCAGGCCACCGTTTTGTCCGTTGCGTTGGCGGGCGCAACCGTTGCGCTTAACTGATGCTCTTTGGCGCGGTAAATGGAAAGCTGCGTCTGGGACACTGTGACGGACGTCACCGGGATTTCCTTCACCTCAATCTCAAATGAGGTTTCCGCATTCCCATAATTTACAAGGACTTCCTGTTTTCCAATTTCAGACATGTCATAGCCACTTAACATTTCCTTTTTTAAGGGGATCGTGGTGCTGATGTCGTCTTCGTATGTGATTTTCAAGGCTGCGCCGGAAATTTTTATGGTTTCGCCCTGGTTATAGGTCAATTTTGTCGGCGCAGGGGATAATTCAATGGATTTGACCCTAATCATCCGGTTGTTCTTTAACTGCGGGTAAGGGTAGCTCTCACAGTAAGGGTCGATTTCCCAGGTATTGGTGAAGTCGAAGCCGGTAAATGATCTCTGGTCTTTCATCTGGGTTTCGGTAAGGGAAACACAGTCGGCATTGTCTGTATAATTTCCAATACCTCTGTTAGCTGTATCTCTCAGGTAATTAGTATTTGAAACATTACTAACATACAGATTACCACATATTGCTCCAACTTTGGATTGTATACTTCCTCTTATCATTTCTGTATTATGACATTTTCTTATTGCACCACCTGTATTATACTCAATTTCCCCACATATTCCTCCAATATAACACTCACAATCAAGCATACTTTCAAAACCTGAACCGTCAATTTCACAGTTATTATAGCAATTTATAAACTCCGGATAGTGTCCCTTTCCAGCGAGCCCCCCTACGTAATAATTACAAGTGTTTTTCCCTGATATAATAATTTCTCCACTGGTATAACAGTTATTAATATCACTCTCATCACTATAACCGCATATTGCCCCAACATATGCATCATTTTTCACTGTGATACTAATATTGCATTTCACTATACCAAGATTTTTAATTTCAGCTCTATAAATAGATTCAAATAGCCCAACCCTTGTAATGGCAGGCTCCCCAAAAATCTGCATCCCCACAATCCGGTATCCATTCCCATCTAAGATTCCGGAAAACTCCTCAATAGAATCCCAGCCTGTCCCACAATCATAATCCCCTCCTTGGGCAGTGGAAGACATATCAATGTCATTCATTAAAATATATTTACCGCTCCGATTATTCCGGATGGCATATAAATCTGCAATGTCATGGATAGGCGTATACCCTTCTGGTATTACGGCAACCGTAATTGTCTTTCTGGCCGCTTTATAGCTGTCCGTTTCCGAAGCGGTAATGGTTATCTGCGCCGTCCCCGCTGCTAAGAGTGTCACTGTCCCGGTTTCATCCACTTTTACAACCTCTGGATTCCTGGATTCATAGGATAAAGTTCCATCCCCAGACGTTTCCGCGTCCAGCAGGAACGGTTCATCGCCCATTGTCTTTTCCACATTTTCAGCCGTAATCGTTTGCTCCGCCTTTATGGCTGGTTCTGCCGGCTCTTCCTCTCCGGGGTTTCCAGGCTGTTCTGTTCCTGGTTCTTCTTCCCCAGGATTCCCAGGTTCCTCTTCTCCGGGATTTCCGGGCTGTTCTGTTCCTGGCTCTTCTGCCGGGGCCTCAGAAATATCTTTAACGGTAAGGCCTTTCGTTTGAGCAAATGTTTCCGCATAAGAGCCTTTCGCGCAATACAATGTCGGGGAATGATAAGTGTCAAATGCGTCCTGTTCAATGCTCACTACACTGGAAGGAATAATGACGCTTTTCAAATTATCGCAGTTGGAAAATGCAGACGATCCAATGCTTGCCACACCCTCTGGTATCTTTATGCTGCTTAAGGCATCACAATTCCAAAAAGTCTGGTCCGCAATGCTTGTTATACCGTCCGGCAGCTTTATGCTTTTCAGGTTTGTGCAATTGCCAAACGCGCTGCTTCCTATATATTTCACATTCCCTGGAATTTGTATGCTTTCCAGACTGCTGCAGCCATAAAATGTTTTGGAACCAAGGCTCGTTATGCGATTTGGGATTTTTACACTTCTTAGACTGCTACAGTTATAAAACAAACTTCCACATAGATCCGTTACGCTGGATGGTATTTCAATACCCTCTAAACTGGTGCATTTGCTAAATGCATCGGCTTCAATACTTGTTACACTGCCTGGTATCTCAATATGGTTCAAATTGCTGCAGCCACTAAACGCATAGCTTTCAATCTTTTTAATCCCGTTCGGAATCACTATGCTTTCTATAGTTGTGCATTCATTAAAAGCAAAAGATCCTATCTCCGTAACCGCTTTCCCTTCTATTTCGGAAGGAATCTCTATTTTTGTGCCGCTCCCCTTGTACTTATTAATCTTAATCGTTCCATCTGTCTCTCTGTACTCATAGTCGCTTTCCTGTTCTGCCCCATCTGTGCCTATTCCTGATATTTCCGCCGCCTCTGATTGCAGCATCCCGGCAGATTCGCTCACTGTTCCCGCCGCCAGGCAGAGCACAAGCAGCATTGCTAATTTTTTCTTCATATGTAACTCCTCCTAAATTTCTATGCTTTTCTTAAAATCGTGTCTGAATGGCTTTCTTTTATCTCCACCCCGCTTTCATCTTTCCTTTTCCACTGTGTCTTCCATCCATTCCCTGCCATCTGCTATTCTTACTTTACATCACCACGCCTCTTCATTTTCATTATTTTTTTACCTTCTATGTGTCTATTTTAACAATACTTTAGTATTTTGTAAATATGTTTTACTTTAGTAGTCTTAAATAAACACACAAAAGGAGGTCTTCCATGTTCGGTGACATGATCCGGGGGCTGCAGACCGCCCACAGTTTAAGCCAGGTCCAGTTAGCGGGAAAATTAGGCGTTTCCAAGCAGACCGTTTCCAACTGGGAAAACAACAATATCCTGCCTTCCATTGACATGCTGGTTAAAACAGCTGAATTTTTCTCTGTAAGCGCCGATTACCTTCTGGAACTGGACAGCAGACGTTATATTGAGGTCACCGGGCTGACTGACGCGCAGCTTGCGCATGTCCAACAGATTATTTGTGATATTTCCGGCGGGCTGAAATAATCTGGACGGGAAATCAGACAAACTGAAAAACCCGTTTCAATTATACGCAGCCTGTCCGGCATGCCGGGATAACCCCTTTCCCCAGATATTGGGGGTTTTATAGGCGCGCGCCCGTTTCTTTTATTTTAGGCCAGCCATGCTTTCTTCCAATATTGCGACCGCGTACTGGTATCCTTCCATGAAAGCCATATTTTGAATCTTGTCCAGGATTTTCTCTGTCTGTTCCCGCGTCTCCTTCCGCGCCTGCCTATGCCCGGCAATGAAGCCGAGCAGTTCCTCTTCCAGTTTCGTTATCTGCGCCTCATATTCCTCCTGGCGCTGCCGCTTTTCCAATTCTTTCAATGTATACACGGCCTTTTCCAGCTTTCGTGGGCTAATGTCCCCTTCCCCCTGCGCGATTTCCCTGCATATTTGTTTCACTGTTTCGTTCATTTTCCATTCCTCCCTTCAGACAGCCGTTCTGTTTCGTCTGCTGAATCATTTTATGTTTTTTTCAGTTTCTGCTTCTGATAATGCTATTTTACAAAACGGGATGGACAGATTTTATCCATCTCTCAAAATTTCATGCGCTGTCTCAGATTTTTTTAATATGCCCTCTGCGTTGCCACTTTCCTCATTGAAATTACTCCTGTTTCATCCGCCTGCCGGATTCGGGGCCAGAAACTTTCCTTGTACAGTCCCAACACGTTCCCGTAATGTTTTTATCCCACAGTATACAGGCTTAAGCAGATTACAGGGATTGCAGGTTCCAGCCCGTTCCCGTAATGTTTTTATCCCGCAAGCCCCTCTATCCGCTGGAACAGCCTTTCCCTGCGCTCTTCTATCGGCAGACCCATTTCGTGGCAATGCTCCGTCAGAACGTCCACATATTCTTGCATCTCCCGCAACTGGGCATGGCTCATGCCAAAGGCTTTCCCATCCACAAAAGAAGTGCAGTTCACCACAAAATGGACGTGCAGGTTATCCGTGTCTTCATGGACGCCAAAAACGACCTGCCATTTTGGGAAGCACGCCGCAACCGCGTACCCAATCCACAGCGCGTCCATTGGCTTTATGTAGTTCTCTTCCTCCCCGCTAAAAGACAGGACATAGTGCAGCGCCTGCCTGCTGTTTTCCTTATGGAAATATTTTTTCACATCCATCATCTGGCGGCACATGCCCTGCGCGTCCCCCATAAGGACCGCCTGCGCCCCGCACAGATTTACGGTTCCATTTTTATATACGGAATAAAAGACAAGGTCCCTGAAATCCCGCTCCCCTTTGTAGCATTTGTTCACCGCTTTAAAGATTGGCATAGCTCCCTGGCCTCCTTTATGATTTTTTCTGTCTCTTCCGCAACGTCCAGCCCACTGTCTATCTTATTCACGCTTGTCATCATCCGCTGTATGGACGCTTTCTCTCTTGCGCCCAGCCCGCTCCTTCCCCTTTTATAGATTGTGCCGCCCAGCATCAAATCCTTGAGGCTCTGCCCATGCCGTTCCGCCATGTCATACGCTTTTCTTCTTTCTTCCTCCGTGCACCGGAATTCAATTTTTGTGTTTTTCATTCCGCTTTCCTCCAATCATTTTCATTTACTCTTTTGTTTGTTGATTATTTTTGTTCCAATAAATTTATCTTTGATTGGATGGCTTTATCTTTCTGAATCCGTTTACCTGAGAATCAATTTTTTATATGGCTTTTTCCACAGTTCAAGCAAATTTAAGACGGCCCATTTTCTGTTTTATAAATTTTAAATTTAGTTTTTATGGATGGGACACGCTCAATCCTTTCCCAGCGCTTGTTATGGAACCGCTTATAAATATATATATTTTCCCTATTCCTTTTGTTTCTCTCTGATTATTGTTCCGCTATACTTTTTATTCTTTGCTTTTATTCATTTTCTATATATTAACAAGATTCTAGGATTGTCTGACACTTTGTGGAAAATTATTTGGCGCTAACATAAATATAAATAATTCAAAACAGACGGGAGGAAGAATCATGTATCAGGAAGAATTTTCAGATTTGATAACTATAGATGAGCTTTGCGAGCTTTTGTCCATTGGGAGGAATTACGCGTACTCACTCCTAAACTCAGGGGAGATAAAAGCGTTCCGGATTGGGCGCATATGGAAGATTCCCCGTGGGGCTGTCTGGGAATACATTAAGCGGAAGAGCGGATTGTAGCAGCCCTATTTTTCCTTTGCAAAAACAGCGACGCCGTTTCTTCTACCCCTGCCTGGAACTGCCGCCCTGAAAATCACGGAAAAGTCTGGTGGGTTTTGCCAAGCTGTTTCTCACAAACCGGAACCCTCTGGAATCTACTGCACTGGAAAGTCTGGAAGGCTCTGCACTTCCGGGAAATTTCTGCCGTAGCCTCTTTGCCATTACTGGGATTACACACCTTTGGGGCTGCTTTCTTTGCCAATGGCCTCAAAATCAAAAATTCCCAGGCTTTGGATAAACTTCCTTGTGGTTCGGAGCCCTCTGCCGGACTGCCTCCCACAGATATATTGCCGGAGGTAATAACCCCCGTCCAGTTCTGCCACTTCCCAGACCTTATTTCTGTTATATTTATCCTGATAATATGTCCTCCGCGCTGCCATTTTTCCTCCTTAAAATCCAATAAGGGCGTTCCCATTTTAGGAACGCCCCGGTATCTTTTTCTTCCTTAAAATACTTTCCTCTTCTTATAAACTCTTGATAATAGATATCCTTTGCGTCTTTACAGTCAGAATCCCGCGTCTATCTGTTATCATAATAATCTGAAATTCCTAAACACCCAGCCGACAGTTTTCCTTCCTTTGCAAAACTAAACCAGGAATCCTGCCCTACAATGATATGGTCGTAAAGCTGGATTCCTATAAACTCCGAAGCCGCCCGCACTTTATCTGTCACACTAACCTACATTTTGCCGCTGCGCAGCAACACAAATCCGGATGAAGCGGC
>CAJUBP010000073.1 GCA_910584585.1 uncultured Lachnospiraceae bacterium | reverse complement strand
CGCGGGGTGGAGCAGTCTGGAAGCTCGTCGGGCTCATAACCCGAAGGTCGCAGGTTCAAATCCTGCCCCCGCAACTCTTTTTAAAAGACATTATCCCGGGATTTAGAATCCAGTGATCGTGTCTTTTTTCTTTTTTGACCATGTGCTATACTGAAAAAAAGAAACGCCGAAACAGAAAGGAGCATATTCTATGTCTATGCCATTTCCGCAATTCAAACTATGCACAGAAGAGGACTATTACAATTTACCGGAAAATATCCATGCAGATTTGCAGTCAAACTCCAGGAGAGCAGAAAAACCATAGTGGAACCGGACATAAGCATAATCTGCGACAAGGACAAACTGACAGACCGAGGCTGCACAGGGGCTCCGGACTGGATTATTGAGATCGTTTCCCCCGGCAATTCCAGCCATGATTATATCAGGAAACTCAACCTATACGCGGATGCAGGCGTACGGGAATATTGGATTGTCGATCCCCAAAAAGCGTGGATTTTTGTCTATTTTCTGGAAAAAGAAAAATTTGAAGTTGAAACTTTTACATTCTATGATAAAATCAAGGCCAATATTTACGAAGACTTATACATTGACTTTACAGAGCTGGATTTAGAAACATGAAATGACTGTTGAATTTCCAAAGATTACATATTATAATCTTATAGATATTTCCGTTCCGATACGGATGCAGAAAGGATTTGAGATTATGATTTATGATAATATATTGGAAGCTATGGGAGGCACTCCGTTAATCCGTTTAAAGCGCATGCCGGAGCAAGGCAGCGCCCAGGTATTGGTGAAATTTGAAGGTCTGAATGTGGGAGGCTCCATTAAGACAAGGACGGCCTATAACATGATAAAGGATGCGGAGGAAAAGGGACTCATCCAGGAAGACACCATTATTGTA
Source organism: uncultured Lachnospiraceae bacterium (assembly GCA_910584585.1). Lineage (GTDB taxonomy): Bacteria > Bacillota > Clostridia > Lachnospirales > Lachnospiraceae > Petralouisia. The sequence goes on along the minus strand of CAJUBP010000073.1, from coordinate 9,576 downwards.
GAACCTACCAGCGGCAATCAGGGCATTGGCCTTGCGCTGGTGGGAGCTGTCCGGGGCTATCAGACGAAAATTATCATGCCGGATTCCGTCAGCGAGGAGCGGCGCAAGCTGGTGGAGCACTACGGAGCGGAAGTGATTCTGATCCATGACGATGGAAATATCGGCGCCTGCATTGAGGCGTGTCTGCAGACTGCCCTTACCATGGCAAAAGAGGATCCCAGGGTGTTTGTGCCCCAGCAGTTTGAAAATCCCGCAAACCCGGCTGTGCACCGTTCTCAGACCGGCATTGAGATTTTAGAGCAGGCAGACTGCCCCATTCACGGGTTCTGTTCCGGTATCGGCACCGGCGGCACCATTACCGGAGTGGGCGAGACGATCAAAGAGAAGAACCCGGATATGGAAATCTGGGCAGTGGAGCCGGAACATGCGGCGATTCTTTCCGGCGGTTCCATCGGCACCCATCTGCAGATGGGCATCGGGGACGGTTTGATTCCTGAGATTTTGAATCAGCAGATTTATGATGAAGTCTGCATTATTACAGACGAAGAAGCCCTTTCCACTTCCAAAAGACTGGCGGCGGAAGAGGGGATTATGTGCGGAATTTCCAGCGGAACCAATGTGGCGGCGGCACTGAAGCTGGCGAAAAAGCTGGGAACGGGTAAGACGGTGGTGACGATTCTGCCGGATACGGCGGAGCGGTATTTCTCCACGCCGCTGTTTGGGTAAATGGAATATGAGTAATTTGAATGCCGCTATTGAGGAAGCGATTGGGAATATGGTTCGTTGAACTTATGATTTAGAGACGCAAAATACACTTCCAGCGGCAGTGATATTTTCAGCCAGATCCTTACGGTAAATGGAACTGTAAGGATTCAGGCTGTTTATGGTGCAGCCGAAATCCGCCAGATTTCCGGTGGAATGAATATATTCACCGTTTCCAAGATAAAGGGCCACATGTCCCGGAAAATAAATCAGATCCGCAGGCCGTATCCGGTCAAGAGGAATTTCACGGACGGGGTAACCCTCCATAATGGCGGCGTCCCGGTAAATGGCAATGCCGCACATGTAATAGCTCATAAAAGCCAGTCCGGAACAATCAATCCCGGCATGGGTCTTGCCGCCCCAGCGGTACTGGACGCCCAGATAGGATTTGGCGTAATGCAGCACTTTTTGCCGAAGGTTAGAACAGGAAAAAGAGGCGCTGCAATCTGTGGCAGAGCCAGAGAAGTTTCCATTGGAAAAAGCCAGAGAGCCAGAGCGTCCGTTCCGGCAGTTTCCGGAGAATTCGGAGAAATTCCTGCCGGAAAGAAGCAGAGAGACAGCCGGGACATATCCGCAGATTCCCCCGGCCGTTTTGATTCTTTGCCATCCATCTTCTGGCCTGCCTAAAATCCACACATGGCTTCCCATAAAAAGGGTTGATAATACGGCAGACTGCACCCTTGGCTTTTCCAGAATATCCGTAATCCCTCTGCAGAGCACAGCGGGGCTGACAGGATTATCCCCAGTGCCTTTGAAATCTCTAATGCAGCATTCTTCTGCTGTAATCTTACGGACGGCCGAAGCCCTCAGCCATCCAGTGTAACCATAATCAGTAGTAACTTCCAGAAAATCTCCCTGCCGGTTCCGTACTGTCACAATCCATCCGGACAATAATTCATCAGACACATGTTCCGCGCAAGAAGTTTCATAAAGAAACGCGTTCGGAACGGTTACAATTGCTGCATCCATTTACTATCCCCCATATTGAAATTTTGGATCTGGAAAATAGATTCCCGGAAGGGATTTAAGTATCCGTTTACTGTCCCGCTATATTGAAGTTTTACAGCAATTCCTTATAAAACCTCAACACATTCTGATAAAAGATCTTATCCAATTCTCCCTCATGAAACCCTGCTCTTATCAGCTCTTGTTCCAACAGTCCCATAGAACCGCAGTTTTTCAATTCCAGATTGTTGTCAATCCCGTCAAAATCAGATCCAAGTCCAATACAGTCTATGCCGCCCACATCCGCAATATGCCGGATATGCGCGGCAATATCGCTGACATATCCGTAGAAACGTCCCAGAACATCTGAAGTAGCGGTAAGGAACGGCCCGTAATAATTTGCGCCGATGACGCCGCCGCGTTCCGCAATTCCGCGTATCAGTTCATCCGGCAGGTTCCGGCCCCGGTGACAGAGGGAGCGGGCGTTGGAATGGCTGGCGCAGAAAGGTTTTTTGGCAAACCGGCACAGATCCCGGATTCCTGCGTCAGACAGGTGGGAAACATCCGCAATGACGCCAAGTTCTTCCATTCGTTCCAAAAACTCCATGCCCAGATGGGTTAATCCCTGAGACTGGGCCAGACGGCTGGCGGCAGGCTCTCCGGGAAATCCGAGACTGTTGGGGTAATTCCAGGTAAAGGTCATCATACGGACGCCAAGCTGATAGAATTCTTCTAATTTGTCCAGGCTGCCCTCGCATGCCTCCCCCTCTTCTAATGTCATCAGTGCAGACATTTTTCCCTGAGATTCATTGGCAAGAATTTCCTCATAGGAAGTGACACTGGCAATCAGATCCTGATTTTCCCTCATTTCCTCCTGAAAAATATGTATTTGCCTTTTGCAGTCCTCATAAGGGGAAGCAGTTTCTTTGATGTCAAGAAACATGGCGAAATTCTGGAGCAGATAACCGGAACGTTTCATTTTTTCCAAGTCCAGCTGAAAAGAATTGCTGCGGAGCTTAGGGTTTTTGCCCCGGTTTCGCTCCGCAAAGATGCGGGAAATGGTGTCGCAGTGCATATCTATAATTTTCATAAGCGGTCGCCTCCATATAGGTTAAGTATAACATGCATGCACCCGGGCGGAAAGTAATAATTTGTCGATATTGGAAATTATTGGATGTTGGGAATAGATTTTTATTCTTTTCTTTGAATCCTTTGAACAGGTACAGTCGTTATTATAAATTGGAAGAAAAAGTAAGATAAGTGTAAGATAAATTTATATTTATTTTAAGAAATGCCTGATAAAATAAGAAAAAATGAAGCATTGCAAAGGGAGGAAGCAGGTTGGAAAAGCTAATCAGGGTTCAGGACATGTGTAAAATTTACAATCCCGGTGAAAATGAAGTCCGTGCGCTGGATCATGTGAATCTGGAAATTAACCGGGGAGAATTTGTGGCGATTATCGGGCATTCCGGCTCCGGCAAATCTACCTTAATGAATATGCTGGGGTGTCTGGATGTGCCCACTTCCGGAACTTATTACCTAAACGGCAAAGATGTGTCCACCATGAAAGACAATCAATTGTCGGAAATACGGAATCAGGAAATCGGGTTTATTTTTCAGGGATTTAACCTGATTGCGAATCTGAACGCCATCGAAAATGTGGAGCTGCCGCTGATTTACCGGGGGATCGGCAAGGGAGAGCGGCACAGGCTGGCAAAGGAGGCGCTGACGAGGGTAGGGCTGGCAAAGCGCATGGATCACAAGCCTTCGGAAATGTCTGGGGGACAGCAGCAGAGGGTGGCCATTGCAAGGGCCATTGCGGCAGAACCGCCGGTGATACTGGCAGATGAGCCCACCGGTAATCTGGATTCCGCTTCCACCCGGGAGATTATGGAGATTTTAAAGGGTCTGCATGACGCAGGCAGGAGTGTGATACTGATTACTCACGACAACGATATTGCGGATCAGGCAAAACGTGTAGTTCGAATTTTGGACGGCAGAATTGTGGAGGATTATTATAATGAAAAAGATAAATTTTAGGTCGGGAAAATCTCAGGAGGGAAGGGTTATGAAAAAGCACAGGAAAATCTGGAAAATTGTGATTCCGGTGGCAGCCATAGCGGTAATTATCTGCGTCATGGGAATCAGCAGCGCCAAAAGCGCAGAGGAAGCATTGACAAATGCCATGAAGGTGGAAAGCATAACGGCAGTAAAAGGAGATGTGTCAGAGACGGTGGAAACCAATGGAACCGTAGTCAGCGGTGAGCAGAAGATGATATTTTCTCCAGTGAACGCGCAGGTGGAAACCGCTGATTTTCAGACTGGGGATCTGGTAAAAGAGGGACAGAAACTGGTGACCTTCAACTTAAAGGATCTGGAGGATCAGAATCAGAAAGCAGAACTTACTGTAAGGGCAAATCAGCTGGGATATCAGGATACGGTGAATAAATCCAATGAGGCGGCTGTAAGGCAGGCCCAGGCCCAAGCTGAGGCAAATTCCCTTCAGGGGCAGGTGGACGCCAAAAAGCAGGAGATTGCGGATTTAACGGCAGCTATTTCCGGCCAGGCAAAAGAGCAGGAGGAAGCAGCAAAACGGCAGCAGGAAGAAATTCAGGCGCAGCAGAAAGAGCAGCAGAAGGAATTGAAAAAAGCAGAAAAAGCCCTGGAAAAGGCCAAAGCAGCTTATGATAAAGCCGTTATGGAACAGCAGACGGCTCAGGTGAACTTTGATGCGGCAGCCGCTTCCGGAAAGGAAGAGGAATTAGAGACAGCCAGAGAGGCGCTGAACCGGGCAAATGAAAAGCTGGCAGAAGCAAAAGGAGCCTATGAGGCAGCCCAGGAGGCAGTGAACGCCCTCAGCGGCCAGACAGAAACCGTACAGCCTGTTTCTCAGGAGTTGGCAGAGGGGAACGTCACAACAGAACAACAGCAGAGGTTAGAGGCGGCGCAGGCAGAGCTTTCAGAACTGCAGGCAAAACTGGAAGGCCAGAAATCCATTGCCGAGGCGGACGCGGGAACTTTGAGCAGCGCCGCAAGGGCGCAGATGCAGACCAACAACAATCTGGCGGAATTGGAAAGCCAGTCTTTAGAAGAATTGATTTTACAGGGGCAGCAGGGGATTTCAGCGGAATTTAACGGCGTTATTTCAGAGAAGCAGGTCATGGAAGGCGCCACTGTCTCACAGGGAATGCAGCTGTTTACCCTGCAGAGCATTGACAATGTAAATGTGGAAGTTACCTTGTCAAAGAATGTTTATGATAAAGTAAAAGAAGGGCAGAAAGCAGAAATTACTTTCGCCGGAAATACTTATGAGGGAACCGTCAGCCGGATCAGCCGGATTGCGGAAAACGGGGCTGCGGGAACCAATCAGGCGGCTGTTGCCGCAGCGGGAATTCAGGCGACCGTACATTTAGATCACCCAGACGACAATATTTTCCTGGGAGTGGACGCCAAGGTGAAAATTCTGGCGGCTGAGGCGAAGGATGTGGTAATCCTGCCCATTGAAGCAGTCAATATCGGAAAAGACGGAACGTTCTGCTGGGTTTGCGAAGACGGTATTTTAACAAAACGTATAATTACAACCGGCATAACTTCGGATGAATGTGCGGAGATCACAGAGGGAATTGAGGAAGGTGAGCAGGTGATTGCGGATCCGGGAAATCATGAAGAAGGAGATCCTGTCACAGTGACGGAACAATCGCAGACGGAAGAGCAGGAATAGCAGTGTGAAACGAACATCATAGTACAGCGGAGAATTGTATTAATTTTAAGAAATTTCAGGATGGAAAACAACGGAAGATCATATTAATTTTAAGAAGTGTCAGGATGGGAAATAACGGAAGATCATATTAATTTTTAAGAAGTATCAGAATGGGAAACAACGGAAGAACATATCAATTTTAAGAGGTATCAGAATGGGAAATATGGCAGAATATGTCAAAATGGCATTTAAGAACATAATTGCAAATAAAGGCCGATCTTTTCTCACCATGCTGGGCATTATTATCGGAATTGCTTCTGTGATTATGGTAATGTCTGTTGGTGACGGCACGGCCAATGCCATGAATTCAGAAGTGGCGGATCTGGGCACCGGCCAGATTAACGTGTATTGCAGTGATGATGCGGCAAATGAAGGGGAATGGATTACGCCGGAAGATTTGGCGGCTATTCGGGAGCAGCTGGAAGGGGTGGACGGCGCAACGCCCAATGACGGCGCTTCGGGAAGCACCATAACCGGAAAAGGGGAATTTGCGGTGCAGTTAAACGGAGGAACGCAAGATTTGCAGAAATCCATGAATTACAATATGAAACGGGGATCCTACTTTACCTCTGCGGATGTGGATGAGGGAAACCGTGTCTGCGTGCTGACAGACAGCGACGCAAAGCGCCTTTTCGGTTCCGATGATGTGGTGGGGATGGATATCGAACTGACCATCAATGAGATTGCTGGCAGTTACCGGATTGTGGGGATAATGCAGCAGAAAGAAAACGGAGGATTTGTCAGCTATACCTATGAAGGAATGCCGGTATCTCTGGACGTGCCCTATACTTCCTTTGAGCATTTCGGCTGGGAGAGCGATTCCTTTTACTCTGCCACAGTATTTGCAAATGATAAAGTCAGCGGGGAAAAAGTGGCCGGCGATATCATCCATTTGCTGGAAACCAGACACCGCTGCGCCGGAGAAGATTATTACCAGATTCAAAGTTTTCAGGATATGGTGGCGGAACTGAATAATATGCTCGGCATTGTGACCACATTTATTTCCTGTGTGGCAGCCATATCTCTGATTGTAGGCGGAATCGGAGTTATGAATATTATGCTGGTGTCCGTGACGGAGCGTACCAGGGAAATCGGAATCCGCAAGTCCCTGGGGGCGAAAACTTCCTCGATCCTGATGCAGTTTTTAGCGGAGGCGGCGATTCTTACGGTTGTAGGCGGGATCATCGGAATTCTGCTGGGGCTTTTGGGCGCAGTGGGGGCGTGCGGCCTGATGAGCGTTACCATGGGCAGCGCCATCCACCCGGGCATTAAAGCCAGCACGATTCTGGGGGCGACGCTGTTTTCCTGCGGCATCGGCGTGTTCTTCGGCATTTATCCCGCCAGGAAAGCGGCGAAATTAAGTCCCATAGAGGCGTTGCGGAGGAATTAATGTGATACAACAATGGCTGTCTGTAAGTATCGTAAAAGTTACAACTCTGATACGAGGCAAAATGGGAATTCCTCACTTCCTTTTCCAGAGAGAATGTGTTAACATAAATCTAAGCTGCATTGACTAAATTCAGCATGAAATCTGATGTGAAGTGGGGCGGCAGATTGCGGAAATGAATTTTAAGACACGCTCTAAGACAGGCAAATCATCAATTGTATCAATCAGGAGGAATCAGCATGGCAAATCAGGACAGGGAAGAGAAAATAGCAAAGTTTCTGGAGATGGTGGACAGATCAGACAATATTGTATTTTTCGGCGGCGCAGGGGTATCTACGGAAAGCGGAATTCCAGATTTCCGCAGCGTAGACGGATTGTATAATCAGCAATACGATTATCCGCCAGAGACGATACTAAGCCATACCTTTTACAGACACAACACGGAAGAATTCTACCGGTTTTACCGGAATAAAATGCTGTGCCTGGACGCGGAACCCAATATGGCCCATAAGAAACTGGCGGAACTGGAAGCGGCGGGGAAGGTGAAAGCAGTCATTACCCAGAATATTGACGGTCTCCATCAGCTTGCGGGAAGTAAAAAGGTTCTGGAACTTCATGGCAGCGTTCATCGGAATTACTGTGAATCCTGCCATCAGTTCTATGACGCGGAATATATTTTAAACAGCAAAGGAGTGCCTCGCTGTGAAACATGCGGCGGTGATTTGAAGCCGGATGTGGTGCTGTATGAGGAAGGACTGAATAACCAGACCATTCAGGAGGCAGTTTTGTATATCAGTCAGGCAGATATGCTGATTATCGGCGGAACTTCCCTTGCAGTCTATCCGGCGGCAGGTCTTGTGGACTACTATCAGGGGAAGAAACTGGTGCTGATTAACAAGACCCCGACTCCCAGGGACAGCATGGCGGATCTGGTTCTGCAGGAGAGCATTGGAGAACTGTTTGGGAAAATTAAACTATAATCTAAAAGGGGAAGCATATGCCGATACCATTTGAAATAGGAGACATCGTACGTTTGAAGAAACAGCACCCCTGCGGCAGCAATGAATGGGAAGTGCTCCGGGTGGGAGCGGATTTTCGCCTGAAATGCTTAGGCTGCGGGCACCAGATTATGATTCCGAGAAAGCAAGTGGAGAAAAACACGAAGGGCATTCGGAAAAAGGAAGAAAATTGAACTGGTAAAGGGATTTTTTTACAGATGAAATTTTTCTGAAATGAGTGTATAATGCAGTAAGGAACTGTAAAAAATCAGTGAATTAGAGCGTGTCTTAAAATTGCTCTAAAGTGATACAGAGTGAAACAGATGAAAATTGCAAAAAAAAAGAGAAACAGGAAAAAAATCGTAAAAGCGGCAGGCGTCTCTTTGGGCCTGCTGCTGATCTTTTATATTCTTCTGGTAAATTTTCTGGTAAGTGCGGCTCTGGTGCCGTCCTTTATGGAAAAGCTAGAGGCCTTTGAGCGGATCACAGAGGAAAGCTACGCAGCACAGGTGCAGACTTCGGATATTAAGGGAAACCGGCAGATAGCTTTGAACGAAACCAAGGAATGGCTGGAGACGGCGGAACATAAAAAACTCTCGGTTGAGACAGAAGATGGATACCGGTTGATTGCGGAAGAGTTTCCAGCAGGGAATTCGGGAGCGCCGGAGGAATTGTCTGCGGAAAAGCCGGAAATAGAGGAAGAAGCATCTGCGGAAATGCCGGAAGAAATGTCTGCGGGAGCGCCGGAGGAATTGTCTGCAGAAAAGCGGGGAATAGAGGAAGAAGCATCTGAGGGAATGCCGGAAGAAATGTCTGCGGGAGTGCCGGAGGAATTGTCTGCGGAAAAGCGGGGAATAGAGGAAGGAACATCTGCGGGAACGCCGAAAGAATCAGGTTTAGAAGAGGGCAGCTTTGGCACAGGGAAAAGCGCTGGGGAGAAGAATCACAAATGGGTGCTTCTCCTGCACGGCTATACCGGGTGGAAAGAAGAAATGTACCCATTCGCTTACTGGTATCATAAACAGGGCTATCACGCCCTTGTGCCGGATCTGCGGTGCCAGGGAGAGAGTGAGGGAGATTTTATCGGGATGGGATGGACCGATCATTTTGACTGTATGCTCTGGATAGATTACATTCTTTCTCAGGATGAAGAGGCTCAAATTGTGATTCACGGACAGTCTATGGGCGCGGCGGCGGCTCTGATGATGAACGGAGAGGAACTGCCGGGGCAGATACAGGCAGTGATTTCCGACTGTGCCTACACAGACGCTTATTCCATGTTCGGGGAGAAAATCAAAGACTGGTTCGGCCTGCCGGCGTTCCCGCTGGTAGATTCGGCCTGCCTGATGCTGAGGATTAGGGGCGGCTATAATCTGAAGGACGCCTCAGCGTTAGAAGCGGTGCGAAAGAGCAAAACGCCCACTCTTTTTATTCACGGAGATTCGGACGCCATGATATCGGTCCAGATGTCCCGGGAATTGTATGAAGCCGCGGCCTGCGAGAAGGAACTGCTGATTGTGGAAGGAGCCGGGCATGGGCAGGCGCAGGAGAAAGATCCTGATACATATTATCAGACGATAGAAGAATTTTTAGAATTGTATGTGGGCGCTGATGCGAATTAAAAAGATGCAGTGCTGACGCCAGCAAATTAAATTAATAGCCTGTTTCCTATGGGGCTGTCGGGAAATAGATAGTCCAGAACAGGGGGCGATGTGACTCGTATG
>CAJUBP010000072.1 GCA_910584585.1 uncultured Lachnospiraceae bacterium | reverse complement strand
CCGCCCATAGCACCCGGAATACACCTCCGACTGGTCCAGGATCGGCTGCACGTTCCTGTCCACCACCTGCGGCGCCTGCTTACTATTCGCATTAAAGAAATAACTGTCCGCATAAGCCTCATCCTCCGGCCGGTCAATATCCCCGTCCCGCAGCGGCAGCTTCAAATTCGCCGGAACCTTCCCGCCCCACTTGGAAACCGAATCCTTCTTCGCCTGCTCAATGGCCCTCTGAATCTTCCCGATCGTCTCCGTGTCCGACTTCGGAATGATAGCCGACACCGAATACTTCGGGTCCCCGTCATTCACCGCATTGGGCTCCCAGCAGTGCAGATAAGAAAACCTGCAAGGTACGATCACTTTTGTCAAATTCACATTCTCATTGCCCATCTCATTCTTCCTCCTTAAAATCCGCCTCCGCCGTCGCCGCCAACACTTCCTGCCTCTTATCCGACTCCGGCACCAGCGTAATCTTCCCCTGGGGCTTATACACCAGCTTCCCCAGGACCTCCGCAAACCTCTTCTTACCCATCAGCTTCTCCATCTCCGTAATCCCGATCAGCGACCTCTTATAAATATCCGCATACCCGGCAGCCACAGCCGCCTCCGCCGCCTCTTCCTCGTCCGTATACTTCCGGCAGCTCCGGCCCTCCACCAGCTTGAACCCGGCCCACTTCTTCCCCTTGGACACAGCCTCGTCCTGGGCATAGGCATACACATCCGCAGACCACCTGGCCAGCTCGTCCGCCACCTTCAAGACCTCCGCCACCTCGTCATCCGTCAGAAGCGCCGGGGCCTTAAACTCCATCTGCGCCAGCCTCAAAAATTCCTCCGCCCTGGCCCTGCAGGTATTCTTCGCCTTACAGAACCGGCACCAGGAACCGCTCTTAAACTCCCCTTCGCCCGCAATGGCAAGAGCCGCCCTGGGCTTCAATTCTTTATCCACCCACTCCATCAGGTCAGATACGGAAATCTCCCAGGTACTCACCGATTCCAGCCGCGGCTGATAAATAGCCATACGCACCGTCTCAATATCATAGATCGCCCCGAACAGTTCCAGAGCGCCCAGCCCGTACAGCATCATCTGCGGGTTCCACTCCGCATCCACCGCAACGCCCTTCCCGTACTTCAAATCAACCACCGTCAGCACCCGGTCCGCCACGATCAGCAGATCCCCCGTGCCGAACCCCTCCGGCACATAAGCCGAATAATCCAGCCGCTGTTCAATCAGCACCACCGGGTCCTTACACTCCTGCCTGGCAAGCTCCACCTGCTCCATGGCATAAGCCACATACCCGTCCGTGCATTCCTCCATCTCGTCACACTGGTAATCCGACACCGGACGCTTAGAACGCCTTTTCAGACACCGTTTCAGCTTATGCTCCGCAAGGGCATGGGCGGCAGTCCCTTCCTCCGCATACACACTGTTCCCCGTTTCCTCGGCAAACTGCTCTTCCAGCCTTGCGGACGGCGTACAGTTCAGCCACCGCCTGGAAGAAGACGCCGACAACAACGCATGTCTCCCCATATCAAAGCACCTTCGCTTCCTTCAAAAGCGCCGGATAATGCGCCGGGTCCATCCCGGACAGCTTCACCGCCCCGTACTTCTGCAGCAGCTCCTTAATCCCCTGCGACTTCCCCTCCTGGGTCTTCTGCGCCATCACCGCCCGCACGTCCTCAATCGCCACAGCCTTCCTAGAATCCGCCGCCTTCTTATCCACCTTCTTATCCGCTTCCCCGGCCTTCTGCCCCTTCCCGGAACCGGAATCCCCGGCCTCCGCAGCACCAGTCTCCACAATCTCCACGGCTTCCCCGGCCGCTTCCGCTTTCCCTGCTCCATCCACGGCAACGCCATCCGCCGTCACAGCCGTATCCTTCTCCGCCGTACCCACGGCACCGTTCCACTCCATACCGGCAAGCCCCCTAAGCCCGTCCGCCACCATGGAAAACCCGTCCGCGATCCTCAACAATTCACTTCCCATCTTACAATCCCTCCATATCTTCCAAACGTTCCATCAGTTCCTCGGAGTACATGGCACACACCAGCATCTCCTTCCCAATCTCCGGGCGGCTGAAATACTGCGCCTTCTCCCCGTACCTCTTCCGTACCTCCGCCTCCATCAGCCTGCGCCGCTCGCCCCGCTCAAAGCCGAACACCCAGATCCCGTCCGCCTTCTCCATCAGCCTGGAGACCAGAATCCCCTCCACAGCGCTCCCAAGCTCATCCTTGAAAATCCCGTGGAAACAAAGGAACGGGCTCACCGGGATCTTCCCCTTATGGGCCGCATACCGGCAGTATTCCTCCGCCCTCTGCCGGTCCAGCTCCTCACTCCCCGTCAAATGCGTCAAAACCAGCACCATCTCCATGCCCGCTCCCTCCTTCCATATCTTCCGGCTCCATGAACCTCACCTCAACCCCATGCTCTGCGGCAAAAGCGATCTCCGAAGCCATCCCTTCCGTGGCCTCCCCGAACACCCACACCTCATCACAGCACAGGAGCAGCTCCAGCCCCATGGCAAGCCCCGCCTGCCGCTCCGCCTCAATCCCCTCATTCAGAAACTGCGGGAACAGAAGATGCGGCGCAACCGGCAGGAACCCTCTCTCACAGGCCGCCCGGCAGTACCCGGCCGCCTTCCTTGCAGTACCCTCCATGTCCCCACGGAAAGGGCTGCAGATAAACACCTTTTTCCTTTCAGCCATACCGTCACTTCCCTTTCTTCATTTTCCTTCTGCCCCAGGTCCCTTCCCTGGCGGACTCATACGCACGAATCTCCCGGTCAATCTTCATCAGCTTCACCGCCAGGCTCTTAGCCACAATGCTGATCGCCTGCAGAACCCCAATCAACTCCTGCGAATTTTCCATAAATCCCGGCCTCCTTCCTCCATAATTTGAAAGGCAGTAAAACTTACCCCTCTACTTCTCGTAATGACACTTTTTTCAAATGTGACGAACGATTTTCAAAACTTTTTAAAAAACCATTCGACAAACCAACGCCCCTTTTGTCGAACCGCCCCCTCTACACATCCAGCCCCTTCCCCCGGAAATACGCCCGCAGCTTCCCCAGCACCGACACCTTCCGGGAAGACACCGTTGTCCTGGGCTCCCCCCGCTCCTTCGCAAACTCGCTCACCGGCACCTGCTCCCCGAACACCTTCAAGGCCAGCTCCCGCTCTTCCGGCATCAGGGAATCCAGCGCTTCCTCCAATACCCCCAGCAGCAACTCCTTCTCCAGAAGCTCATCCATATCCGGCTGCCCCGTATCCGCAACCCCCATATCCTCCGCCGCAGCGTCCCTCCACGCCTCATAAGACTCCTCCGTATACCCCTTTTCCTCCATCGCCTCCCGGTTCCTCTGCTCCCTCTTCTTCTGCCTCCACCACGGACGGAAATACCTCTGGTACTCTTCCTCCGTGACCTCCATCCTCACTTCCTCGTTCCCGGACCTGATGGTAATAATCCTCTTTCCAGACATAAAGCGTTCCTTTCTTTACGCCTTCGTAAAGCCAGAAACGCCGGAAGCTCTATGCGGGACAATTCCGTAAAACCAAAAAAAGGCCGGAGTAAGCTACTTAATTCCTAGCTTTACTCCGGCCATTCGGTGACTCGACACTATGCGGTCCCACTCGCTCGGTCGTAAAAATACATTCAGTTCCTCAATCCTGCACGGGCTGGCAGCACAATCCTCACAATCTTCCCGCAGTGCGGACACCGCAGTTCAAAAGCAACCTCATATGCCCGGTCCCGCCTCACGTCCAGGAGCCTCCTGCCGCACAGCGGACAGACCTTCTTTTCCCCCACGCCGCCTCCTTTCCTGCCACTGCAGGGACAGCGGCACGGCATCCATGCCATAATTTTCCATGCATAATCCAAGTATTCCCCGTTTCCCCCAGGATAAACACCACCACGCCAAAAAAAGACGGCCCCCGCACCCTCGCAGAAGCCGTCCCGCCTATGTACCTATCTCTTCTTTTGCTTTTTCTTCTCACTCTTTGGTTCCCAGTACACCGTAACAATATGATTGCAGTTCGGGCACCTGGTCTGTGCCTCCACTGGCTTCGGGGATCTCGTGCAGATATCCATGATACGCTTTCCGCACCTTGGGCATTTCAGTCTCTCCATTCATGTCCACCTCCTCGTATACAGCCCCGGTTCCTGGCTGCCGGGGCTCTAACCTGGCGATTGTCTCATTGTCTGCCTCCTGTCAAATTTCTATCAACACTTTCCCGTCAGGAAAGCCTTCTTCCTCATGTGCCTCCGTCTATCTCTTCCGTCCTATCACAAACACGTCCAAACCGCCGCCCATGCCTATAAACCTCCTGAACCTCTCTCCCTCCATCCCGGCACATATTAACGCGCTATCCCTGATCAAATCCATATCCAGATCAGACCGTGATACATTCATCTGGCCGTGTTATTAACGTAATCCTATTATACCTTTTATCAGTCTATTGCGCCACCTTGCTTTTCTTCCATTTTCCTGAAAAAGCCCGTGGCAAGCAGCCCGATCACGCATACCACAATCCCCGAAGGAATCAATACAAGATACACAATCCCCTGGAACCTGTCAAACAAAAATCCATATACCATCTGTCCAACCGGCTGGGCGCACAACGTAACAGCGGATGTATATGCCATAATCTTTCCAATCAGTTCATTCGGCGTATTCTGCTGAATCATGGATACCGCAAAAATAGAAAAAATACTGATCGCAGCCTGCATACCGCAGAAAGCAGCAACAATCACAGCATACCTTGTCATCACGCCGGATGGGAAAAGAAATACAACCCCTGCCGGAATGATACAGACACCGATTGCCGCCAGCACATACGATAATCTGCCGGATCTTAACTTCCCCGTAAGAAGCCCTGCGGCGATACTTCCTAATATAGTGGCAACCGCCAGCGCACTCTCCGCCCCGCCATAAAATTTTGCGTCCAGGCCAAGCACAGCCCGCACAAGAAAGGGCAGCCCCACCAGCGTAACCCCCATGACAAAGAAGCGTGAGAATGCCGCCAGAAGCAGCATCTTCATGATATCCGGCCGCTCTTTCATGATAAAACGGATACTGCCGGAAAAATCATTTTTTACCATGGACAAAACATTTCCCTGAAACTCCCTGACCTGATGCCCCAATTTGATAAAACATTCAAATAACGCTGTGATAAAAAAGCATACAACACTTGCATACATCACAGGCTTCAGGCCAACAGCAGAATATAAGATACCACCCAGCAAAGGCGCAATCAGATAAGAAATGGACGCCACCTGGTTTACCACCGCATTTCCCTTAATCATGTTATCGCCTGCCAGCATCTGCGGGATACAGGCCTGCACCGTAGGCGTCTCAAACGCCCCAAAAACAGAGAGTATCACCAGCAGCACACTGATCACTGCAACCGCATTGTCTCCGGACAAAAAGACCGCCGCACATAAGACAGACATTCCTGTCAGCGTGTCCAGTGCCACCATGATATTCCTCCGATCCGCCCTGTCAGCCAGGATTCCTCCAATGGGGGACAAAAGGATCGTCGGGATCGTCGCTATAGATAAAATACCTGCAAACACAGCCGCCGAACCCTTCACTTCCAAAACATACATAGACAACGCCAAGCGCAGGATATAATTACCAAACAAAGAACTTGCCTGCCCCAGCACAAGGAGCGTAAAATTTTTGGTAAACAGTCTCTGCTCCATACGCTACTCCTTCCTTTCTTCCCTGTAACCTCCCAGTATCCTCTCTGTCCGCCCCACCATCTCATCCTCTATGATTGGAAGCCCCATTGCCGCAAGAACCTCCGCAACAAACCTGCACTTATGCCGGATTTCTTCCGCATCCGCCGGGAACACGGACGGCAGCAGCCAGAAATTGACAAGGGGCAGCAGTTCGGAAAGTTCTTTTGCATATTCCGTCCGGATTGAACCGTCACGCCGCCCTTCCTCAATCAGTTCCAGCCATAAAGGAGTCAGCACACGCCGGTTCGCCTCCACCGCAGCCGCCAGAATGCGCGGGTCTTTCAGGATAGGAATTGCCTGCGTACTTATTTCTTCCCGTTCCCCATCAGCCCTGTCAAAAGCAAGCACTTCCCGAATCTTCTGCAGTCCGTTCAGGTCCGAACGCCCCCGGACCGCCTCAAAAGGATTATTCTCCAAAAACATCCGATCCCCCAAAGCGTGCATGACCTCTTCCTTACTCTGAAAAAACCGGTAAAACATCCCCTTTGCGCCGCCTGCCAGCTCCATAATATCCATAATGGCAGTTTCCTCATAACCTTTCGATAAAAACAGCTCCTTTGCCGCATCCAAAATCTCTTTCTTCCATTGTTCCGGCTGTTTTTTCACTGGCCTTGCCATTTTTCCCTGCCTCCTTCAATAGTTATTGACTTAAAGTCAATAACTATTATAAAATAACGGATTTTAATTGTCAACTGTTTTATAAATATAATATCTATACATAAAAAGGACTGAAAAGTGTTTTTAAAACTTTTCCAGTCCCTCTACAATTTCATAATCTATCAATATCTTGTTTACCATAACTCTGCGGGAAAATAGTTCATTAATATCATGCGAACCCTTCTTTAGTTCTTAGATTATTTTATTTTCAACTTCATCTCGAAATTTTTTCGGAATTTCTCCGTTTCCCCATTGTTCTACATAAAAACCATGAGTAAAATATCCTAACTCTTTTAGTTTTTTAAATGTATTTGGATAACATTTAACCCTATCAGCATAACTTAGTGGGATAAAGTAATTATTCTTTCCCTTTAAATCCTCTTTAACAAATTCATATATTTTATTTGAAATTTTATCTTTAAGAAGTATCTCCTCAACTTCAATACAAACTGCAAAATCTATACTTTGTTTCATCAAAGCATTTATTTCACAAGTCCTCATTTTTTTCTTTGTTTCGCCTCCACTCTTTATGCATACTTGTAACAAATCAACAGAAATTTTGGTTCCTTTTTTTTGAAAATAATCTTTAATTAAAGACATTTTTTCATCAGAGATACTACTTTTCAGGATAAGGCTATAGTCTTTTACTGCCTCTTTTATTGGCTCAAAAGAGGCACGGACTTTTTTAGTTAGAGTTTCAAAATTATATCTTTGATTAATCTCCGTTTCTGACTGCCCTGGCCTTTCCCTACAAAACATTATATATTTATTTATACAATCTATTTTATTTAAATCTTTTTGAGTAACATAAATCTGATATATATATGTATCGGCCATATTCTGAAGAAAATATGGAACATTAATGCCATAGCAACCATTATATTCTATCCAACCATAAGTATCAAACACAGATGTTATCTCATCTCTTTCACAATTAAAACAATTAAAGCAATATTCTCTTTTATCTTTCTTTGCTAAGAAAATATATGCAATAAAATCCAATACAATGCTATCTGAAACTTCATCTATTAAAGCATTAGGGATATATAGTATATTCGTTCTATCCAAAGATATATTTACCTTCAAATTAGGATCATTAATACAAAATAATGGAAGTAAATTTAACTTTTTATATCCCTTATAAATGTCAAAGGTCTTCATAATTTGATGTGCAAATTCATCAGCAATAATGGGAAATCCATTATAATAAACGGCACTTTCATTTTTTCCTCGAATTGATTCATTTACAGAAAATCTTCTTCCAATTTGAAAAATCCTTGAATTAATTTTCTCTAAATCCCACTGCCATATTATTAGGCATGAATCATACTCAATATAGTGATATTTTTCATCTTCAATTTGTATTTTATATGATTTATCCTCTAAATCTGTAATGTTAACATAATTAATTTTTGGATAATCATATATGTACCATGATATATATTTTTTAGCATATCGATCCGCCACAAAAAAATATTTATATATTTCTCCTTCGGTTATATTTTGATTTAATTCAATAGTAATTTCAGTACCAAAATCATTTTTCTCCAGTATTTCATCAATAAACCAATTGGGTTCATCAATAGAACGATTAATTTTTACATTTCTAAAATTACTCATCAAAGTTATTTCAAAATTAAAACTTCTCCAACATTCATTGCATTTTATTGGCATTGTCTTTACTTGAATAAAATCACCCAAAAGAAAATTAGCCAATACACCAATTCCGAAACGTCCGCTTCTTAAAACTCTTGCTTTTTTATCATCATCCGTTAAAAAATCAATCTTCCATTCCATTGTATCACGATATGATGAACCTATCGTCAAAAAACAATTTAGTATATTTTCTTGCGTCATTCCAACTCCATTATCTCTAATTGAAATAAATCTTTTCTCATTTTGGCTCCAATATTTAAATATAATTTGTGGAGTATATAAATTGTTCTCTTCCAAATATTGTCGTTGCAAACATGCATCAACAGCATTTTGTATTAATTCTCTAATTGCGAACGCTGGATTATTATTATATAATGGTTTAACTAAAAGTTTAGAAACATTCGGATTTATATTAATCCCCACTAATTGAGTAACAAAATTATAATCCTTATCCTTTTCTTCCAAATTTGATTCAATTCTTCTTACTGATAGCTTTCTCGGATCTTGTCCATATATTTCTCCCAAAACAGCCCAACTCACATCCAACTCAGCTTGTAATCCATCTAAAAACTTATTTATAGATAAATAAGCACCATTAGAATTCACATCTGTAAGAAAATAACATATTTCTTTATCTTTAGTATCATCTAATTCATCATTTTCAGAAAATACTATATCTATTATCGCCTGATTCCACTCCCATTCCCCATGCGAATAGCCACTATCAAAAGTATGAAACTCTGTATAAAGCCTTGGAGCTCTATCAATGCCAGCATCTAAGTAATCAGCCAATCGCAATACAACTATTGGATAATAAAGCAATATCTTTTTTCCATTAAATGAATATCTACTTCTAAACCTTTTTCCTTGTGAAATGCCCTCAACGAGTCTGAATGTATCTCTTAATTTGATTGTATGTGAATATGTTATTAAGCCAATTATTTTTCTCAAATTGTCCGGAACTCTATCAGTAAATAATGATATAGAATTCCCATCAATATCTGGTATTCCATTTTCACAAAATTCTTGGGATAACACTCCATGGTTTCTTCTCAAAAACTCCCCTATTATTTGACAATCTAATTTATTCCACTCTAAAACCGGATTACTCTTTCTCATCGGATCGTATCTAATTACATCTCCGAATATAAATTCTGAATAACCATCACTCCATCTAGCAATCTCATTGTAAAACAACTCCCATTTAGTCCTCCAGGTACTCCTTTTAAATAGCTGAATCCACATTTGTTTTGTTGTATGCATCGCAATATCATGTAGTAAAATTGCAAATATTAATATTGCCATTTCATCAGCAGTCATATTCTCATAAGTATCTTCTGGAATAAGTTTTTCAGCATAATACAAAACATTATTAATATGATAAATAGAGTGATCCGTATATTCCGGAAAAAAATCCATCTGACTATTATAAAAGCCCTCATATCTATCAAGAAAAGAATTTATCTCTGCATCCCAAAATTTACTCTCTTGTATTTTTTCATTTAATTTTCGTGAAATATTCAACAACATTTTACGCATCACTCCTTCTTGGTTAAAATAATTTAAACAATCCTATTTTATGGAAAATAACTTTGGCATGTTCCCTTTTCTACTTCACGCTTTTATATCCTTATATACGCTATATAAATCATACCACAATATTACTCTTTTTCCTATATGTAAACTCCAACATATTGTAAATATGCTGGAGTACTTTATTATAATTCTTTATGGATTTTTCTCCCATTCATCTGGAACACATCATGCCCCATAATGCTCCGTACCGCCTGCCCCAGACTCCTGGGCCCTCCCATGCTGATGATCCGGCTGGGAAGCCCTGTGCTTATGGAAAATAATACACTCCCCCTCCCCTGGATACTCCGGATTATGGATATACCAGATATGCCCCGTATTCTTTGACTGGAGCGTCACATCATATTCCTCCGCCAGAATAATGTTAAAATAAGACCTATCCAGCCTCCCAATCTCTTCCGCCCGGAACATCAGCCACTCCCCCTTTCCCGAACCACGCCGCCAGCGCGTCCTCCACGATACCCGCCACCTCCCCAGGCTTCACCCCGCCAAAATACCTCTCATACACCTCCGCCGACAGCTTCACGCTCCTTCCGGCGGCCGCCTTCTTCCCCTTCCCACCATCCAGCGCCCCCAGCACAGCCTCTTCCGTCACATTCCCCGCCATGCCCCTGACGCACTTCGCCGTCTTCGCATCCAGCTTAATCCTGCCCTGCTCCGCCAGCCCGGACACCACTTCCTGCTCCTTCTCCGACAGATAAGACAAATCCACTGCCGCCACCAAAGGCAGCGTCCCCTCGTCCAGCCGCCCCTTCAAAGGCTCCTCCAGCTTCTGCACCCGCATATACCTGGCAATATTCCTCCCGGTCATCCCATACTCTTCCCCGATGGCATCCCGGCTCTTCAACCTGTGGACATCATGTCCACAAGTCCCCGCCGTGTCCTGCCCGTTCAGCCTTGCGATCTCCTCCAGAATATCATTCCGCCGCCCCTGGCTGCTGACCTTCTCATACCGCTCCGCCAGCACCGCCGCCTTC
>CAJUBP010000071.1:6892-12159 GCA_910584585.1 uncultured Lachnospiraceae bacterium | reverse complement strand
ATTTTTTAGCCGGTGCAATACCCGTTAGGTCAGCCGAAAGGCTGAACTGTTACATAAATAGACAAAAATTTTCCGACAGATATTTACAAAATGGGATAATTAGGTTATACTGAACGTGTATTATATTATACCAAGAAATAATACGGTTTCTACAATAAGGTAGAACACCAAAAAGCTCTAATCCCATTCTTCGGAATGGGATTATCTTTTATGCACAGCCCTGTGCAGCGGAAACATGCCGCTATGCGGCGCACGGGGCGCGCGACGAGTAAGGGAAGATGGCTCTTCCCGATTCGATTACGAAAGAACTGCGCATGGATGTGAAAGATGGATGGTTTTGCGGAAAGGGGAAAGGTATGGAATTGAATTACAGAATCGGATTGGATATAGGAATTGCGTCTGTCGGATGGGCAGTATTGGAAAATAACAGTAAGGATCAGCCAATTCGGATTGTGGATTTAGGGGTAAGACTGTTTGAAGCGGCGGAAGTGCCCAAAACAGGGGCTGCGCTGGCTGAGCCCAGGCGGAACGCCAGGACAACGAGAAGGAGACTGCGCCGCAGAAAGCACCGCCTGGAACGGATCAAATGGCTGCTTCAGGAGAACGGCATGATACAGATTGACAAGTTTATGGAACGTTATCGCGCGCCCGGATTGCCGGACGTTTATCAATTGCGGTATGAGGCGCTGGATCGAAAATTGAAAGATGAAGAATTTGCGCAGATATTGCTGCATATTGCAAAGCACAGGGGATTTCGTTCCACCAGAAAAGCAGAACTGAAAGACAAGGAAACGGGCGCTGTTTTGTCGGCGACCGAAGAAAACAGAAAATTGATGGAAGAGCGCGGCTACCGGACCGTAGGCGAGATGATATATAAAGATGAGAAATTTAAGACTGCGTGTTCCTGGAATGAGCAGGGGTATATTCTGACGCCCCGCAACAAGCAGGGAGATTACAAACACACCATCTACCGGAAAATGCTGGAAGAGGAAGTTCAGATTATTTTCGCCAGGCAGAGAGAATTTGGCAACCAGAAAGCATCAGAGGTATTGGAAGAAGCGTACCTTACGATTATGACAAGCCAGCGTTCCTTTGATATGGGTCCAGGACAGCAGCCGGACGGAAGCGCAAGCCCCTATGCCATGGAAGGTTTTGGAGACAGGGTGGGGTTATGCGCGTTGGAACCGAAAGAAAATCAGGAGCCGAGAGGCGCCAAAGCAGCTTATACATCAGAAATGTTTGTTGCCCTGCAGAAAATCAATCATCTTAAGATTGTGGAACAGGGAGGTTCCGGCAGATATTTATCAGAAGAAGAACGGCAGATACTGGTAGAATTGCTGCATAAGCAAAAAGAAATAAAATATTCTGCAGTCCGCAAGGCATTGAGACTGGAACAGAAATACAAGTTTAACACATTAAATTACAGCAGTAAAAAGAAGTCTAAAAAGAAAGAGGAACCGACGAAAGGTGAGAAAGCGCTGAACTTTGAGCAGGCAGAAGACGAAAACAGCGGAAAAGAACTGGAACAGGCCAGGGACGCGGAAAGAATAAAAGAAACAGAAAATACGAAATTCGCAAGCCTTCCTTGGTATCATGAATATAAAAATAAAATGGCTGGTGCCTTGGAAAAGCTGCCACAGCAGGAACAGGAAGTTCTTCTGGATGAAATCGGAACTGTGCTTACGTTATATAAAAATGACGATACCCGTACACGGGAATTAGAAAAATTAGATCTGGATTCAGAAACGATTGAGAGATTGTTGGAGTTAGCGCCCAAAGGTTTTCTTCATGTATCCCTGAAAGCTATGCGGAAATTGATGCCCTATCTGAAAGAAGGTCTTGTCTATAATGAAGCATGCGAACAGGCAGGATATAATTTTAAAGGAAGCGAGAGAACTGAGAAATCAAAATTCTTGAAAGGAAAAGAGATTACGGATATTATCAATGAGATTACCAATCCAGTGGTGAAACGTTCCGTATCCCAGACGGTAAAAGTAATTAATGCTATTATCCAGAAATATGGAAGTCCTCAGGCCGTCAATATAGAATTAGCCCGCGAGATGGCCAGAAATTCGGATGAGCGTAAAAAAATGGCCTCTCGAATGAAGGAACGTCAGAGTGAGAATGAGCGGGCGAAGAAAGAAATTCAAGAATGGGGCGTTCTTTCTCCAAAAGGAAAGGATATTTTAAAATATCGCCTGTGGCATGATCAGGGGGGATTCTGTTTATACTCTGGAGAAAAAATACCTCTGCAAAAATTATTTACGGGAGACTATGATATTGATCATATTCTTCCTTACAGTCTTACCTTTGATGACAGTTACCGGAACAAAGTGCTGGTGACTGCAGAAGAGAACCGGCAAAAAGGAAATCGGATTCCTTATGAGTATTTTGGTGAAAGTGATCCTGCGCGGTGGAGCGAGTTTGAAGGGCGGGTGAATGCTCTGGTAAAGGATTATCGGAAACAGCAGAATCTGCTGAAACGTGAATTTACCCTGGAAGAACAAAGAGAATTTCGGGAGCGGAATCTGAATGACACCAAATATATTACACGTGTAGTATATAATATGATTCGGCAAAACCTGGAGCTTGCGCCTTTGAGCAATCCTAAAAAGGAGAAACAGGTCTTTGCGGTAAACGGCGTGATCACCGATTATCTTCGGAAGCGTTGGGGGTTACCAGCAAAGGATCGCGCTATCGATACGCATCACGCAAGAGACGCAGTAGTCATTGCCTGCTGTACGGATGGTATGATAGAGAGGATTACCAGAAATGCGCAGTGGCGGGAACGGCATTACGTTAAAAAATATGTAGCTGTAGACATAGAGACAGGTGAAATGCTTTCAAGGGATGATTTTACCAAAGACCAGTGGGACGAAGAATTCGGCGCGCGTATTCCCCGGCCCTGGGAATATTTTAAGGAGGAACTGGACATTCGAATGGGAGAGGATCCCAGAAACTTTATAGAAACACATGCGGATGTTGCAAGGAATCTGGATTATCCGGAATGGTTTTACGAGGAAAATATGATCCGTCCTATATTTGTGTCCAGAATGCCGAACCGGAAAATGACAGGGGCAGCCCATGCAGATACCGTGCGAAGCCCGAGACATTATGAGGAAACAGGATGTGTGCTGACGAAAACCGCTCTGACAGACCTGACGCTGAATAAAAAGACAGGGGAAATTGCGAATTATTACAATCCAGACAGCGATAAATTGCTGTATCAGGCTTTGAAAAAACAGCTTTTACTGTACGGCGGAGACGCGAAAAAGGCTTTTGAAGAGCCCTTCTATAAACCAAAGTCAGACGGAACCAGAGGAAATCTTGTCCGCAAAGTGAAAACTTACGATAAGCTGACGCTGGGCGTATATGTGAATTCCGGTGAAGGAATCGCTGCAAATGCCAATGGTTCCATGGTGCGTGTAGACGTGTTCCGCGCGAATGGGAAGTATTATTTTGTGCCTGTTTATATTGCGGATGTGGTGAGAAAAAAGCTGCCGATGAAAGCGGTAACCGTAGGAAAACCATTTCAGCAGTGGAGGGAAATGGAAGATAAAGATTTTCTATTCAGCCTGTATTCCAGAGATTTGATTTCCTTTAAATCCAAGAATGGGAAAAAGGTAACTTGCGCGGACGGCACGTCAAAAGTGATCAATGAAGAGATTGTTTATTATTATGGGGCTGATATTGCGACGGCAAGTTTTAATGGGAAGGCGCATGATGGAAGTTTTACGTATAAAAGCTTAGGAATACAAGGATTGGAGAACCTTAAAAAGTATCAGGTTGATGTTTTAGGCAATGTGTCGGAAGTAAGGCACGAGAAACGGATCGGATTTCATTAGAGTTTTTCATAGATCTTTTGTGCGAAAGAGAAATTCAGATAAGATTTTTCAAAGAAAGGGAGGACGTATGGGTTATCGCAATATAAAAATTGAGGGGAATCGAAAGCTTCATATAGAAAATCAGCAGTTAGTAATCGAGAGCGAAGCAAAGGTCAAAATTCCTTTAGAAGATATCAGCACGATACTGATAGAAAACCAGTCTGTGACAATCTCTGCCTATATGCTGCAGAAGTTTGCGGAACTGGGGATTGCGTTGTATGTCTGTGATGAGAAACATTTGCCCAATGGCGTGCTGCTTCCTATGGTTAGGCACAGCCGCCACTACAAACTCTTGAGGTGCCAGATAGATGCCGGAAAACCTTTGCAAAAGCGGTTATGGCAGCAGATTATTGTACAAAAAATTATGAATCAGTCTTTATGTCTGCAGTTCAGCGGAAAGGAGGGGGCCGAGGAACTGCGGAGAATGTGCCGGGAAGTGCAGTCAGGAGATAAAACACATGTTGAAGCTAAAGCGGCGTCTTTTTATTTTCGGAAACTGTATGGAATGAATTTTACCAGAGGAGATGAACACATTATTAACGCGGCGCTGAATTATGGATACGCTATTATAAGAGGCATGATAGCCCGGAGTATTGTATGTTATGGCATGGAGCCTTCGATGGGGATATTTCACCGGAGTGAATTGAACAGTTTTAATCTGGCGGATGATTTTATTGAGCCGTTTCGTCCCATTGTAGATCTGTATGTAGCCTCTAAATTTGATATTTCACAGACGGAAAATGTATTGTCACCGGAAATTAAACGCGGATTGTATGGGATTGTAAACTTCGAAATGCAGATAAAAGGAGAAAAACGAATTCTTAACAACTGTATTGACAGTATGGCAGCAAGTTATAGCAGCGCATTACAGGAAAAATGTGAGATGTTAAATTTGCCGGAGCTGATGCAGTTAAAGGAACACAGTTATGAATAAATTTATGCGAATGATAGTATTTTTTGATTTACCGGTAGTAACCGCAAAAGAACGGAAGGCGGCAGCGAAATTTCGGAATTTTTTATTGAAGGATGGATATCATATGATGCAGTTTTCCGTCTATACAAGAGTCTGTAATGGAACGGATGCCGTAGAGAAACATGAAGCAAGATTGAATTTGAATCTTCCCCCAAAGGGTTCTGTACGTCTGTTAACTATAACGGAGAAACAATATGAATCTATACGTATTTTGTTAGGAAAAAAGACTTTTGATGATACGAGGGAGTCGGTGGAATTATTGAATATTTTTTAGAAAAAGAACAGAATGGCATATGTTTTGGAAAGGATCCTGAGATTTTTTTTGTGTAAAAATCCCGCACAACCGTAGAAGGTATGCGGGATTTTTGTTCCCTATTATACCATACCAAGAAATAATTGGGAACTACAAC
>CAJUBP010000071.1:0-6792 GCA_910584585.1 uncultured Lachnospiraceae bacterium | reverse complement strand
ATTATACCATACCAAGAAATAATTGGGAACTACAACTGACTATGCTTTGTTTAATCACTTTCAGTTATTATACCATACCAAGAAATAATTGGGAACTACAACTTTGTTTTCCGATACATAATCAACAAATCTATTATACCATACCAAGAAATAATTGGGAACTACAACTAAAAAAATCTTTCCTTGTGTATTCCAATAATTATACCATACCAAGAAATAATTGGGAACTACAACTCCAGTGCAGTGGATGCCCGCTTTTTTACGATTATACCATACCAAGAAATAATTGGGAACTACAACTAGCGTAGGGTTGGCAATTGAGATGATGGAATTATACCATACCAAGAAATAATTGGGAACTACAACTTAAACACCGATATCATACCCAATTATTTATTATACCATACCAAGAAATAATTGGGAACTACAACTGTGATACTCTTCATAATCTACTCACTTACATTATACCATACCAAGAAATAATTGGGAACTACAACATGTTCTTTACCGGCTTGTCGCCGCCCATGATTATACCATACCAAGAAATAATTGGGAACTACAACTGAGGAATATGGAATAGGTTATGTCGGATTATTATACCATACCAAGAAATAATTGGGAACTACAACAAATTCCCATCAATCCTATCTCCCTTAAAATTATACCATACCAAGAAATAATTGGGAACTACAACTTCCATTTGTAATCCTTTGTAATGGTCAAAATTATACCATACCAAGAAATAATTGGGAACTACAACGGATGACGGCATTCGCAATTGGGCTTTTCTTTTTAGGTGTTTAGCATGAGTAAAACTATGTGTAGTAACAACATGCTATAGGGAAATCAAGCTGATTTGCCGATATATTCGTATAAGAATAAATTGGGTGGATGGAATGTTTTAAAGGATAAATACATTCAATTGCTAAAAAGTGGTGGCAAAATAAATTTTGTTTTTATGGAGAGTTTCATTGCAGAGCTGGAAGCATATTTTTTCGTCACAGGGCTAAAAGACACACAACTTTCCATTGAAGAGAAACAGGTATTGGAAGATTTTGATATGCTGATAGAAACTATCAATATGGTGGAGATGACCATGTTGCGATTGTGCATACAAAAAAATTGCCGATAATTTCTTATGTTTTAGAATACTTTGAATATTTATAGGAGTATAACATGCCGGAAGAAAAGGATTTGACATCTAGGAGATATACAATCAGTCAGTTAAAAACACATGAAATGTGTGATAGTATCCTAGAACAGTTGGAAAAAGCGATTTCTCTAAAAGAAGATGGATTAATTCTGGAATCAGATGCTGTGGTGAATATGTTGTCATTGGAAGTTAAAAAAGTAATGGCACAATTTGATGAACCTAAAGAGAAAACTGAAAATTTGAATTTTGATAAAAGCATATTACCAAAGAACGGAAAGTTTCTTGCTGAAAATGGTAGAGTCGTATTAAGGGCAGTATCAGATGAAGACTACGAAAATTATATGGAAGTATCTTATGAATGCTCTATTATGAGAGGCGCTTTTAAGGAGGATGCTTTTAAAAAAGATTTATGGGAATCATTTTTATCTGATACAGCCGTGAATTTTTCCATTTTTGACATAGTAACTGGAGAATATGTGGGCTACTGTGGAATAAAAAATATAAATGTAGAGAATTGGGAATTGGTAATAGAACTTTTAAAAAAATATAGGCATCGGGAATATGGATATCATGCGCTTGTAGTAATGTTAAATGCTTTAACGGAACTGACAGGAAAAACTACATATAGAAGTAGGGTTGATTCTGATAATTATGCGTCGCAGAACCTTATGAAGAAAATCGGAGCGATACCTAACGGAATCAGCGAAATATTTATTCATGGAGAAGATTTACGCAAGTTTCAAGAAGAAAACAAAGATTTAATTGACGATAAATTAAGAAAGTTGGCAAAGGAATTTCATGTTGCTCCGATTGATTTGATAGGACATGTATTGGAGTTTCGTATTGACTGGAAGCTAACGGATTTATAGAATGAGGAGAAGACTTTTGAGTGACAAAAGAAATGAATTTATTGCAGGTAATAATCTTGCGTTATATGGAGAAAAAATTATTGTAAGTCGGCTGAATCAATCAAATGTGGAATGCTATTTGTCTACATATAAAAGTGCTTCTGCTTTTTCAAAAGTATATGAGATGATGCCCGATTTCTGGGAACATCAATGTAGTTGTATTAAAGGTTATGCTGATGGAAAACAGGAAAACAAAGCAAGATATTTAATAACTGATAAAATGACATCGCAGGGAGTTGGATATATTGAATTAGACTATGGCAATCCGGAAATGCCGGAAGTAGATATCGCAATACTTGAGGAATATCAAGGAAAAGGGTATGCATTTGAAACTGCCAAGATACTGTTTTTATATATATTTGAAAATGAATCAATAAAGTGTATTGTTTGGAATGCTTTCCGTTCAAATAAAGCAAGCTGTAGGATTGCTGAAAAGTTGGGCGGTAAGGGAGTGGAAAGGAAAAATCTGGTAGTGGAAGCTATGCAGGCAGCAGGATTAAAAGTGAATCCGGCAGATTATAAGGAGGCTCCCGCGACAGTGGCATATGAGATTAACCAAACAATGTTTATGAACAAATTTTGCGTATTTACTATGTAGAATAATCGTCGAGGCAAAGGAAATGAGAGCCAGTATGAAAACTGAATATTGCAGTACATACAAGATGTGAGGATATGTGTAGCCACTATGTAGGCGCACCACGATATGCCTATTCTGATTTGTTTGGAGTGAACGTGAGGGAATGGATAGAAATCCGCGGAGAACAATCCATTGGAACAAAGAAATGATCTGCCACTTGTATATAGTTCTTAGGGTGTATAAGTGCCGCCCATTTCTTCAAAAATTGTCTTTTTCATCGCCTTAAACCTCCGCAATTTTAATTTTGAATTTTTTGACATAAAAAAGCCAGCGTAAGAAGCGTTTCTGCTTCCAACGCTGGCTTTTGCCTTTGCTATCCCCAATAAGTTGTATTTCAATAATGCTTTCAAATTACCTCCATATGTGGTGACAGCCTTTGCGGTTTTTCTTTTGTCGTTTTTTGTCAGATTACGCCGCAGGACGGTATTCATCGTCGGTTGCCGCTCACTGCCTTCCGACCTGAATTAGCTTATCTGCTAAACAGCACTCTTCTTGACCTGATGGTCAAGAAGCATCGCAGGCAAAAGCCTGCTCAATTCAGATTGGAGAAAAGGACATGGAGGGTAATCGCCCAAAGAGAAGAAAGGATAAGTACAATCCTTATACGATATCCAATAACCACAATTTTTATGAACGTATGGTCTTACTCTGTAAGCCGGTGCTTATTAAAAATGGCGCGTGGATCGGAGCAGGCAGAGCGCAACTGTGATTTCTGGCCGGATGGAGTACTAGAGCGTGTCTTAAAATTCATTCCCGCAATCTGCCGCCCCACTTCACACCAGATTTCATGCTGAATTTAGTCAATGTAGCCCACTACACCTTCGAAATCCAGCATAAAATCTGATGTAAATTGGGACGACATCTTGCGGAAAGCAATTTTAAGACACGCTCTAGGTTCTTGGGGATAATGCGGACAACTCCTATGATTCACGGTATTGGGAGAATCCATTTGTGAAAGAAGAGGATGTGGTGGCTAAATTAATTTCCTAAAAGTTAGAGGATTTCCTTGACAATCTCCTTGCAGCGTATGATACTGTAAATCAGTGTTCTGACCGTGCAGAAGGCGTATGATATCCTGCAGGAGGATGGCTTTATTGAAACTTAACATTATTGTACGAGAAGGATTAGCGATGATAAATGCTTTCATGGTATCAGGGCTTACCAAGACTTATCAGGATTTTGTTTTGGACCATGTTTTGTTCACTGTTCCCAGTGGCTCCATTGTCGGACTGATTGGAGAAAACGGCGCAGGAAAAAGCACGACAATCAATGCAGCTTTAGGGCTGATTCAAAAGGAAGACGGTGTGGTATCCATTTTGGACAGCAAGGAACTGGACGTCCGGGATGATATTCTGGATATGCTTTTAGATTTCGTGCAGGACTGACCGAACGGTATGGCATCATCAAGTGCGGTGCGGCGCAGTTTGACGCGCTGGATAAATCCGATATCATCTCCTACCGTAAAATGGACTATGAATGGCAGATACTGGTTTCAGACCGGGAGAGGATGCAGAAAAAATATCCGAAGGCCCTGGTTGTCCCTGCGCCGTCCTTGCCTGTTTCGGTATGGATATCACGCTTCACTCGCTGTTACTGTACGGCTCTATCGGAATGAGCGCTACGCTGTTGGCAGGCGGCATCAGTCTGCCGTGTGCGTATCTGTTTGACCCGGAGAAATCGCAGATTGTCTTTATGTTGTCATTTATGGCGGGGGCGGGGATTATTACGGGGCTTGTTCTTCTTATCAATTTGATTGTTCTTGTAAAAGAGAATATCCTTCTGGCTTTCCATATTGTACTTATCATTTCTGTCATATGGTTTTTTGTTTCGTACCGGATTGCGGTAAAGGTATATCGGAAGCGAGATATTACCTGATGAATATAGGATGAAAAAAGTTGTCTGCTGTAACATTTTGCGGACGTTTGCTTGTTATACTATATAAAAAAGCAGAGGAGTGTGGATATGAAAAAGATTTTGCTGGTAGAGGATGACGACCTTTTAAATAAAACGCTGACTTACAACCTGATCTCTGAGGGTTATGATACCGTATCAGCTTTGAATGCCGGCACAGCCGCTGAGTTATTGACGCAGACGGAATATGACCTGGTACTTCTGGATATTAACCTGCCGGACGGCAGCGGCTATGACCTGTGCAGGCTCATAAAGCCGGAGAACCCAGACACGCTGGTGATTTTCCTGACTGCCAACGACCAGGAGAGCGACCAGATCCGGGGATATGAAGTTGGGGCGGTGGATTATATCACCAAGCCTTTTTCCATTGGGGCGCTGCTGCGGAAAATACGGGCCATGTTCGCTATGCTGGAACACAGGGGGCTGGCAAAGGATTTTTATGATGACGGCAGGCTGTTCCTGGACTTTTCAGAACAGACAGCTTCGTTGAATGGGAAGCCTCTTACTCTTTCCCCCATGGAGTATAAGATGCTGTACCTGTTCTGCAAAAACCCCAAACAGATCCTTACCAGACAGCGTCTTCTGGAACGGCTGTGGGATGCGGAGGAAAACTATGTGGACGAACACACACTGACAACCTCCATCAGCCGTATCCGGGGCAAGATTGAGGCTGATGGCGATACTTATATCAAAACGATTTACGGAATCGGATATCAGTGGATGGGAGGCGAGAGAAAATGAATCTGGGGAGAATCTCTGTAAAAAGGATATTCCTGCTGATCAGCGGCGGTATGGCAGTTTCCATGCTGGCCATCTGCGCAGTTTTCTTTGTGGTGACAGGACAGATGTGGATACTGGCCTCTGGCATACTCCTGACGCTCTGCGCCCTTGCATGGATGTTTCTTCTGTCGATTGCCTTTGGCAAACGGCTTTCCGTATTTACCAGGGAGCTGTGCCGGGCAATGGACCAGATGATAAGCGGAAGCGGAGAGCCTGTGCGCGCTGCGGACAGTGAAACACTCTTTGCCCGTATCAGCTACCGTCTGACCCGGCTGTATGGAATCATGCAGGAGAACCGGCGGAAGGTGGATGAGGAACGGCAGGAGCTGCAGATGCTGGTGTCGGATGTCTCCCATCAGGTGAAAACACCGGTGGCAAATCTGAAAATGGTGACGGATACGCTGCTTTCAAAGCCGGTCACAGAAGAAGAACAGCGGGAGTTCCTTAAGGGCGTCCGGAATCAGACGGACAAGCTGGAGTTTCTTTTTCAGGCTCTTGTGAAAACCTCCCGGTTGGAAACCGGGGCAATCCGGCTGGAAAAGAAAGTCGCCCCGCTGATTGATACGCTGGCGATGGCCTTAAGCGGCATCGTATATGCGGCGGAGAAAAAGAATATATCCGTAACGGTGGACTGTCCGGAGGATCTGTGCCTTTCCCATGACAGCAAGTGGACGGCGGAAGCCGTGTTCAACCTGCTGGATAATGCGGTGAAATATACCCCGGCCGGAGGAGCCATCCGAATTTTAGTAGAGCAATGGGAAATGTATGTAAAACTGAGTGTGTCCGATACCGGCAAGGGCATCCCGGAGAGCAATCAGGCCGCTATTTTCCGGCGCTTTTATCGTGAAGAGGAAGTACACGAACAGCAGGGCGTGGGCATTGGCCTGTATCTGACACGCGAAATCGTAACGAGACAGGGTGGCTATATCAAAGTGGTTTCGGAGCCGGGCAAGGGTTCGGAATTTTCCATTATGCTCCCTACAAGATAGTGCTTGTCGGACTGAAATGTCCGAATTTTGTAACATTTCAGCCGCATTTTTTATGCCGTCTCGGACATTTCTGTGACATTTGGATTTTATAATGTCCTTATCAATAACAAAGGAGCATTTGATTTATGAATGTATTACAAACCATCGATCTGAAAAAGTATTATGGCAGTGAGCCAAACATTACCCGCGCCCTGGATGGCGTCAGCCTCTCTGTGGAACAGGGTGAGTTTGTGGCAATCGTCGGAACGTCCGGCAGCGGTAAATCCACCCTGCTTAACATGATGGGCGGGCTGGATACGCCTACCTCCGGCAATGTCATTGTCCGTGGGGATGAACTGGCCAAAAAGAATGACGAAGAACTGACCATCTTCCGCCGCCGCAACATCGGCTTTATCTTCCAGAACTATAACCTTG
>CAJUBP010000070.1:9401-12674 GCA_910584585.1 uncultured Lachnospiraceae bacterium | reverse complement strand
CTGGGTGATGCTGTCGTTTCCTTCGCCGTACCAGCGAAATGTCATCTGCATATTTCTTCCTCCTTTTACAATTTTTGATAAATTCAGTATAGCAGAAATCCGCTGGCATTGCTTGGTAATTGCTGCTTGAAATATGGTGAATCTTGCTATATAATGAAAGAGCATATTCAGAAAGCAGGTGCTGACAATGTACAAAGAAGAATTTAATCCAAGCCAGATCATGATGGAACGGTATTATGAATTTCATCACACTTACAATGAAACTCCGCCTTTGGTGGAATTCCATCAGCACCCTTTTTATGAAATTTTCTTTTTTCTGTCTGGAAATGTCAACTATATTATTGAGGGCAGAAATTATAAGCTCCGCCCCGGAGATCTTCTGTTAACCGGAAATTCCGATATCCACCGGCCGGATATTCATTCCGGCAAACCCTATGAACGGATTGTCATCTGGCTTGCGGACGATTTCTTTGACTATCTGAAAGATTTTTATGACGAAGATTTTACCGCCTGTTTCACCGACGCGGCCCTGAAAGATTACCGGTTAATCCGCCCGGACAGCCAGAGCATTGCCAACCTGAAAAACCTCTGTTTTCAAATGCAGCAGGCAAAACACAGCAGGGAACGGGGCAGCAGAGCCCTCACCACCGCATATCTGATTGAATTCCTGGTGTATGTGAGCCGGGCTTATTACGACGCGCCGGACTCTATCCAGAAGGATGTTACAGAAAATGAAAAAATCAATCAGGTGATCACCTATATCAATGAAAATATTACCGACGATTTAACTTTAGATGAACTTGCAGTCAGATTTTTTACCAGCAAATATTATCTCAGCAGACAATTCAAACAATTTACCGGATTATCCCTGTATCAGTACATTATGAAAAAACGGCTGATCATCGCCCGCAATCTGCTGCGGGCAGGCAGTTCCGTAATGGATTCCTGCTTTCAGTGCGGATTTAACGACTATTCTAATTTCCTGAAAGCCTTTAAGCGGGAATTCGGCCAGAATCCGGGCAGATATTCCAAAATTGTAAAAGAACTGTAGACCGCCACTGCTGCAGTTCCAACATCCCAGCCAACAGATTGAAAAGGAGAACAACCATGGCATTTGACGGAATCGTAATCGCAAATTTAGTAAAAGAATTAAATGAAACAATAACAGGCGGCAGAATCAGCAAAATTGCGCAGCCGGAAAATGACGAGCTTTTGCTGACCATCAAGAGCGCCAAAGGCCAGGTGCGCCTGGTATTGTCCGCCAACGCTTCTCTTCCGCTGATTTATCTCACCCAAAACAACAAACCCAGCCCTCAAACCGCACCCAATTTCTGCATGCTGCTGCGAAAGCACATCGCAAACGGAAAAATTATCCGCATTTACCAGCCCCAGATGGAACGGATCATCCATTTTGAAATCGAACACCTCAATGAATTGGGAGATCTCTGCCGTAAGCAGTTAATTGTGGAAATTATGGGAAAACACAGCAACATTATTTTCTGTGAGGAAGAAAACAAAATCATTGACAGCATCAAGCATGTCTCCGCCCAGGTCAGCTCCCTGCGGGAAGTGCTGCCGGGCAGAACTTATTTTGTCCCCAACACCCAGGAAAAATCCAATCCGCTGACTGCAGACACCGCTTCTTTCCAGTCAAGTGTTTTCGGCCAGTCCCTGCCGGTGCAGAAAGCAATCTATTCCGCCTACACCGGAATCAGCCCGGTAATTGCCAAAGAACTCTGCTGTCGGGCTTCCATCCATGACACGCAGCCGGCAGACAGCTTGTCCAAGGAAGAGCAATCCCGGCTCTATCAGCATTTTTCCGCTCTGATGGACGATATCAAAGAGGGGAATTTCTCCCCCAACATTGTCCGCAATGGCAAAGAACCCGTAGATTTCTCGGCAGTGGAATTCACCCAGTTCCCGGATTTTGCCTCGGAATCTTACAGTTCCATTTCAGAAGTTTTAGAAACTTTTTACGCCTCTAAAAATGTTTACGCCAGAATCCGGCAGAAATCCGTAGATTTGCGGAAAATTGTCACAACCATTCTGGAGCGCAACAGAAAAAAATACGAATTACAAAAAAAACAGTTAAAAGATACGGAAAAGCGGGAAAAATACAAAGTATACGGGGAACTCATCCACACCTACGGCTACGGTTTGGAAGAAAACGCCAAAACACTGGAGGCATTTAATTATTATACCAGCGAGAACATTTCCGTTCCTCTGGATCCTCAGTTAACGCCTCAGGAAAATGCCCTGAAATATTTTAATAAATACAATAAGCTGAAACGCACCTGTGAAGCCCTGACGGATTTGATTGAAGAAACCAAAGATGAAATCCTCCATCTGGAATCTATTTCCACCTCTCTGGATATTGCCGTATCTGAAGATGATTTAACCCAGATCAAGGAAGAACTCATCCAATGCGGCTACATGAAAAAGCGTCCGGCAGGCAAAAAAGAAAAAATCAAAAGCAAGCCCTTCCACTACCTCTCTTCCGACGGATACCATATGTATGTGGGGAAAAATAATTTTCAAAATGATGAGCTTACCTTCAAATTCGCCGTGGGAAACGACTGGTGGTTCCACGCCAAGGGCATTCCGGGCTCCCATGTGGTGGTAAAAACCAACGGAGATGAGCTTCCGGACCGCGTTTTTGAGGAAGCCGGACGATTGGCAGCCTACTATTCCAAAGGCCGGGAAAATGAAAAGGTGGAAATCGACTACCTGGAAAAGAAAAATGTAAAAAAGCCAAAGGGCAGCAAACCTGGATTTGTGGTTTACTATACCAATTATTCACTGGTTGCCGCTCCTGATATTTCAGAAATCCAGCTTGTTTCCGAGTAATGAAAGCCCATGCCGGGCAAACTGGAATTTTTTGCAAAAATCGGAAAGAACTGCATGTCTAATCCTGAATCTGATGCATATACTAGGGATGTAACAAATGAGTTACAAAACATTCACTGTATGAATTTCATACAGCATGCAAAAGACAACAGGAGGTAACGATATGTCTAATTCATCAAACAAAGCGGTGGTACCGGAAGCGAAAAGCGCATTGGATAAGTTTAAATTCGAAGTTGCAAACGAAATTGGCGTTCCTTTAAAAGACGGCTATAACGGAGATTTAACTTCCAGACAGAACGGCTCTGTCGGCGGTTATATGGTGAAGAAAATGATCGAAGCCCAGGAGAGACAGATGTCCGGAAAATAACGGAACCGGGCAGATAATGTAAAAATAGCAGCATTACGGGAAAACAGGAGATTTCAATG
>CAJUBP010000070.1:2912-9301 GCA_910584585.1 uncultured Lachnospiraceae bacterium | reverse complement strand
ATACCGCTGAATCTGGTCACGGAGGCTTTTGTGCTCCGGCAGTTCCAGTTTCCGGTCCTCGGAGAGAATCAGAGAGGCTTCCTGGGAAGCAAGCTTCAGCAGATCCGCGTTCTGGTAAATATCCCCCAGGCGAAATTCCAGGAGTCCGCTTTGGCGGATGCCGAAGAAATCTCCCGGGCCCCGCAGTTTTAGATCTTCTCCGGCGATAAAGAAGCCGTCATTGGATTTGTTTAAGATTTCCAGGCGTTTTTTGGCTTTGCCGGAGTCTGTGGTATTGATCATAATGCAGTAGGACTGGCTGTCGCCCCGGCCCACGCGGCCCCGAAGCTGATGAAGCTGAGCCAGACCGAACCGCTGGGCGTCTTCCACCATCATCACTGTAGCGTTGGGCACATTTACCCCCACTTCGATTACCGTGGTGGAGACCAGAACCTGTATTTCATTGCGGGCAAATTGCTCCATAATCAGATTCTTCCGTCCGGATTTCATTTTGCCGTGGAGAGATTCCACCACAGTTCCTTCCGGAAGCTGCTCTTTGAGGGCGGCGGCATAATCTGTCACATTTTCCGCTTCCAGTCCCTCGCTCTCTTCCACCAGCGGACAGACTACATAAATCTGATGCCCCAGGGCAAGCTGTTTTCGGAGAAATTCATAAGATGTGTTTCGGGATTCCTTTCCCACCACGCAGCTTTTTACCGGAAGCCTTTTGGCGGGCACTTCGTCAATGATGGAAATGTCCAGATCGCCGTAAAGGATAATCGCAAGAGTTCTGGGAATGGGCGTTGCGCTCATCACCAGAACATGGGGCTGGGCGCCTTTTAAAAACAGCGTCTCTCTCTGCTTCACCCCAAACCGGTGCTGCTCGTCGGTTATCACCAGAGCCAGATTGTCATAGAGGGCCCGCTCCTGGATCAGCGCATGAGTGCCGATGATCATGGCGTTGGGGTAAAGCTGCATGCGCTCATAGGCCCTCCGCTTCTCTTTCTGGGTCAGGGAACCGGTTAACAGGACAACGGGAACCTGCAGCCCTTGGGCCTCCAGCAGCTCCGTAAAGGTCTGATAATGCTGCATTGCCAGCACTTCCGTAGGCGCCATCAAGGCCGACTGATAACCGGACTGGGACGCGTCCAGCATGGACAAAAAGGCAATGATTGTCTTGCCGGAACCCACATCTCCCTGCACCAGACGCTGCATCACCTTCCTGCCCCGCAGATCGCTTCGGATTTCCCATAAAGTACGCTTCTGGGCATTGGTCAATTGATAAGGAAGATTCTGCATGACCTGATCTGCCCAGAGAACCTGAGCATCCTCTTCTGGCTGAGCCGCATCAGAACTATCACTTATTTCTTCCGGACGGAGCAGTTCGCAACGGCCCTTTTCCTCTCCCAGCGGCAGGAAAGAAAACCCGTTCAAGACTTCCTCCATCTGCTCCTTCTGCATGCCCGCCGATAAAATAAACTGAAAAAACTCATCAAAAATCAGGCGTTTTCTGGCCTGCTCCAACGCCTCTTCACTCTCCGGAAAATGAATATTTTCCAATGCAAAATTATATTCCGCCAGATGCAGGCGGGCCCTGATATCCTCCGGGAGATAATCCCTGGATAGATCCAGTTCCCCCAAAGCTTGTTTTATGGTCTGAGAAAGTTTGTTTTTCCCCAGTCCCGCAGTCAGGGCATAGCAGGGCCAGAGGCATTCCTGCATGGACTCATACTTTTCCGGCTGAAAAATCTGTGGCTGTTCCATATGAAACAGCTTCCCTTTCATTACCACTTTTCCTAAAAATACAAACCATTCTCCTATTTTCAGCGTGTTTTTCAGATAAGGCATCCGAAACCACACCAAATCCGCTTTCACTGTTCCCCCCTGCAGAGTCAGAGACGTGATCTGCATATTTCGGCCTGCCCGCACATAAGGCGCTTTCTCCACTCTTGCCGCAATGGCTGCAGTTATTTCTTTTGTTTCTTTCATAAGTTCCGGCAGCTCTGCCAAAGGCGTGATCGGCGGCAGTTTCTCATAATCTCTGGGATAATGAAGGAGTATATCACCGATGGTGTATACTCCCAGATTATGAAATAACTGTTCTGTTTTTGCGCCGATTCCTTTCAGTGCTCCGATTCCGGATGATTGATCCATAGGGACTTCTCCTTCCCGCGGCCTAGAGCGTGTCTTAAAATTCATTCCCGCAATCTGCCGCCCCACTTCACACCAGATTTCATGCTGAATTTAGTCAATGTAGCCCACTACACCTCCTAAATTCAGCATAAAATCTGATGTAAATTGGAACGACATCTTGCGGAAAGCAATTTTAAGACACGCTCTAGAAAACTCTGCTGAAAAAACGCAGGTTCCCCAACTGAATGATCTGCTTCTGCCAAACTTCCTATTCTACAGAAATCACATAATAGTAAATCGGCTGTCCGCCATAATGGACTTCCACTTCGCAGTCTGGATAAGTTTCCTCCAACTCGGCTCCTAACTGCTCTGCTTTTGCTTCCTCAATCTCTTCTCCGTAATACACGCTGATAATTGCGGAATCTTCATCCACCAACTGGGCAATCATTTCCCGGATCACTGCGTCCATATCCTTGCCTACTGACAGAATGGAGCTGTCTCCCATTCCCATATAGTCTCCCTGCTTGATGGATTTATCCTCAATCAGCGTATCGCGGACGGCATAAGTCACCTGCCCGGTCTTCACGCTGGACAATTCCTCCGTCATGCGGGCCGCGTTTTCTTCGGCGCTGCTGTCCGGCATAAAATTAACCAATGCTGTGATACCCTGGGGTACCGTTTTGGTGGGAATTACAAAAATATTCTTCTCCTCGATCAAAGAAGCCGCCTGATTTGCCGCAAGGATAATATTCTTATTATTGGGAAGAATAAAAATATTGTCCGCGTTCACTTCTTCAATGGCATTGAGCATGTCTTCCGTGCTGGGATTCATGGTCTGGCCGCCGGCAATAATATAATCCGCCCCCAGTCCTTTGAAAATCTCATTGATCCCTTCCCCAATAGAAACGGAAATAAATCCCATGTCCTTCTTGGGCGCTTTGCTTGCCTCCGCCAGAGCGTTCTTCTCGGAACGCTTCTTCTCATCCGCCAGCTTCTGTTCTTCTGCGGCTTTCTGAGCGTCTTTGATTAATTTCTCCTGATGCTCTTCCCGCATATTGTCAATCTTTATCTTGCTTAAAGAACCGTACTCCAATGCCCGCTGAATCGCAAGTCCCGGATCATTGGTATGTACGTGAACCTTGGTAATTTCATCGTCCGCAACCACTACAATCGAATCGCCGATGGATTCTAAATAAGATTTGAAATCCGTCTCTTCCTTCTCTTCCAACGGCCTGTTCAAAACGATGATAAATTCCGTACAATAACCGAATTTGATATCCTGTTCCGTCTCCTGGGAAATCTTCACTACGCCGCTGCCGGCGCTCTCTGCTTCAATGGCGTAATCCACTTCTTTTCCCATCAGGGCGTCATACGCGCCCTTTAACACGGTGACAAGCCCCTGTCCGCCGGAATCCACCACGCCTGCCTGTTTCAGCACAGGAAGCATCTCAGGAGTCTGGCTTAACACATAATCCGCTTCCTTAATCACTTCATCAATAAATACCGTCAAATCTTCTGTCTCGCCGATAAGTTCCAGCGCCTTATCCGCTCCGCCTTTGGCCACGGTGAGGATGGTTCCTTCCTTGGGCTTCATGACAGCCTTATACGCCGTCTCCACTGCTTTCTGGAGGGCGTCGCAGAGAATTACTGTGTCAATCACTTCATATTTGCTGATTCCTTTGGTAAATCCTCGGAATAACTGTGATAAAATAACTCCGGAATTTCCCCTTGCTCCCCGCAGAGAACCGGAGGAAATGGCCTTTGCCAGAGACGCCATGTCCGGGGCGTCTCCAAGCTTGCTGACTTCTGCCGCCGCCGACATGATTGTCATTGTCATATTCGTTCCCGTATCCCCGTCCGGAACCGGAAATACATTCAATTCATTAATCCATTCTTTCTTTGCTTCCAGATTCTTCGCCCCTGCCAGGAACATTTTCGCAAGCATCGGTGCGTCTACTGTAGTCATCGCCACTTTTATTTCCTCCTTAATCAATCACTCTGACACCTTCCACGAAGATGTTGATTTTCTCGATCTCCATACCGGTAAATTCCTCCACCCGATACTTCACCGTGCTGATCAGGTTATCAGAAACAGTAGAAATACTTACTCCATAAGAAACAATTACATGAAAATCTAATGTGATCTTATTATTATTCAGAGTAACATTTATTCCATGGTTCAGGTAATCACGCTTTAAAAGCCTAACCAGGCCGTCCTTCATATTCACAGCAGCCATGCCCACAATTCCGAAGCACTCCACCGCTACAGAGCCTGCGTAAATCGCAATCACGTCTGTATCAATTAACACTTTCCCATATTGAGTGTCCACTTGTCCTTTCATAATTTAACCTCCAAAATCGCTTATGTTTTATATTATAACCGCTTTTTTGGAAAAATGAAACATATATTTTCTCTTTTTACAAAAAATTCATTTTTCTCTTGCAATATATTCCTCTTTCTGTTAGAATAGCCTTGTTGTGAGTTCACAGTGTTTGTGAACTTAGTAAATTGCAAGGAGGTGCAATTATGGCAAAATGCAGTGTTTGCGGAAAAGGCGCTCATTTCGGTAAGAAGGTCAGCCATTCTCATAGAAGATCCAATAAGATGTGGAAGTCCAATATCAAATCTGTAAGATGTAAAGTGAATGGTGCTTCGAAGAAGATGTACGTTTGTACTTCTTGCTTAAGGAGCGGAAAAGTCGAAAGAGTATAGGAAATTCCATCATTTCAGCATGAGTGAATATGAGAAAACGGAAGCAGCGCATCGCAGGACAGGCAATGGCTGCTTCTTTTTTACCGCTCTAGTATAACCCACACTAATTAACCGCACCTTTCACTTGTCTAAATTTCCATCTGCTGCGTTGGTCTACGCTTCGGTCCGTGCTGAACATGTGCCACTGGCACATAGCACCGTCAATCAACGTAACCACCGCTACGCCTCATTCCTCCGCCTTGCAGGCTGAAAATTTATCCTGCGTGAAAGATATGGTTAATTAGTGTGGGTTATACTAGCATCCCCCGCAGCAAAACAAATTATATCCCAACAGCAGCAGGACGAAAATAATCAGAATCCCCAGCACTTCATTGGGCAGAAAAATCATAATTGCCATTCCCACTGCAATCCAAAACAAAATAAAGCCTATGAGCCGTCTCATGCCACCACCAGAAAACGCATATATTACTATTTAATATATGCGCTCTCTCTGAAAAAATTCTTTATTCAGCCGGAACATTCAGCTGCTCTGCCAGTTCCTTTGCAGCTGCTTCTTTCGCCTCTTTTTCTTCTTTCGTCTGTTCTTTTCCTGTATTTTTGCTGGTAAACTTATTTACCAAATCCGGAACCATATCGAGAATCTTGGTAATGCTGTCCTGATTCTTAATATTTACCAGTTTCGTGCATCCGTTCTGAACTACCAGCACTGCGCTGGGGGTAATCTTCCCGCCCAGTCCGCCGGCTGCGTTATTCTTCTTATCATGGCAGAATGCGCCGGCCCCCACGCCGAAAGACACTTCTATCAGGGGAAGGATGATGGTATCTCCAATGTGCACGGCGTCTCCAATCACTGTCTTGGTGGTGATAAAGCTGTCCATTCCTTTAAATAATGACTGTACGGTTGTGTTAAAATTATTTTCCTGCATCTTATAACCTCCTGTTAACTTCTTATATTTGCAATTAATTTTCGTACATTCCTGTCTCTGATGAGCCGGACTCCGGAAACCAATACATGGAGAACCCGGACATGCCCTGTGATGTAAACAATCCCTTTTAGATAGAAAGATTCTGAAATAAAATCAGGCATTATAACCATTTTGCTTCTTGCCCAAAAAGGCAGCAAACTCATCGCTCCCAGCGCCTTTCCGGTCAGATCCGGACTTCCCATGGAAAACCTGAGAGTTCCCGTTCCCTTTCCTGGCAGATAATGACGCAGCAGATAACGAACTTCCCGCAGCATGCACAAAACAGCGTTTTGATTAGTTTCTTCCAAAATCATGCTTTTTATGTTTCCAATCTGCCCTTTTGCCGTGTCCGCCCCGGTTTTGATATCGGAACGCTTCTGCCGCAGCTTTCCCGGAATCTCTTTCATCTTTTCTCGAAATTTATGAAAAGATAAATTAATTTTTTGAAAAAATCCAGGTTTTTTCCTATTTTTTCTTCCATTCTTATTCCCTGAAACTGGCCTTTTCAAACTGCCGGGCCGCTGACTTTGTTCCGCAAAAGCTTCTGTATCTGTTTCCTGTCCCTCTGTTTCTTCCGGCTGCGGATGTCCGTTTCTCTG
>CAJUBP010000070.1:0-2812 GCA_910584585.1 uncultured Lachnospiraceae bacterium | reverse complement strand
CTGCCCCTCCTCTTCTGACGAATCCGCTGATTCTGGTTCCTTTTCCTTTTTCCCTTTATCCAAGGGAACAGCAATGCCAAAAATCCGGATTTTAAAGGAAATATCTCTTTCTCTGTAGAATATTCTGACATCCAAAAGGTGGAACAGCCAGTGAACCACAGCCTTCCCCTCTATCTCATCCTGTGCTTTGAGATCCACACGGTAACGAATCGGAAC
The DNA here is from genome assembly GCA_910584585.1 of uncultured Lachnospiraceae bacterium. Taxonomy (GTDB): domain Bacteria; phylum Bacillota; class Clostridia; order Lachnospirales; family Lachnospiraceae; genus Petralouisia. The sequence goes on along the minus strand of CAJUBP010000070.1, from coordinate 2,596 downwards.
CAACAGAAAGGCACAGCACAGCAGCAGCACAACTGCCAGAAGAAGGCCTATTATTTTTAAAATGATAAAAAGGATTTCCATTTACGCCCTTTCTTTTGATTCTCTCTGTGTTTTTCCAGAAAATAATCTCTGACTTGAAATGTTCCGGTTTCCTGATACACATCCATAATAATTACAGATGCCAATTCTATGGCGTTCTCATATCCCCTGTCCACCCCGACGACCAGAAGTTCTGATTTGGGATAGCAGTTCTGCATTAACTCCCAGGAGGGAATAATATCCAGTAAATTCTCCGGATTGCTGCTGAGGGCAATGATATAAATATTCATCATCCCTGCGTCTCTGAGTATTTTTCGTTTCACTTTCTCTTTTTTTCCGGCTATGCTCTCTCCCGCGTAAAATTCCTGATACCAATCCATATCATTCTCCTGCTGTGCCCGCGTAACAGACTGCTTGTCCAAACCGTTCTCCCTGTAAGGTAAAAAGGTGCCCTGCATGAGCACCTTTTCTTGCGTGTAAGGAATGAACGGGCCAAAACTGAATGCAAACGCCGTCCACTAAAAATATTTTCTGCTGCCCCAAAGATTGCTTTTCTTCAGATCCAGGTACTCATTATACGCCTTTTCCAATATCTGTTTCTCATTGGCAAACCGAAGCAGATGGTAAGCTTCGTGAAATTTATAGTAGCCTGAATCGATAAAATATTCTTCCCGTTGTGGTTTGCTGTAATAACTGTCTGCCATCATAAGATACCAGTGCACATCCTTCTCCACCGTATCATCCGGTATGCTGAAAGTATACTGGCTCTTTCCTACATACTTAATAATCGAGGCATCTACTCCTGTCTCTTCCCGCACCTCTCTTGCTGCTGTATCACGATACTCTTCGCCTGGCTCCACCGTTCCCTTGGGCAGCACCCAGCCTTCATATTTATTCTTGTAATTCTTATACAAAAGCAAAATTTTCCCGCGAAATATTACCACACCACCACAACTCGTTGCTTCAATCATTGCAATACCTCCGATGTGGTTTTTAGAACTTTGTAATAGTATACCTCTTTTTCCATTTTCTTGCAAGAATTTTCTGTGAATATTCACAATAATTCCCTTTTGACATAATTTACACATTCTCACGGACCTTGCGGCAAGCGCAAAGTCCGTGAGCTGAACTGTTGCCAATAATCACAAACAGCCCCAAACTACTGGCTGAAATACCTGTCAAATATCTGTTTTGCGACAGGAACTGCCACAGCGCTCCCGGCTCCGCCTTTTTCCACAATCACGGTAACTGCAATAGTTCCCTTCTCTTCCGTGGAGGCGTAACCGGTAAACCAGGCATGGCTTTCCGACTTATTATTGCTGAATTCCGCGGAGCCCGTCTTGCCGTAAGCCTGATAACTCTGTCCGTTTAATTTTGAACCGGTTCCCTCACTGACAACCAGAGACATGAATTCCTGCAGTTTTCCCGCTTCTTCCTCTGTGATTAGGGAGCCATACGCAGAACTGCGGTAACTCTTTACCGTAACTCCTTTGTAGTTTTCCGTATGGTCGATGACATAGGGCCGCATCAATACCCCCTGATTTGCAATGGCAGAAGTAATCAGCGCCATGTGCATGGGCGTCACCAGCGTCTTCCCCTGTCCTATAGCGGTCTGCGTCACCTCATCGGAATCTGAATTTTCTTTCAGCGCGAAGCTGCTCTTGTTAAAAGGATAAGAAATCGGAAGATTCTTTTCAAACAGCATGCTGCCGCAAAGTTCAATAAATGCTTTTTTATCCAGTCCCAGGCCAATATTTGCATATGAGGTATTGCAGGACTTGGCAAAAGACCGCTCCAGATTCTCCGCGCCGTGGACAGCATTGTCATAACAGTGTATTTCCGTATGATCCATGGCGATGCTTCCGGTGCATTCATAATTATAATTCTGGTAATCCGGATGCTCCCGCAGATATTCCAGCGTAGTCAGAATCTTAAAGGTAGAGCCCGGCGGATACAGCCCCTGAGTGGTCCGGTTTACCAGCACGGAATTGTCACTGTCCGTATCGGAAATAATGCTGTCCCATTCTGCCGCAATTGTGTTTGGATCAAAATCCGGCTTAGACACCATGGCGAGAATTTTCCCAGTGGCAGGTTCTAAGACAACCACCGCTCCCCGGTAATCTCCCAACGCCTGATAGGCCGCCTCCTGTAAATCATAATTCAGCGTTGTGACAATATTGTCCCCTTGATTCTTCTGATTCTGAATGCCGCGAAATACCTGTTCCAGGAAAAAGGCATGGGAACGCAGCAGACTGAAATTACCAAAAGACTCAATTCCCGACTTGCCGTTGCTGTCGTAGCCTACGGCATGGGCAAACATTCTGCCGTAAGGATACTGCCTGGTTTCGCTTCCGTCCTCTCCCACCACAGTCTGTGCCAGCGTTTTTCCGTCCGCCGACCGAATCTCTCCCCGAATGACATGTTCCGCAAAGGTATCCTGCCTGGTATTGTAGGGACTGTTAATAAAATCCTCACTCCGAAAAACCTGAAAATATACAAAATATCCCATCATCAGAATAAACATCCCCACAAACAGATAAGTAATCACTGCAAATTC
>CAJUBP010000069.1 GCA_910584585.1 uncultured Lachnospiraceae bacterium | reverse complement strand
ATTTCCCCGTAAAATGGGAGGTTTTTTTTATTAATTTTTTTAAGCGTCAAAGCTGTATTATTCTAAAATGCAAACGGTACGGCTTCAATAAATTAGCCGTACCGTAAAATGCATATGCTCTTAAGTGTTAACCGCGCGGTTTCGATTAATCAGCCGTACTGTAAAATCCCCAAAGCTCAGAATATCTGATACCTCTTCTGGCGGGACATCCCTGCCGGACAAATTTGTCGCCTCTGCCTCCAGAGTAAACTTTTGCCATTGGATGCCTGTTACCCGGTAAATTTTATCTAATACGGATAAATATTTGATGTCTGTACTTCTAGTCATGATTCTTCTCCTTTTTATAGTGGGAAGAACGGTATCTTCCATCATCTAACAAACGAAGGAATGCCTGTCAGGAAGGCCATTATTTTATTCTGAGCTTTATGCTTGCTTTCTTATTGGTTCCGTCTGTGGAAACAGCTTTGATTGTTACGGTTTTTCCTCTTCCCGCTTTCTTGGCTGTTACCACGCCTTTCGCGTTGACTGTCGCGTATTTCTTGTTGGATGTGGTCCAGCTCAATGTTTTGCTGGCTGTCTTGCCGGTAACCTTAACAATGGCTTTGATTTTCAGCTTCTTGCCCGCTTTCAGGGTTTTGCTGCTAACTCTTAACGCCACTTTTTTCACGGAATGCTTCACAATTTTCACCTTGACGGACGCTCTTGCTCCGCTTCCGTCGGTTGCCCTTGCAGTGATGGTGACTGTCTTGCCGATGCCGGCTTTTTTAGCTGTTACCGTGCCTTTTGCGTTGACTGCCGCGAATTTCTCATTGGATGAGCTCCATGCCAGCTTCTTGTTGGCGTCTTTGCCCGTGGCGGAAATCGTGGCCTTTACCGGCATTTTCTTGCCCGACGCAATCTTGCCGCCCTCCAGCTTCAGTTTAATCTTTTTCACTGCATGGCTGACTACTTTCACTTCGTAGGTTCCTGTTTCGCCGGAACCGTCCAAAGCTGCCGCTGTAATCACCGCTGTCCCTTTGCCGGTGCCCGTTACCAACCCGTTCTCGTTGACAACCGCTACTTTTTCATTAGAAGAACTCCACTTTATTTTCTTGTCAGAAGCGTCTTCCGGTAAAATCTCTGCTTTCAGCGCCATTGATTTTCCTTTGGCAAGCTGTCTGATCTCTCCGCTGACTGTAATTTCTTCCACTTTGACGCCGCTGTTGATGCCCGGGTTTTCCGGCTGCTGGGTTCCTGGTTTTTCCGGATTTGGTTTTTCCGGATTTGGTTTCTCCGGGTTGGGTTTTTCCGGATCTTCTTTTTTCTGTAACGCGCTAAAGGCTTTCTGCAGCGCGTCTACAGCCTGGGTCATTTCTTCTTCTGTATAGCCGCCTGTTTTCTGCAGATCCTGCACCTTCTGCAGCGCTGCTGTGTATGCTTTCCAGCTCTCTTCTGTGTAAAGCCCCTGATTGCCGGCTGGCACTGCGTAATCCTGCACTGCCTTGTTCAGGGCCGCTTCCATTTCCTCCGGGGTCATGGGTTTGGAAGGTTCCGCCTTTTGCAGATCCTGATATGCCTTCTTCAATTTGGCAATCGCCTGTTCCGCTTCTTCCTGCGTGTATCCTTCTTTCCCCTGCAAATCTTTCAATTCCTGATATGCAGTCTGATATGCCTCCCAGCTGTCTGCAGTGTAGAGGTCTTTGTCACTCTCTGCCACGGCGCAGTCTTCGGCCGCCTTTTCCAGAGCTGCTTTGATTTCCTCTGGAGTCATGGGCTTGGAAGCGTCCTTTTTCGTTAAGCCTTCATAGGCTGTCTTAAGGGCGGTAATCTTCTCATCCATCTGGCTTTCCGTATATCCTTCGGGTAAATTCTTCACTGCCTGATACGCGGTCTGGTACGCCTGCCAGCTCTCCTCTGTATAGTCTGCCTTGCTGCTTTCATCCGCCTGATACTCTTCCAGTGCTTTCTTCTGTACCGAAGCCAGCGTTACCAATGCTTTCTCTGCTTCGTCCAGCGCTTTTTGCGCATTCTCTGCCTCCTGTGCCGTTACATTGTCTTTTTTAAGCAGATTCTCTATTCCTGTCAGGGCTTTCGCGAATTTCTCCCAGCTTGCGCTGGTGTAAGCTGTCTGAGGCAGGCCTTTTTTCGCGTCATAAAGTTCCTGAAGACTTTTCTTGAAATTTTCAGTTACTGTCAATGTAAAGTCAAATTCTGCCTTTTTCTCGCCTTCTGCCGCTGTGAGCTTGACCGGGTATTCGCCTTTTGCAAGGCCCGCCCCAATCTTGATCTGGTGAGTCTCGCCGTCCCAGGTGATTTTTCCTTCTCCGGTATTTCCGGATAAAGAGATTTCCGGGTTTTCAAAGCCCAGGAATGGCAAAGCTGTCGGTTTCTGCCGCTGCGTAGCCTTCCTGTAAAGTCATGGATTCCGTGCCTTTGATCTCCGGCTGCTGAGGAATGTCAAGAACGATGGCCGGGGCCATGTCTTCTGCCCCTGTATAGCTGCTGGTTCCATCTTTGCTAACAAAATAATTTTCATTCGCGGTAGAATTATTAACTGCCAGCGCTAAGGAAGTCTTTTCCTCTTTCAATGCCTTTTTGACAATATCCGTAATATCTGCATTTACTGCCTCTCCATCCACATCTCCTTTTTCTGGCTTATCCGCTGTCTTCTGGGATAATGTATAATCACAGGTCACTATGTTATCTTTTGATGCGCTAAAGGACGGTCTTTTTATCCAGGTAACACTATTATCTGTTGGGACTGTTCTGCTGTTTTTAGTTCCTATGCCTTCTATCCAGGAATCAACATCTTCCACAACTGCTATTTTCAAAGTGTCCGGCTTTCCCATTCCATCACTATTCTTGCTTGAAATTTTGGTTAGAGAAAGCATTATCTTATCATTTTCCGCCAGTTCATTTACTTTTTCCTTTATTTTTGATATGTCAAATTTCAAAAATACCAATTTTGCATCTGTTCTATCATTAAGATCTTCGTTTACAAAATTTTCACCAAGAAGACCATAGTCCTCATTGCCAAAATTTTTCACTGTTAAATAAGGCGTACGTCCATAATTACGTTCTTTTTCTTTCTGGAAACTCTGCGCCTGAACATCTTCCGTCGCAACATAGCGTTCCTCCCTCTTCTGCGTGGAAGAAACCTTTATATTTACTGTATAGCTCACTGCCTGTTGCGTATGATCGTACGCTGTAAATGTTACCTTACAGGTTTTTCCCACCTGCTCCATGGCAGGCGTCCAACTAAATCTGCCAGATGCTTGATCAAATACCGCTTCTGATGTCATTGTCAGATCTGCCTCTCCAAAGGTAACCGTATCTGCAAGATCTTCATCCTCCGCCCTTACATAAAATACCAGAGGTTCGCCTGCGTATGCCAAAACAGTGCCTGCAGGCTGGGTAAATACAGGAAGATGATTTTCCTCCACATCTTTTCCTCCGGCAGAAAATGTTAACTTTTCGATACTGCCATTCTCTGTAGCAGCCGCAAGATTTGTATTAACCTGGCTGGAATATGTAACTAATTTTCCTCCCACATACAAATCCCTGATTGCCAAGTCCTTGATATTTTCAAGTTTAAAGGTAGCAGCCTGCTTAGAAAACCAGCAATTTTCCAATGTCACTTCCGCAATCTTATTGTCCGCTTTTCCCAAAATATCCGCATTACTTCCTACACGAGTGGTATCAAACGAACAATTCTTAATAGACACATTCTCATACCTGGGATAAGTCCCTGTACTGTTCTGAACTGTAACTCCTTTTCCGCCTCCCTGAAAATTCACAGCATTCAGGTTGTTGAACGAATAATTCTTCATCTGATGCCCATATGTATTATGTCCCATACGGATCCCATTACCGCCGGCACAGCTCCAACCAAGAGTATTATTCACAGACACATTAAAGGAATCTTCTGTATCCCAATCCGCATAATCCTTATTGTACTGATCAAAACCTGGAACATCACTCGTAAATCCATCGCTTGGATTGTAATGCCCACTTGCAAAACAATCGTCATTTCCAAGAGTGATTGCCCCATTGATGGTCAGATCCTGCGCGCTTGCCATGTCCAACCCATCTATCCAGGGCTGTGGATATGGAGTAAGACCCTTAATATTATTCAAGGTACAGTTTTTGCTGCCATGAGATTCCCAGTTCCACTGCTTTGCGTCCCTGACATAAGTGTCATTAAATGTAATATTGGAAGAGCGGACAATCATTACACCGCCTTGATGGCAGCTGTCTTTTGCATCGTGTTTGTCTTTTTCGTAATTTGCTACGCCATTTCCATCAAAAATACCCCTGCCGGAAATGGTAATGCGCTCCGAATCCCAGATTCCGATTGCCGGCTCCATAGCCTGCATACATTCCTGGATACGGTTTTTCACCAATGCGCCTTCCTCCAGGTAAATCTTCACGTCTTTTCCTTTCCGGTTCCTGATCTCAAGGCCGGAACAGATATATGTGCCTGCCGGGAAATAGAGTGTGTCATATGGAGAGCCCTCTTTGTAAATCTCATCCAGAGCCGCCTGAAGGGCATAGGTCATATCATTTTCCGTCATCTTCCTCTTATTTGGAAATCTCACCTGTGCTGTGCTGTTATCCACCAGTTGTCCAGCCGCATACTCTACGCCTCCGCTTGTCGTCCCTGCTTCTACTGCTTTCTCGGCATCTGCATTCGGATGATCCGTGAGATATTTCTCCATAAATGTTTTGGCGTTCAGCACATGCTCCGCATTCACATCCGGTTTATCAGCCTCGTTTTCCAGAGGATCATTGATAATCGCCAGATACGGCTTTCCCGCCTGATCTGCCGGCCCGCCGTTCACCATAACAAAGGCATACCGAAGCTTGTCAGACATACGGAAAGTGAGACTTTTTTTATCTTCGCTTATCGTTATGTTCTCTTTCGGATAATATCTCTCTGGATACACGGTTACCGTTTGAATCTCTTCTTTCACCGTCACGGTATATTCCGGCGTGGGATCCGAAGAGGAAAAACGGGCAATATCAAAATGATTTCCATTTGCGCTGTATTTGATTACCGGAACCTCCGTCTCATTTGCCGTCAATGTATATTTTTCCGAATTCACATCTCCCGGCGTATCTGCGTATACATGAATATTTCCTTCAGCCTTCACTTCTTTTATCGGATCGACCGGCGAAAAACCCGTTACAGCCATAGCCGCCGCCAACAGCGCCGCTATGGACTTTTTCACAAAACTCAACCTGCTTTTCGGCATAATTCTCCTCCTTACCAAAATGAAAAGATCCCGCAAAACGCAGCCAAATTGCCAGGCTTTTCAGGCAGGCTGAAAACTTTATATTCTATAAGGAAAATATTAAAATTTAATTGATATTTAATTTTTTCCTCGCCTCCGCCCACCTTGCGTTCAGCTCTTCCATTCTCTTCTTAAAATCAAATTCTTCTGCTGCCATTTCCGCTCCCAGTTTCTTATAATCAAAGATAATCTCATTTTGGATTGCCGTAAAATCACTGCCGCCGCCGTTATAAAACACCATCTTCCTGTCCGGGCACAGTTCATCCGCTTCTGCCAGAACCGGATCTTTATCCTTGGGAAAATTAGACATGGAGGAAGCGGCAGTAATGCTCTGTATATATTCCGGATACCAGTCTTCGGAATAGAACCATTCCACAAAGGCCTCTGCCGCCTCCTGATGTTCCGAATGAGTGGTAATTCCCAGAAAGTTATCCGGCTGGACAATTACATAAAAAGGTTCTTCTCTGCCCTCCCGTACAGGAAGATAAAAGGTGCCCAGACCAGACAGATCTTCTGTCTCATTCTTAATATACTGAAGCCCCCAGTCGCCCAGCGCTATCATGGCCGCTTTGCGTTTCGCAAAGAGCTGGGTGGCCTGGTTATTTCCCTGGTTCAGGGGATTCGGCCCCAAAGCCCCGGAAGAAAACAGGCGTTCCACCTTCTGATATGCCTGAAAGATATCCGTTCCTTCTGAAAAAGGCATATCCTGCTTCGCCATATCGTCCCAATTTTCCCCATTTCCCGACTCCAATGCCGGCATGAATTCCATATAGGGATAATCTGTCCACTCATCTTTCAGACCGCAGGCAAGGGCTGCAAATCCCTCTTCTTCTCCGTAAAAATCCTGAAGTTTCTCTGCCGCCGCCTGGAATTCTTCCCAGGTTGCGGGAACCTCCACTCCTGCCTGTTCAAACATGTCTTTCCAATAATATACGTATTCATACCCTGATGTCATGGGGATGCCCAAAACCCTGCCGTCTATGGCGTACTCTTTGGCCCACATGTTGTTTTCTGCCGCTTTGGCGTCCTTTAAGTCCACCATGTCCTCCTGGAACCGGGACAGCGTAAACGTCTTGTTCAGCATCAAATCCGGAAGCTGGTTCGCGGCTGCCCGCATTTCCATAATGTTCCAGTATTCACTGTCATCTTTGATTTTTTCGATTTCAATCTCAATATCCGGGTATTTCTCCTGAAACTTTTCTACCATATGATTTGATTCCATCACTTCATTAAGGTTGTCGTCCCAGATGGCAAAGGTCAGCGTCCCTGACATTTTGTCATTTCCTTCTGTATCCTCCCGGCTGCTCCCGCACCCTGATATGAGCATAATTGAAACTGCGATGCATACTGCAACTAATATCTTTTTCATTCAGGAATCCTCCTTGCGCTTCCCATGCGGAAACCTTATCATCTGTTTTGCAAATAAAAAAAATTTATTATTTTCACATTTCTTGATAAAAAGTTTGACATCCATTTTTTCAAACTTGATTAATCTTCAGTTTTCTTGATATTTATTCAGTTTTTTCTTTGATTTTGAAATATTGGCACGAAACTTTCTATAGAAATGCGCAGAATCAACCTTTTGTCTTTTCTCCATTCCGGTATTTGGTGGGACTCACTCCGCTGATTTTCTTAAAGGCCCGGTTAAAGCTTTCCACATTATGATATCCTACCATCTCCGCAATCTCATACACCTTAAAACTGGTGGTTCGAAGCAGCTGTTTTGCCTTCTGAACCCGAACCGAAGCCAGATATTCCGAAAAAGTCTCCCCGGCCTCTTTCGTGAACTTGTTGGTAAAGTACTTTTCATTCAGCCCCACGTATTCTGCCGTCTGGCCTAAGGACAGAGAAGGATCATCGTAATGAGACGCAATGTAGCGTTTTGCCTTTATCACCATATCCGTTTCCTGAATTTCCAGCCTGGACTCTGCGTATTCTATAATCCAGGCAAAATAATTCGAAAGCCAGATCCGCGCTTCCCTGCGGTCTTCTATCCGGCCGATTTTCTCACTGTATTCAAATTCTTGTCCAAACATTTCCGTAAAGCTGTCATTTCCTTTTTCAAACCGCCTGCACACTGCCAGAATTACAGACAGCATATAGATTCTGATTTCTTCCATTTCATATGGTTCAATCCGATCAAACAGCTTTTCCCTTTCCTCTGTTACATTCTTTTCATCCGCAAGATACAGCGCGTCTGCCAGCCTGCTCCAATCCCCTGACATTTCCAGAATCCTGTCCGCCTCTTTCAGCTCTGTTTCCAGCGCCAAAATCCGCTCTTTGCCCATCAAATGGCGCAGGGACATCTTCCGCTCCACCTGTGAAAAGCTCTCCAGAAAATTTTCCGCTCCTTTTTGCTTTTCCCCGATACAGACAAACAGGGAGATGCCGAATTCCTTTCCGGCGCTGTTTTGCAGCTCCTTCATCAGCGACTTCGCTTTCTCCAGATATTCCGGTTCCAGCGCCCGATACATCAGATAAATCACTGAAGGCGTTTCCATATAGGCGCAGCATTTGGAGGCGTATTGGGAATTCCGGTAAAAGCTTTTCAGCATCTCTTCTCCCAAATCCCTGCTCTGTTTTTTGCCGCTTCCATAATCAGCATACATTCCCAGCACCAGATACTCATGTTCAAAAAATTCCGGATTTTCCTGACGTATCTGCTCCGGCGTACTTTTTCTCTCCACCAGTTCCGCCAGACAGTCGGAAGGACTTTTCCTGTTCTTCCTTACCTTTTCCTCATATTCCCGGATCAATGCCCTTAACCGCTGTACCATAACATTGAACTGATGAATCATATTTCTGATTTCAAACTGCCCCTGAACTTCAATGAAAACATCCAGATTTCCCTCTTCCACCTGACGCAGCCCCTGGTTTACCGCCTCCACCGGCTTCACGATGCTTTTCAGAAAATACACAGAAAAATAGCTGACCAGCAAAAGCACAAAAACAGCTGTTCCCATCACCGCAATTGCCAGCCGTCCGAAATCCGCCGTCAATTCTCCGGGACGGATATAATTTTCCACATACCAGGTATTTCCGAAAAATTCCACCGGAGACTTGACGCACATTCGCTCTGACAGCCACTCCTTTTCCTTTTTCTCACCAGTGGAAAAAATGCAATTGCCCTGCCCGTCTGTGATCCTCGCGTACCCCAGGGAATTCTTTCCCTTTTCATAATTTCTGTTATTTTCCTTGATGCGATCCGCAACCTTAGAGGAATGATACAGCGCAGCCATTTCCACCTTACCGGAACGATCCACGGAATAATCAGGAGCCAGCGCAAAAATCAGGATAAACATCTCATCTCTTCCGCCGTAAAACAGGTCGTTGACAGATTTCGTCTCATAGCTTCCCACATAGATTTTATTTTTCTTTTCCATTGCCGCCTGATACCAGTCAGTTTCTGACACATTTTCCTTCAGGATATAATTTTTCAGATAGGCGCTGCTCTTGTCTTTCATATAAAAACAGACGGAAATCAGATCTTTTTCCGGCTCCAGATACAGATTTTCCACATTCGCAAGCTGCTGGGCATATTCAAATCTCTGGTTTGTCTCTTCGCCCGCCGCAACTGCCGCCTGGATAATTTCGTTGTTATTGGCAAATACGATACTTGCCATACGCATGGACATTCCGTCAATATCCGATTTGAGCTCCGCAATGATCGTCTGCTGGTTCTGCCGGATATTCTCTATGGCCTGCTGTTTAAACTGCTGGTTCAAAATCGCCAGCGTCGCCAGCAAAACCCCCAGAATCGGGAGGATTACCAACAGCAGAAACAGCAGATAATATACCTTTTTCAGCGGCAGTTTCTTGATTTTAGATTTACATTCTGATAATAGTTTCATGACGTATTTTTCCTTCCTTGCGCTTAGAGCGTGTCCTTAGGAACTGCAGAAAAATAGATGGCGCATCTGTCTGTATCACTTATTTTCTACAGTCCCTTAACCGGCCTAGAGCGTGTCTTAAAATTGCTTTCCGCAAGATGTCGTCCCAATTTACATCAGATTTTATGCTGAATTTCGGAGGTGTAGTGGGCTACATTGACTAAATTCAGCATGAAATCTGGTGTGAAGCGGGGCGGCAGATTGCGGGAATGAATTTTAAGACACGCTCTAGCATATAGGCGGCGTAATCATTTCCGCAGTCCATATCCCACTGAAAGGGCTGGTCAGACGAATAATCGTCCTGCGCGGATAAAATCATAGGATGATATTTTTCTCGTTGAAGCACCCCATCACTGCGGAACCGTGAAGATACACTCCAACCAGATTTTCACTCAGGATTTCCCTGCTCTTCCTGACGAAAGCCTCTGTCACCGATTCTAATAGATTCATAATTTTTCCTCACTGCGTTTGATTCTGTAAACCCCGGTTCGCGGCCGGGCGGCGATAATAAAAGTATAACTCAAAATTATGAATTTTCCAACTGGCTGGCAGCTTCTGCTCCAAACTTTTCCAATCCGGCAAAATATACGCGCGCGACAAGGAGGCCTTGACAAAAGAAGAGCCCTGCTTTCGCAGAGCTCATAAAATTCGTACGCAGCTTTTCAAATCTTCTGTTTCTCTCCATCCGAAATCTACAGGGGCAGAATGAAACATTCCTCCATCTTTGCTGTCCCTGCCATAGATTTTGCATTGTTTTTATTCAATTTCTTCTTCTAAATCCTCTTCTTCTAATAACTCTTCTATTTCTGATTCATCCAGGTCTTCTCCAGCTGCCTCTCCATTGATCGCCTCATATTTTTCAATATCCAATTCAATGCTCTGCATAACTTTTTTAATTTTTTCAGACATTTCATTTCCCACTGCACTCAAGAAAACTCTTTTAATATAAATAGACCATTCTTGTTTATCACAGCTGTCTATATAGCCCTTTTTTAAATACGGCAAAATATACCTGCACACGAGCACTACTAATTTTATTTCAAACTCCGTTTCTTCTAATTCTGCAGAATATGGTCCGGCATATGTTTTCGGATATATTTTTCCGTTATTTCCAATATACAATTCTATATTCACTTCATGTTCTCCAAATTGTATATTTGGCCGAAGAGCGCGCAAACTCTCTTCTCCCAACAACATACCTAACGTTCCCAATAATGCAGACACCCTGATTCCTATTCCCCTTACCGCATTGATTTTATCATTAGTACGTCCTAAATAACTTGTAATACCATTCAAAAACATCCTGGGTTCAGATACTATCAATTCATCCGGCATTTCCCGTAAACGATAAAACAGCCAATACAACATATCCTCTGAAACATACCTGTCTTCCGTAATCTCGCCCCAAATCAGTTCATTCCCAAACATCCTCTTAATAACCATTTCAGCATTTCTTTAAGACGCTAATATTACCGTTTTCACGATACCATTCTTCTCAAATGCTACGATCCTTTTTATAACATCCCTTACTTCATATTGGTCTGTTTCCTGGTTTTTTCTGCATGTCTGGCAGTTTGTCCCAAATGCAACAAATTCCACTGTTTCATCCATACACTCCATAGCAGAAATTGAAAATTTTCCAAACTCATCAAAAATCCCTATCTCATTGATTAACTCACAATTCCCATGTATCCTTCTGGATTTCTGAACCATGCTTTTATTTTCTTCCACCGTCTCTAAAAGTTCTCTCAACGAATGAAACTTGCTAAAATTCCATATAGAAAAATTAATCATGCTCTTCCTCCCTATGCGCAATTTTGATCACGCTCTTTTTTATCTGCCAAAATATTCCATTCACCGACAACTTATTGCTTGTCCCGAGATAAAAATCCGCTTTTATCACATCATCCCACTTTATTGTTTTGTCTGACCGAATGAGTAACGTAATTACTTGTATTCTTAGTACTATAAATGAGCAAATTTGAAATTTTACCAAATACAAGAATATTTTCAATAAAATAAGACATCGGTTCCTTTATAGTGTATACTGTTTTTACCACAAAACAACACTTTGCAAAGGATGATGTCTTATAGAAAACAGTATATACCATTCAACGCTGCTTTACAACTGCTTTAAGAAGTTAAATTTATGTCGTGTCTTTCCCCAAACCGCCATAAAGCATATCATGGCCATACTGATATCCGTCTTTTCTATCGGGTATCATGGAAAGACTATTGATTTTGAAAAGCACAGCCCCTGCCACCGTACCACGGTTGCGCATTTCCTTAATAAAGGAAAATGGGATGACGCCACGCTGGAAGACATACTGAAATGCACCGTCATCCAGTTCATTTATAAAGAAGCCCAACAGTCCGGAAAGCCTGTGTTCTGCATTGTGGACGACACCATCTCATCTAAAACAAAGCCTTCGTCACGGGCTCTGCACCCGATTGAAGATGCGTATTTCCACCAGTCCCATCTGAAAGGGAAGCAGGACTATGGGCATCAGGCTGTAGCCGTCATGCTCTCCTGCAATGGCATCATCCTTAATTATTCCATCGTCATGTACGACAAGTCCAAATCAAAGGTAAAAATCGTACAGGAGATTGCGGATGAACTGCCTGTGCCGCCGGTTGTTTCCTATTTCCTTTGTGACAGCTGGTATACCTGCGGCGGCATTATGGAGGCCTTCATCAAAAAGGGCTTCTATACCATTGGCGCACTGAAAACGAACCGGGTATTCTACCCCTGCGGCATAAAGCAAAAGGTAAGTGAGTTTGCCCTTCATCTGCGAAAGACAGACGCCGCTGTCAGCCTCGTGACCGTTGGCAGCCGGAGTTATTATGTCTATCGGTATGAGGGGAGCCTCAACGGCATTGAAAATGCAGCGGTTCTGATCAGCTACCCCAAAGATGCATTCCATGTTCCCAAAGCCCTGCGGGCTTTTATCAGTACGGACGCCTCTCTGAGCACCCGGGAGATCCTGGACATATATGTGGAACGGTGGCCGGTGGAGGTGTTCTTCCGCCAGTCAAAGGACAAACTGGCGTTTGACAGATACCAGATTCGCTCATCACAGGGAATCAGGAGGTACTGGCTACTGATGTCGCTGGCTCATTTGCTTGCGTGTACTGGCTGCGGCGAAACCATGTCTTTTGAAGAAGGCTATGATTATATTTACAGCCATATCCAGGAAGAATGAATTCGTTTTATCTACCAATGTGGAGAAAGGCACATCGGCGTTGAACAGGTTATAGCTTTAGTGGCGTAGACTTATTGTGCAATTTTCTAAATTTGCTCATTTATAGCTTAGTATTATTAATTCGCAACACAGGTTCTTTGTATTTCTTATACCATTCCAACATCCTTCTGTGCTCAGAACTGACTTTAACCACATAATCTATTTTGGAACTTCGATTACAATATATCAAAACCTGTTCCAAATCCTGACGGCTTTTCGCTTCTACCTCTACTTTTATAGGAAAACTTAAAAATGACAACAGCATATTCACCAATAAGGTTACAATTGCTGAATCAACTGCTACTCGAATTGAATCACTGGACAATACAATATTATCTGTAATTTTAAAACATTCCAAGATCGGAACGATCATACTCACGCCAGACAGGTAAAATAGAATAATACAAGCAGGAGACACAATACTTACCGCCCATGCAAGAGCCTTCTCCCTCCCCCTTTTCTTTAAACATCTTATAAGCAACGCGCCGCAAGCAGCAACTATAATACCCGCCAAAAAAAATTTTTTCATAATACATCCCTAAGCAGCAGAAATAGCTGCGCAATAATTTTTTCCGAATCAACGGCTAATACCCCATTGTTATAAAAATAAAATCTAAAGTTCCTCCCATCCTGTTTCATTCCAAAAGTCATATGGCTAATATCTATTCCTTCATCATAATTATACCATTTAAGCATATTTATTAAATCGTACATCACGCTTTCATCATTCTTACTCTGATTGAGCGCTTTGATATATTTATAGAGAGAATCATTATCCTCCTCAAATAAGGCATTTAATTTCACATCATATACATCTATTCCCTTTTTCACAAAATGCAATAACAATTTATAAAACACACTAACCTACATTTTGCCGCTGCGCAGCAACACAAATCCGGATGAAGCGGCT
>CAJUBP010000068.1 GCA_910584585.1 uncultured Lachnospiraceae bacterium | reverse complement strand
GGTTTGAAAGTAAAGCGTTGGAGAAACTTGCACAGCGTAACCAATATTTGAAAAAGCTTGAGGAAGACAGAGAACTGGTTATGAAATATATCCAGGGCAATCAACTGGATATCAGTCGGATTGATGACTGTATTTCTGTGGATACAAGGGAAACTCTTCTGCGTTGGATTGCGCAGGCAAATCTGACTGTTTCCAAAAGCGGACGGACTGAGTATGGGCAGGCATTTCATTTAATAAAACAGGAAGGGAGCCACACTCTGAAATGTGAGGATGGGGAATTGGTGATTCCCAGATATATATTTCAGTTTGCGGAGTAGAAAAAATGGAAGCGGTAAAGGCATTAATAGAAAATTGCTGGATTGATAAGAAAAAGGATAAAGAATTATATAGGAAGGTCCGCAGGGAATTACAAAAATGTCAGAAATTTTTTCGGGAGCAGCTGGGATGGACGGTGCTTAATAATGAACAGATACTGAAAGTGGAGAAAATTCCTGCCCATGCGGAAAGCTATATGGGCATCACAGACTTTATGGAAAGCCGGGATTACTGTCTTTTTTGTGCTGTTCTAGCATTTCTGGAAGATAAGGAAGAGCAGGAACAATTTCTGTTATCAGAATTAGTAGATATGCTGGAATTGCAGCTAAAAGATGTGATGGATGTGGATTGGACTTCTTTTACGCAGAGAAAGTCTCTTGTAAGAGTCTTGCAGTTTTGTGAGAACATGAGGCTGTTAGAAGCATATGAAGAGAGCAGCGATAATATTGTCAGCAGTATAGGAAAGGAGATTTTGTATGAGAATACAGGGCTTTCCAGATATATGGCGGTAAATTTCGCATATAGCATAGCTGATTTCCAATCATGGGAAGATTTTGAGATGCAGCAGAATGAGGAAAGGGAAGCGGACAGAGGCCATTACCGTATTAATCGTGTATACAGGCAGATGACCGCAGCGCCTGCTCTTTACTGGAGCCAGTCCGATGATCCGGACAGTATCTATTTGAAAAACCAGAGGCAGTGGATACAGAAAAACTTCAGTGAATATTTGGGAGGACAGCTTCATATTCATAAAAATGCTGCTTTTCTGATAATGGATGAAGAGGATTCTTTTGGAGAAAGGCATCCAAGGGAGGCTATGCTTCCGGAACTTGTTTTGCTCTTGTGCGGACTGATCAGGGAAAAAGTGGACAAAGGTGTTTGGATGAAAAGGCAGGACGGGTGTATTGTTGTTTCAAAAAAAGAGTTTCAGGAGGAACTTTATGATTGCCGCCATAGATACAGTCCGGCATGGAGCAAGGAATACAGGGAGATGGAAGACGCTAAACTATTGGCAGCAGTTATTTCTTATATGAAATCATGGATGATGATTGACGTGTGCGACGGAGAAATTGTCCTCTACCCGGCGGTAGGAAAAATGATTGGGAGTTATCCGACCGAGTTTGAGTTTAAGGAGAAGAATAGATGAGTGAACGTTGGCATATGAACCGAATAGGATTTGTAAATTTCTGGATGTACGATGATGAAGTGTTTTCTTTTGCAGATGGCAAATTGCTTCTCCGCGGACAGAATGGCTCGGGAAAATCTATCACAACACAGAGTTTTATTCCTTTCATACTGGATGGCGATAGAACTCCCAGCCGATTGGATCCTTTTGGTTCCAATGACAGGAGGATGGAATATTATTTTCTGAACGACGGGGAGAAAGAGGAAGCCACCGGCTATCTGTATTTGGAGTTTAAGAAAGGGAACCGCTATCGGACGATTGGAATTGGCCAGCATGCTCAAAAGGGGAAAGCTATGGGCTTCTGGGGATTTGTCGTTTTGGATGGGAGGAGAATTGGATTTGATTTTAACCTGTACCGGGAAGTGGGAAATACGAAGATTGCATATACGAAACAGGAGATGAAAAAGGAACTGGGAGAAAACAATCTGTTTACGGAAACACAGAAAGATTATATGCGTTTTGTTAATAAACATATATTTGGGTTTCCGAGGCTGGAACAGTATGAACAGTTTATACGCCTGCTCATCAAGGTCAGGGCGCCCAAACTTTCCAAAGAATTTACGCCCAGAAAAGTATATGAGATACTGAACGATTCTTTGCAGACTTTGTCTGACGAGGATTTGCGTGCCATGGTAGAAGCCATGGAGAAAATGGATGATATACAGGATAAGCTGAATGGATTAAAAAGAGCTTATAAAGATTTGCAGATTATACGGAATGAGTATATCAGGTATAATCGGTATATGCTTGGGCAGAAAGCGACCGCTTATTTGGAAGAAAAGGAGATGGTTGACGCGGTCAGGGGAAAACTGGAAGCGGAGATAGACGAGTTGGAGGAGACAAAGGAAAAACTGGAAGAATCTTACAGACGAGCCGAAGCGCTTGAAGCGGAAAAAAGCCTGCTGGAACGAGAAAGGGAAGCCATCGGGACAACAGATTTGGAAGAGGCGGATGAAAAATTAAGGCAGTGCCGGAAACGTCAGGAGGATGCAAAGAAAGAAATTACGCGGTACAGCCAAAATATGGAACGGCATAGAAATGCGATACGGGAGTATGATGCTGCAATACGTGAGATCAGGAAGAAGATTGACCTTTGCCAGATGGAGACAGAGCAGCTTGTGAGTGACATGAATGAACTGCAGGAGACCATCCGTTTTTCCGGGCATGAACAAATCTTAAGTTTGTGGAAGGATTTGGATAGCTATGGGACATATAAAAATATCAAAAATGAAATTGAAAAATTATGTAAAAATGTGGAAGCGGCATTGGAGGAAATGAAAAGGTTCAGGGAAATACAGATACAATGGGATAGGCTGTCGGAAGAGTGCAGTGACCTGGAGGAAAAGAAAGCACAGGCATGGCAGCAGGTAAATGATGCGGAGCAGATGGAGGACGAGCTGAGGGATGATTTGATTGAAGCGTACTATGGCCTGGAGAAGCTTAACCAGGAATTTTATTTATCCAAAAGGGAACTGGAACAGATAACGGTATATATTCAGAAATACCAGGGTATGGCGGACTATGGTAATATACGCAATCTGGTCGGGAACATATGGGAGATGAAAAACCAAACGCTGGGAAGCGGGCTTTACGATTTGGAAGTACGGAAAGAAAAACAGGCGGAGGTTGTGAGAGTCTGTGGGGAAGAATTGGAGGAATTGGAAAAAGCGCCGGAGATAGCACCGGTACGCAGGGAAATTCTGTGCAGGACGAGGGAAAAACTGTCAGAGAATCATATTTCCTTTTTGTCCTTTTATGAAGCTGTGGATTTTACAGAATATGTTTCTATGCAGGAAAGGGATTTATTGGAATGTCAGTTGGAGGATGCAGGACTTTTGGATGCCCTGGTGGTGGCGGAGAAAGATTATGTGCGGGCAATGCAGATTTTGGGGGAATGGTCAGATAAGGTTATTAGCTTAGAAGATTCCGGGAAAAAGAGATACGGTAAACTGGCAGCGGTTGCGGGAGATATGGAGCTGCGGAAGATGACAGAACGGATTTTATCAAATATCGGGGAGGAAGACGATTGCCAGATCGTGTTAAGACCAGGCGGCTATTTCAGACATGGTGCATTGGAGGGGTACAGTAGGCCGGAAAAGGAAGCTTGTTACATCGGGGAAGCGATAAGAAAGGAGAAGAGGGAGGAACAAATTAAAAGAAAAAAAGAAGAATTGCGGCTTTTGCAGCAAGAACTGGAGGCGTTGGAGCAGGAAATCGGCAGATTGAAGAAAAGAATTGAAATTTTACAGGAAGAATATCGCAGATTGCCCACATTTGACGAACTGGACGAGGCAATTGGGATGAAGAAAGATTTAAACTGGACATTTGAAAAGCGCAGTGAAGAGTGTAGGGAGAAACAGAAAGAAAAAGAAGGCTGTGAAACGCAGAAAAAGCAATCCGCACAGCGGGTCATAAGCAAATGCCGGGAGTTGCCCTATGAAAGAAACATTGAGAGTTATGAGGAGATACTGGGAGCGCTTGACGAGTATAAAAGTCAGTTAGGATCTTTTCAGGTAGCGGTGGGGAGCCTTATGATGGAGCAAGACAGAGAGAATACGCAGAAACAGTTGATTGAGAAAGAGGAGGACGCAATCGATACAGAAGATTTTCATAAAAAGAAAGCAGAGCGGGAAGTACGGGAGCAGAAGCTGCAGATAGAAAAACTGGAAGAATTTTTGAATGCACCTGAGAATAGGGAGAAAGCACAACGACTGAAAATAATTCAGGATGAGCTTTATGTAAAAAGCAAGGAAGAAACGAAATTAGGTCAAAAGCAGGCTGTATGGGAAGATACGGTGAAAAGATTGGAGCCTGATATTGAGATACAGAAAAATAACGTGATGAATAGAATGGAGAAAGAAACCCGGCTCAGGAAATATTTTGATGAAGAATTATCTCTGGGGCTCGTATTTGCGAGAGAAAGCAAAACAATACCGGAAGCAGCACAGCAGGCGAAAGCTGTAATCAGAGAAGCGGATAGAAATAAGTCTGTGGCAGAGATTGTGTCGAACCTGGACAGGATTTTTCATGCTCATATCGGAAATCTGGTAATTTACGGGACGTTTATGGAGGAGTGTTTCGCAGAAGAGACAACAGATGCGATGGTGCTGCGTAAACGTCATAGAATTGTTTCTTATATGCAGGGGCGGAAGTTATATTTTGAAGAATTTTATCAGGTGATCAAAGAGAGAATTGAGGAAACTGAACTGTTGATCCGTCAGAAAGACAGGGAATTGTTTGAGAATATCCTGTCGGATACGTTGAGCAGGAAGTTAAATGTCCGTATTGCAGAAAGCAGGAGATGGATTCAGGATATGTCTTCTCTTATGCGAAAGATGGATACTTCCATGTCACTGACTTTTTCACTGGACTGGAGGGCTAAGACCGCAGAGGGGGAGGGAGAACTGGATACGGTGGAGTTGGAGAAGATGCTAAACCGTGACAGGGAATTGATGACTGCGGAGGATATTGAAAAAATTTCTGCACATTTCAGGAATAAGATTTATACGGTAAAACGGATGGCGGAGGAAAACGGCGAAGTTTTAAGTTATTCGGATTTGGTGAGAGAAGCATTGGATTACCGGAAGTGGTTTGAATTTAAGATGTTTTACTACCGAAATGACGAGAACAAAAAAGAATTAACAAATGGAGCCTTTAACCGCTTTAGCGGTGGGGAAAAGGCAATGGCTATGTATGTCCCGCTGTTTGCCGCAGTGAATGCACAATATAAAAAGGCGGAATATGACGATTTTCCAAGAATGATTGCGTTGGATGAAGCTTTTGCGGGTGTGGATGATAAAAATATCAGCAGTATGTTTGACCTTGTAAAAAAATTTGATTTTGATTATATTATGAATTCACAGGTGCTATGGGGATGTTATGCTTCCGTGCCTTTTCTGCGGATCGCAGAATTGCTTAGACCGGCTAATTCTCAGGTAGTTACAGTTATCTATTATTTGTGGAATGGGAAACAGAGAATCATTGAGGAGCAGTAAAGTGGAAGAAAAAATGCTGGAGGAATGCGCTCTTTATTTCAGAAGGAATAAAGCGTATACCCGTATGTTTACGGAGATGAAGAAAAAATACATAAAGTATGGGAGGCTCACAGGACAAATTTTACTTAAAAATTTGTCTGAGGCAGAATGCAGCGCTTTGGGGGCGGTTTTGGGAACAAGTCTGCTGCCTGGCGATTTTGCATTTTCTGTTTCCCGGCTGCAGGCGGCATTGGATGAGACGAAGTACTGTGGTGTCGAAGTGGAGGCGCTTGTAGAAAGATATTTTGATGAAAAGATACTGTCAAACAGCCAAAGAAAAGAAGAAAAGATGGAGTTAAATAATCGATTTTGGGAGGCCTTGCTGCGTGAAGCAAGAAGCCGGTTTGAAAAGGATGCCTCGGGAATTCTTTGGCTAAATGAAGTGCAGGAACAGCGAAAATACGGCTATCAGCTGATTGTAAGGGAAAGAGAGAAATCGAATGATGGTATAAAGGAAGTGATTATGGAAGTATGTAGCGCATTGGCATACTTGTCGAGGGGAGATGGAAACGGAAATAAAAATGTTAGACTGGCTGTATTGGGAGCAGAAATAACAAAGAATCCCCACTACTTTGACAGGCAGAATGCCGCGGGACGTTTGTTGCTTAGCGCTTTAAGCTTTATCTATAGAGTAGAGGAACCAAAAGTACAGGAGGATGTTTTGGCGTTATATTATATGGCGGGTATTATGCCTGATGACATCTCCAGCTATACTACGTGTTATGGAATCCATTTCTATGAGGGAGATAGTGAACATGAAGCATATCGATATTTTATTGAAAAAGGTGAAAAGTATGTTTTGACACTTTCCAATTTGAGTAGGTTGACAAGGGCAGATAGCAGCAGGAAGAAAGTTTTCATCATCGAAAACCAGATGGTTTTTTCTCAGGTGTGTGATGAAATAGGTGGGGAAGAATATTCGGTTGTGTGTACTTCCGGACAGTTAAGAACGGCTTCTTTACTTTTAATAGATTTATTGCTAAAGTCCGGATGCAAATTATATTACTGCGGTGATATTGATCCGGAAGGAATTGAGATTGCGGACAGAGTGATTGCAAGAGGCCCCGGACAGATTTTTCCATGGAGAATGATGACAGAAGACTATTATCGTTCAATATCGGATGAGATACTTTCGGAGAGACGATTGAAGCGGTTGGATAAAATTACGAATGTCCAATTAAGGGAACTTGCGGAAATTTTGAAAGTAGAGAAAAAAGCAGGATATCAGGAGCATTTGATTGGTTTGATGCTGGAGGATATTAAGGCAATAAAATAGGATAAAGTGCATGAGAAATTGAAAAAACTAAACAAGACTGTAAAATTAATTGTGTATTATCATAAATTGATAGGAGTTGCAGGCATAAACTGTGCATAGCTATTTGTATACATGAAATCGCAGTTCGACATAGCTTATAAAGAAAAAATAAAGGAATCTAAAAAAATATAAAAAATTGTTAGTCCTTACTTGACAGCACCATATGAGGATATTGTGAAAGGGAGCGGGTATATTTCGGCCCAGTGCTGCGGGAGCGCGGAGATTGAGCTGGGGACGGTGTATGCGGCGGAGATGGGCGTTACGCTGTTCTCCCAGGTGGACCGGTATACGCTGGACGGGGCGAAGGTGGAGCTTTTTTATCATCTGCGGGTGGAGGGCGGTGGATTTGAGGAAGTGCCGATGGGGATTTTTGAGGTGAGCGAGGCGAACCGGACGGGGAGCAGATGACCTGTATCACGTCTTTCCAGTGCAGGATTGGAGGGAGGCAGAGCCTGAAATGTGTGGGGAAGAATCCCAGGCGAAGTCTAAGAATGACAAGAATATTTCCGGGCTTTTGAACCAGATTGAGGCCGGGAAGGTGGGGATTCATACGTTTACCAATGCTTCTGCTTATGTGGTGGCGGAGGACAGGGTGCGGGTGAGCAGTATTGAGTTTGCGGCGAAGGAAGAGACCCATGTACAGTTATTCGGGCAGGCGGTTGTAGATGTGAGGGCGGCGCAGGTGGAGCTTCCGGTCATTTGGACGGAGAACGGGCAGGCGGTTGTTTTTGTTACTTATGAGTTGAATGATTCGGAGATTCTGGCCCACCGGCCGGTGGAGACCTGGGGGAGCGGGAGGCATATTCTGTCTTTGTATTATCCGATTGATGGTCTTGTGCCGAACATTACCAATACGTTCAATGTGTATCTGCGGATGGAGGGCGGCACGGGGGAGATTGAGACGGGCGGGTGTATTGCTTCTATCAGCGGGCAGGGGATGGCGCGGCTGCTGCCTGGGACGGTACGGTTACGGTGGAGGAATCTGTGGGGCGGTTTGCTTTGGGCGGCGGCCTGGGGATGAAGGTGTTTGCCGGGGATATGGGGATTGAGACCATGGAGCTGGTGCAAAGGAGTTATGGGGACAGTATGGGGAAGGTATTGATCGGGGATTTTGGGAAGCCTTTTGAGGGTGGATTAGGAAGAAAGCTGGTGCCTTTTTTCGTGCAGTGAATTGGAGAATGTTTCCGGGCGGGGAACGGGAGAAGGAGAGTGATTTTGTATGAAGCTGATTCAGAAGTTTTTAACGGAGTCCGGGTGTTACCGGGCGGGGAGGAAGATTGCGGTGAAGGGGCTGATGATCCATTCGGTGGGGTGTCCACAGCCGAGGGCTTCTGTGTTTATGAAGAATTGGGATAAGGCGGATGCGGGGGCCTGTGTCCATGCCATTGTGGAGCCGGGAGGGGATGTGTACCAGCTTCTGCCCTGGGATTTCCGGGGATGGCACTGCGGCGGTGACGGGAACGGGACGCATATTGGGGTGGAGATGACGGAGCCTGCCACGATCCGGTATATGGGCGGTTCGGACTGGACGGAGACCGGGGACGGCGGTTCTGGCGCGGGTGGTTCCGGGCTTATGGGGATTATGGGGAAGGCCGTGGTGACGGCGGAGCAGATGCGGGAGTATGTGAAGCGGAAGAATCCGTCTGTGGCGCAGTCGGTTCTGGACATGGTGCCGCTGTATCTGTCGGAAGGGGAGGCCGAGGGCGTGAGAGGGGATGTGGCTTTTGCCCAGTCGTGCCTGGAGACGGGGAATTTTACGTTTTCGGGTTCGGCGGTCTCTTTGGAGCAGAATAATTTTGCCGGGATGGGCGTGGTGAAGAACGGGGTGAAGGGGCTGTGTTTTGATACGGCGCTGCTTGGTATCCGGTGCCAGGTGCAGCATTTGAAAGCCTATGCCTGCGTGGAGGATTTGGTAAATGAAAATATAGACCCGCGCTTTAAGTATGTCACACGGGGCTGTGCGCCTTATGTGGAGTGGCTGGGTATTTCAGAGAATCCCCAGGGGAAAGGCTGGGCTGCAGGGGCCGGGTATGGGGAGAAGGTTCTGGGGATTTTGAGGGAGATTACCGGGGAGGCCGGGAGCGGCGGAAGCTGTGGCGGTGTGCCGGGGAATCCGGTGGAGCCTATGGCCGGGTTTGTGAAGGTGTTCTATAAGGGCAGGGACGGGGTGAATGTGCGGACTGCTCCCTGCATGGGGGACAATGTGGACCAGGTGGTGTATGAGGGGATTTATACGGTGACGGGCATCAGTGCGGATAAGCGGTGGTACAGGCTGAAATCGGGGCTTTTTATTACGGCGGATGCGGAGTATGTGATGTTCATGGAGAGGCTGCCGGGGAAGTCTTCTTATCTGGTGCGGGTGGATATCCCGGATCTGAATATCCGTAAGGGGCCGGGGACGGATTTTGCCCGGACGGGGCTGTTTACGGGTGCGGGTGTGTTTACGGTTGTGGAGGAAGCGGACGGGAAGGGAGCCGGGAAGTGGGGGCTTTTGAAGTCGTATAAGAGGGAGCGGAACGGGTGGATTTCGCTGGATTTTGTGACGAGGCTGTAAGGGCGTTTTTGTTGAGGGGCAGGGATGCCTTATTTTTTTGTCTTGCTATATGCTGCCGGAGGGCTGTTGAGGTCTGGGGCGCGTCGGCCGGGGGATTCCCCGGCGGTACATACCATGCCGTTGGTATGAATTTTGGAAAGGTAAGGGAATTGGTTATGACGGTGATGGAGCTGGACGCGCTGAAAGACGTGGATGTGAGGACTGTGGAGAAGGAGGGGCTTGTGGATATCCGCAAGGTGGAGATTGACCGGAGCCTGCCGCTGGAGGAACGGAAGAGGGCTTATCTGGAAGCGGTGGGGAATCCTTATGCGGTGCGTGTGGGGGATATGAAGGTGAGGGTACGGTTTGCGGAGGATGGGGGCTCTTTTGAAGAGGCTTTTGGTTACTTTTCACGGGGTGGGGAAAATAGAGTACGATAACAAGGGACTCTCAGGAGTCCCTTATCCTGCCTTACATTCAGACAGCGCTGTATTGGTGGATTTCGATTTCTCAGATTTCGGTTAAATGGGTTTTGGTCTGGTGAATACTTCCTTTACTGATTCATAAAGGTTATCTCCACTGTTTGTTGCAAAATGGTCAAGCACGCTTAAGCATTCACAGAAGCATGCCAGATGTTCAAAACTCCTCAGCGAAATAGCCTGGTTTATTTTTCCCTTTAGAACCCGGGCTTTCCGTTCACACAGATTGTTATCCGGCTCCACAAGAGGATTTGATAAGAACAGCAGATGGTTATGCTTGTATTTTACCATCCGCAGATACAGGTTGCATCCGTCCCGGTAATAGTCTGACGGCGGGGTGTCTTTGTATTCTTCCCCTGCTTTCCTCACGATGGCGTCGTACCGCGTCTCGAATTCGGCGATCCTTTCCTCTGCCATCCCCTCTGCCGGGGCAGTGTTGTTTTCGTGTATCATATCCTGGATAAGTTTCAGCATCTGCCTGTTCCATGTGAGGTCCTTTTCATTCTCCATGCTGTCTTTTAAATAGCGTTCTATATGCACCATACACTCCTGGTGGTCGGAGCCATAGCTGTAAAAACACGCCTCATGGAAATCCAAACGTTTGGATTTTGTTAAGGCCTTAACCTACAAAAATCAACAAGCGATCCATTTGCGCTTTTCCATCTGGGAATGATTTCTTTGTCTTTCTCTTCTTCAAGTGTTGCAAGAGCTTCTGACAAGTTTTCTGTAGATATGTCCAGATATACCATAGTCGTCTGAAGATTTTCATGACCAAGCAGAAATGAAATCTGGGCGATATTCATCCCATCTTCCAGCCAATGGGAAGCTTTAGAATGGCGAAGCAGATGGGCATGGAGATTCAATGGGATGTCGGGACAGTATTCACGGCATTTCCTTGCATATTTCTTTAAGAATTTATCAACTGCTGGCTGGCTCATTTTCCCATACATTCCTTTATTTCTGGAATAAAAAAGATACGACTTCTGATCCGGTGATTCGCCATGAAATTTCACAGATCTGGAACGCATCCTCTAAGTTTCTGTAGTAATCGACCAGCCCTTTAAACTCTGGAACAAGCTGTGTATAGACGCCTCTTTCCCATAAAGTATGCCATTGATGCTTTCCCGGATACTGCCCTTCAAGATCAAAACGCGCAATTATTCCAATCAATGTAGCTTTGCCTGACAAAGAACGTTCTGAATGCGGGCCAGACGCATAATCCTGGTAAATATCCTGATAGGAATTCCATGAATTGTCTTTTTCACTAAGAAGGATCCGATTGATTTCAAGCTGAACACTATGGATGTAGCGTTCACTATATCCAATCTCCTTCATATGGTCTAGAAGCAAAAGATGGTTCTGGCGTAAATTTGATAGATTCATTATTGTATAACCTCCTATTATTTTTTCTGATTATACAAAATAAAATCCAAACCTTTCCAGCAAAAAATCCTTTAATTACAGGAAATAGCTGGAAAGGTTTGGATTTTATTTAAGTTTGGATACTCATGGTCATGGATCAGGATCCCGCCGAAGGTTTCCACGGGAGTGTCTTTGATTCCGGCGCGCCCTTTCTTCTCCCTTGCAAAATACATGGTCGCCGCGCCATTGCTGCATACAACGACATTGTTATTGGTTCCGTTGACCCTTGCCACTGTGCCGTCCACATGCATCACCGGCGCGTCAAGGAGGGCTGTAAACAGCGCGTCCATCTCCTGCCCGCTTTTTAATGAAAACTTACGGCACAGCCCGTTTATCATCCCGATAGAAGGCGAAAGCGCCCTGTCAGTCACATCACGGACGAACTGCGCCGTTTTCTCCAGGGACACAACTTTCCGGTCCTCTCCCGGTTGTTCATGATCTTTTTGCGGCCGACGCATTTGGATGAGGGCATGGAGGAATTCTCATAATTATGGTTCACCTGCGCGGTAAGTTTTATGACAATCCCCTGCGCCTCCTCAAGCTTTCCCGCAGTTTCATAATAATCGGAAAGCGCTTTTTTCCTTTTTTCATCCAGTTCCCCATTCCGGTTTTTCAGGCTTACGATGATATCCAAAAGTTCCGCGATGGTCTTTTTGAGTTTTTTAGTTTCTTTTTCATGTTCCTTCTGAAGATCCTCAAGAACATCCATCCACTGCCTTGTGATCTCCCGGCGTGAAAAAGAAAAGGCGTCCCGCTCTTTTTGCAGCTTTTTAATCGTAAGGTTCCGTTCCCGGATGATCCCTTCGTAATCCGCGCGCAGCTTCTGGTAAATGTCTCCTGAGCGGAAGTCCGCCAGTTCCCGGCGGGCAGCCTGCAGCTGGCATGATAATGAAGTTGTCAGAAAATACTCCCGGTCACGCATCTGGCCTTCCCCTTTCCGCCTGGCTCCTGCCCTTATTTCCCTTCCCCGTCTGAAAACGCTTCCGCAAAAAGCGCCAGCGCCTGGCGCTGCTTTTCAATCAGAAGTTCCTGTGCTTTGATCTGTTCCTTACAGACAGAAAGCTGTTCTTCCAGAATTCGGATATACTGTTTCTGCTCCCGGACGAGTTCCGTTTCAGGATTCTCATGTTTCATGCCTTATCCCTCCATGGGTTTATGATAGCAGAAAACAGAGAAAAAAGCGAATGTGGACAACTTTTGGTTTTGGTAAAAATTACCTGGGGCGTTTTTATGGAGAAACAGGCTTCCAGCTTAAAAATGGACAGGATCCGGCATTTTCAGCCAAAACTTTGAAAAGATATGCAGGCTGTTTTTTTTATTGCAGATGGCTATCCACAATTTCAAAAAAACAGCCTGTCCAGTGTTGATAAAACTTTTTTTAAATTCAGCAAAATATATAATTCATAGTTATGAGTTTCCCCACCCCGTGAAAAGTAACGGTTAAAGTCTGAAAATTCTGCAAATCATTTTCTATCCTATTGACAAAAGCAGGGTGTAAGAGTTATACTTGGAATTGAGTTAGCGGCTACTAACACAAAACAGCCGCATTTTTTTAAGGATACAGGTTAGTTTTTACTAACTATAATTAGGAGAGCGAGGAGGACGTCTTATGGTGAAGATAACAGTGGGAATAGAGGGAATGGCGTGCGGTATGTGCGAGGCGCATATCAACAAGACTGTAAGGAATGCCTTTCAGGTGAAGAAAGTGACAAGCTCGCATACAAAAAAACAGACGGTCATCCTTGCGGAAACGGACATCCCGGAGCAGGAACTGAAAAATGTGGTGGCAAAGGCGGGGTACGATGCCGTATCCGTAAGCAGTGAGCCGTATGAGAAGAAAGGGCTGTTCGGAAGGTTTGGGAGGTGACGCCATGCAGACGGAAGTGTTTCAGGGCATTTTAATACCGTTCCTTGGGACGGCGCTCGGCTCTGCCTGTGTGCTGTTCATGAAAAACAGGATCAATCCTATGGTGCAGAGGGCGCTGACGGGTTTTGCGGCGGGCGTCATGGTGGCGGCCTCCATCTGGAGCCTGCTGATCCCCGCAATGGAGCAGTCGGAACCTATGGGGAAGCTGTCTTTCCTCCCTGCCGCAGTCGGTTTCTGGTTCGGCATATTATTCCTTCTGCTGCTTGACCGGGCAGTCCCCCATCTCCACATGAACAGCAGCAAGG
>CAJUBP010000067.1 GCA_910584585.1 uncultured Lachnospiraceae bacterium | reverse complement strand
GCAATGGCAAACTGCTTCACTGCGTGTTCATAGGACAGACGGGTCAGTATCACAAATCCAATGCACATCAGCATACACATATTGTTGACTATCAGCCTGGACACCCGCTTGTAAAAGATCCCATAGCAAATCTGCACCGCTGCGAAAAATATCACCTGTTCCAGATAAAATTTCAGCAAATCCTGATTTTTTGTGGCCAGAAACAGAACGGCATAGGCATTCAAATGAAACAGGAACATATAGACTACCTGTTTTCTGAATTTCCATGCCTGGTCTTCGGGATCCACATTTTTCTTCAATGAAGAAAAACACTGCCAGGTATACAGCGCAAAAAGAATAATCATTGTATACTTGGATAACTCAGTAATTAAATGTACCATAAACTATTCTACTCCTCGTTTCCAGTGCCCGTTGGTATAATCCTGCAGATATTTCTCACGGCTGTCCCCCCGGGAGGACGCCGCCTTTCGGTAACATGCAAAAATCTCTTCCGCTTCTGCTCTGTTTTCTGTGGTAAAGGACAGCCTTACCGCCTCCGGCCTAAGCCGCCGGATTTCCGGCATATGATGCATCAGGGACAGAGGACTGACATTATAAATCACATTGTAGCAGTCACTGCATTGGTTCCGCACAGGAAATAATTTCCCATAGCGATCTTTCATCTGCGTCACCCCCGCCCTGCCGTCGCACTTCAGCGTATTTTTATGTAAACACTGGCTGCTGATCATCAACGGCTGACGGCCATAGAGAATCAATTCTCCCCTTCGGCAGTCCAGCTTCTTTAACTCCTTAAGGTTCAATTCAACCGGAAGGGTCAGATGCGTCAAATTTAACTCGTTCCAGGCCAGAACCGCTTCTCTGGAATATCCATACAATGGATAGTCGCCCTGAATATCACAGGCCTTTGCCCCCATCTCCTTCAAAAACTGGATTTCTTCTAAATTCCGTGCCAGATACCCGTCCGCAGATTCCGCCAGTTCCTGCCAATGGCAGGAAAACCAGCAGGCCGTTTTCCAGCGGAAAATATGAGGGAAGGCCAGAAAACATTCTTTTCCCGCTTCCCGGATACGGGCAGAATACAGGCGAAACTGTTTTGTCAGCATGTCTCTGGAACAGAGAAAAGATTCCAGATAAATCCGATCCGTCTCCGGCTGGTTTATGGTAGCTTCTACCTGTTCTGGAGTTTCTGCCAGAACATGAAGTTTTACCGTTTCCCCTTCATTCTCTGCAGCTACGGAAAATTCTGCTTTCTTTTTCTCATCCTCTGCTGATGTGGGAAGTTCCGTACTCGCTTTCTCATTCTCTGCTGTTATGGAAAGTTCCGTGTTCTCTATCTTATCCTCTGCTGATATGGGAAGTTCTGTGTTCTCTATCCTATCCTCTGCTGATATGGGAAGCTCCGTGTTCTCTATCTTATCCTCTGCTGATACGGAAAACTCTGTGTGTTTTCTGCATATAGAGGCTTCTCTTCTGCGGCCCTTCGCCAGAATCTTCTCCTGCAGCCTTTCTAATCCTTCTCTGCGGAGCTGGTTCAAATCTCCCACCGGAAGAAATACGGATTCCCCCAGTTCCGCTTTCAGTTCCTCAAACACAAAGGGCGAATTCCCTGTCTTTTGCATCCTTTCCAGTACTGCTTTCTCGGTCAAAGGCTGCTTTAACGCCGGCTGAACCTCTTTTCCGGTTACTTCTACCTGAATG
Organism: uncultured Lachnospiraceae bacterium; assembly: GCA_910584585.1. Taxonomy (GTDB): domain Bacteria; phylum Bacillota; class Clostridia; order Lachnospirales; family Lachnospiraceae; genus Petralouisia. The sequence goes on along the minus strand of CAJUBP010000067.1, from coordinate 12,107 downwards.
TCCTGATAGTTTAACACAAGGGCAGCCGGCATTTCCTGATACATTCTTAAGATTCCTTTGATTTTTTCTTTCGGTTCCGATAATGTTTTCTTAGGATTTTTCAGAATTTCTTTTCTTTTTTCATGGGAAGGCTTCCGAACGGTAATCATATCTTTCCCATTTTGCCTGGTGTAATATCCATCGGTAAATCCGCAGCGGTTCCCAAGATCCATCAAAAATTTCCGGTCCTCTTCTTCTACCTGATACCCTGCCGGATCCGCCTGATACCGATCCAGATATTTCCGGTAAACGCCTGTTACGCCGGCTGCATACTCCGCCTGTTTCATCCGTCCTTCAATTTTAAAAGAATACACGCCGCTCTGGATCAGTTGGGGAAGCAAATCAATGGCGCATAAATCTTTCATGCTCAGCAGATATTTTCCAGAAGTTCCAGAATCCTTTCCGGATACTTCATAGGGCAGGCGGCAGGGCTGGGCGCACCGGCCCCGGTTTCCGCTCCGTCCGCCCAGCATACTGCTGAACAGACACTGCCCGGAATAGCAATAACAGAGGGCTCCATGGACAAAACATTCTATTTCCGCCCCGGTTTCCTGATAAATATGGGCGATTTCCTCCAGGGAAAGTTCTCTGGCCAGAACAATCCGGCTGCAGCCCTTCTCCAGCATAAGCTTTGCGCCGTACGCCCCGGTAACTGTCATCTGAGTGCTGGCGTGAATAGGAAGATCCGGAAAATGGTTTCGGATATACCGAAGCGCCCCCAGATCCTGTACAATCACTCCGTCCAGTCCCGCCTCATAAAGAGGATTCAGATATTCCTGAAGCTCCTGAACCTCAGGATCCTTCAACAGCGTATTTACAGTAAGATAGAAGCGTTTGCCCCTAAGATGAAGGTAATCTATCGCTTCCAGCAGTTCTTCTTCTGTAAAATTATCGGCATAGGCCCTTGCGCCGAATTTGCCGCCTGCTCCATACACAGCGTCTGCGCCTGCGTTTGCCGCCGCTTTCAGGATCGCAAGGGAACCTGCCGGCGATAAAAGTTCTGTGTTCTTTCCGACATTTTTGTCCATGCTTCTGCTCCTTAAGAGAAAAGCGGCTCAAGAAGCCTGCTTTGTCTTGAGCCACCTTTCTGTAAATATCATAACATTAAACTTTCGATAAAATGTTTACCGCTGATAATATCTGCGTAACCTGTATTCTTCTATTCATTGATTATTCTGTTCCGGCCAACAATTGCTCTGCCGCATCCGGGTTTTCTGCTGTAATATGATCGGAATCGCTCTGTTTCCTCTCAGCATTCCTGTCGGAACCATTCTGTTTCCTTTCAGCATTCTTGTCGGAACCATTCTGTTTCCTTTCAGCATTCTTGTCGGAACCATTCTGTTTCCTTTCAGCATTTCCATGGGCGCCGTTTTGTCCCTCTGACGCGCTTCTGTTTAAATTATTGGGGCTATCCGGCATATTTCCATCTGCTTTGCCCTGTCTTTCTGACGCATCTTTGCGAGAGTGATGCTGCTTCCCGGCAGTGTTCTGAGCGGCGCCTGTCTGGGGTTCGGGAACTGCCTGTCCCTTCACTTTGCCCAGCAGCGCTTCTTCCAGGGCAGTTTCCAGCTTTGATTTATGCAGCAGAAGCTTCCGGTTCTCCTTCGACAGTTCTGATGCTTCCTTTTCACTGCTCTCCGCCTTGATTCTCAGAGAAATTAATTCATGTTTTACTTCATAAAGTTCTTTCTCTTTTTCTTTTACATCCTGGTCTAACTTTTCCGCCTGCTCTTTTGCCTTAAAGTAGTCGTCCGCAATATTAAGTTCCACTAACGTGGACTTCATCTCTCCCGGAAGACGGCGGAATTGTTCCATTTCATCAAATTCGTTTATTTTACTATTAATATAATTAGCCACTCTCTGCAGATAGTCTTCACTTTCGTAACCGCTTAATGTGTAAATTTTTCCTCCAATTAACACATCGGCACTGGTTTTTGCTGACATATATTCATCCTCTCCTGACTTAATCTGTTCCCTGTGTTTCATTATAACTGATTTTTCCAGAAAAACAAATACTATTTTGCAATTCCAAAATGCTGATAGGCAAAATCAGTGGCAACTCTGCCTTTGGGCGTACGGTTGATAAACCCGTTTTTCACCAGATAAGGTTCGTATACGTCTTCAATGGTTCCTGCGTCTTCTCCCAAAGACGCCGCAAGGGTATCCAGTCCCACCGGCCCGCCCTGGAACTTCTCAATCATTGTCAGCAGGATATTTCGATCATTCTGATCCAGGCCGAACTTGTCCACCTCCAGCAAATCCAAAGCAAAAACCGCCACTTCTCTGGTAATCTTCCCATCGTATTTTACCTGGGCGAAATCCCTTACACGTTTCAGCAGGCGGTTGGCAAGCCTCGGCGTTCCGCGGGAGCGCCTTGCCAGCTCAAACGCCCCCTCCTCGTCAATTTCCACTTCCAGTTTTACTGCGGAATGCAGGATGATGGTCTTTAACTCTTCCGGATTATAGAATTCCAGATGATCCACAACTCCGAACCGATCCCGCAGAGGCGCGGATAAAAGCCCCGCCCTTGTGGTTGCCCCAACCAGAGTAAAATGGGGCAGATCCAGGCGGATAGACCGGGCTGTCGCTCCCTTTCCAATCATAATGTCGATCACATAGTCCTCCATGGCGGGATAAAGAACTTCCTCCACCTGCCGGTTCAGCCTGTGGATTTCGTCCACAAACAAAATATCCCCTTCCTGCAGGCCGCTTAAAATCGCTGCCATCTCTCCGGGTTTTCCAATTGCAGGCCCGGAAGTGATTTTCATATGCACATTCATTTCATTGGCGATAATTCCCGCCAGTGTGGTTTTTCCAAGCCCCGGCGGACCGTAAAACAACACATGATCCAGGGATTCTCCCCGCTGTTTGGCTGCTTCAATGTAGATTTTCAGCGTCCGCTTCGCTTTTTCCTGTCCAATGTACTCTTCCAGCCTCTGAGGACGCAGGCTGGTTTCTATTTTCAGATCCTCTTCCTGGATCTGGGTGGAAATGACACGTTTTTCCATGAGAAAATTTCCTTTCTATGATACAGCAGATTGCAGGAATGAATTTTAAAACACGCTCTAAGGAACTGTCAAGAAATAACTTTTAAACAGCGCGTAGGATTTAAAAGTTATTTCTTGACAGTTCCTTAGGCTGCTTCCTGTTATAGCATCTGCTTTAAGGCTGCTTTCAGCAATTCTTCCACTGTTATATCCTGAGTCAGTTCCACTCCGTTCACTGCCTTTAAAGCCTCTGAAGAAGAATAGCCCAAAGCAGCCAAAGCCTGTACCGCCTCACTCTTAACGCCGGACAGAGAACTGCCCGCATTCTCTGCCGTATTGGCCAGCTTCTGCTCCAATGCATCTTCCAGCTTTAACTTATCCTTTAACTCCAGAATCACCCTCTGGGCTGTCTTATTGCCAATGCCAGGGGCTTTTGCAATGGCTTTCGCGTCTTCTCCCAGAACCGCAAAGCGCAGATCGTCCGGCGTCATCACCGTCAGCACCGCCAGAGCGCCCTTGGGGCCGATGCCGCTGACTCCAAGAAGGAGCCGGAAAATATTTAAATCATCTCTGGTCTGAAAGCCATACAGTTCCATCAAATCTTCCTTTACATGAAGATACGTATAGATCTTCACGGTCTGGCCGATTCCAGTAAAATTGTCAATCATACTGGCCGGAATATGGATGTTATAACCAATGTGATTCACTTCCACCACAATGGCGTCCTCAAAAATCTCAACCAGTTCTCCCTTCAAATAAGAATACATATTCACTCCACTGCCTCTCCATAAAAGTAAAAGCCCTTGCATTCCTTTAACTTCACGTTAACAATCTTACCGATCATTTCCTCCGTTCCGGGCAGATGCACGATAAAGTTGCTGCTTAATCTCCCTGTCACCAAAGTTTCATCCTGTTCATTCACCTCTTCCACCAGAACAGGCTCTGTTCTTCCGGTATAGGCCTCCGCTTTCTGCGCGGCAATCTTCTGCACTTCCTTCAAAAGCCTCTGGAACCGATCTTTTACCGCAGCTTCCGGAACCTGTTCCTCTTTGGCAGCCGCCGGCGTTCCGGTTCGTTTGGAATAAATAAAGGTAAACGCGCTTTCATACCCCACCTGTCTCACCACATCCAGGGTCTCCAGAAAGTCTTCTTCCGTTTCGCCGGGAAATCCTACAATAATATCTGTAGTCAGCGCAATTCCCGGCACCGCTTCCCGTATTCTCTTTACCAGTGACAAGTACTGTTCCTTGTCATACTTACGATTCATCTCCTTTAGAATACGGCTGCTGCCGGATTGAAGGGGCAGATGCAGATGACGGCAGATCTTTTTCGAATCCCCCATTACCCGGATCAGTTCTTCTGACAGATCCTTGGGATGAGAAGTCATAAACCGGATGCGTTTAATTCCTTCAATTTTCTCAATCCTTCGGAGTAATTCTGCAAAAGTTATAGGGTCTTTTAAGTTTTTTCCATAAGAATTTACATTCTGTCCCAGAAGCATAACTTCCACAACGCCGTCCGCCGCCAGCTGTTCAATTTCCAAAAGGATATCTTCGGGCTTTCGGCTCCGCTCTCTCCCCCGCACATAAGGAACGATGCAATAACTACAAAAATTATTGCATCCAAACATAATATTAACTCCTGATTTAAAATTATATTTTCTTTCCACCGGCAAATCTTCTACAATGATATCGGTATCTTTCCAGATGTCGATTACCATTCTCTGCTGCGACAGGGAGGTATCCAAAAGCTCCGCAAATTTATAGATATTATGGGTGCCGAACACCAGATTGACAAAGGGATAACTCTTTTGCAATTTCTCAATGACTTCCGGCTCCTGCATCATACAGCCGCAAAGAGCAATCTTCATGTCCGGATGATGTTTCTTATAAGCGTTCAGATAGCCCAGGCGTCCCCAAACCTTATTGTTGGCATTTTCCCGAACTGTGCAGGTATTGTAGAGAACGAAATCCGCCTCTTCGCTGTCGGACTGCTCAAAGCCGATGTTTTCCAATATTCCCATCAGTTTCTCCGAATCTCTGGCATTCATCTGACAGCCAAAAGTCTGAATGCATGCTGCGGGAAGGCGGCCATTTTGTTCTGTAAAACTCTGCACCCAGCGCCGGCACTTTGCCATATAATAATATTGGCGGGCAGGCTCTTCTGCGGGCGGCTCCGAACTCATATCTATCTTATCTAAATCAATTTCATTATACATTTCTCTTGACCTTTTTCCCTTTCTCTCATATCATCCGCATGAACTACATGATACCGCAAAACATCATTATTTTCATCCATTTCTCTGCAAAAGAAGAGCCCCCGGAAGGTATAAAATACTTCCGGAGGTTCTTTTCCTGCCAGATACGAACAGGACAGCATCATTCTCCTACAACTGCTCCTGGAACCCAGGCTTGTACAAATGACGCGGAATTCCATCTACCATAACCGGTGAAACATCACCCTGAATCAACGGTTTCACATAAGTTACAAATTCATCCGTCACATAAGTGCCGTCCTTGGTCACCCAGTTTCTGGGCACAAGCTTCTCATCATTCGCAATCTTATGTACGTCCTTCACTGCTGTTGTGCTCTGATATGGATCATCAGAAATTCTCTCCAACACTACCATCTTGCCGGTATCCCCTTCATCGGCTGCCTTCACTGCTGCGCCGCCAACCTGGAACGCCTCCAGAATGTCGATACGGGAAGCGGAATGAGAAGCGGAACGCTGCAGCGTGCTAAGCTCAATGGCACGGGTCTTGCAGCCAATCTCGCCTGCCACGAAGTTCGCAAGATATGCGGCTGTTCCGGAAAGCTGTTTATGTCCAAACGCATCCACAAAATCCACACTGTTGCCCAGTTCACACACGTATTTTCCATCCGGCGTCCGGATTCCCTCGGAAACTGCCACTACCACAGAGGATTTCTTCTCCAGCAGCTTGCGGATCTTTGCAATAAATTTCTCTAAATCAAAGGCCAATTCCGGAAGGTAAATCAAATCAGGACCCATGCTATCCTCTCCCTTTGCCAGAGCTGCTGCGCCTGTCAGCCATCCTGCGTTACGTCCCATAATCTCAATAATGGTAACCAGTCCCTTATTATATTCCAGACAGAAACTGTCACAGATAATTTCCTTCACAGAAGTGCCGATGTACTTCGCCGCGCTTCCGTATCCCGGCGTATGATCCGTCAATGCCAAATCATTGTCAATGGTCTTGGGGCATCCGATAAACCGCACGGTCTGTCCGGTAATGATAGCGTAATCGGATAACTTCTTAATGGTATCCATGGAATCATTGCCGCCGATATAAATAAACGCTTCAATATCAAGCTTATTCAAAATCTCAAAAATCTTCTCATATACGCCCATGTCCTCATGGATTTCCGGCAGTTTATAGCGGCAGGAACCCAGATAAGCGGCCGGCGTACGCTTCAAAAGCTCTGCGTCCAGCTCATTCGTAATATGTTCCGAAAGATCGATGTATCTTTCCTGAAGAAGTCCCTGAATTCCGTGTAACATGCCATACACTTTCTTGGCTCCGCGGTCTTTCGCTGTTCTATATACCCCTGCAAGACTGGAGTTGATTGCGGCGGTAGGGCCGCCTGACTGTCCTACGATTACATTGCGTTTCATATTCGCACCTCCATAATTATTGTTTACGCAAACTCATAACATTCATTATACCAAAAAAATATCTGTTGTACAAGTACATCAGCGCTTCATTTTCTTTTTTATTCTTAAAATATTCGCCTTCCCAGAAAAAACATCCCGCTGCTCAAGTTCACGCCATAGTATGGAGCAATACCTGACAGGTAAATACCCCGTTTTCTGCAAAAAAATTCACATCGCCGTTATATTTTTCCGCCACGGCCAAGATGCTTTCCACACCTACTCCTTCCCGATGTCTGGATTTGGGCAGGCCCTTTTTAAATAAAATACCGTCGGCGCAGGTATTGCTGCATAAAATAATTAATTTGGAGCCCTTTTGAGAAATGACAATCTTCATTTCTCTTTTTCCAGTCACCTGAACGCAGCCATTCACGGCATTTTCCAGAATATTGGCCAAAATCGACACCAAGTCAAAATCCGACACCTGAAACGCATTCCAAAAACGAATATCGGTCTCCACCTGGATTCCGTTCTGCTCCGCTTTCCGCACAAAGGCCGCCAGCACACAGTCAGCCGCTGAATTGCTGCAGTAACTTCTCCTGACCTTCTGCTCTTCTTTTTCCTCATACTCTTCCAGATATTTCATAGCCCCTTCACAATCCCGGTTTCTGACAAATTCCATTATCACCAGGTTGTGATGGCGAAAGTCATGGCGGGTCTGCCTGGCGTTCTGCTCCATCTCTTTGTAAGACTCAATCTGCTCCATCAGATATTTTTCATGGATCTGCATCTCATTCACCTGCGCTTTATACCCGGACAGCATAATAAACCGAAACAGCACCACATAAATTATCATCATAAAAAGATAAATCAACATTAAGATAAAAACGTACAGCACACTCAGGCTGGCTCTCCTCTGATTATAAAACTGCAGAACAGTCAGCATAAAAAACATAAAAAAGGAAAGTAACGAAATAACCCCATAATCGCTCTTCATATTCCTGTACATCCGCAGCAGCCGCGGCCGGAGTAAAAATTGAAAAGGCAGCAAAAAGGCCAGATTCAATACAATACGCAGCATCCAGATTACCGCGTTTCCCGCACCGGCATAAGTTTGTGTAACAGCGGAAATCACACTGTAAATAAAGGTCCAGAGGCAAAAATACGCAGAAACCAGAAGCAGTGATTTGGCAGGATGGGAATCTGAGAGAAACAGGATGAAATTTCCTCCAAATATGAAAACCGCCATCGGATAGGCAATAAAATATGCCCTCGAATCGCCTATATTAGAATAAAAAATCAAAAGCATCAGCAGCTCAAAAAACACTCCGCATGCCGCTGATATCAGCGCATTCTTTTTGGGACTGTGTTTCGGCTCCAACGCAATGCAGCACAACCAAATGACATGAAATACGTTATTAATCAAATTCGTTATCAGCGTATTCATTATAACGCTCCTCCCAGACACAGCTGCTATTCTTACTTAACCGGCCTCCCGTTCGGCAGACCGCATGGACATCCTGCTGTAGAAGTCACAGACTTTCGTAATAAACTCCCGTCATGTTCTGCCTATCGTTGGGCGGCCGCATGGACATCCTGCTGTGGAAATCACAGACTTTCACAATAAAAGTCAAAATACTGTTCCCGCAATGGCCGGTAAGATCCTCTCGGCAGATAAATTGTATCTCCGTTATCCATCTGCATCATCTGTGCATTGAGACTTTCAATATGTTCCAAATTCACAATATAGGCGATTCCCACCTTCGCAAACTCCTGATATCCGGAAACCATCTCATACAGCCTGGCCATCGTCATACGCAGCAAAGCTTGCTCTCCGCCTGCCAGACATATATTCTGCTGCTTTTTCTTTGCCTCACAGTAAATAATGTCATTCAAGGCAATTCTTCGGATACTGTTGTTTATCCTCAGCAGCAGATAGCGATGCCGTTCCTGCTCTATCTCTCCCAGCACCCGATCCAGAATGGGAAACAGCTTCTGTTCCAAAATCGGCTTCACAAGATACTGCACCGCGTCCACCTGAAACGCCTCCAGCGCATGTTCTAAAGAAGCGGTAAGAAAAATAATCCTGCATTGGCTTCCCATTTCCCGCAGTTCCCTTGCAGCCTCTGTTCCCAGCTTTCCCTGCATATAAATATCCATCAGCAGTAAATCCGGCATATATTCCCCTTCCCTTACCATATGAAGCAAATCATCCGCGCTTTGAAACCGCTCCATCTCAAAATCGCAAGCCGCATACTGTTCCCTGTATCGTTTCAGCATCTGTTCTGTTTTGTCCAGTTCTGTGATCTCGTCGTCACAAAGAGCAATCAAATACATGGCTTCCTCCCGCTGTCATTCTCTAAAAAATTAAATTGGCAACTCTATTCTTACTTTATCATAATCACCAAAATAATAATTTACAATAACCATGCCAAAATTAGCACAAAAAGCAGCTTATTTGACACGATGCTACATTTGTTTGTTCTTTCGGAGGATAAAAACAGATTTATTCTGAAATTTTTCTGTATAATAATGGAATTAACAGAAAGTAACTAGTAAAAAGGATGAGGACTGAAACGCCAAAAATGATAGGCGCTTTCTTCTTAACTTTTCATTCCTCTTACTCTTTCATTTTGTCAAGATCTGTAAGGTTTATGCCCAATGCCGTAAGAATGACTTTTAATTCCACATATCTTTCTTTCATCTCAGCGTAAGCCTCAGAACCTTTTTGCGTCTGGCTGGACTGGAAAAACAGATTACAGGATAATTTTAGCTATGCTATAATCCTTTATAGGGGCAATCGTGTTACAAGGTGGTGAGCCTCCCTCACTTCACAGAAGAAGGGTGGCGCGTATGAATACATATCAGATTTTAACCCTATTATTTTTGGGCGGTAATTTTCTTATTGCGTTGCTTTCCTACATCGATAGGAACAATAAGCGAAAATAAATAAACCTACCTTGTACTTGGCGAGCCGAGGTAGGTTTATTCCATAAATCAATCTCGGGAGGCTAACCACACTTGTGGGCGGTTGCTCCTTTTCTATAATATAACATTTCTGTATCTGAAAATCAACTGCATTTTTTAGAATCCGGCGAAATTAGTAACCATTAGTAACTATTGCCTTGTTAAGTCCAAAACTGTATCAAAACAAGGCACCAAGATTACGGCTAAAAAACAGCGTTTATTTTTCAAATAATGGCTTTGGATATAAGCGTTTTAACTTAACCCGCGCATCTTCTGTTGTAAAATGCCATTTTACCCCAATCTGTTTTTTGTTGCGGTCTTTCTCCCAACCAGAAATTGTGCCGTTTAGCCCCTCCAATGAGCAAATGCGCCTGTTCCCGGTTGTTCTTTTTTGATTCCGGTTTACTGTCATTGCTGTGGAGGAGAACCTGCGTGTGGAGGATTTCCCTTGCGGAATATTTACTGCCGGAATGGGTCATGGATTTTAAGACACGCTCTAGTACAGCAATTCCTAAATACTCACACACTAAGCACTCGCTATTTGCGCCATTGCCGCGTTGTGCCCGATAAAGCGGGGCAGACCCTCGTCAGTCAACGATGGTCATAAGGCATCCTCCCGCAAGCGGATCCCTCCTTGCGGCAAACGCCACCGCATCGCCTCTTTCCTCCGCCTTGCACTGACACAAATATCAAGCACTTAGTGTATGAGTATTTAAGAACTGCTGTACTAGAAAGATGGATAAAAGCCATACCATAAAAAGTATCATGGATTAATGATCAAACGTAAAGGCTTAAACCACAGCTTCCACAAGAATTTTATCTCCTATCTGAATTTCCCTGATACCGGCCTGCTTCATTTTATTAAAGTTAAAGCTCAGCATATAGCCTTTTTTTAGGTGATAATAATCCAGATAAGCCGATAACTGTTCTTCTCCCCGTTCGTTGTAGGCATTGCCCCGCCAGATTTTTAACTCAATGATAAACTGTTCTCCGCAGTAATCCACGATTACATCCGTGCGCTCCATATTCCGGGTCTGAGACTCAATATAATAATTTCCAGTGCCGTTTATAATCGGCTTCAGATACAAAAGAAAAAACCTGCGGCCGTCTTCTTCCAAAAACTTCTGATTTCTATCCCCATATAACTCATCGAAATGAAGCGCAAACTTTTCCAGCACCAAACTCATATCCAAATGCCCATTCCGGATAAATTGATTCCGTTCTTTTAAGGCGGCGCTATAAATGCCGCTTCTCTGCATTTCCGGCGAACTGAGGAAAAAATTATATAACAGAAGCTCAAAGATCCTGTTGGCCAGCACAATGGTTCCCTTTACCCGCTTCACAAATCCAAACATCAGCGCTATTTCGATGGAGCGGATCCCCACAACATACACAATATCTTTTCCCTGAAACAACAAATCCCGCAATAAATCCTTCAATTCAGGATAATCTTCCAATTTATTGAGCAAGGATTCAAACAGCGTGTTTTGCTCCATCAGCAAAATTCTGACGGCTTCCATCACTCCTTCTCTGGTCCATGCCAAAGCTGCGTCCTTAAAATCCTCACTGCCTGCAATTTGTTCATCCAGCAGCTTGCACAGCTTCGACACCAGAAACGGATATCCCGAGGTATAATCGTAAATCAATCCGGCTGCGGCCTCTATGTCCATACTGATTCCAGAGTCCTTCTGGTATTCATAAAGCATCCCTGCTATATCCTTCGCCGAAAAATTCATATCAATTAAAAAATCTGCGGCAATATTCCATGGACTGTTTAACCGCTGTTCCTCATGGTCCGCAAATTTTCTTTTTAAATTCCTGATATCATATACCCCGGCAAGAATGACGGACTGGAACGTCTCTATCTCGTCCCGATCCATATAAGCGCCCCGCAATTGCGCCAGAAAGTCCAAAAACACCTGCTGATTCGCAGCGCTGTCCGCCTCATCTATCATCAAAACAATGGGCTTGAACGAACTTTCGCACCAAATGCTGAAACAATCAAACAAACCGGCAAGGTGCAGATATTCTTCCTTTTCTCCGGCAAATATCCGCAAGCCCTCTGCCGCTTCCTCCGGAATCTTATCTCCCAGACCGGCCTTTTTCAAAATCTCTCTGGACAACGCTTTCACAAAGAGACCCTCCGTCTCAAAATCTTTGCGGCTTAACTTCTGAAAATCCAGACTTATTACGACATAGTCATTTTGAAGATAACGCTCTAGCGCTTTCAGCATAGTCGTTTTCCCATATTGGCGGGCGCGGTTGATGGTAAAATAATCGCCTCTGTCTACCATTTTCTTCGTCTCGGCCAGACGTTGTTCCAGATTGACCATGTAGTGCAGCCCTGGTCTGCAATTTCCGCTGATATTAAATATTTTTTTCATATTTCCCGCATACCCGACCTTTCCTGATTTAAACTGCATCTTATTCTATCATTCGATCGGGTCGTCGGAAAGCTCTAATTTTCCTGCCAGGTCTACCAGTTCTTCTTTGGTAAATGGGCC
>CAJUBP010000066.1:2827-13960 GCA_910584585.1 uncultured Lachnospiraceae bacterium | reverse complement strand
AAAAGTTTGAAAAATAATTCGCAGTCTGCGTCTCCTTCAATTCGCCGTCCGACACCTTAATATTATCTCCACCTCATTGCATGTGTCTTTCCTTGCCAACGCTGACCCTTTATTCAGCCTGCCTTTCCTGTCCCTTTTGATGTTTCGTTTTTGTTCAAATTGCCCATGCCTTCCCCTTTCAAGCAACTCCTCCATCTGCTCCATGTATTCATCTATGCCCAATGGGATTTCAATTTTTTCCTTAACTTCCCATTTGTCCTGTTCGTCCCACGCTTCCCAGCGTTGCATTTCCATGTCCCATAATTCCTCAATCCATGATTTATGCTGTGCCATATGGTTTTCTCCTATCTTTATGCCATTCTGCTTTCATACTCCGCTGTTTTCCGATAAAAAGTGCTTCTGCTGATTTGTAAATGTCTGCTTGCCAAAGCCGCTGTTATTTCACCATTTTTCCATTTAGTATATACTTCTTCAAATTCTGGCAAATCTTTTGGCGGTCTCCCTTTATATTTCCCTTGTGTTTTTGCTATCTCTATGCCTTCTTTTTGCCTTTGCCTGATGTATTCCCTTTCCAGTTCCGCCACTGCCCCAAACACTGTAAGCATGAACTTTCCCGCTGGGGTGTCTGTGTCAATGTTTTCCTTCTGGCTGACGAACCTTACCTTTTTCTTTTGTAACTGTTCCACCAGCCCAAGCAAATCTTTTGTGTTCCTTGCAAACCTTGAAATGCTTTCCGTAACCACTAGGTCGCCTTCACGCACATAAGCCATCATCCTCTGCAGTTCTGGCCTTTCCATGTCTTTCCCACTCATTCTGTCGATATAAACCTTTTCCGCTCCCAAAGCCTTCATTAATTCTTCCTGCCGTATGGTGTTCTGCTCCTTCGTGCTGACCCTTACATAACCGATCTTCATTCCCATAATGCCATGCCTCCTTTTTTCTTAACATGCCTTAATTGTGTCTGTTGTTTTTTTTGAATGGCTTTTGCTTGCTGTCCCATCAGGGTATACCCTGACAGTGCGCTGCAGCCAAATAGAAAAACTGTAACATTAAAGCGTTTCCCACTTTTTTGAAACACCTTTTAAAACATATTCTATATAACCCATATTCATTTTAGAGCATATTTTCATGTATGTTCCCAATAAAAAAGCTGCTTTGGCAAATCCCATAGGCTTAGCATGGGTATTCCGAAGCAGCTTTTTTTCCATAGACACATTTCAGCCTTGCTTTCATTCTGGTGTGCACTTTCCAAAAATTCTTTTATCTTCTTTCTTGGTGTGCACCTTGCAAGTTATCTCCTTTTTGTTGGTGTGCACTTTACAAATCCTTTTTCTGTCTTTTTGGAGTGCGCTTTACAAATTCTTTCTTAGTGTGCATTTTACATGAATATCCCTTCTTCGTCTTAATGCATTCCCTGTAAACTTACTTTTCTATTTTCTCAAACTGCCTGTTGCACTCCATGCACAGAACCCTGATGTCTTTTGTTGCACGGAAACTGTTCCCACAGCTTGGGCATTGGTATTTCCTTGTGCTGGTTTTCTTTTTCCCTGTCTGCACTCCATTCTTTCCATTTTTTCCATCGTCTCCAGTCCCTTTACCTATAAATTCTTTTATCCCATCACGGTTAATGTTGATTGGTTTTTCTATCCCATGCTCTTCCAGTGTCTTTATAAACCCTTCTGTCGGTTCTGTGACGGAATAACCGATATACTTTGCATAGCTTATCTTAAGCCCCCTTGCCTCTGCCTCCCTTTTGAAATTTTTGTTATGGTACCGCCCATTCTGGCTTGTGTCTGCAATCCCTTGCAATTGGCAATAAAAATGTATAAGCTCATGCTGCAAAGTCGCCATGACATTTTCCATGTTCCTGTCCAGATGCTCTGCGCTTATGTTTATCTCATTGTAATGGTTTTCTTCTGCTTTCCATACCTTGCCAATTGTGAAATGTCCATATGTCCTAGGGTTGCTCATGATGGTGATTACCACTGGGGGCAGTCCATTCCCAAAATAAACCTTATTCAGCACCTCAAATCCATATTCCAGCGTTTCCTGCATATTCTTTAACATCGTGGAACCTCCATTCCATTTCTTTTTGGTTCATTTTAACGCTCTGGGACATGTGTGTCTGTGGCGCTATTCCACAATCCTGCTGTCTTATTTTTGTATGGGTTGCAAGAAAACAGGCTTATGCGCTGGTTTTCTTGCTATCCCTCTTTTTCCTTATTTCAGAAAAAGCTGTTCCAATTCTTCTTCTTTGAAGATAAATTTCCTGCCCTGCTTCTTCCTTTCTTCCGCTTCTTCTGACGACACAATAAGGTGTCCAGACCCATTGACTGTAACCTTGCTTCCTTTCCCATTGATCGGTTTGCTCAATGCTTTATCCCAGTCAATATTTATATTCTTATCAAAATAATCGATGATGTCCTTACGGCAAGGCTCACGGTCATTCCAGTATACCCTTGTAGTTGTATTGTCCATGCCTGATGCAATTACAACATGTCCCATATTATATGATATCTCCCACTGCATGACATCCCTCTTTAACAGGTTGCTGTGTGTATGCCTTAAGTCATGGTATCTTATTACAGGTATCGGCTCAAGCCCAGCCTCTGCCATACGCTTGTTTCTCCTTTCTTGGTATTCTTTCCATTTTCTCCCCATTTTTTGGCTGCTGAGGGGCCTGCCAGTAATGATATTGATAAGGGGCATATATACTTTTTCATTGCTTTCTATTTCCTTTCCGATAATGCCATATATTTCTTTCCTCTGTTCCATAGCGTACTCCACAATCTTCTTTAAGCATTCTGGGACTGCTGAAACCCTTACCTTGTCCCCTTTGGGAAGTTTTTCAACGTCATGGGAGCCAATATGCACAATTGCCGTGTCAACCAGCATCAGGTTGTCGTGCATTTCATAATATTCCCTGTCAAACCCTCCTTCTCCCAATGCTTCGTCTGTGACTGCCATGTATTTATCATGCATCAGTTTCCCAACCCTAAGCCCTAACGTTTCTGAATGCCGGAGCGAGCCAACCGCAGCCAACGCAGCCATCAGGAGTATGCTCCGGTCAAACTCGTTTTGCGCCGCGTCATTCAATGTATAATTCAGCTCTTCTAAAGTCAGTGACCTTGGGTGGTATTGGATTTTTGACACTTTCTTTTTCTTTCCGTCTATGCTGATTTCCACTTTGGGGAGCCTTGCTGGCGGTACAATGTTTTCTGTCACCCCATACTTTTTTGAGTCAACCATATAATTCCATAATTTTTTCATTGCACATTTGTGCTTCGCCAATGTATTGACGGATATGCCCTCTTTCTTGCTCACGCTCCCATCTTTGTTCTTCTTTGCTGTTGGACGTTTGCCACGCTCAAGCTGCCATAGGAAATAAGTTTCAATGTCAATCTTTGTGATGTCCTTTGGCTGGATATCCACAAAAAAATCACACAGATGCCTGAAATAGTTATTATAATGGTCTTTTGCGCTTTCCGTGCTGTCTTTCCATTCAGCAGTCTGTTTGTAATCTTCCACCATCTCATTGAAATATACTTTCGATGGCTTCCGCTTTATGCCTGCTTCCCTGATTTCTTCAGCTTCCCTACGCAGTGCTTTCGCTTCTTTGAGTGTATCAACCCGTTTTAAAGATTTGTCCTGCTTATATTGTAACTCTCCTGTCTTTTTATTTACTTTCTGTTTCCTCCCATAATCAAGGAACACAAGGTATCCCCCCTGGCTGCTGACCACTTTCTTAATGCCCTCATTGTTTGTGCTGACATACTGGTATTTTCCTGTTGTATGTATTTCCTTGCCTGTAAATTCTGAAACTGCCATGCCTTACCCTCCTTTGTAAAATATTTCTTACTTCGTCCCTTGGCTGCCGTTTGCAAAACTCTCATACCACATCTTAAAACCGTTGTAAGGAACCGCATAACGGCTGTTAATTCTTATCACCGAAAATGGGCAGTCTTCACTTTTCAAGTATTCATATGCCAATGACTTCCCAATGCCCAGAATCTTCGCAACCTCGCTGACACCCATAAACCTCATGTTATCGTTATCCATAAATAGACCTCCTTCTGTCATTTTTTATTTTAATTTAGATATTGAAATGTTGAAAATCATGTACAACCCTTAAACCTTAAAATTTTACACACCTTTCTTTTTTATTTTAATTTAGATATTTGGATGTATGGAAACATGTATAGTCCTTAATTCCCAAAAATTTACCACACCTTTCTTTTTTATTTTAATTTAGATATTTGGATGTATGAAAACATGTGCAGCCCTTAAGCTCCAAAATTTTACCGCACCTTCCCATATGGCTATGTAATTTTCAAAAAAAGTTTTCCCTAATTTCCTAACCCACACATGTGAAATCCTTGTATTTACGCTGGTTTTTGGAAATGCAGGCTCTAACTTTTCCCTAAAAAAATCTAACCCAAGCTAATTTGGCTGAAATTTATATATGTGATTCCATATTGATATGCTGTTTAAAAGAAGCGGGTCTGGTTGAAACTTACCCAACCAGACCCTTATATAGATTTATTGTGAATTTTTTAAAACTTGTCAGAAATTAGCAGAACTTATCTTCCATAAATTCCTCATTTTTGGTAGTATGCTGGTTAAAACCGCCTTGCCAGATGTAAGCCAACATCTTTGGAATGCCCAGAAATCAATGCTTTATGTCTATTGCTTTCACTCGTCCACCTCGAATTTATAGCCCATCCCCCAAATGGTCTTGATGTAGTTCCCCTTATCTCCCAATTTGCTGCGCAGTTTCTTCACATGAGTGTCTATGGTCCTGGCATCGCCGAAATAATCATAATTCCAGACATGATTGAGAATTTTTTCTCTGGAAAGGGCAATTCCTTTATTTTCCACAAAATAAGTGAGCAATTCAAATTCCTTATAACTTAACTCCATCTCTTTTCCGTCCACCGTAGCCTGATGCCCCAGACGATCAATGAGAATTCCGCCGATTTCCAGCGTTTCCTCTTCCTTCTTCCCGGTGCGCCGCAGGATAGCTTCCACCCGGGCCACCAGAATCTTAGGACTGAAAGGCTTAGAAATATACTCGTCCGCCCCGATATCAAATCCCATCAGTTCATCGCTCTCTTCCCCCTTGGCTGTCAGCATAATAATCGGAACCCTGGAATTCTCCCGTATCTCTTTGCATACTTCCCAGCCGTTGATTTTCGGCATCATGACATCCAGAATAATCAGGGCAATATCCTTCTGCTCATAAAATTTATTCAGGGCCGCTTCTCCGTCCTCGGCTTCCACCACTTCAAACCCCTGCTTTACCAGAAAATCCCGCACCAGCTTGCGCATCCGGCTCTCATCATCCACTACCAGTATTTTTAACTTCTCCATTTCTGTCTGCACCCTCCGATTCATCTATATATTGATTCCTATGGTATCATGCATTTATGGAATATTTGTGAAAAATCCGCTGTTTCCGCGGATTCTGTTTTTTAACGGGAAAGATTCTCCAAAGATGCCTGACCTGGCAATCTGGCTGTGTTCTCCATATCCGGATGCAAAACGTCCGCTGCCGTACGCGCTCTGGTTCTATAAGCCTAATTGCTGTTCTTTCTCTTTTATGATTTGCTCCCGTTCTTTTAATTCCTCTTCCCATTCTGCGTATTGATTCAGGATTTTATTCTCGTAATTGATAATATTCGGGCTGTCGTCCAGAAGCGTAATCACAATCATTCCAATCACCACCAGAAGCAGGAAAACATTGCCTGCAATGCTGAAATAAAGCCGTCCCCTGCTGCTTTTCAATTTTCCTTCCGCGCGGCGTTGTTTTAGCTCTGCGGCTCTACGTTTCTGCTTCTCCTGTTCTAAACTCTCTTCATACCATTCCGCCAGATCCTCCGCTCCGGAAAGAGGCGCTTCTCCTGCCGCCCCTCCCTGTCCGGGCACGCTTGGAAAATTTTCTTTCTGAACGGGCGCTGCTTTCTGCGTCCGCTTCTTTCTTTGGGCAGAACCAGATTCCTGACCCTTTCTCTTGAACTCCGGCACACTGGACAGATAATCTCTGAGCTGCTTCAAGTATGTAAGCCCTACCGGGGTTTCGAATACTTTTTCCGCAGTCAGCTTCCGGTACATTTCCTGAACCATCCTGGGATTGTCCATATCCAGTTTTCCCTTGACATATTGTATGCTTTCCGCCTCGCGCATTGCCTTGCGGGCCAGTTCCGGGTCTGTAAAAGTAAATCCCTCCACTATTACTTTGTTCTCTTCCATCAGAATCATCCTTTTTCATTCCAAACTTTGATGGCAAAAATATTGAATGCTGTGCTAAGCGATAATCCCATCTCTTTGCAAGCTGATTCCATTTTGCGCTTTACATCCTCATCAATTCTGAAATTTACCATTGTCTGCGCCATATTCATCACTTTTTGATATTGTATCACAATCAATACACATTGTAAATCATTTGCTAACCAGATAAAAAATACTATCTTGACAAAAGAGATAGGTGAACTTATAATAAATAAAAGCTAACGACATCAGCGAACCAGGGGTTGTACTGGTTTCGACGGGGGTTGTGCAGCTATGGAAGCCATTGGCGGATCCTGACCGCCTCAACAACGGGAACAATAAATATAAACGCTGAAGATAATTTAGCAATCGCTGCCTAGTTGCAGCAGTCGGCCTTAGATCACCTACAGTTTAAGTAACCGGCTTCGACGATGTGGGAAACGACATGCCCAAAGCTTTGCGGGCATGGGCGTATGATGAAGCTACTGAAACCGGAAGCCTGTCATTCGGCGCCCGGCAGAGGGAATGACAAAGGAATGACTGTAATGGGAGACGCCATAGTGAATTGACTTTCGGACAGGGGTTCGATTCCCCTCAGCTCCATTGTTGAAAAAATACCGTGATTGTGGATTTGAAAATGAGATTCACTATTACGGTATTTTTTATCTGAGAAAAATCTTGACAATATCGAGTATCGATATTATACTGGAACCAAAACAAAATATCGATACTCGATATTTCATCTGCATGAGAAGGGAGGGTTTCATCATGAGGACTCGGAAAAGAATTTACCGGAAATTCAGCTATCGGGAATGCGACGCCTTCGCCGCATTTTTACGCAGGCAGTCCAGCAAGGGATGGCATTTCAAAGAGTGGAAGATGGGTCTTGTCTTTGAACGGGGAGACAAAAAAGACGTCGTTTATGACGTGCAGACGTTTCCTGAAGGTTCAGAAAATAATTACCGGCCTGCAGCGGACGAAGAATACGCCGACTTTTGCGAAGCGGCAGGCTGGGAATTTGTGGACGGACAAAAACGTTTCTGCATTTTCCGCAAGCGCGATAAAACGGCTGTTCCCATTGTAACGGCGGAAGAAAAATTCCAAAATGTCTGGATGGCGGAAAGAAAACAGTGGCTGCAAAAAAGCTTGAGCTACGCATTGATTGCAGGCCTATGTTTATGCCAGTATATTTTGTGGCCGGTATCAGCGATGTCTCTTTATAACAATATGATTCTGTTCATCATCTGCATTGCAGTAATCCGCCTGCTCTGGTGCGCCGCGGATGGCGCCTGGCTGCTGCAATGGCGCCGCCGACAGGAGAAAAAGCTGGCTTACGGCCTAACAATCACCTATGACAGGGCTGGAACGCAAAAGCATATCCTGGTGAGCCTGCGGGAAGGTCTTTGCATGGGAATTCTTTTTCTGCTTACCCTCCAGGCAGGATATGACGGAATCGCGTTATGGTTTCTCGTGTTTGCAATCCTATGCGTCGGCGCAGACGCATTGGCTTCCTATCTGCGGCCAGACAAAGAGACGGCATGGATCATGCAGTTTGCAGCGCTGGGAATCTCCCTTGTTATGGTGCTGGGACTTACAGCCACAGTGTTCTTTGGCAAAATCTCTGACGGCCGGCGCCCGGAACTGGAAAATCCTCCGCTTATACAGAAGGATTATAAAGAAATACAGGGAACAGAACACGTAAAAGAATGTTTTTCCCAAAAGAGCCTGTTTGGGGAAATGTTTTGCGCGCAGATAGAATACACGCCGGAGGATGGGGTTTCTGATGGGGAGCTACTGAAACTGCCGGCAGAAGAAACGGAGCCACAGGACACACAGCAGGCTGAAACACAGATGCTGGAAGAAACGAACGGCCTGAGGTATGAGATTTACCGAAGCTCTTATCCATGGATCATTGATAAAACCTGGAACATTGAGACAAAAGGCCGGAAAATGGAAGACTGCACGGCACAGTGGGATGCGGTTTATGCCGGCTTTTGGGCCTCCTGCTGCTATTACGTGAAATATGAAAACGCAGTGTGGGTGATTACAACAGGTGAACGGCTTTCTGAACAACAGACGTTAATCCTGCGGGAAAAGCTTGAAAAGAGCAAATAGAACATGTTGACTCAAGGGAATGACAGAAAGGAGCGGGCATGGCGCGGGAACAATTACAGACTTTGACAGAACCAATGTATTATATCCTTTTGGCACTGACCCAGGAATGCTGCGGCGTGGACATTATGGATAAAGTGAAGGCACTTTCCGGTGGGCGGGTGCAAGTCGGCCCGGGAACGCTCTACGCTATGCTCTCCCGCTTCGAGGAAAAAAGAATCATTCTCAGGACAGGAGAACATGGACGCCGGAAATCTTATATCATTGCGGACGCAGGCCGGAAACTGCTGCAAAAAGAATTCCAACGGCTAAAGCGGATGACAGAGGACGGCGCGCCGTATCTGGATGGCTGCACCCGTGAACCGAAATGATTTGCCAACTGACTCCCAGCCTTTTAGGATAAATGGCAAATCATTTCGCCAAGAAAAGCAACGAAAAACGAAGTAAAAACATATAACTGTTACTCCCGCTTTCCAAAAATCTTATCCGCCAGCAATTCCAGAATCACCGCCAGCACAAAGAAGAACACCACCGCAACTGCCGCTTTGCCAATCAGAATTCCGAAAGAATGGTTTTTCTGCCATTCATTGTCAATGGCATACCAGATATGCTCAGCGGAAACCTGATTCTCTTCACAAACAGGAGCCAGCGCGCTCTTAGCGCTTTGGGAAAACCCATGCTTTCTTCCTATGGGGATTGCGCCTGCGTCCCCTTTTTTAAGCGCTTTTGCCGTATTCTGGCTGAACTGAGCCAGGATTTTGCTTCCGTCCTCCAACTCCAGGATATAGTAAGGAACATAATCCAGGAAAACATCCACCGGCGACTGCCTCACCGTGGGCTTCTGCCTCCCCACTGCGCCGTTGCGCCGCCTGCGGAAAGGATCTGCCCAGTCTGCCAGGCTATACACATTTGTTCTCTGTATGGATTTCGGAATGATCTTAACGTAATCCACGTCGTTCAGCGTTTCTTCCCAGTCTGACTGGCTCTGAACCTCCACAATGCCTTCTCCGGCAGGATATCCCGTATAAACGGTGCCCGGATTGTCCTCAATTTCCCGGGCGCCGATGTCTTCCTGGGGATTCATTTTCAGCAGAATTCCCTCCATATTAAATCCGGCAAACACAAATACTGCTGCTGCCAGCGAAATAATTACAATCACAAAATCTAATACTTTCTTCATAACATATCTTTTCCCCATCATGAAAGTTACTTGCAGCCGCTCAAATTTTCATATCAAATCTCTGATACATCCGGGCCGCATGTTCTCTTTTGGACAAACTGCGCAGGCGCTGCAGCTCTTGCGCTTTCTCTTCCAAATTCTCTTTCTGCATGGCAGGCTGCTCCGACATAGTTTCCACCGCTGCTCCTGCTTTTTCCTCTATGCTCTCTTTCTGCATGGCAAGCTGCTCTGACATGCTTTCGGCCGAGCCGTCCGGCATTTCCTCTGCCAGGCCCTCGGTCAATTCCTCTTTCATTTCATCCAGCATCTGCTCCTGGGTCTCCTGCAGTTCCTCCTGAACTTCTTCCAGCGTCTCTGTCACATCGTCCATCATTTCGTCCAGAATGCTGTCGTCTTCTTCTGTGCCCATAGCTTCTTCCGCCGCCTCTTTCCGTCTTTCTTCCGGCGTCTTGGGCTCCAGCTTCTTGGCTGCCTCGGCGTTCTTCTCGCCCTGTTCCTGGGCTTCATCTAAAATATGAGACATCTGCTCATTATTATAGGCGGTCTTTACTGCCGCAATCTCATCTTCATAATTGTGAAACATTTCCAGCTTCTCGGCTATTTCTTCTAAGGTGCTGCATTCCTTCTGCTTCAGATTCTCTTTCTGCTTCTCCCAGAACGCAATCTCATTGCCGGCCTTTTGCTGGCGTTCCATCTTTTCCTGCGCGCTTTTTAACATACTGTTATGCAGTCCCGGCAGATTTCCCGCAAAGACGCTTTTGGTTTTATAATTTCCGGCAGTATGTAATCCTGTGCTGACTGTAAACATATTCATGAAAGTCACCTGCCCCTTCTAACAATGACGGATTTACCAATTTCTACTATTCTATTTCGTCACGATGGGCCTGATTTTTAACTGATTTCTGCTGTAAATTATCACATATTTTAAAATCAGACATTTCTTTCTCTCCTATGTCCGAAAGAGCCCGGGATTCACACATGCCCTAATACAAATTCTTCACCTTAAACTCGCGTTCTGACTCCCGGCGCATATCTTTCTTGGCGATGTCCTGGCGTTTGTCGTAGAGCTTCTTGCCCCGGGCCAGGGCGATTTCCACTTTTACCAGGCTTCCCTTGAAATACACCTGCAGCGGCACCACTGTGTAGCCTTTCTCCGCCATTTTCCCGGCAATTTTATTGATTTCATATTTATGCATCAGCAGTTTCCGGGGACGGAGGGGATCTTTGTTAAAAATATTCCCTTTTTCGTAGGGGCTGATATGCATTCCGTAGATAATCACTTCTCCGTTCTCAATGCGGATAAAGGATTCCTTTACAGAACATTTTCCCATTCGCAGAGACTTTACCTCCGTCCCCGCCAAGCTGATTCCCGCTTCGTATTTATCCTCAATAAAATAGTCATGAAACGCCTTTTTGTTATTGGCAATTAATTTCTTACTTTCTTTTCCCATCTGCTTATCCTCTCCTGATTTCCGGCAAAATCTTTTTCCATGATTGTCCCTGTATCATTCTCTCATCCCTTATCCTCTCCTGATTTCCGGCAAAATCTTTTTCCATGATTGTCCCTGTATCAT
>CAJUBP010000066.1:0-2727 GCA_910584585.1 uncultured Lachnospiraceae bacterium | reverse complement strand
TCTCTCATCCCTTATCCTCTTCTAATTTCACTCATCGGCGTCCGCATGCTCTGCCAGGACAAAGTCAATGGTGCGCATTACAGGATCCGTATCAGCTGCTATCACCCGCAGCTTCTGCCCCAGCTTATAGCGCGTTCCGGTGGTTTCCCCCACCATCTCATGGGCTGATTCCTCATAATGATAATAATCATCCAGCATATTTGTTACATGCACCATTCCTTCCACCGTGTTGGGCAGTTCCACGTACATGCCCCAGGAGGTGATACTGGAAATCACTCCTTCAAATTCCTCTCCGATGTGTTCTGACATATACTGAACTTTCTTCAGCTTCTCGGTCTCCCGCTCCGCTTCCTCTGCCCGCCGCTCTCTGGCGCTGGACTGAGCAGCTACTTCCGGCAAAATCTTTTCATAGTGGGAAATCCGCTTTTCGTTCATTTTTCCCCGCAGTGTTTCCTTGATAATGCGATGGATCTGCAAATCCGGATACCGCCGAATGGGCGACGTAAAGTGGCAGTAATACTGGGCCGCTAGGCCGAAATGCCCGGTATTGTCCGTGGTGTATTTGGCCTGCTTCATAGAACGCAGGGTTAAACGGCTGATCAACGCCTCTTCCGGCGTGTCTTCAATCTTTCCCAGCAGTTTCTGCAGTTCTTTGGGATGAATTTCATCCTGGCTGATGCGGATGGAATAGCCAAAATTATTGATAAAAAGGCTGAGACTTTGTATTTTCTCCGGATCCGGAGTATCGTGGGTACGGTATACAAACGGAAGCTCCTGCCAGAAATAATCCTGAGCCACGGTTTCATTGGCAATCAGCATAAAATCCTCAATAATTCTGGTGGCCACATTCCGCTCATAGGGCTTGATTTCCAGAGGTCTTCCCTGCCTGTCCAAAATGATTTTCGTCTCCGGAAAATCAAAGTCTATGGAACCCCTTTTCTGGCGCTTCTCCCGCAGAATTGCCGCCAGCCTTTCCATTTCTTCAAACATGGGAACCAGTTCCCGGTATTCCTCCCGTTCCTTGGGGTCTTTGTCTTTCAATATTTTCCGGACGCTGGTATAGCTCATGCGGCGGTCCACCCGCACCACGGTTTCCGCAATTTCATGGCCGACGACATTGCCTTTCTCATCAATCTCCATGATACAGCTCAGCGCCAGCCGGTCTTCCCCTGCGTTCAGGGAACAGATTCCGTTGGAGAGATGATGGGGCAGCATGGGAATGACCCGATCCACCAGGTAAACGCTGGTGCCCCGGTTCAGCGCTTCCACATCCAACGCGCTGCGCTCCTGCACATAATTGGTCACATCCGCAATATGCACCCCCAGGCGGTAATGCTCTCCCTCTCTGGTCAGCGTAATGGCATCGTCCAGATCCTTAGCGTCTTCCCCGTCAATGGTCACCGTCTGCCAGTCCCGGATATCTTTTCGGCCTGCCATATCTGCCGTGCTCACCGGTTTTCCCACATTGACGGCCTGCTTTAATACTTTCTCCGGAAATTCCGTGGGCAGATCATATGCTTTTACAATGGACATAATGTCAGTCCCCGGGTCGTTGATATGACCGATAATCTCTACGATTTTTCCCTCGGGCCTGCGTCTTTCGCTGCCGTAATCGGTAATTTCCGCCACCACTTTATGGCCGTCCACAGCTCCCATGGAACGCTCAGCGGGAATAAAAATATCCTGTCCCAGTTTCAGGTTATCCGGCACCACAAAGCCAAAGCTTTTGCTCTTCTGGAATGTGCCCACCACCTGAATGGTTCCCCGCTGCAGAATCTTTACCACAGCCCCCTCCCGGCGTTTCCCATTCTCCGCCTTCCCAGGCAGCAGCGACACCTGCACCAAATCTCCATGCATGGCCCCGTTAATCCGCTCTTCCGGAATAAAAATATCCTCCGGTTCTCCCTCTATTGTGACAAATCCAAATCCCCGGACATTTCCGGTAAAGGTGCCCCGCAGGAATTTCCCCTCTGCCTTGGAATATTTGCCCCGCTTGGAAACTTCTATCTTCCCTTCTTTCACAAGCTCCGAAAGCACTTCTTCCAAATCTCCCCTGTCCTCCCTGGGCACATCCATCAGCACCGCCAGTTCTTTTATTTTCATGGGCACATAGAGATCGCTGCACATGAATTCATAAATCATTTTCTTTCTGCTTTCCAATAAATTCTTCTCCATATATCTCTCCTAATAGAACAAAGTGGGCAAGCCCACATCAACTCCCCTATCACTTCACAGTGGCACGGTACCTATAAGATAAAAAAACTGCCGCAAAGCGACAGTCTCTTGTGTGAAATCCCATTCTCCGCCATAATATGCCGACGGCTGTTTATAAACTTCCGATATTTAATACAGCGGCAATTACCAGAAACAGAACCACCAGAACTCTGGTAACCTTCACCATGACTCCCTCTCTGGAGCGGCCCTTGTTCTTGCCCCAGTACGTATCCGCGGCGCCGCTGATGGTTCCAAGTCCTGCGGATTTGCCCTCCTGCATTAAAACAATTACTGTCAGTCCGATACTTATTAAAATAAATACTACTGTTAAAATCGTTTTCAAAACTGCCATTTTTCTATCCCTCCTGTGGCTGTTATGTTCACAACTTGTTTTATAGTAGCATATTTTGGAATGCATTTCAAGGGATTTTGCGCATGTGGCGGAAATTTTTTGTAACATCTCAATTGCAAATTTAAATTCCACCCCTATATGGAATTTAATCCTGCAAATCT
>CAJUBP010000065.1 GCA_910584585.1 uncultured Lachnospiraceae bacterium | reverse complement strand
ATATATTCAGGATTACGGCTATTAAAACATTGACTTTTAATAGCCGTAGTAATAATATAGGAGAAATACGTAAGTTTATGGGAATGGAGAATAGAGAGTGTGTGAAAGTTTGCCTGTTTCTTTTGGGAAAAGGGGAGAAGTTTGCTTGCCGTTTCTGGACATAGATCTACAAGAATGTTCCGTGAGATAGGCGGCAGGAAGAAACTGAACGCTTTGTATAAAACGCAGGGCGGAATCTGCCCATACTGCAAGGAAACGATAACGGTAGAAAAAGACTTCACGGAGCTGGGGAACAAATTTCCGCACATCGTCACTGTGCGAAAAGTCCGAGCCAGCCGTTACCTTGCCGGACAGGAAGCCGCTGGCGATGGGGGAAAACGGAACAAGACCGATATTTTGCGCAAGGCAGTACGGAATCACTGCTTCTTCCACGCCGCGCTCCAGCATGGAGTAAATATTCTGCACTGCGGATAGCGGCGTCACCGCATGGGCGCGGTCAATGACATCCACATCCACCTGAGAAAGTCCCCAGCCGCGGATCAGGCCATCCCGAATGAGTTTGCCCATCACCACAGCCACATCCTCCACGGGAATATCTGGGTTGATGCGGTGCAGATAGTAAAGGTCGGCATAGTCGGTTTGGAGTCAATTCAGAGAAGCCGTCAGGTGTGCCTGCACAACGTTTTCCAGTCCTTTTGCGGAAACTTCTGCGGTGTTCAGGTGCAGTTTTGTCGCCAGAACGACATCCTTGCGGAAGTCATGAACGGCTTCACCGACGATGCGCTCATTGTGCCCATGGTTTTCCGGCAGCAGGTTCGGCCCATAGGCTTCAGCAGTATCAAAAAAGGTGCAGCCAAAGGCGTGGGCTTTGCGGATTGCCTCGATACTGTACTCCTGGTTTGGAACCTCTCCGTAGCCGTGGCTAAGGCCCATGCAGCCCATACCAATGGGCGACGTTTTAATGTTTCCTAATTTTCGTGCATTCATTATATTGCCCTCATCTACCGATTTGTTAAATACATAATACCACAAAATTATGGGCATTGGAAATATCGTGACATATTTCCGGGAAAAACCGGAGGAAGCAGAAAAGGGTAACTGAAAAGATTAGGATGGCAGTATCAGAAAATCCCTGCCCCCCGTTGGACGCCGGTTTCCTGCCGACTGGTGACAGGATCAGGAAGCGTTAGGTCGGGAAAACGCAAAGGAAGCCCTGAATGACGGAAAAGTTCTTCTGAAAAGCATCTATATATGTAATTAAGAATAACCCGTCGGCTTCGGTAATTCTGCCAAGGTTTCTTTTTGTGTGCAAGAACTCAGTCAGGGTAATCAACCTTATCCTCATCCTCCTTGTATTACATGATATGTAATATATTATAAGATAAACCCAGCAAAAAGGTAAGGGATAAGCAGAAAAAAGTTAAAAAGTCAATATTTTGCGAAAACCAGTTTCACAACGGAAAAAAGCTGTTCCACATCATTTTATTATATTTTGGAAGAAGTTTTCCCGAAACATGAAACAGGAAGTGCAGAATTTGAACCAGCAGCTAAGGCAGTGTCAGATGAAACAGAGAAAAATGAAAGAAATGAAAGCAGCATCAACCGGATGTTTGATTATTGGTCAAAACTTTTATTAGGAAACTTTACATTCTAAATACACTTCTCAGAAGACATATTGATAGCGGGTTTGATAAAATTTTATAGTAAAATAAAACATAACGTTGAAAGGAGATTGAAGATGAAAGAAAGAATAAGAAAAATGCTTCTGCTGACAGGAATTATGTACGTGATGTGCTTCTCGGTTTGTGCCTGCAGGGATGACAAAAATGTTTCCACTGAACAGCAGACAGAGGGGGGAAACGCTCAAGATTATAGTAATGAGGAAATGAAGAAGTTTCCGTCTAAAGCGGAGCAGGAAGAAATTGAGAGAGCAAATAAAAAGATGAGGGAAGAAGGCATTCTGGATGAAAACGGTCAGCCGATGCCGGGCGTTGATTTGAATGACTATCCCGGATTGGGATAATTTGAGAACGCAGGCTGCAAAACGCTTTCAAGCGCGACGGCCTTGAACTGGTTTCCTGTGGATATTATATTGACGAAAACGGCAATATGGGTTCCTGGTCGCTGGTAAGAAAAAAAGACAGTGTGTTCGATGGACTGGCTAAGCAGAGCGAAAAGGATGCTGACAGAATTGATAAGAAGCGGGAAAAAGAAAAAGAGCAGAAAAAGGCGGATGAAAAGAGCGTATTAGGAAGGGGCTTTGATTACCGTATATAGCTTTTGATACTGAGCGTCAGATAGATTTATCCGCTAAATCTGCCAACGTCCGAAAGGTAACGGCTTCTATGTTTCTTGAAGCAATACTTTTCCGGTGTTGTTCTGCAGTATATGAAAAACATATAAGAACTTTGCGGCTGTCCGGCAGATGGTCCTGATAACACAGCGGGAATGCAGCAGATGGTTTTGATTTTCATTCCGATCCTGATGATATGAGCAATAGATTCTTTATCTCCGGCAGTAGCTTTTGTGATCAACTCTTGATACAACAGAAAAATATTGTATCCTGGATGAAGAATAGAAGCGCAAAGAATTGATTTTTTCTGCATTATGCCGATATAAAAAGTAAATACCATTTATTTCAAGGAGGAAATGAATATGAACACTAACGGAATAGGCAATACTTACGCAGCCCAGGCCGCAGCGCAGACTGCTGCAGCGGCGCAGACAAAGGACAGCGGAAAAGTCAATAAGACCAACGGCCAGAAAGAAATCGGCAATCCCAAATTAAGCGAGAAAGCCCAGAAATATTATGACCAGTTAAAGAAGAAATTTTCCAATATGGACTTCATCTTAGTCAGCGCGGATAAGAAGGAGGAAGCCCAGGCGAACATGGGCAAATACGGCAACAGCAGCCGTCTTGTGGTTCTGATTGACGATGAGAAAATCGAGCGGATGGCAGAAGATCTTGCGTACCGGGAAAAATATGAAAAAGTGCTGCGGGGCGCAACCACTCAGTTTGCTCAGATGAAGACCGATCTCGGCAGCAATGCCAGCGCAGTGAAAACCTTCGGCATGAAGGTCAATGACAATGGAACAGCTTCTTTCTTTGCAGTGATAGACAAGTCCTTAGCGGCTCAGAAGAAGCGCATTGAGGAAAAGGCGGCCCAGCGCAAAGAAGATAAGAAGAAAGCAGAGCAGAAGGAAGAGAAAAAGAAAGCGGAAGAGAACCGTCTGGACGAAGTATCCAAAGGCGACGAAGATTCCGATACCATTACGGTTACCGCCAATTCCTGGGAAGAACTGCTGAAAAAAATCAACAGTACGGTGGATTCTTTCTATGGCGGCGATGTGCGTACGGAAGAGGAAACCTGGGTAGGGCAGAAATTCGATTACACTATCTGATTCAATTTTTCCATTTACATTCCAAAAAGGACTGCCGAATAGAAGAGATCTCTATGGCAGTCCTTTTTAGGAACTGTAGAAAAATAAGTGACACATCTTGACTTGTCTATTTCTCCGATTGCACAGGCAAAATACCCTGCCCTTTCTGTTTTAACATATCAATTTCCACGGAATTGGGCTGCGCGTAAGCGCACTGAGGCAGAAAATTATAAACATCCAGATAGGAATCCAGTTCCGCGCTGTCCTGGGGCGGCCTTGGAACTGCCCCGGTGCAGTCCGTTGCGGAACTTGCCTTTAAATAATCGTAAGCCTGATCGCTGAAATCCGGCACCGGATGTTTTTCGCTTTGGCTGCGGGAATCTTTGGCCTCTTCCGAATAAAAAGAGCTGCCTGCGGAAGTTACGTCCGGGCGGGATTGGGATCTGCTATTATTTTCCATTGATAAAACACCTCTTTCTTTTCCATCATAATAACAGTATGACAAAAAAAGTTTTTTTTATGCGGCAGGCAATTTGACTTTTCCAGGGCAAATCATTATAATATTTACAAAATCCGCAAAAATTAGAAATCGAGGAAACATTATGAAAATTTCAGAACTATTACAGAAACAGGAAGTAACCATAAGCTGTGAGCTTTTCCCGCCCAAGAAAGGTTCCGAACTGGAAAAGGCCCATGAAATCGTAAAAGAAATGGCCAGGGTAAAACCTTCCTTTATGAGCGTCACTTACGGCGCCAGCGGCGGGATCAGCGAGCACACAGTCGATCTTGCGAATGAGGTGCAGAACGTCAACGGCGTAATGGCCCTGGCCCATCTCACCTGCGCCTCTTCCGGCAAGGACAAGATTCAGGAAGTGTTAAGGGAATTGAAAGAGCGTCACATTGAGAACATTCTGGCATTGCGGGGAGACATTCCGGAACATGCGGAATTTCCTCTTCCCAACCAGTACCATCACGCCAGCGAATTGATGGAAGAAATCAAAAATTTCGGAAATTTCTGTATCGGCGGGGCCTGCTATCCGGAAGGGCATCCCGAAGCGGAATCTTTGGAAGCGGATATTGACAACCTGAAGCGCAAAGTAGAGGCCGGCTGTGAATTTTTAACTACACAGATGTTTTTTGACAACAATATTCTCTATAATTTCCTGTACCGAACTTTAAAGCGGGGGATTGAAGTTCCCGTGATTGCAGGAATTATGCCAGTCACCAACGCAAAACAAATTCAGCGGATTACTTCACTGTCAGGAACCATTCTGCCGCAGCGGTTTCGGGCCATTGTGGAGCGGTTCGCGGACTACCCGGCTGCGTTAAAGCAGGCAGGAATCGCCTATGCCACCGATCAGATTATTGATTTAATCGCGAACGGCGTCAATCATGTGCATATTTACACCATGAACAAGCCGGATGTAGCCGCAGCGATTTTCCAAAATCTTTCCGAAATCTATCACCTGCCGAACTAAATATTTTTGAATGCCCGAACACGCGCAAGCCGGATATGTAACCGGGACTGCCATTTAAAGCCGCCTTCGGTGAGGGCAGTCCCCTTGGCTCCAGAACGGTATTGGCTCCATGCCAATCAGAGGGGTGATTGGCATGGGTATGAAAAGTAACAATCATATCACATTATAAAACAGAAAGGGCATTTATCATGCAAAGAAACAGAACAGAAACCCTGCGGTATCTAGGATACCGGAATCAGAACATTGACATTCAGACAGAACGGCTGTTAGGGGAAGTTTTTGAAGAATTGGAACGGGACAGTTCGCCCAAAAGCATTTGGCGCAGATACCGCTGTCAACAAACAGAGGATTCTGTCATCCTAAAGCCCTTGTTTGATGAAATATCAAGCTTCTATACCCCTTCCCTCCAGGAGCTGCAGCAGGAGGAATGGAAGGTGGCTTTCAAGAGCAGGAATCTTGCCAAAAACCTCAGAGGATGTGAACAGGCGGTGCTTCTAGCTGCAACCATCGGGCCGGCAGCCGACCGGATGATTCAGAAATATTCCATAGCCAACCTGGCCAAAGCCGCCATGACACAGGCGGCAGGAGCCGCTTATATTGAAAGCTATGTGGATGAAATCGAAGACAGGGCCAGGACCAAATTTCAGGAACAGGGGCTTTACTTAAGGCCCAGATTCAGTCCCGGATACGGGGATTTTTCCATTGATTACCAGAAAGATTTTTTTGATTTATTAGAGTGCAGAAGGATTGGGCTTACGCTGACGGAAGGAAATCTGATGATGCCGTCCAAATCCGTAACTGCCATCATTGGCTTAACTTCCGGAAAACAGGAATCCTGCTGGAAAAGAAGCTGCAGCCAATGTGAAAAAACAGACTGTGAATTTCGAAAAGAAGAGAGCGGAGAGTGAACCGATGAATTTTTTAGACCGATTAAATAAAGAACTGCTGTTTTTTGACGGAGCCATGGGAACCATGCTGCAAAGACAAGGCATTCAGCCAGGAGAATTGCCGGAAGTCTGGAATATGACCAGAGAGGACGTCATTTTCAAGATCCACAAAAGTTACTTGGAGGCCGGCTGTGATATCCTCAAATCCAACACTTTCGGCGTCAACCCCTTTAAAATGAAAAACTGCGGATATACCTGCGAAGAACTGACCGCGAAGGGGATTCAGCTTGCAAAACGGGCCATTGCCGAAACTGGAAAAGAAGCCTTCGTCGCCTTAGACATCGGTTCTTTGGGCAAGCTGCTGGAGCCGTTGGGGGATCTGCCCTTTGAAGAGGCCTGCAATGCTTTTGCGCCGGTATGCACGGCCGGGGAACAGGCCGGCGCCGATCTCTGCCTGATTGAAACTATGAATGACGCCTACGAAATCAAGGCGGCTGTTTTGGCGGCAAAGGAGCATACCAGCCTCCCCGTGATTGTCACCATGGTGTTTGATGAAAATGGGAAACTGCTGACAGGAGCGGACATGGAAGCGGCTGTGGCGTTATTGGAAGGTTTGAGAGTGGACGCCATCGGCTTAAACTGCGGATTCGGCCCGGATGTGATGAAGAAATTTCTCCCCAGGCTGCGGGAAATCACCTCACTGCCCATTGTGGTAAATCCCAACGCAGGACTTCCGGTAGTGGTGGATGGGAAAACATCCTATCTGGTAGAACCAGAAGATTTTGCCTCCATTATGAAAGAGATTGCCAGAGACGGGGCCTCCATTCTGGGGGGATGCTGCGGCACAAGCCCGGAACACATTCGCGCCCTGACCGAAGCCTGCAGAGGAATCCCGCCTCTTTCCGTCACAGAGAAACACCGATCCGTGGTTTCCTCCTATACCCATGCAGTGGTATTTGACGAACACCCCAAAATAATCGGCGAACGAATTAATCCCACCGGAAAATCCCGGTTTAAACAGGCGCTGCGGGAAAATGATCTGGAATATATCTATAAAGAAGCATTGACGCAGCAGGACAAAGGGGCCCATATCCTGGATGTAAATGTAGGCCTTCCTGAAATCAACGAAGCGGAAATGATGGAAAAAGTCATTACCGGGCTGCAGGGCGTCACCGGACTGCCGCTGCAGATCGACACCTCTGACATGGCAGCCATGGAAACCGCCCTGCGGCTTTATAACGGAAAGCCACTGATTAATTCCGTCAACGGCAAGCAGGAGTCCATGGACGCGGTATTTCCCTTAGCGGCAAAGTACGGCGGCATGATTGTCTGCCTGACTCTGGATGAAAACGGCATTCCGGATACGGCCAGGGGGCGCATTGACATTGCCGAAAAAATCATCAAAGAAGCGGCAAAATACGGCATTTCCAAAAAGGATTTGCTGATCGACACCCTTACCCTGACCATCAGCACCGGACAGGAGAACGCGGCAATCACGCTGGATGCCCTGAATTATGTCCGCCATACCCTTGGGGTGCATACTACGCTGGGCGTATCCAACATTTCCTTCGGCCTGCCTCAGCGGGAAAAAGTGAATACCGCCTTTTTCACCATTGCGCTGTCACGGGGATTAAGCGCCGGCATTATCAACCCGGGCAGTGACGCTATGATGGCGGCCTATTACGCCTATTGCGCGTTAAACGGAAGCGATGAACAGTGCGGCAGTTATATCCGCTATTTTTCCGAACAGCCCCCGCAGTCACAGGTTTCTGCCGCAGGAACTGCAGAACTTACCTTGTTTGACGCAGTGGTGAAAGGTCTTGCCGAAAGCGCCGGGAAAGCGGCGGAACAAGAATTGCAGTCCAGGGAACCTTTAGCCGTTATTGATGAAGATTTAATTCCTGCGTTAGATCAGGTGGGACAGGGCTTTGAAAAGAAAACCATCTTCCTTCCCCAGCTTTTGATGAGCGCAGAAGCGGCAAAGGCTGGATTTGACGCTGTCAAGAAACACCTGACGGCAAAAGGAACCGTGTCGGAATCCAAAGGAACAATCGTAATTGCCACCGTAAAAGGCGATATTCACGATATCGGAAAAAATATCGTGAAAGTGCTGCTGGAGAACTATGGATTCCAGGTGATTGATTTGGGCAAAGACGTGGCGCCGGAGCGGATACTGGAAGCAGCCAGAGAGCATCAGGTACGGCTGGTGGGCTTAAGCGCGCTGATGACCACTACGGTGGCCAATATGGAGCTTACCATCCAGCTTCTGAACCGGGAATTGCCGGACTGCAAAATTATGGTGGGCGGGGCAGTTCTGACTCAGACTTATGCCGATCAGATAGGCGCGGATTTTTATTCCAAAGACGCTATGGGATCTGTGCGGTATGCCAATGAGCTTTTTGCGTAAAATAGGAAACAAAAAACAAAAAAATAGCGAAATAGACAAATATCGTCAAAGATAAACCAGGGAAATTTCATCCAAATCAGGAAATCAATAGTTGCAATCACAGTCAGAAAAGAGTATAATATTTGCGATTCACGTATTAGACTTTGAGGAGGTTTAACATGAAAAAATTTATTTCCATCAGCCTGGCCATGCTTGTGATTGCCGGACTTTTGACCGGATGTGGAAAATCTTTGGAGGCGGATCGTGATACCGTGTACATACAGAAAAAGGGCAATGTAGTCAGTGCGGCTATCGCAGATTTTGACAAAGATTATTATGACGAAGAAGAGCTTAAGAATTATATCGATGAAAGGGTTGCGGATTATCAGGAAGAGCATGGGAAAAACACTGTCAGTATAGATGAATTCTCCGTAGAAGACGGCGTTGCCAGGCTTTTTATCAAGTACAGCGGCTGTGAGGACTATCAGAACTTTAATGAGGTGACATTATTTTCCGGAACCATCCCCCAGGCATTGGCGGAGGGGTATAGCTTCGAGGAAGATTTTACAGAAATTGAAGACGGGGAAGCTGCCGGACGCGTAAAGAAAGACGCTGTTGCGGATCTGGACGCAAAAGTGATTATTTTAAGTGAAAAGGTGGATGTGAAAGTAGACGGCACCATCCGGTATGTTTCTTCTAAGTATACAACCATGAAAGCAAAGGATACCGTGTCCATTCAGCTTCCGGAAGAATCGGAGGACGGGGAAGAATCTGCTCTGGTTTATGTGATTTATGAATAAAAAAGTATAATGAGAAAGAGGTAGCAATATGGAAAAAACCATGGAA
Organism: uncultured Lachnospiraceae bacterium; assembly: GCA_910584585.1. GTDB lineage: Bacteria > Bacillota > Clostridia > Lachnospirales > Lachnospiraceae > Petralouisia. The sequence goes on along the minus strand of CAJUBP010000065.1, from coordinate 5,088 downwards.
AAAATCGTGGCGCTGGCAAAAGCGAGAGGCTTTGTCTATCCGGGTTCTGAGATTTACGGCGGCCTTGCGAATACCTGGGATTACGGCAATTTGGGCGTGGAACTGAAAAATAATGTGAAGCAGGCGTGGTGGAAGAAGTTTGTGACAGAGAATCCTTACAACGTAGGCGTGGACTGTGCTATTTTGATGAATCCCCAGACCTGGGTGGCTTCCGGGCATTTAGGGGGATTTTCAGATCCCCTGATGGACTGTCGGGAATGCCATGAACGGTTTCGCGCGGACAAAATCATCGAGGATTACGCCCAGGAGCAGGACATTGAACTGGACGGCACTGTAGATGGCTGGAGCCAGGAGCAGATGGTGAATTTTATTGAAGAGCATCAGATTCCGTGCCCTTCCTGCGGCAAACATAACTTTACCGATATCCGTCAGTTTAACTTAATGTTCAAGACATTCCAGGGGGTTACGGAAGACGCCAAGAATACCGTATATCTGCGGCCGGAAACAGCCCAGGGTATTTTTGTAAACTTTAAAAATGTACAGCGGACTTCCCGTAAAAAAGTTCCTTTCGGCATCTGCCAGATTGGAAAATCTTTCCGAAATGAAATTACGCCCGGCAATTTTACGTTCCGCACAAGGGAATTTGAACAGATGGAACTGGAGTTTTTCTGTGTGCCGGGAACTGATTTGGAGTGGTTCCAGTACTGGAGAAGTTTCTGCCGTGACTGGCTGCTGAACCTTGGCATGAAGGAAGAAGAGCTGCGTCTGCGCGACCATGATCCGGAAGAGCTGTCCTTCTACAGCAAAGCCACCACAGACTTCGAATTTCTGTTTCCCTTTGGCTGGGGCGAGCTTTGGGGAATTGCTGACCGCACCGATTATGATCTGACCCGGCATCAGGAAACTTCCGGCCAGGATATGAGTTATTTTGACGACGAAAAGAAGGAAAAATACATTCCCTATGTCATCGAGCCTTCCCTGGGCGCAGACCGTGTAGTTCTGGCATTCCTCTGCTCCGCTTATGACGAGGAAAATATCGGCACAGAAGAAAAACCGGATATGCGGACCGTGCTTCATTTCCATCCGGCTCTTGCGCCTGTGAAAATCGGCGTTCTGCCTCTCTCGAAGAAGCTGAATGAAGGCGCGGAGAAGATTTTCGCCCAGTTATCCAAGAAATATAACTGTGAATTTGACGACAGGGGAAATATCGGGAAGCGTTATCGGAGACAGGATGAAATCGGAACGCCTTTCTGCGTAACCTATGATTTTGAATCAGAAAACGACGGGGCAGTAACGGTACGGTTCCGTGACAGTATGGAACAGGAACGGGTGAAGATAGAAGAACTGAATGCGTATTTTGCGGATAAATTTGATTTTTAACTGCAGTGCCGTTTAAAAAGGGCTGTCGGGAAATGGCAAATCTCCATAATATATAGCTGTAAATCGTGGAATTTCAAACTACGTATTACGCAGGAATTTCATTTTCCGGCAGCCCCTTTTTCATTTCTTTTTGGTGTTTTATTTCTGCCGTATCCAAATTTAGAAGGTTCACAGCAGCGTTGGCGCGTGTTTGCAGAGGGGGTTCTGAGATTAGACATAATCCCGGCCGCAGTTTTTGCAGAAATTTTTGTATTGTTCATTTAATTCTCCGCAGTCGGGACAATACCAGGAGCCGTCTTTTTTAGGACAGACTTTTACAAGATTTTTACGGAACGTCATTTCCCCAAATTCCTTTCCCTGATTTTCAACAGCCATGGCGCCCAGCGGGGCAATGGAAGAGCCTTTGTGCCCAAGTCCCGCAAATGCTTTGCCCTTTTCCCATAGAAGGCCTCCTGAATTCTTAACTTTTAATTTTCCGCCGCAATTCTGGCAGTAATGTGTGCCTGGCAGATTTTCAGCTTTGCATATTTTACATTTCATATCAGATCCTCCTGTTTTTGCCTTCTGCGTTTTAGTACTCCAACCGGATGGAGTACTAGAGCGTGTCTTAAAATTTATTCCCGCAAGACGCCGCCCCACTTCACACCAGATTTCATGCTGAATTTAGTCAATGTAGCCCAGTTTTAAAATTGCTCCGGCCCCGTGAAATGGAATAAAATCTTTTTTTGCAGCGGCATTTTTCAATTAAGTATTTTCCCATCTAAGTTTTATTATAATTGAAAAAAAACGAAAAAATAGACTTGCTATTATTCCAAAATATGTTAGAATATATGTGTGCGCTTTAGAATTGTGCGCTTTCTCACTGTGGAATGATAAAAGATAAAGTTTCACTGTCATTCACTGTCTCATTGTGGAATGGCGGATACGGAATTATAAGGCATGGAAATTTTCAACCGCTGATCTGTATCTGCATAACAATAAATCAAAGTAAATTTTAGGAGGAATTCAAATGGCAAACAAATGGGTGTATCTCTTCAAAGAGGGAAATGCAAGCATGCGTGAACTTCTTGGAGGAAAAGGCGCAAACCTTGCTGAAATGACCAGTTTAGGTCTTCCGGTACCACAGGGCTTTACTATCACAACAGAAGCATGTACTCAGTATTATGAGGATGGCCGCCAGATTAATGAGGAAATTCAGGGCCAGATCAATGAGTACATTGTCAAGATGGAAGAAATTACAGGAAAAAAATTCGGTGATAAAGAGAATCCTCTTCTGGTATCAGTACGTTCCGGCGCAAGAGCCTCCATGCCTGGTATGATGGACACCATTCTGAATCTGGGACTGAACGAGACTGTAGTAAACGTGATTGCTGAAAAATCAGGCAATCCCCGCTGGGCATGGGACTGCTACAGAAGATTTATCCAGATGTATTCTGACGTAGTTATGGAAGTAGGAAAGAAGTACTTCGAAGAACTGATTGACAAAATGAAAGCTGATAAGGGCGTTACACAGGACGTTGATCTGACAGCAGAAGATTTAAAAGAACTCGCATCTCAATTCAAAGCTGAATATAAAGAAAAAATCGGTGAAGATTTCCCGGATGATCCGAAGGAACAGTTAATGGGCGCAGTAAAAGCTGTATTCCGTTCCTGGGACAACCCCCGCGCAAATGTATACCGTCGTGACAATGATATTCCCTATTCCTGGGGTACTGCTGTAAACGTACAGAGTATGGCATTTGGAAATATGGGCGATGACTGCGGAACAGGAGTTGCATTTACCCGTGATCCGGCTACCGGCGAAAAGAAACTGATGGGTGAGTTCCTGACCAACGCTCAGGGTGAAGACGTGGTTGCCGGAGTCCGCACTCCTATGCCAATTGCCCAGATGGAAGAAAAATTCCCGGCTGCATTCAAGCAGTTTACAGAAGTATGCGCAACCTTAGAGAATCATTACAGAGATATGCAGGATATGGAGTTTACCGTTGAAAATGAGAAGCTTTATATGCTGCAGACACGTAATGGCAAGAGAACCGCTCAGGCTGCTCTGAAAATTGCATGTGATTTAGTGGACGAAGGCATGAGAACGGAAGAAGAAGCAGTTGCTATGATTGATCCGCGTAACCTGGATACTTTACTGCATCCTCAGTTTGACGCTGCTGCACTGAAATCGGCAACTCCTGCCGGCAAGGGCCTTGGCGCTTCTCCGGGAGCTGCATGCGGTAAAATCGTGTTTTCTGCTGACGATGCTGTGGCATGGGCAGAAAAAGGCGAAAAAGTTGTATTAGTACGTCTTGAAACTTCTCCAGAAGATATTACAGGCATGAAAGCCGCTCAGGGTATCCTGACTGTCCGCGGCGGTATGACCAGCCATGCAGCTGTTGTTGCGCGTGGTATGGGAACCTGCTGTGTATCCGGCTGCGGTGACATTGCCATGGATGAAGAGAATAAGAAATTTACTCTGGCAGGCAAAGAGTATCATGAAGGAGATCCTATCTCCATTGACGGTACCACAGGTAACATTTATGACGGTCTGATTCCTACGGTTGACGCAACCATTGCAGGCGAATTCGGAAGAATTATGGCATGGGCAGACAAATACAGAACATTAAAGGTTCGCACTAACGCAGATACTCCTGCTGACGCTAAGAAAGCGCGTGAACTAGGTGCAGAGGGTATCGGTCTCTGCCGTACCGAGCATATGTTCTTCGAAGAAGACAGAATTGCTGCATTCCGTGAAATGATCTGCGCAGACACCGTAGAAGAGAGGGAAGCTGCTCTGGCTAAAATCCTTCCGTACCAGCAGGGAGACTTTGAAAAATTATACGAAGCTCTGGAAGGCAATCCGGTTACCATCCGTTTCTTGGATCCGCCTCTGCATGAATTCGTTCCTACCGAAGAAGAAGATATTAAGAAACTGGCAGACGCTCAGGGCAAATCTGTAGAAGATATCAAAGCCTTGATTGATTCTCTCCATGAGTTCAATCCGATGATGGGACACCGTGGATGCCGTCTTGCAGTTACCTATCCGGAAATTGCTAAAATGCAGACAAGCGCAGTAATCCGTGCAGCTATCAACGTAAAGAAAGCTCATGCAGACTGGGCTTTGAAACCGGAAATCATGATTCCGTTAATCGGCGATATTAAAGAGTTAAAGTACGTGAAGAAAGTAGTAGTGGAAACTGCTGACGCAGAAATTGCTGCTGCAGGCGTTGAATTAGAATATGAAGTAGGTACTATGATTGAGATTCCAAGAGCAGCGCTTACTGCAGACGAAATCGCAACAGAAGCCGACTTTTTCTGTTTCGGAACGAATGACCTGACGCAGATGACTTTCGGTTTCTCACGGGATGACGCTGGCAAATTCTTAGAAGCATATTATGACGCTAAGATTTTTGAGAATGATCCATTTGCAAAGCTTGACCAGATTGGCGTTGGCAAGTTGATGGAAACTGCAATCAAGTTAGGGAAACCAGTGAATCCGAATCTTCATATTGGTATCTGCGGTGAGCATGGAGGAGATCCCTCTTCTGTAGAATTCTGCCATAAGATTGGTTTGGACTATGTTTCCTGTTCACCATTCCGTGTACCGATTGCAAGATTGGCGGCGGCTCAGGCGGCTATTAACAACTAGAGGAATTAGACAACCCTATTGTCATGGCAGAACAAGTTTATCCTGCTGGCAGATTATAAATTATCCTGACAGAA
>CAJUBP010000064.1 GCA_910584585.1 uncultured Lachnospiraceae bacterium | reverse complement strand
ATTTGAAGAAAAGCCTGAAAAATCAATGATTTAGGGCTTGACATTATAGGAAGGAAAACACCATGTTAGAATTACCATTAAAAGTAGATTTCACCAACAAAGTCGTCGTAGTAACCGGAGCCGGCGGCATACTCTGCGGCACCATGGCAAAAGCCTTCGCCCAGGCTGGAGCTAAAGTGGCAGCCCTGGACTTAAACGAAGAGGCAGTCAAAAAATTAGCCGAAGAAGCAGAAGCGGAAGGCCATATCTGCAAAGGCTACAAAGCCAACGTTCTGGAGCCGGAAGAATTAGAATCCGTTCATCAGCAGGTTCTGGCAGATTTAGGCCCCTGCGACATCCTGATTAACGGAGCCGGCGGCAACAATCCCCGCGCCACTACAGACAACGAGTACCATCACGAAAAAAAGGAGGGCCAGAAAACCTTTTTTGATCTTGATCCCAGCGGCGTGGATTTTGTCTTTAAACTGAATTTTCAGGGAACATTGCTGCCCACCCAGGTATTTGCAAAAGATATGGTGGAAAAGAAATCCGGAAGTATTTTGAATATTTCCTCTATGAACGCATATATTCCTCTTACGAAGATTCCTGCTTATTCCGGGGCAAAAGCCGCAGTGTCAAATTTTACTCAGTGGCTGGCTACTCACTTTGCAGGAACGGGAATCCGCTGCAATGCCATTGCGCCGGGATTTCTGGTATCGAATCAGAACCGGGCTCTGCTCTTTCAGGAAGACGGTACGCCCACGCCCCGTTCCAACAAGATTCTGGCGGGAACGCCTACCGGCCGTTTTGTGGAAAGCGAAGAGCTTTTGGGAGGGGTATTCTTCCTCTGCGACGATAAGGCAGCCAGTGCAATTACCGGTGTAGTGCTTCCCATTGACGCAGGATATTCGGCTTATTCCGGGGTATAAGAAAAATAGCCAGAATGCAGCAGACATCACGGCTGCTAGGAGCGACAAGAGAAAGCACATGTTGAAAAATGAGATACGCAGATGAAATAAAACGATAACAGCGGAATGCCGGGAATCAGAAATACACTGGTTCCCGGCTCTATTTTTACCCTGAATGTGAATGGCAGCTCTGTTTTCATTCCCTCATAATACATTCCGCCAGCCTGTCATTCATTTCCTCGCTCATAAAGCAGAATCTGATATACTTATGGTTAAGAAACGGAAAGGTGGAGCAGTCCCGGATCATCATTTTCTCCCGGATGGCCCGCTCAAACAGTTCTCCGGAGGTTATGCTGTCAGACAGAAGGCGCACCAGCATAAAGTTGCCGCTGGGCGGGTAAACCTTAAAGCGGCCGTCCTGGGAGAACAGCCGGTACATCCGGGTGCGTTCTTTGGAAATCAGTTCCTTGGTTCTGGCAATATAGTCAGTGTCCCGGAACATAATTTCCCCTGCAATAACCGCCAGGGAATTGATGGTCCAGGGGTTTTTCCGGGTGTTGACAGCCTTGATAAAATCCCGGTTTCCGGTAACGGCGTAACCCAGCCGAAGTCCCGGAGCCGCAAAGAACTTGGAAGTTCCCCGAAGGATTACAATATTATTGTAAAAGGCAGTCAGGGGAACGGAAGTGATTTCCTCATAATTGTCCGCAAATTCCACATAAGTTTCATCTACCATCACAAAAATATCATTTTGCTTGCACACATCCAGAATTTTCCGCATGGTCTGGCGGGAAATGGCGCCGGAGGTGGGGTTGTTGGGATTGCAGATCACGAGAAGATCCAGGCTCTCATTTAATTGCTTCGTAAAATGATCCACATCCAGCACAAAATCCAGCTCTTCCTGCAAAGGATAGTAGAGGCAGGTTCCGCCGCCTAAGGCGATTTCCCGTTCATATTCCGAATAAGTAGGCCCGATAATCAAAGCTTTCCCAGGATGCTGAATCTGGATAAACAGAGAAATCAGTTCTGTGGAGCCGTTGCCCATAATGATATTTTCATAATCGGCGTCCGCGTAATCCGCGATGCATTTGCGCAGGGCAAGGTATTCCCGGTCAGGATAAGAGGTGATGGCGTCAATGTGGTTTGCCAGCGTTTCTCTCAGCAGAGGGGAAATTCCCAGAGGATTCACATTGGCGCTGAAGCTTGTAATCTCCTCTTTTTTGATGCCGTAAATCTGTTCAATTTTTTCTAAATCACTTCCGTGAAAATGGTCCTTATGCTGTAACATAAATTTCCTCCAAAAATATTTACACAAATGTTTGAATGGTTTATAATCAATATTACATTATAACGGATCTTGATAAAAAAGCAACCACAAAGCAGGTGACGATTTGCAGAAGAAATTAGAAGAACTGGCGGCGGGAATGTGCCAGAGCAATTCTTCCATCCTTCAGTTTTTTCCGGAAAAACTGGAACTGGAAGTAGTAGAGGAAACGGATTATACCGGTGAATTCAGGATACAGAGCGCCGGGAATATGACGGTTCAGGGTATCATTTGCTCTTCCAGCCCCAGGATGGAATGTTACAGCCCAAAGTTTCAGGGAGAAACAATCGTACAGAGATATGTCTTTCACAGCGAAGGTCTGACAGAAGGCGATTCCCAGAAAGGAAGTTTTCATATTGTCAGCAATCAGGGGGAATACGACCTTCCTTTTTCTGTGTCTGTTTCCAGGAATTACGCAGACAGTTCTGTGGGGAAAATAAAGAGTATTATCGATTTTGCCAACCTGGCCCGGAATTCTTATGAGGAAGCGGTGCGGGTGTTCGGACAGCCGGAATTTATCCATATTTTTAAGCCCCAGGAAACAGAGGAGCGGCTGCTGTACCGGATGCTTAAGCGCAAGCCCTGCACCATGGCCCAGGTAGAAGAATTCCTGATCGCTGTACGCAAGAAGAAGCGGGTGGTTTTTCGGATCGAAGAAGTCCAGAGAGAATTTTACGGGCTGAAGGAGACGATTAAACAGCATATTACCCTGAAAAAAGAAGAATGGGGCATGATTGCCATTGAGATGAGCAGCGACGCTCCCTGGCTCAGTCCGGTGAAGAAAGTAATTACTGCGGAAGATTTCGTGGGAAGCCACGGGGCGGCGGAATATATGATTCTGGCTGAACAGCTGCACGGAGGCACAAATTTCGGCAGGATTACCCTTAAGGCTCCTTTTCAGACAGAGCAGGTGGAAATCTGTGTTTTTCAGAGAAGCCAAAATCAGGAGCGGACAGATCTTGCAATCCGCAAAAAACAGGTGGAATTGATAAACCTCTATCTGGATTTCGGGCTTCACAAAATGGTAACGGGAGTCTGGGCCAAACAGACGGTGAAGAAATTAGACGAACTGAATCAGTTAGATCCGGGAAACCTCTGGTATCTGCTGGCCAGGGCACAGGCGTTTCTGGTCAATAAGCAGCGGCAGGAAGGGGAATGGGCGCTGGACGCGTTTCCCAAGCATGACATAGAGAAAGAAACTCCGCTGTACGCCTACTATCTGTATCTTTGCGCCCTGCGGGAACCAGAGCCTGTCTATGTCAATAAAATGACAGGAAAAATACGGAAGATTTATCAGAAGAACAAAGAGAACAACATGCTTTTATGGATGCTGCTGTTCCTGGATGAAGAGCTGAATTACAGCAAGGGAAGGAAATTGGAAATCATTGCCAGGCAGATTGCGGCGGCAGGGGAAAGCCCCATCCTCTATCTGGAAGCCTACCGGATTGTGGAGAAGGAGCCTTTTCTCATGTACCGGGCGGATGCCTTTGAGCGGAATGTACTGTATTGGGCGGCCAGACGCCAGGCCATTACCAGAGGGATGGCGGAACAGGTCTGCCAGATTGTGACGGAGATTGGAAGCTTTGATGTTATCTGGTACCGGATTCTTGTCGCCTGCTATGACGTGTTTCCGGAGAAAGAAATGCTCCAGGCCATCTGCGGTTATTGCATGAAGTGGAATTGTTATGGAAAAGAGTACTGGAAATGGTATCACTTAGGCATTGGAGAAGAACTGCGCATTGCCGGAATCTATGAGGCGTGGATGCTGTCGGCAGAGAGGAAGCAATTGGCGAAAATGCCCAAGGCCGTTGTGATTTATTTCCAGTATCACAGCAGTCTTGCCTACCGTCCCCAGGCCAAACTGTACCGGGCCATGATTGAACATAAATCTTCCTGGAAAAGCAATTATCCCCATTATCGGAAGAACATGGAAATATTCGCGATCAAGCAGCTTCAGGCGGGCAGAATTGACGAAGATATGTCAGTGGTTTACCGGGAAGCCCTGACGCCGGAGCTGATTACCGACGAGATGGCGGAGCATCTGTCTAAGATTATTTTTACCCATCAGGTTACCTGTAAAGACGCCGGGGCAATGCAGCTTGTGGTGCGCCAGCATCCCCTGAAAAAGGAGCAGAGAATTCCATTGAACCGCGGGATCGGGTATGTGAATCTCTACAGCAGCTCTTATCAGATTCTGGTGGAGGATTCCAGGGGAAACCGCTATCTGCCCCGGGAAGAACTTTCCGTCATTCCACTGATGGACAGCGAGAAATTTATGGACAAGGGCAGGAACGCGGCCAAAGAGAAGCTGCCCTATCTGCTGAAATATTTTGACGGAAAAAAGATCTGGCAGACTTATGTTCCGGAGGATTTGCCGAACCTGCAGATTATGATGGAATCAGAAGCGATCAGCCAGGAATACAAAGAAGAATTAAGGCCTCAGATGATTGCCTATTTTTATTATAATTATACAGGGGAAGCGTTGGATGAATTTTTGCTGTCCGTATCCTTTGAGGGAATGCAGAAGCGGGCCAGAGAGCGGATTATGGAGCTTTTGGTGGCCAGGCGCCATTACAAACGGGCCTACGAGCTGCTTTTGTCCTACGGAAGCGAAAATATTTCCGCGCCGAAGCTGGTCTATGTTATCAGCCACCGGATGGAGGAATTGGACGCAGAGGAAGCGCCGGATGAATTTTTGTTAGGGCTGTGCAGGAGTGTGTTCCTGCGGGGCAAGTACAATGAGCGGATTCTGAATTACATGTGCCGGTATTTTTATGGAAATCTGGAAGAAATGATGAAATTGTGGCAGGCGGCCCGGGATTTTGAACTGGATACCTATGGGCTGGAGGAACGCTGTCTGATGCAGTTTTTGTATACGGAGGAATTTTCCGCAAATCTGGAAGAGATATTTGAAAGCTATGGGGAAAACATGGGCAGGGAAGTGATTGTATTGGCCTGCCTGTCCTGGATGTCCGCTCAGTTTGTGGCCAAAGACGCGGTGGTGTCAGATTACGCCTTTGAAAAAATATACCGGCTGATGAAAGAAGGCATGGAAGTGAATGAAGTGTGCAGGCTGGGATTTTTAAAATGGTGCGCTTCTGATCGCAACCTGACAGAAGAGGAAACTGCCTGTGCCCAGCAGATATTGGAGGAATTGATTTCTCAGGGAAAATATTTTGGATTTTATAAATCTCTGCCGGAATTTTTTGCCGGAAAATACCTGTATCATGACAAGGTATTTCTGGAATACCGCACCATTCCCGGCGGGAATGTTATTTTAAGCTATCTTCCGGCGGGAAGCTCGGAATACGAGGAACAAAAGATGCAGGAAATGTATGACGGCGTTTTTGTAAAAGACTTTCTGGTATTTTACGGAGAGAAGATTCCCTACTACATCAAAGAAGAAAGAGACGGGAAATGGATTGTGACAGAAAGCGGGCAGGTGCAGAATCAGGAGCTCTGCACCCATGCGGAGGGGAGCCGTTATGATTTGATCAATGACATGATGATAAGCCGGCAGATGGAGGATGAGATCACACTGATGGAACGGCTGGAAACTTATGGACGGCTGGACGGGCTGGTGCGGGAAGAATTCGGCATTTTGTAGGAAATGTCCGGGAAAGCGGGTGAGAAAATGAAGCCGGCAGCAGGCGAATGGTATATTGGAATAGAACTGGGGAACCGATGGACGCAGGTAAGCTGCTACCATCAGGGAATGACGGAGCCGGAGACGAGAAGCACTGTGGCAGGGACGGAATTGTACCGGATTCCCACGGCCATCTGCAAGCGGAAACTGACCGGAAAATGGTGTTTCGGGGAGGAAGCCAGCCGTCTGGCGGAGACAGGCGAGGGTTTGTACGCGGAATATCTGCTGAATAAGGCGCTAAAGCAGGAGACGGTTTTTCTGGATAAAGAATATCAGGCCAAAGATCTTCTGTTTGTGTTTTTAAGAAAAGCGCTGCGGATTGCCCTTCCGGCAAAAGGGGTGCAGGCCGTGAAGAGATGCGTGTTTTCCATTAAAGAAGTGACGGACGCTATGGTAATCCTGCTGCGGGACATGGCAGAGAGGCTGGGATTTAAGGAGGAACAATTAATCATTCAGGATCACCGGGAAAGTTTTTACGCCTACGCAGTGTGTCAGGAGCAGGAATTGTGGCAGTATGATGTGCTGCTGTATTCCTGCAGCGGAGAGGAAATCTGGCAGAAACGGTTAATCGGCAACCGGAAGACCAGACCAAGGGTGACAGAGGTGGAAGAAGTCTGCCTGGGCAAATTGCCGGAAGATGTGAGCCAGTGGGACTTAGCCTTTGCCCGTATGCTGCAGGATTCCATGTCCGGCAGAATCGTATCTTCCGTTTATCTGATCGGAAGCGGATTTGAAGGAAACTGGATGAAAGAATCCCTGCAGGTGATCTGCCGGGGCAAACGTGCCTTTCAGGGGAAAAACCTCTATACCAAAGGCGCCTGCTACGCAGGAATGTTAGAGGTGCATCAGGAAGAGGCCCAGACCGTATATTTTTGCGAATACAAGATTTTGGAGCATATTTTAATCAAGGTGACCAGAGGCGACAGCGATTATTTTTATCCTTTGTTAGAAGCTGGGTGCAACCGGCATCAGGCCAGGAAGAAGCTTCGGATTCTCTTAGAAGGAGAACCGTTCCTGGAACTGTGGATGCAGAAGCCCGGAAGCCGCGAAGCGAAAATCGAAAGTCTGGAGCTTACAGAACTTCCCCCGTCGGAACAGAACAGGTACCGTCTGTCCCTGTCGCTGTATTCCGGGGAAGAAGGGAAAATCCTTCTGAACATCCAGGACATAGGCTGGGGCGATCTGAAACCGGGAAGCGGCCGGGAATGGGAATATGAAATAGGCTGAATTCGGTATTTTTGTCCCTCCCCAGACAGAAAAATGATATGAAAAGGAATGGAGAAGCAAAGGCCATGAGCAGAGTATGGATATGTGAAGAGAAAACGGCAGAGCATCCCTTATTTCTGGAAGAAGATCATCTGAACCTGTATTCCTTCGAAGAATTGTGCTATTATTTGTACCAGAACACGGGCGCGCTGGAGGAAAGCTTTTTCCATGAAAAATTATGCCGGTGGCTGGAACAGGAAGTGGGAAAGCAGGAACTTTCAGAGAGGCTCAGACAGGGAATCGGACAGGAGAGAAGCGGCTGCTGGTGCATGGAACAGATCTTAAAAGACGGAGGATTCTACAGTTCCGAAGAGTTAAAGCTTGTTCTGAACACGGCGAAAAATATGGAACAGAAGAGTCCCATAGAAAGATCCAAGCTGCGGGGAGATCGATTGCTGAAATCGGAAAAATACCGGGACGCCATTTCGGAATACCGCAAAATTATTGCAAGAGCCGCAGGAAAAAATGAGGATGAAAAAGTAATTGCCCGTCTCTGGCACAATATGGGAACGGCCTACGCCAGGCAGATGCTGTTTGAACAGGCGGCAAAATGCTATGACAAAGCCTATGAAATCGGGCAGGATTCAAAGAGCAGGGAAGCCTACCTTCTGGCCCTGTCATGCAGGGACGGGCAGGATCTTTCGGGAGGAACAGACAGCACGGCTAAGCTTCGCCTGGAATTAAAGGAAAAGAGAAATTCCCCGGATCGGGCTGGGTACGAAAAGATGCTGGACGATGTGCTGCAGGAGTTAAGGACAGAATACAGGAAAAGCGAGTGAAACGGGATGATTCGGAAGGAAAAATTCCAGGATATAAAAGCAGAATACAGGAAAAGCGAGTGAAACGGGATGATTCGGAAGGAAAAATTCCAGGATATAAAAACAGAATACAGGAAAAGTGAGTGAAATGGGATTATTCAGAAAGAAGAAAAAACCCCAGTATGTAGAAGAGATACTGGAATTCGGCGAAGAAATAGATTTGCGCTCCCAAAAGCGGGCGGAGAAGGCGAAAAAGGCCCAGAAAGCCCGTCAAAACGCCGCTGCGGAACAAAAAAAGGACAAACCCCAGGGCCAGAGCCAGGAGCAAAAAAAGAGCATTGCGACCGAATATTGCGAACAGATCATGGATGCGGCCAGGAATCTGGAGGAAACCAAGCGGGAATACAAAACGGTGACAGACTATCTGACCGATATTCAGATTATCGAAAATCTTCCGGAGACGGAATTTGAAAAGATTCAGGAGACAGCCCAGAATGTCCTGAACTTAAATGAGGCCAGAGACGCCTATCTGAACCGGTCAAAGACCATTTCCGACGCCCAGTTTGTTCAGATGGAGCAGCTGGAAGACGAAATGCCTGATATTATCAAGCGTCTGCAGGAAAATGAGGCCTACCAGAATGTGGTAAAGCGGGACATGCAGTACTTAGAAGGGGAAAAGCAGGAATGGCATTATTATCAGGAGTCGCTGGAGCAGGAAAAGAAAATGCTTCACAGGCTTCTCTATGCCCTGATCGGCGTGTTTGCAGCAGCTGTGGCAGCGATTGTGATTCTGGGCCTGGCCATGAAATTTGACATAAAAACGCCCTTTGTGATTGCCGCATTAATCTCAGGCGCACTGGGCGGAATGATGGTGTGGCGCTATCAAAACGACGGCATGGAGTTAAAGAAAGCCCAGGCAAATATCAATCGGGCCATTGTGCTGATGAATAAAGTGAAGTTCAAATATGTGAACGTGACCAATGCCGTGGATTATGCCTGTGAGAAATATCATGTCAAGAATTCCTATGAATTAAGTTACATCTGGGATCAGTATTTAGAGGCCGTCAAAGAGAGGGAAAAGTATGAGCGTACCAATGATGAGCTGGAGTATTTCAATGATAAGCTGGTGCGGCAGCTCCACTCGTACCGCCTCTACGACGCCCGTATCTGGATTCATCAGGCAAAGGCGCTGATGGATAAGAAAGAGATGGTGGAAGTAAAACACGAGCTTTTGGTGCGGCGCCAGAAATTGCGGGCCGGAATGGAAAGCCAGGCGGAAAACATCCGGACTGCCAGAAAAGAGATCGAAAATCTGGTGAAAAACAGGCCGGGCGGCAGTAAGGAAATCAAGGCAATTTTGGATTCCGTAGATGAAATGTGCGGAATTGGGTGAGAAAATGTTATCGCATTTTTCAATGCGTTCTAGGAAGAGTATGTTATACGAGAAACAGAAGAAACAGCGGAAGGAAAAGATCAGAATAAGGGGAAAAGAAATTGTAATAGGAATTTGCGTTCTCATAGCGGCTGCAATTGCGGCAAAAGGGGCAATGTCTTACGCTCCCTACCGGAATGTGCCGGCTCTTACGGAAAAAGTCCTGGATGAGCTGCAGCTTGAGGACTGCAGGAATGTGATGTTTGTGGCACATCCCGATGATGAATTGCTTTGGGGCGGAAAGCATCTCCTGGAGGATAAATACCTGGTGGTCTGCCTGACCCGGGGCGACGACAGCGTCAGGCGGAAAGAATTTGAACAGGCAGTGGCTTTTGCGGGAGGCAAAAGCCTGATTCTTTCTTATCCCGATAAAATCTGGCACTGGAGAGCCGACTGGAGGTTCTGGCAGAATCAGATGGAGGCCGATATTGCCGCAGTTTTGCGGTACCAGGACTGGGAGCTGGTGGCAAGCCACAACGCCCAGGGGGAATACGGCCATCAGCATCATAAAATGGCCCATGAGATGGTGGAACGAGAGTATCAGAAGACCGGATGCCGGGCCAGGCTTTACTGGTTCGGAAAATATTATGTCAATGATAAGGTTCCCTATGATCTGCCGGAGATGGAGAAAGAGGCCTATATTCGGAAGAGGAAAATGGCAAAGCTGTATCAAAGCCAGCGGGATACCATCCGGAAAATGTATCATATGCTGCCCTATGAATATTGGGAGCAGGCAAAAGAGGAGGAATGAGAAAAATAAGGAGTGGGATTATGGCAAGGACGGTAAGTATTGGAAACCAGGATTTTGCTTCCATACGGGAGTGGGGATATTTTTATATTGATAAGACATTATTGATCCGGGAGTGGTGGGAAAATGGGGACAGCGTTACGCTGATTACCCGGCCGAGAAGGTTTGGAAAGACCTTGAATATGAGTATGGTGGAAAAATTTTTTTCTGTAAAATACCATGGACGGGCCGATCTGTTTGAAGGTTTAAATATCTGGCAGGAGGAGAAATACCGAGAGCTTCAGGGAACCTATCCGGTGATTTTTGTAAGTTTTGCCAATGTAAAAGAACGGAATTATGAATCGGCAGTGCAGAGAATCGGCCAGATTTTATCTGATTTGTATGAAGATCACCGTTATCTGTTGGAGGGCGAGGCACTTTCTGACAGAGAAAAAAGATATTTTGAAAGTGTTTCTATGGATATGCCGGAGGTGGTGGCGACAATGGCGATTCACCGTTTGTCTAAGTTTCTAAGCAGTTATTATGGCCGGAAGGTAATTATTCTGCTGGATGAATATGACACGCCTATGCAGGAAGCCTATGTGAATGGATATTGGCAGGAAATGGTTGCTTTTATCCGAAATATGTTTCACGCGGCGTTTAAGACGAATCCATATCTGGAACGGGCAATTATGACGGGGATCACCAGAATCAGCAAAGAGTCTGTGTTCTCAGATTTGAATAATCTGGAGGTTGTGTCTGCAGTTTCTGAAAAATATGGGGATTGTTTCGGTTTTACGGAAGAAGAAGTCTTTCAGTCCCTGAATGAATTCGGTTTGGCCGGGAAGAAAGCGGAAGTAAAGAAATGGTACGATGGATTTGTATTCGGGAACTGCAGAGATATTTATAATCCCTGGTGTATCCTGAATTATCTGGATAAAAGAAAAGCCGCCGTTTACTGGGCCAATACCAGTTCCAACAATCTGGTGGGAAAACTGATCCGGGAAGGAGATAAAAGCATCAAGCAGGAGTTTGAAATGCTTTTAAAGGGGAAGCCGTTGATTACAAAAATTGACGAACAGCTTGTGTTTAGCCAATTGGACGTAAATCCGGCTGCCGTCTGGAGCCTTCTTCTGGCCAGCGGATATCTGAAAGCAGCCCGGATTGGAGAGTGTTTTGAATCAGAATTCGGAGTGATGGAACAGGAGTATGAGTTAGAAATTACAAACCTGGAAGTAAAGAAGATGTTTTGCGGGATGATCAGCGGCTGGTTTCAGGAAAAACGATCGGATTACAATGATTTTATCCAGGCGCTGCTTCTGGGGGATGTGGATGCTATGGAAGAATACATGAACCGGGTGGCATTTTCTATGTTCAGTTATTTTGATACAGGAAAAACACCGTCTAAATCGGAGCCGGAACGCTTTTATCATGGATTTGTATTGGGATTAATGGTAGATTTGGCAGAACGGTACGTGCTCACCTCAAACCGGGAAAGCGGATTCGGGCGGTATGATGTAATGTTAGAGCCCAGGAACCAGAAGGACGACGCTATTATTATGGAATTTAAAGTATTCCAGCCCCGGAGGGAAAAGGAACTGAAGGATACAGTAACTGCGGCCTTGCGGCAAATTGAAGAAAAGCGCTATGAGGCTGTATTGCTGGAGAAGGGAATTCCAAAGGAACGGATACGAAAGTATGGGTTTGCCTTTCAGGGGAATACAGTGCAGATTGGCGCGGCAGGATGAGAGCCTTATTTTATCAGGGCTATGTTCCGATATATGATACAGGAAAAGGAAGGAGTTATCGATCATAAAAAGGAGAAAAAATGAGAATGGAATTGACGGGAAACTTTACAGGGTATGAAAAGATGAGAATGGTAGATGATGTCTCTTCTAAAAGAGCAATGGGCAGTGTTCTGCCGGGAACAAAAAAAGCAAATAAAATGTGGGAGCAGATATCTGGAACTATTGGATGCGAAAGTTTAGAAAAGGAAAGAGAGGAACGGCAGACACCGGAAGAGCAGAAACTCTCAGCAAAAAAGATGCCGTCGGAAATTTATGACGGGAAGAACAGCCAAACAACATCGGACATTGTCGTGAAACCGGACGGCTCCAGGGTGCTTGTGATGACTGTAAATATCGGGGGAATGAAAACCACTGTGAGCCTGGAAATTTCAAAGCCGACGGATTTGCCCAATGGAAGAGGAGCGGAATGCGGGGATGATCCTGGAACGGAGTGCGGGAATCGTGAGGCTGCAGGGAAACTGGCAGCGGATATAGATGGAATGACGGACTCGGAATGACCTGAGAAATAATGTCTAAAAATGATATTGAACTATAGTAATTTGTGCATATTATGCGAACATAGGCAGCATGGATTTTGTGCAAAAAATCCTTTGAAAAGTTCACTTATAAAGTGTATAATATAAAAGAACGTGTGGCTGAAAACTGCGTAAATCCGGTTTATTTGCCATACGTTTTTTATTTTAGCAGAATAAGTTGTGTGAATGCAGCGTGTAGCCTTCGGCGTAAATCCAGCAGCCGGGACTATGCGCTGTTTTTTGCATGAAAGGAGTCAGACATGGAAACAAAAAGTAATTCTTTTCTTATGGAGGAGCCGGTTTCACGGCTGATGGGAAAATATGCAGTCCCCTGTATCATCTCACTCCTCGTGGGTGCGCTGTACAATATCGTTGACCAGATATTTATTGCAAATGCCGCATATCTCGGCTCTTATGGGAATGCCGCAAATACGGTGGTATTCCCCCTGACTGTGATCGCCCTTGCCATCGCTGTTCTGGTGGGTGATGGCTGCTGTGCCTTTGTAAGCCTGAGCCTTGGGAAAAATAAGCCGGAGGATGCGGGAAGGAGCATGGGGAATGCAATCCTTCTCACAGTAATCTTCAGCTTTGCCCTGTGTGCGGTTTATCTGATATGGGACAGCCAGATCATTGCCATGTTCGGAGGGACAGTGAATGAAGAAACCTTCCGCCATTCCATGGAATATTTTTTCTGGATCACCCTTGGCATTCCGCTTTATATGTTCGGGCAGGCAATGAATCCGGTCATCCGTGCGGACGGCAGCCCGAAATTTGCTATGGCTTCCACACTTGCGGGAGCGGCAGCCAATATTGTCCTTGACCCGGTTTTTATCTTTGTGTTCCGGTGGGGGATGATGGGGGCTGCCGTGGCAACGGTAATCGGCCAGATCGTGGCGGCTGTTCTGGCGGTGTGGTATCTCGCGCACACAAAGACTATAAAATTAGGCAGGACAGATTTTAAACTGAAAGGGGAGATAGTCCTCGGCATATGCAGTTTCCTGTCACAGATATCACTTGTGGCTGCAATGGCTGCCATCAATAACATGATCCGCCAGTATGGGGCGGTGGACTCTGTGTTCGGGCAGGCGCAGTATGCGCAGATCCCGATGGCTGTTGTGGGGATTGTGATGAAATTCTTCCAGATTGTGATTTCCATCGTGGTCGGAATGGCGGCAGGCTGTATTCCCATCGTTGGGTATAACATGGGAGCAGGGGCTGTGAAAAGGGTAAAAGAGCTTTTTACGAGGCTGCTTGTTGCAGAAGCAGCCGTAGGTATCCTGGCATTTATCATTGTAGAGTTTTTCCCAGGCTGGCTGATTGGGATTTTTGGCGCTGCGAATGAGAGTATCTATTATACGGAGTTTGCAGTCCGGGCATTTCGCATCTATCTTAGCATGGTGGTGTTTGCCTGTGTGAACAAAGCGGCGTTCATCTTCCTTCAGGCGATGGGGAAGGCGGCAGCGTCCACCATGCTCTCCATGGTCAGGGAGATTGTGTTCGGCGTGGGGTTTGCGCTCCTTTTGCCGCGTTTTTACGGGCTTGACGGGGTCCTGTACTCCATGCCGGCGTCAGATATTTTAACATTTGTCATTTCCACCATTGTTATTGTTTCCACATACAGGCAGTTAAGCGGCGGGAATGGAAATTCCAGAGTACATCGGGATTGAACCCTCTCCGCATAAATTTGAACCCCCTTGTTTGGGAAAATTGAACTCTCCCAAGGCAAAATCAAAATGTTTTGAGTGTGGTAAATACCGCTATGAAATTTATTAGTGACTCACTAATTTGTTAATATCTTGTATCTTTAAAGTCGGCAGACTATAATTTGGTTTAGCAAATCAAATTAAGAAATGAAATTTAGGAGGTACTTCTTATGTTGAATGAAAATGTAAAGAAACTGCTGGCGAAGAGTATGTGGGATTTGGCCACCTGTGCCGGTAATGAGCCGAATGTCGTTCCCGTGGCGTTCAAAAACGTAACAGAAGACGGGAAGCTGGTGGTGGGTGATGTATTCCTTGAGACCACGCTGAACAACCTGAAGGCAAACGGCGGCAGGATTGCCATTTCCGTATATGACGCAAAATCCCTGGAAGGCTACCAGATCAAGGGCATTGCGGAGTATGTGACAGAAGGCGCGGTTGTTGATACATTTAAGACCATGGTGGAAAAAATGTTCAATGGAGCGGCTACCGCAAAGGGCGCGCTGGTTATTACACCGGAAAAGGTGATCGTGACTACCCCTGGAGCGGAGAATAAAAAAGTTCTGTAAGGCGGAAAAAACTGCGGGCATTGTGTGGAACTTTGCCATAGAAAGGCGCCGGTATTGCGTGATGAG
>CAJUBP010000063.1 GCA_910584585.1 uncultured Lachnospiraceae bacterium | reverse complement strand
TAGTCCGGATTGCGCATGATGTACTTGTTGCAGAGTTCCGCAGTCTCCGGCGCAAAGAAGCTTTCCTCGGTGGGCAGGGATGCGCAGATTCCTCCGGTCAGATCCGCAAGGATCTCGTATTCATGGTAAATGTTGTGGCCTGCCAGACGCCTTCCGGCATTGGTGAGGATTTCATCCGGCACCCAGGATCCGTTGGGGAATTCCACGGCCCGGTAAGCGGAGGCCTGTCCTGCCGCAAACACCAGCTCCGCAGTTCCGATGATGTCGCAGATCTTTGTGCGGACATGCTCTGCCTTGGCAATATCGTTGACGTCTGCCACCAGGGCTGCCTGGGAAGCGATAATCTCGGATACAGCAGTCTTGCAGCCTGTGTAGGAATGGCGGTGGAAATGTGCAAACATCAGAGCCAGATAGCCTGCGTACTGAACTACGTCCGGATTGTCGTAGCCGTTTAAGAACAGGCGGTCTTCCGGCACGAATACATCGTCAAAAATCGTCAGGGATTCGTTGTCTCCGTTCTGGTTAAAGGGCGCCTGCAAATGTTTTCTCTTGTGGTGCTTGCCTGGAAGGGCCATCAATTTTAGGCCGTCCCAGTCTGCCGGAAGGGCAAAGGAAACAGCGTACCCCTCATCGCCTCTGCCCATGAATTTGGTGGGAGTGGCAATAATTTCATCTACATAGGGCGCATTGGAGTTGCAGATTTTCGCGCCCCGGACAATCACGCCTTTGCAGGGCTTCCCGTCAACGCCGACGCCGTCCACATCGGTTTTTACGATATGTAAGAACATGTCCGGATCCGGCTGCTGATGAGCCCGTTTGTACTTGGAGTTGCGGCTTCCCTTTACGTCGGTCTGGGCGCAGTTGCAAATCAAGTCGTTCTCCTGGCAGTACTGGAGATATTTATTGAATCTTTCATGGTATTTGGTTCCGGTAGCCTGGTCACAGTCATAAGAAACCACGGAAATCGCGTTCAGCGCGTCCGTTCCCATACACCGCTGCATACAGCCGCCTACATGATGGCAAATCAAACGGGTCATCAGCTGCTTTTTCAGCAAATCGTCCTGGGAGTGGTGGATGTGGGTACAGCGGTTGATTTTCTCCCCGGTTAAATGGGAAGTGGTAATGCAGACATCCGCATAGGCAGGATCATTGGCAATGTCATAGCACTGCTTCATTACCCAGAAGCCGCCCTCGTTCCAGGGGCCCATGCGGTCTACGCACTTGCCGTCCAGGTAAACGTTGGGTTTCATTTTTTTCATTCGCTCGATATACTGTTCATAAGTTCCAACGGCCATATTCTGTATCCTCCTTTATGTCCCGCCGAACCACTGCCAGATTCACAGCGATTCGGCTTATGACTTTTCAAAATTACGATAGACTTATTCTGCCTCGTCTTCTGCTTCAAACTGATTCATCATTTTATACATTGCAACGATGCGCCTGTTCCGCTTCTTGATATAAGCGTCTACATCAGCGGGGTATTTGCCCAGCATGCCTTCTCCGGCCCGGACTCCGGTCTTTCCTTCCGCAATCAGCTTTTCGCCCAGAGGAATGGAATCTGTCCGATTGCAAAGGGTGGGCATTACGCCGGAAGCAACTGCAATGGGAATCTCCAGTCCCACAAAATCCCACAGCTCCAGCGGCCCTTCAAAGCTCCAGCGGAGCCCGTCGGTATATTTCAGCGCATTTTCCGCGTCCTGGGGAGATACCCAGCCCTGCTCTACCATGTAGTAAAGCTCCCGGCAGATAACCGTCGCCATTCTGTTTACGATAAAGCCCGGCATAAATTTATTCAAAACCGCCGGTTTCTTGCCGCATGCTTCCAGCAAAGCACGGACGGTTTCCGCTGTTTCATCTGAAGTTTTCGGTCCCTTCACCACTTCGATAATCTTCATCAGATGAGGCGGATTGAACCAGTGGGTAATCACCAGACGTTCCGGATTCTTCATAATATCTTCGGTTACGCTAAACACATCCATGCCGGAGGTATTGCTGGCAAAGATACAGTCTGGCCTGCAGTTGTCAGAGAGGATCTTGTAGAGATCATGTTTTGCTTCTTTATTCTCGAAGATAACTTCTACTACCAAATCAAATTGTGCTGCATGTTCTGGAATCTGGCTGTTCAAAATGGTGGACAGATTCTCTTCCACTGCCTTGCCGTAGGAATCATCCGCCAGACTTTCTTCTTTCATTCCTTCTATGTTGGCGTCTATGCGCTTTTTAGCGTTTTCCAGAAATTCTTCTTTCAGATCAGCCATTACCGTATGATATCCGTTTGCCGCAAAAACCTGGGCAATGGCACATCCCATTACGCCTGCGCCTACCACTAAAATATTTTTAATTTCTTTTGCCATTTGAAGTGATTTCCTCCTTTTCCTCTTGATTTATGAGGTTCTGATGAGAAAAGGCAACTGAAACTGGCGCCCGTTCCTCAACAGAATACCGAATCTTTTCTTATTTCTGAGTCTTTTTAAACCGCTCCAGCATTGCTCTGGGCGTTGCGGTGGCCCGTTCATAACGTGGGCATTCCACTCCGTCAAAGCCTGCCAGATATTTCGCAATCTTCTTTAATTCTTCCAGATCATACCGGCTCATCATGGTAATCTCCTCCATCAGCGGAGATCCGCCGCCGTGTACGCCGGCCACGCACTGAGCCCCTTCAAAGGCGTCGCAGAGCTTGTCTTCCATCATCCGCATTACCCGATGCGTCTCTTCCGCCGTATAGTCCGGATTGCGCATGATGTACTTGTTGCAGAGTTCCGCAGTCTCCGGCGCAAAGAAGCTTTCCTCGGTGGGCAGGGATGCGCAGATTCCTCCGGTCAGATCCGCAAGGATCTCGTATTCATGGTAAATGTTGTGGCCTGCCAGACGCCTTCCGGCATTGGTGAGGATTTCATCCGGCACCCAGGATCCGTTGGGGAATTCCACGGCCCGGTAAGCGGAGGCCTGTCCTGCCGCAAATACCAACTCTGCGGTTCCGATGATGTCGCAGATTTTTGTGCGGACATGCTCTGCCTTGGCAATGTCGTTGACGTCTGCCACCAGAGCTGCCTGGGAAGCGATAATCTCAGATACGGCAGTCTTGCAGCCTGTGTAGGAATGACGGTGGAAATGGGCAAACATCAGGGCCAGGTAGCCTGCATACTGAACCACGTCAGGATTGTCGTAGCCGTTTAAGAACAGACGGTCTTCCGGCACAAATACATCGTCAAAAATCGTCAGAGATTCGTTGTCTCCATTCTGATTAAAGGGCGCCTGCAGATGTTTTCTCTTGTGGTGCAGCCCCGGAAGAGCCATAATCTTAATTCCGTCCCAATCTGCCGGAAGGGCAAATGCCACTGCGTATCCTTCATCTCCCCTGCCCATAAACTTGGTGGGATTGGCGATAATTTCATCTACGTAAGGCGCGCAGGAATTGCAGATTTTCGCGCCCCGGACAATCACGCCCTTGCAGGGCTTGCCGTCTACGCCGATGCCGTCTACATCGGTTTTTACAATATGTAAGAACATGTCGGGATCCGGCTGCTGATGGGCCCGTTTGTATTTGGAATTGCGGCTTCCCTTTACGTCGGTCTGGGCACAGTTGCAAATCAGATCGTGCTCCTGGCAGTACTCCAGATATTTGTTGAATCTCTCATAATATTTGGTTCCGGTAGCCTGGTCGCAGTCATAAGAAACTACCGCAATGGCGTTCAGCGCGTCCGTTCCCATACATCTCTGCATACATCCGCCTACGTGATGGCAGATTAAGCGGGTCATCAGCTGCTTTTTCAGCAGGTCGTCCTGGGAATGATGAATGTGGGTGCAGCGGTTGATTTTCTTTCCGGTCAGATGGGAAGTAGTCACGCAGACATCCTCATAGGCCGGATCATTGGCAATGTCATAGCACTGCTTCATTACCCAGAAGCCGCCTTCGTTCCAGGGGCCCATGCGGTCTACGCATTTGCCGTTTAAGTAAATATTCGGTTTCATTTTTTTCATTCGCTCAAGATAAGCTTCATAAGTTCCAACACCCATACTGTGTGTCCTCCTGTTCTTTTTTCATTTTAGTAATCTCTCATGGAACGCTTCTTTGCGTAAGTAAGCGAACAGCGCGTTCTCCTTTTTCTTCAATTTAGAGCGTGTCTACAAGCTCTAGTAATGCCCGGAAGAAAACAGGCTGTTTGCCATCTCATATACTTCTGGGCTCACATCGTCTGTCACGGAAACTTTTTCAATAAAAGGGAATACTGCGTGGACCTTTTTCAATATCACGCCGTCCACAGTATTGCTCATGGCAAGGCATCCCCTGCATTCTCCCAAAAGGCGGATCACCAGTTCGCTTCCCTCCACGTCCACAACTTCAGCGCCGCCGCCGTGTTCCCGCAGGTATTCATTGATGTCCGCATCGAAAAATTCTTCCAGTCTTTCCAATAATTGTTCTGACGCCATTGTCTTCCCCTTCTTTCTATCTAAATTTGCGTCCTGCCTGAGAAAGCAACTGCAGACCGCGCCTGATTTCTGTATTCTTCCTGTGCAGGCAACTGCAGACCGCGCCTGATTTCTGTATTCTTCCTGTACAGGCAATTGCAGACCGCGCTAATATAGCTTTTCCAGCAGCTTATGGTCGTCTAACTCTGCCGGCGGCAGCAGGGCTTTGCGGTCAACCTTGTTATTTCTGTTGCGGGGCAGCTTTTCCATCCGCAGCAGGCAGGTGGGCACCATGTAATAAGGAAGTGTTTTTCTCAATTCCTCTTTCACTTTCTTCACATCCACCTCTTCGTCCGAAACAAAGTAGCCGCAGAGGATGTTGCAGCCGCCGGAATCCGCAAAGGCTTTCACCGCCGCCTCCCGGATGGCCGGACATTTCATCATGGCTTCCTCCACCGGAGTGCATCCCACCTTAAAGCCCCGGATTTTATACACGTCGTCTTTGCGGCAGATGTACTTTAAATTGCCGTCCGGCTGCTGACAGACAATGTCATGGGTCTTATAGAGCCGCCGAAATTCCGGTTCTTCGGAAAATGGATTTTCCATATACTGTCTCTTAGTCTGCTCCGGCCGCTTGTAATAGCCTCTGGTCACCTGGGGGCCTGCCAGCCACAGTTCTCCCTCCTCCCCGGGCTTCACCTGATTTCCGTCGTCATCCACAATATAAAACCGGAGGTTGGGGTTTACCGTCCCGATGGGATAAGTTTTTTCACCGCCCTGAATCTCATACACAGAAATCAGCGAACACATTTCGGAAGACGCATAGACATTCAGCATCCGGTAATTCTTTTTCTCCAGATTCCGCACAGCTTCGCTTCCCACAAGCAAGGCCCTTAAGTTCAGCTGTTCTTCATATTTTCCAAGTTTTCTGGCCATATGGGGCGGCAGGAACTGAATGGTAATGGATTTTTCCCTGCAGTATTCCACAATCAGGTCAATGTTCCGCCTGCGGTATTCCGGAATGATTTCCAGCGCGGCTCCCACGCACAGGGAACTGCAGATGTCGCAGACCGACGCCACAAAGCTGAAGCTTGCAAACACGCTGGTCTTATCTGTGTCACAAAAGCCCAGCCGATCAAAATTGCTGACAACCGCCATAATGTTTCTATGCTCTATCATCACGCCTTTGGGCTTTGCGGTAGAGCCTGAGGTATAGATAAGGATTGCCAGATGCTCCCGGCTGGAATCATCCACATACTCTTCCATCCGTTCCATGCCAAGTTCTGACAGGTAATCCCGGGTCAGAATAATTTCGCATTCACACTCCTGCTTCAAATGCTGATTCCTGGCATCCGGGCATAAATCATCCAGGTAGAGATAAGCCCCGCCGGCTTTCCAGACTGCCATCATTCCGATAATTGTATTCCGCTGCCGCCCGGACTGGAGCGCGACAATTTTCTCCGGTCCTATCCCCTGTTCTTTTAGATGCTTCGCCAGAAAATTGCTGTATTCGTCCAATTCTCTGTAAGTGACTGCGCCCTCTTCGTCCTCCACAGCAATATGATCGGGATACCGCAGGGCTGTTTTGTGGAACATGCCGCAAATCGTACTCTCCAGGAATTCCTCTTTATGCTGTTTCAGTTCCTCGGAACGTAACATAGGCCATTCCTCCGTTTCACTGAACCATTTGTTGCAATTAATCGATGACGCCTTTTCCTTTCAAAGCTTCCACTTCTTCCGGCGTGTAATCCAGAAGCTTTGTCATAATATCGTAAGTATCCTGTCCAAGTCTCGGCGCGCCTCTCCAGACTTCTCCCGGAGTTTCAGACAGCTTGGGCGCGAAACCGAAGGCTGTAATTTCCTTCTCCAATGTCTGATCTTCGTAGGTTACCCAGTCATTTCTCTCTTTCCAGTGCTCATCTTCCATAACATCCTTGCAGTCTTTGATGACAGAAGCGCCCAGATTGTTGTCAATTAAGATGTCAATGGCTTCCTGTGCGGTATGGCTTAAGAAATACTCTTCAAATTTCTTATCCAGCTCTTTGCCCAGATCGCTTTCCAGGGCTTCCTTGCTGCCGCCTGCCGCTTCGTAGCTGTATTTTTCCAGATCCAGGCCGAATCCTTTGATTACTTTCTCGTACGCGCCTCTGCCGTACGCGCCCAGATTAATATACTTTCCGTCTTTGGTGGCAAAAATTCCTGCCGGCTGATAAGTGTTCTGCTTAATGCCCTGCCGCTGTTTCTGGATGCCTGCTTCGCCCCAGATGGTAAAATTGTCGTCCATCACTCTCATGTAGCTTTCGCAGAGGGTAGCGTCAATCACCTGGCCTTTTCCGGTATGGGCCACATGGCGCAGCGCCATCAGGATGCCGTTTACCGCAAACAAACCGGATAAATAATCTCCGATATACTGCTGGGCGTAATAAGGCGGCTTGTCCGGGAATCCCTGCAGGAGGCACCAGCCGGATTCCGCCTGCGCCAACGGGTCATAGCAGGCCCGGTTCAAATGCCTGGGCTGTCCGCCGAAAGCCGGCGTGCCGAATCCGCTGACATGGCAGATGACCAGCTTGGGATTTACTTCCAAAAGCATCTGATCATTCAATCCCAGCTTCTCAATCCACACCATATTTTCAATCCAGACATCCGCATTTTTAATCAGAGATAAGAAAATCTCTTTGGATTCCGGCACCTTTTTCAGGTTTGTCTCCAATGTAAAGCTTAATTTGTTGCGGGCGTTCTGCATCCAGGAACCGCTGATATGCTTTTCTCCATTTTTAATCTGAGGCACCTGGTGCCTCGCGGTGTCCCCGCCTACTTTAGGCCGTTCCAGGGCAATGACTTCCGCCCCGAAATCACTCATCATGGTAGCGGCAAAGGGCGCTGCCACTACTGAACCGTTTAACAATACGCGGATGCCGCTTAAGGGGCCGAACTCTTTGGTAAAAAGCGGCGCCGGTTTTTTCTCAAGCTTTTCCCATCTTTCCATTGCTGTTATCCTCCTTGCTTTCCTGCGTCCGGCATGCCGGATGCTTCTTAATCTGCTTTTAACATTCTGCCGGTTCGTTCATAATCATTCTTCCTACGGTTCCGCCGGTTACCTCAATGATGGCTCCGTTTACATAGGAGGAAAGGTCTGTCGCCAGAAATTCCACTACATTGGCGCAGTCCTCTACCGTGCCGAACCGTTTCATGGCTACGTTGCGGAGGAATGTGCCTTCTCCGGCTTTCTTGTAATTCTCCACCAGACGTCCGGTTGCGATAAATCCGGGCGCGATGCAGTTTGCCGTCACATTGTAGCGTCCCACTTCCTGGGCCAGCAGCTTGGTGTACTGGGCGATGGCCGCTTTGGAGGACGCGTAGTGGGCGTAGCTTCCGTCGCTGTTTGCCACCAGGCCGCCGACAGAAATCACGTTAACCACTTTTCCGTATCCTCTTTCTTTCATGCCCGGAACCACCGCGTTGCAGGTGTAAACGGTGCCGTAATAATTCCGCTCGGTCACTGCGTAGAACTGTTCCCAGTTCAGACTGCTGGCCTTGTTGCCGTCCGGCGCCCCCATGCCGCCGCCTGCGTTGCAGACCACAATGTCGATAGGTCCAAGCTCTTTTTCAATCTGCGCAACCGCCGCAAATACCTGTTCCCGGTTGGTGATGTCCGCTTCTGCTCCTGCGGATTTCACTCCCGCTGCCCGGCACTCATCCATAGTGGTTTCCGCCGTCATAAGATTTGCTTCCCCGTCAAAGGCCTGATAGGATTTTAAATCAATGTCAATAACTCCCACGTCTGCCCCCAGCTCTGCCAGACGCAGGGCATAGGCCCGGCCCAATCCTCTTGCCGCTCCTGTTACCAATGCTACTTTTCCATCCAGTCTGTGATTCATTTTACTTCTCCTTTCTTTAAAAACGTATGTATCTGCAGCTCAAAAGAGTTTCTTCTTCTATATCATCCGCTTATTTACTTTCTGACATTCTCTTCTTTCAAATCTTTTAGCCCCAGGCTTCCATCAGTTCCGGAACTACCTGGTACAGATCTCCCACAATTCCATAGTCCGCCACCTCAAAAATCGGTGCGATAGGACTCTTATTGATTGCAATAATAATATCTGACGTCTGCATTCCCGCAAGGTGCTGAATCGCTCCGGAAATGCCGCAGGCAATGTAAATCTTGGGTTTTACCGTGGTTCCGGTCTGGCCTACCTGATGGGAATGGTCGATCCAGCCTGCGTCCACTGCCGCACGGGACGCGCCTACCACGCCGCCGATTTTATCCGCGAATTTTTGGATCAGCTCAAATCCGGAAGCGTCTCCCAAGCCTGCTCCGCCGGAAACGATAATTTCCGCGTCGGTGAGGGAAACCATGTCTTTTGCCGTTTTTACAATTTCAAGAATTTTTGTCCGGATATCAGATTCCTTAAGATTCAGGGTTACCGGAATTGTTTTTCCGCATCTTCCCGGCTGCGCCTTCGCTTTATCCATAACTCCGGGCCTTACGGTAGACATCTGAGGCCTGTGGTTCGGACATTTAATGGTTGCCATCAGGTTGCCGCCGAAAGCCGGCCTGGTCTGCAGGATTCCCTTCGTCTCTTCATCAATATCCAGCTTGGTGCAGTCTGCCGTCAATCCGGTATTCACCCTTGCCGCAATCCTGGGAGCCAGATCCCGTCCGATATGGGTTGCGCCGTAGAGCACGATTTCCGGCTTAAATTCATCAATGGCTTCGGAAATTACTTTGGTATATCCGTCCGCCGTATAGTTTTCCAATAATTCATGTTCTGCAGTGTAGACAATGTCCGCTCCTGCTTCAAATAACTGCTTTGTCATATCTTCCAGGTTTTTGCCAAGCAAAATGGCGCAGAGGTTTACGTTTCCGATATCGGAAGCAAGATCCCTGCCTTTTCCCAGCAGTTCAAATACCACAGGGGTAATGCTGCCCCCTCGCTGCTCTGCGAATACCCATACGTCCTTATACGCGGACAAATCTTTTGCCGCGCCCTCTTCGTCTTTTGTGATTGCGCCGAATTTGCATGCCTCCACACAGGCTCCGCATGCGGTGCATTTGTCATTGATGACAGCTTTTTTATCCACCATATCTATGGCAGTGAAAGGGCATTGTTTTACGCACAGCGTACAGCCCTTACATTTTTCAGCATTAATTTTAACAGCCATTAGCAATCTCCTCCTTTTTGCCTTGCTTTTCAGGCATCATGGTATACTTCTTGAGTATTTCTTCCTTTTTGCCTTGCTTTCTAGGCATCATGGTATACTTCTTGAGTGTTTCCTACAGAAAATGTTTCTTTTTCAGTTCTTCTACCACTTTCACTGCCGCTTCCTTGGGCGTTCCTTCCACCATCATTCCTCTGCCCTTGGGCTCCGGCGTAAAGGAACGGAATACTTTTGTGGGAGACGCGTTGATTCCGATGGCGTCCGCTTCTACCGGAATATCTTTTTCGCTCCATACGGTGATCTCTTTTTCATATGCCTCATAGATGCCGCCTACAGACATATATCTGGGCGTATTCAGCTCTTTCACTGCGGTCAGAAGGCAGGGGGTGGGAATCTCAATGATCTCGTATCCATCCTCCAACTGCCGTTTTACCGTCAGCTTCTTCTCTTCGCATTTTATCACTTCTTCCACATAAGTTACCTGGGGAATGCCGAGGCGCTCCGCAATCTGGGGGCCTACCTGGGCGGTGTCTCCGTCAATTGCCTGACGGCCCGCGAAAATAATGTCGTAATCCTTGATTTTCCGAATGGCCCCCGCAATGGTGTTGGAGGTGGCCCAGGTATCCGCGCCGCCGAACGCCCGGCTGCTCAACAGAATCGCGTCGTCCGCCCCTTTTGCCATGCACTCAATCAAAACATCGCTGGCCTGGGGAGGCCCCATGGAAATTACGGTAACGGTTGTGCCTTCGTTCTGATCTTTAATCTGAAGGGCCGCCTCTAACGCATTGTCGTCGTCGGGATTTAAAATGCTTTCCACGCCGTCACGAATCAATGTCCCTGTCTTTGGATTTATTTTAACCTCATTGGTATTGGGAACCTGTTTTACGCAAACTAATATCTTCATCCTTTACCTCCCTAATAAATGACCTGAAATTACAAGCTTCTGGATCTCTGAAGTTCCTTCATAAATCGAAACCAGCCTTGCGGCCCTTGTCATCCGCTCAATCGCGTAATCCTGCATATATCCATAGCCGCCGTGAATCTGAAGGGCTTTATACGCCACGGAGTTGCACACTTCGCCTGCCTTATATTTTGCCATAGCCGCCTGCATGGTAACTTTTTCATGGCGGTCCAGCCTGTCTGCCGCGTCATAGACCAGCATTCTGGTGGCCTGCACTTCTGTTGCCATATCCGCCAGTTTAAAGGCCACATCCTGCAGCTTGCAGATGGGTTTTCCAAATTGTACCCGCTCCTTGGAATAAGCCACCGCAAGATCCAGACATCCCGCCGCTATTCCAAGGCCCTGGGAAGAAACGGTTACCCGGCCTGCGTCCAGAATGCCCATGGCAATCTTAAAGCCCTGTCCTTCTTCTCCCAGAAGATTTTCTTTGGGAACTTTTACGTTGTTAAATACAAGATCTGAGGTGACGGAGGCATGCATACCCATTTTTTCTTCCGGCTTTCCATGGGAAAATCCTTCCCAGCCTGCCTCTACGATAAATGCGCTGATGCCTCTGGTTCCCTTTGCTTCCAGATTGGATTTGGCAAACACTACGGCGTAATCGCAAATGGGTCCCATGGTGATAAAGCATTTCCGCCCGTTTAAAACGTAGCAGCCCTGGGTTTCCTCCCACAGGCAGGTGGTCTGGGTTGCTCCGGAATCAGAACCTGCCCCCGGCTCCGTCAATGCAAAAGCTCCGATTTTTTCTCCCAGAACCATGGGCTTTAAATATTTCTGTTTCTGCTCTTCGGTTCCGTAATATAAATAAGGCGCGCCGGAGAGGGAGTTGCTCATCAGCAGAGACGAAGCGGCTGCGTCTTTTTTGCAGAATTCCTCTACCACAATGGCAAGGGACTTGTAATCTCCGCCTGTTCCGCCGTATTCTTTGGGAATGGTGATGCCGCCGAATCCGTATTTGGCTGCTTTCTGCCACAATTCTTTGGGGTATCCTCCATTTTTCTCCGCTTCGTCCGCAATGGGTTCCAGTTCTTTTTCTGCGAATTCCCGCGCCAGCTTTCTTAACATTTCATGCTTTTTCTCAAACATCGTCATCCTCCTTTAATCATAGCAGCTGCAAAGGCGTCTCTTACCGCTCCTGCAATTCTGCCAGGTTTTCTGGCGTCTCCGATTATTTCCACCTGTCCCGCGAATTCAGACAATTCTGACAGCAGCCCGTCATTTCTCTGCCGTCCGTCCCCGGCCACAATCATATCCGCAGGAAGGACATGTTCTTCTCCTTCCCTGCAATAAATGATCTGCCCCGGTTCCATCCGCCTGATTCTGGCTTCTGTGATAACCTTGACGCCATTTCTTTCTATCTCTTCCAACATCATAAAACGGACGCTTTTGCCCAGCCCGCTTCCTGCCTTTTGGGCGGAAGTCAAAAGGGTAATGGAGGGCAAATCCCATTTCATGACATTCTCAGCAAATTCCTGATGTTTTGGAACATACCGTTCCAGAAATTCCTGCTCCCGCTCCCCGTTTTTCAAAGTTTTGGCCAGATACAGGGCTGTTTCCACTGCCTGAAAACCTGCGTCTGTGATTACAATTTTTCTTCCCGGCAAAACCTTTTCCATCATACAGTCTTCCGCGGAATACACAGACACATTCCCTGCCATTTCGCAATCCGGTTCCTTTCGTGCACTGCCTGATGCAATCACAACTTTGTCAACGGCTCCGGTTTCCAGAAGCTTTCGGATTTCACGGCCGGTTCCTTCCCTGCCCCATTGAATTTCCACGCCTCTGTCAAGGCAGAGGGAAAACAGATAATCCAGATATTCTCCCACTGTTTCTTTCCCCGGAACCTTGGCCAGCGCCCGGCCGATTCCGCCGTAACGGAACTCTTTTTCCCACAGGGTTACTTTGTTGTGAAGCGCAGCCAGTGAAGCATAGGCCATACCGCTGACTCCGGCGCCGATTACCAGAATGGACTTATGGGACTCCCTGCCCCGGAAAAGGGATCCTTCCTTTCCCGCATAGGGATTTACCACACAGCCTGCCCGGCCGCCGGAAAAAATCGGCTCTAAACATCCCTGGTTGCAGGCCAGACAGGGCCGGATTGCTTCGCTTTTCCCCTTCTCCTTTTTCCCGGGAAGGAACGGATCGGCAATCAGCCCCCGGAGCATCCCGGCCATATCGCAGAATCCCTGTTCTACTGCAGACGCAGCCGTCTCTGCATCCAGACGGTTGCACCCGATGACCGGAATGCTCACAGTGTCTTTCATGGCTTTTGCAAGGTAAAGATACATGCCTCTTGGCACATTGCCGGTAATTTGGGGAACGCCGGATTCATGCCAGCCCCCGGTCACATCAATGGCGTCGGCCTGTTCTTCTATCAATCTTCCGATTTCCAGAAATTCCTGGTAAGAGTTGCCGCCTGGTATAAAATCCGAGCCGGAAAGCCTTACCATCACGGGATATTCGTTTCCCGCCGCTTCCCGCACTGCCCTTAAGATTTCCAGAAGAAACAAAGACCTGCCTCTCACATCCCCGCCGTACTTATCATTCCGGCGGTTCGTTGCTTTTGAAAGAAATTCGGCAATCAGATATCCGGCGCTTCCCATCAGTTCAATCCCGTCAAAGCCGGCTGTTTTAGCCCTGACCGCCGCCTCTTTAAAATATATAACAATTTCAGCAATTTCTTTCTGGGAGAGGGCCTCTGCCGTTTCCCTGGTAAATCTGCAGTAATAAGAAGACGGAGCAACGGCCAAAGTTCCGCCGTGTTCCTCTCTTCTGGCATAAGCCCCCGCATGCATCAGCTGCAGGAAAATCCTGCCGCCTTCCTGATGGACTGCGTCTGTCAATTTTTTCATTGGAGGTATGAAAAAATCTCTGCATATCTGCATCATTCCCGCCTGATTCACGCGCGTTGGGTCCACGCCTGCGGCTCCTGCAATCACCAGTCCAGCCCGGCCCTTTGCCCGCTCCCTGTAAAAGTCAATCACTTCCTCTGTCACAAAGCCGTCCCGGCACCACCCCAGGTTGGCCGCGGTCATCACAATCCGGTTTTTGATTTCACATGTTCCGATCCTGCATGAGGAAAATAATGTAGCTCCCATATCTGATCCTTTCCGAAATTTCTTTCATACTTAAATAGAAGCAAGTAGTGTGCCATGGGAGCTGGTTGGGGGAATTTGCTGATTTTTGGGGAAAATGAGGGGGGATTTTTAGGGATAGTGTCTTTTGGGCGGGACAATTCTGTTCGAAAAATGGACAGTGTCTTCCGCAAAGATGGGGGAAAATTTTTTTGGGGGGGGGACGGACGGCGATTCCGGGCTGGCCTTCCTCAAAGATGGGAGGGAATTTTTGGGGACGGACGGCGATTCAGGGCTGGCCTTCCTCACACAAACCGGACAACGCTCTGGCGAACTAACGGCCAACGGAGACTAAGAAAGTCAGGAAAGCCTTCCTTTCTAAGGAACTGTTAAGAAATAACTTTTAAATAGTGTGCAGGATTTTTCTTCGAGAGTGTCACTCAAAAATTAGGCGCATAGCGGGCTATGTAACTAATTTTTGAGTGGCGCTATCGGAGAAAAAGACAAGCAATATTAAAAGTTATTTCTTAACAGTTCCTAAGTCTCCGTAGGCAGTGGATTTCGCCTCCGCTAAGAGCGTCCGTGAAGCGTTTGCTTAGAGGAAGGCCAGCCCTGAATCGCCTGTGTACTGGAAAATTTCACATCTGTGCAGTCTGGAATTTATTTGAGTTATGGTAGTTTGAAGAATACTCTTTTCCGCACAGAAGGTAAATTCTTCGGTAAGAGCGCAATTGAAAAAATGGTTTAGTTAACAAACGGCAGTCGTAGCGTTTACATCCACAAGGCATGATTATAGTAGATTTCTCTTAAATTTGGAAAGTATCACAGAGTTCTGTTAGTAATGGATTATAACGAACAATCTATATTTCGATACACAGGAAATACAGGATTGCCCTTTCGCTAAGCAAACGATTCATGGGCGCTCTTAGCAGAGGCGAAATCCACCTCTTACGGAGGCTTAGGAGGGAAGGCTTTCCTGAGCTCCTTAGCCGTAGTTAGAGGTTCGTTCGCCGGAGCGTTGCCCAGTTTGTGTGTGAAAGGGCAATCCTGTATTTCCATACGTTTCCAAAGATAAAAAGTTTGCCGATAATCCATAGCCTCAAAATCCACTGATGTAAAAAAGCCGCTGAATAATGTATCTTCAGCAGCTTTATCTATGCTCTATAAAAGTCTTCCTGGTTGCAGCGATAATGTCTTTTATCATTTGTTTTTCATTCGGAGTGCATCCCCGCAATAAATTCGAAATATCCTGTTCAATATAAATCTCCGCAACAGGATTGCTGCTGTCGCAAAGGAGTTGATCCGGCGTCACGTCCAGAGCATTGGCTATTTTGACAAAAGAAGAAAGGCTTACCTGCGTAGTGGCCCGTTCAATATGACTGATATTGCTGGTTGCTACATTTACAATTTCTCCCAATTTCTCCTGTGTCAGATGTTTTTTCAAGCGCTGTTCCTTGATACGCTTTCCCAATTTGGTGTAATCAAGCTGAATGCCCACAGATATTCTCCTTCCTATTTTCTTTTACCTATTGTTATTGTATGTCACATTATGCTATTATTAAAATGATGTATTTGTCATATTATGTTAAATAATATAAATTTGTGAATGATATATTATAAATATCATTCTGACATTTACACATAAAACATTAAATTTCCATATATTTCAATCAAGGACAGGTGATCATATGAATATTAAAAATTTTGCAACTATGCTTCTAAAAGAAATTGAAAACTCAGGGCTGCCCGTTACAGAAATAAAGCGTCTCCAGACTGATAAAGGATTATTCGGAATAGCCACTTCTGATAACAGCCAGTTTTTACTTAAAATCGCAAAACACGATGCTATGAATGAATCGACTTTACTAGAGCGTGTCTTAAAATTCATTCCCGCCATCTGCATCCCCCACTTAGCGCGATATTTGCGCCAAATTCAGGTTACATAGCCCGCTATGCGCCCTTCATTTGGCACAAATCTCCCACTAAGTGGAGAATACATCTGTCAGAAAGCAATTTTAAGACACGCTCTAGAATTGGATGAAACAGAAGACAAAATACATGAAATATATGAAACATTTACAATTAGCTGGGAATATAGCGAAATTTTAATAATACTTTCCCAATCTGCCGGACTATAGAGCATCGGCAGATTGGGATGGAT
>CAJUBP010000062.1 GCA_910584585.1 uncultured Lachnospiraceae bacterium | reverse complement strand
TTTGGCGAGTTTGCAGGACTATTCTATAGTCCGGTAAATTGGGAAAGTTTTATTTTAATGAACGAAACTTTTAAGGTCTTTATTTATTGAATGCGCAAAACAGGAAAATACTGTAAAATAAAAAACTCTCTGCCTTACCGCAGAAAGCACTTTCATCTACAATTTCCAGGACAAAAATTCATTTCAATACACAGGAAATACAGGAGTGCACTTGGGCTGAAAAACCGATTGCCGGATAACTTTAGGTATATTATAATTTTCCGCAGGAACAGTCGTGTTACAAGGTGGTGAGCCTCCCTCACTCGGAAGAGAAGGGAGGTGATGTATATGAGTACATACGAAGTTTTAAGCCTGTTGTTTTTTGGCGGGTCGTTTCTCATTGCATTGCTTGCCTATTTGGATAATAGGAACAACAAGCGAAAATAAACAAGCCTACCTTATACTTAGCAGGTCTAAGTAGGCTTATTTAACTATCCTGGGAGACTAACCACTTTGCACCCACAGGGCATGATATGGGCGGCTGCTCCTTTTCTATAATATAACATTTCTAAATCTGAAAATCAACTGCACAAAGATAAAAAATTTGCCAATATGTTTACTGCTCCCCCCTCACTCAATTTCCATCCCCTCAATATCAATTTGATACTTCTTTATCTTCTCATAAAAAGAACTCCGGGAAATCCCCAGTTTCTTAATAGCTTCTGATTTATTGGAAAACTTCCGGAGAACCTCATAAATCAGGTTCCGCTCCAGATTCTCGGTCATTTCCTTTAAATCATAATTCCCGGGTTTTTCCTCCGCCGTATCCTCCCGCCGGATATCCGGCCGCATATAAACCGGCAGTTCATGGGTAGTGATAATGTTGCTGCTTCTAAGAATACAGGCATGTTCCACCACATTCTGCAGTTCCCGCACATTCCCCGGCCAGTCGTATTGATAGAGGATATTCATAGCTTCTGGGGTCACATCCAAATCCTCCCCTGACATTTTCTGCATCAGCACATGCACCAGAAGGGAAATGTCCTCCCGCCGTTCTCTGAGCGGCAGAATGTCCAGTTCAATCACATTCAGACGATAATAAAGATCCTGACGGAACCTGCCAGACTGGATCAGCTCTTCCAGATTCTGGTTCGTCGCCGCCACGATCCTGACATCTAAGGAAATGACCCGGTTGCTGCCAATCCGCTCTACCTCCCGTTCCTGAATAACCCGCAGAATTTTGACCTGCATGTTAACATCCATGTCTCCGATTTCATCCAGAAAAATCGTTCCCCCCTGGGCCATCTCAAATTTGCCTGCTTTTCCCTCTTTCTTGGCCCCTGTAAAGGCCCCGCCTGCATAGCCGAACAATTCACTTTCCAACAAATTATCCGGAATCGCCGCGCAATTTACCTTTACAAAAGGCCCGTCCCGGCGAGGGCTGTTATCGTGGATAATCTTCGCCATGACTTCTTTGCCGGTTCCGCTCTCCCCGCGGATCATAACCGTCGCTTCCGACCTGGCCACCTTCACCGCCAGCCCAAGCACCTGCTTCATATGGGGATGCACAGTGATAAACTCCTGGGAATGCTGCATCCCCGCCAAATCGCTCAGCTGCTCCTGCAGATATTTATTCATCTCCTCCGAACGCTTCAGCCGGGACAGCAGCTTGGAATATTTCAATACATTATTAAAAACGGAAATCCCTCCCACAATCTCTCCATGATATTTCAGCGGAAAAGATTCCCCGATCGAATCCATATTCGCCGCTTTTAAGAACTCCTGCGCATGAATCACCGGTTCTCCGGTCTTTACAACCTTGGCAGCATTTACATTTTCATCAATGGGCGCAAGCTTTTTGCCAATCAGCCCTTTCTCTTCCAGATGGAACATCTGCTCATAAGAGGAATTGACAAAGACCACATTCAGTTCTTTGTCAATAATCAATACCGCGTCATCAATATTATCCATTATCTCCCGGAATAACTTATTTTCGAATAATTTCAGATAATGCTCCGGCATCATATACGCTTCACTCCCAGCCTGTTTCTTTCCGTTTTCTATACTCTCCTTTGCATACAGGTATTGTAGCATGGAATTGTTAAAAGTTCAACAATCAGATTTTCGCCAAAATAAGGAACTGCCAAACAGATAAGCCTGTTTTTTGGCAGCTCCCAAACCGTACTAACAATCCTCTGTTTCCCGGCTCATTTATATCCGGATTTTCTATCCTGTTCAAATATCCATTCATACGGCCGTTCTCAGACTGCCAGACATCTTCCCAGGAAAATATCCCAAATATTTCTTATACATTACCGCCCAAAGTTGCGCCCATATCGGCTACAATGGCCTCTCCTGTCAGCATATTGCAGGAATCAGAAGCGAGAAACAGGGTAAGGGCGGCAATTTCCTGAACCGTTCCGAATCTTCTGAGGGGAATCCCTTTTAATGTTTTTTCTTTGAATTTGGGATTCTCAAGCTGCTCTGCATTTAAAGCAGTCTTCACATAACCCGGGCAGATGGCATTGACATTGATGCCGTAGCGTCCCCACTCCCAGGCCATGGATTTGGTCAAATTGATCGCGCCTGCTTTGGAAGCGCCGTAAGTGGAAAGCTGATTGTTTCCTTTAATTCCGCCGATGGAGCACATATTGATGATTTTGCCGCCTTCGCCCTGCGCAATCATCTGTTTTGCCGCAGCCTGTGATCCGAAATATACGCTTTTCAGATTTGAGTCAATCACCTTATTGTAATCTGCTTCTGTCATATCTGTCAGACGTTTTGTCACTGCAACTCCCGCGTTATTCACCATGATATCCAGACGTCCGTATTTTTCCACGGTTTTATCCACCAAATTCTGGATTTCGTCAATGTTCTGCACATCTGTCTTGATGCCCATAGCCGTTCCGCCCATTTCTTCCACTTCTTTTGCAACTGCGTCGCAGTCATCCTGATGGCGGCTTGTAACCACTACTTTTGCCCCGTGGTAAGCCAGAGCCATAACAATTCCATAACCCAAGCCCTTTGTCCCCCCTGTGACAACCGCAACTTTTCCGGTCAAATCAAATGACGGCATCTCAAATGGTAATTTTTCTTTGTTCATGAATAAATCCTCCTCGTGTTTATCATTCTATATTTTATATTCATACATAAAGCATGTTCCGTGCCAACTTCTTATTCTTCCTGGATTTTCTGGAAAATGAAATTAATTCCGCTTAAAAATTCCTCCTTTTCATACCGAATTCTGTCAGACTGTCTTTTTTTTGGACACATTCTTTCTGTTTTTGTTCGGAAACAAAACAATTATTCTGTAAAATTTTTCATATATCTTTTATTTTCTACAAATTCTTTTAAAATTCGGATTGGTACAAAGATTGCTCATTGATAGAGTATCACAAATTTAACTCAGCGACAAAAAATTCAAGAAAAGGAGAGAAACGTTATGAGTTTAAAAGCAACTGTATTTTTTTCCCTTTGGACATCTTTCTGGTGTGCCGCATTTAACTTTATCTATGTGCAGATTCCGGTCCTGGGAGGGCATCCCTGGATTATGTTCATCTGCCTGGCAATCTTTTTCGGCATGGGCAGCACCTTAAAAGACGTTCCCCACCTGATGGCAAGCGCAGTCTGCGGTCCAATCTGGGGACAATTTGATCTGTTTTTAATGACACTTGGCGTATTCGGAACCGTTCTGGGCGGCTTTTTCCCGATTCTGGCAGGAACCGCCGTCACCATGATCCTCCACATTTTCTTCCTCGCCAAAACGCCTCTTAGGGATGTGCCGATTATCTTCGGCGGCGTGGCCTTAACCTTCGCCTGCGGCGTCGGCTTTTTAGAACCGGCAGGCATTATCGGCCTGATCGCCAGCATGCTGTTCGGCCTGGTTCTCTGCGGCGTATGCGCATGGGGACAGGAATTTGCAGTGACAAAATTCCCGGCAGAAGAATAGAACAACACAAAAATCGGCAGAAAAACAGAACAACGCAAAAACCGGCAGGAAAAAGGATACGGCAAATCAATCCCTTTCACTGTGTCCTGCACTGCCAAAACTTATACATAAATTTCAAAAACGAAAGGAGCAATTATGAGCAAAACAATTAACACCGTATTGGGCCCAATCACAGCAGAGGAACTTGGGAAAACCCTGATGCACGAACATCTCGTTTACGGATTCTGCGGATTCCAGGGAGACAGCACTCTGGGCGGTTTTGATGAGCTGACCTGCATCAAAGAAAACATGAAATGGCTTGTCCCATTAAAAGAGAAATACGGATTCAAAACCATTGTGGACGCCACCAACAACGAATGCGGCCGCGACCCGTTTTTCCTTGCCAAAATGGCAACCATCCTTGATTTAAACATTATCTGTTCCACCGGCTATTATTATGAGCCTGCCAGCGCGTTTATGTACTGGAAATTCCGCAGCGGCTTTGCTGATGTGGAAACGGAAATCTATGAAATGATGAAAACAGAACTGACCCAGGGCATCGGAAACACCGGCATCAAGGCAGGCGTGATCAAACTGGCTTCCAGCAACGGCGAAATCACGCCCTTTGAAGAAAAATTTTTCAAAGCTGCCGCAAGGGCCAATGCAGAAACCGGCGCAACCATCATCACCCACACAGAACTGGGAACCATGGGGCCGGAGCAGGCAAAACTCCTGATTGACAACGGCGCAAATCCTTCTGATATTTCCATCGGTCATATGTGCGGCAGCACTGACATTGACTACCATGAAAAAGTGCTGCAGCAGGGTGTTTTTGACTGCTTCGACCGGTTCGGCTTAGAGGGCGATTTGTTCCACACCCCCACAGATGAAGAACGGTGCGACGTCATCGCCGCCCTTTTAAAGAAAGGCTATGAAGATCAGATCCTGATGAGCCATGACTCCGTTACTGTAGAACTTGGCCGCATCCGTCCGGTGCCGAAGGATGATCTGGACTTTATGAAACACGCAAATATTCTGAACATCCCCACCCGTGTCATCCCAATGCTGAAAGAACGCGGGGTAACGGACGCTCAGCTTGATAAAATTTTTGTCACCAATCCCGCAAAGGTGCTCGGTTAACCCTTTTTTACCGGAATAACAGCATGTCAACACACTTTTAAACTGCAAAAGCTTTCGCTCTGGAAAGCTTCCGGAAAAAGAACGAGGCCCTGCTGCAGATTACTGTTAAGCGAAATGACGGTATCTGCAGCAGAGTCTCTTTCCTTTTTCGAAAGCTTTTTTCTTTTTCCCCCTCTCAGGGCGCATCTTTAATTCATTAATGAAAAATATTTTCAAAACAATAAAAAATCTGTATTGACACAATGCCAATAACATGTTAAGATTAAGTCACTAAAATTTACAGCACTTTGTACATATAGCTGAATATTTTTGTCTTTCTTTTGTGCTATTTGCAATGATATTTTGCGGGGGCTATGCGATTTAATTGTTATTTTGCATATATTGCAGAGATAATACACAGAGACAGACAGCTTATTTCGGTCGGTACAGTGCTTCCCATTAAGGAGGAGGAGAAACATGAAAAAGAAAACTCTGAAAAAATTTATCGCTCTTACCCTGAGTATGGCAACTGCTCTTTCTGTTGCAGCATGCGGCAGTTCTCCCTCATCATCCGAATCAAATGACAAACAGGATGCTCAGACCGAGAACACTGATGACACTGACGACACTCAGGCAGAAGAGCCCGCTGAGGACGCCAACGAAGCAAGCGGCGACAAAATTGAACTCAGCGTAATTGCAGCTCAGTACGGCCAGAACACCGCTGACTGGTGGAAG
Source organism: uncultured Lachnospiraceae bacterium (assembly GCA_910584585.1). Classification (GTDB taxonomy): domain Bacteria; phylum Bacillota; class Clostridia; order Lachnospirales; family Lachnospiraceae; genus Petralouisia. Next base: position 10,122 of record CAJUBP010000062.1, on the reverse strand, counting down.
ACCTTTGAGACCGATTTCGAAAAAGACAATCCAGGCATTGACATCACAGTAGAAGTGATTTCCTGGAATGATATCTCTACCACAGTGAATACGCGCGTGGCAAATAATCAGGCTCCTGATATTCTGAACATTGACGTATTTGCGGATTATCAGGCTGACGACCTGCTTCTTCCGGCACAGGACTATGTTTCTGAAGAAACCTACGGCAAGATGTACGAAGCATTCTTAGAGCAGTCCAACGTAGACGGAACCATCTGGGCTATTCCGGACCTTGCTTCCGCACGTGCAATGTATTACAACAAAGACATCTTAGAAGGCGCAGGCGTAACAGCTCCTCCCACCACATGGGATGAACTCACCGAAGCATGCAAGAAGATTAAAGAAAAATATCCTGATGTTTATCCATGGGGTATTGATATGACAACAGACGAAGGCCAGGCTGCATTTGCTTACTATATCTGGAACAACGGCGGCGACTTCGTAGACGCTGACGGCAACTGGACCTTAAACAGCCCGGAAAACGTAGCTGCAATTGAATATGCAATCAAGTTAATCAACGACGGCTATACCAACTCTGATCCTGCCAACGAGACACGTTATGACCTGCAGGATATGTTCGGAACCGGCAAAGTTGCAATGATGATTGCACCCAACAGTCTTCCCACTTATGTAAAAGACGGCGGCAACGAAGTTAACTACGGCATGGCTCCTATCCCCAACAACAACGGCACTTCTGTATCTGCCGGCGTTATGGACCGTTTCATGTGCTTCGACAATGAATACTCCGACGAAGAACTGGAAGCTATCAAGACATTCTTCGATTACTTCTATGAAGATGAACGTTACTCTGCATGGGTTGAGATGGAAGGTTTCCTGCCCGCAACCAAGACCGGCGGCGAAACTCTTGCAGCAAAAGATGAATCCATGGCTCAATGGATTGACATCGTAGGAAGCTGTAAATTCTATCCCACTGCCAAGACAGAATGGGCAGATGTAAAACAGGGCGTTATCAGTGCTGAGCAGAACGCATTGTTAGGTGAAAGCGTTCAGGAACAGCTTGACAACTTACAGGCAGAAATCGCTCCATAACCTCTGTCTTACGATACAGCACATAAGCCCCGCTTAAGACAAACCAGGAGACCGGGCTTTCGCCCGGTCTCTTTAATCATAATTAATGAGGTGTTTCTGTGAAAAAAATAATTCAAAAAATAGAACCTTATATCTGGATTCTGCCCAGCGTTTTGCTGATGTTTGTATTCATCCTGATCCCAATCGTATTCGTATTCCGGATGGCCTTAAGCAAAGTCAGCAGGGCGGGATTAATCAAAGGATTTACCGGATTCGCCAATTTTTCCAAGATATTATCCACTCCTACTTTTTCCATGGTACTGAAAAATACCCTGGTATGGACCGTGGCAGTGGTTGGACTTTCCACCCTCCTTGGATTTATTCTGGCATTGTTATTAAATAATGCGTTTAAAGGCCGCAAAGTTGCCCGTGCCATCGTGGTATTTCCATGGGCAACCACATTGGTAGTGCAGGCCAGCATCTGGAAGTTTATCATTGATACCGACTACGGCACATTGAATACACTGTTGATGAAGCTTGGATTTATTGACCATGCAGTCAACTGGACTCCCAGCGCCGGCGCCTGGTTCGCCTGGGAGATCGCCTGCGGTATCTTTGTTACTATTCCGTTTGTTACTTTTACTGTTTTGTCCGGATTACAATCCATCGACGGAAGCTACTATGAAGCTGCAACCGTTGACGGCGCCAACTACTGGCAGAAATTATTTAAGATTACCATCCCGCTGGTCAGCTCCTCTCTTACTGTCAGCACTGTTTTAAATATTATCTATGTATTTAACTCATTCCCGATTATCTGGAACATGACAAAGGGAGATCCCGGCAACCGAACCGACACACTGGTAACCTACCTGTACAAACTGGCTTTCTATAACGGGAAACAAGGGGAAGCTGCAGCGGTATCTGTGATCGGATTCCTGATACTGCTGGCCTGCGCAACCGTTTATATGGTAGCTACCTTAAGAAAGGGGGATGAATAAGATGAAAGAAAATGCAAATAAAGCCTTAAACGGCAGGAAGCTTGCATTGAGAATCCTCCTGTATGTAGTGGTATTTCTCATATGCCTGCTGATACTTTATCCATACTTTGCCATGTTCTGTACAGCCTTGAAAGATCGCTCCGAGATATTCTCCGCAAGCGGAACTGTTTTCCCAAAGAATGCGCTGTGGTCTAATTTCGCTGATATCTGGAGCAGAGCTCCCATGGCGAAATACATGATGAACTCCATTCTGATTGCCGGCGGTTCCACTATCATCGCTTTGCTCTGCGGAATTCCCGCAGCATATGCACTGTCAAGAATGAAGTTCAAAGGCGACATTGCTTTTCTTGGCTTTGTCATTGTTTCTCAGATGTTTGCGCCTGTGGTTCTGCTGATTGGTATTTACAAGGTTATGATGACGCTGAACCTGACCAACAGCATACTGGGCCTGATCTTTATCAATGCCGCTTTCAACCAGGCTTTCACCATTTGGCTGCTGCGTGGCACTTTCATGGGCATCTCCTCCGAGATGGAGCAGGCTGCCAAAATTGATGGCTGCAACCGGTTTGAAGCTATGGTTAAGATCCTGCTTCCGGTGGCTGCGCCCGGTATTGTTACCACTTTGATCTTTGTGTTCATCAACGCATGGAATGAATATACAGTTGCTCTGACATTGATATCAGACGATTTAAACAAGCCTTTGACCGTAGGCATCAATATCTTCAACGGCTATAACATGATTGAATGGCAGTACCTGTTCTCAGCTTCTCTCTTTGCAATTGCCCCAGTGGTAGTTTTGTTTGCAATTATTGAGAAGAATCTGGTCAGCGGACTTGCATCCGGCGGCGTGAAAGGATAATATATCACTTGCTGACTTTAAGGGGCTGCCGGGAAATGACATTCTCCATTTCCCGGCAGCCCCTTTTCCATTCTGTCAGGCATGGTTCGGCTCCTGCCCTCAGCCTGCAGAAATTCATTCCTCATTTCTGTCAGGCAATGTTCTGTTCCTGCCTCCGGCCTGCCGAAATTCATTCCATCACTGCTGTATTCAGGCTGCACTGCCGTCACTCTTTTCGATTCCTTTAAACTGGGCCATATAAAGCTGATAATAATGTCCCTTTTTCTTCATCAGTTCCGCAGGACTTCCCTGTTCTAAGATTCCGCCCTGATCGATTACAAAGATTCGATCCGCTTTCTGTATCGTGGATAAACGATGGGCAATTACGAAGCTGGTGCGCCCTTTCAGAAGAGCCTCAATGCCCTGCTGCACCAGAAGTTCCGTATGCGTGTCAATACTGGAGGTAGCCTCATCCAGAATCAGAATTTTCGGCATGCTCACCATAGTCCGGGCGAAGGCAATCAACTGTCTCTGGCCGATGGACAATCCGGCTCCCCGTTCTTTCAGCACTGTGTCATACCCCTGCTCCATTTTCAGGATAAATTCATGGGCGTTTACCGCCTTTGCCGCCGCCACAAGTTCTTCTTCCGTGGCATCCATGTTCCCGTAGAGAATATTTTCCCTTACCGTTCCCTGAAAAATAAAATTCTCCTGAGTCATCACTCCCATCTGACGGCGCAGGCTTTCCAGGGATACCTGCCGGATGTCGTATCCGTCCACCAGAATTCTCCCCTGCTGAATCTCATAAAACCGGCTGATCAGATTCACAATTGTGGTTTTCCCGGCTCCGGTAGGGCCTACCAGCGCAATGGTTTCTCCCGGTTCAATCTGAAAGCTTACATCCTCCAATACCTTTGTTTCTGCAGGAGTCCCCTCATCATAGGTAAAAGATACTTTCTCAAATTCCACACGGCCTTCCAGCTCCGGCAGTTCCTGTACCTTTTCGCTGTCAAAAATATCCGGCTCCGTATCCAGGATATCAAAAATCCGCTCTGCCGCTGTCAGATTGGTAATCACCTGATTGTAAAAATTACTCAGATTCATCACCGGATTCCAGAACATATTGATATAAGTTCCAAAAGCCACCAGCAGCCCGACGCTCACATACTCCGCGCCGATCATCTGGATTCCCACCCAGTAGAGGATCATAGCTCCGATCCCCCAGCAGAAATCCACCGAACTGCCGAATAAATCCGCCACCCGGGCCGATCGGATAAACGCCTGCTCATGCTCCTTCACCAGCCCGGCAAAAATATCCTGCGTCTCCTCCTGGGCATGAAAGCTCTGCACCACATTCATGCCTGCAATTCCTTCATGCACATAGGCGTTCAGATTAGAGCCCTTTTTCCGGAAAATCTGCCAGCTCTCATGAGAATATTTCTGAATCAGCCAGATGGACGCTGCCATCAGAGGAATGCTGCTTAAAGAAGCCAGCGCAAGCCGCCAGTCTTTCACCACCATAATCACCACCACGCCGCAGATGGTGATAAAGTCAGGTATCAATGTGGTCACTGCATTTACCAGCACATTTTTCAAAGAATTGACATCCCCGATAATCCGCGCCAATATTTTTCCGGTAGGACGGCTGTCAAAAAAGGAAAAGGACAAGGTCTGAATATGTTCATACAATTCCTGGCGGATATCCAAAAGAATTTGATTGGAGATTTTCGCCATTACAAACATCCGCACCTTAACCATTATAATAAAAATAAGATTGAGAACGGCGGCAAGCGCTGCCAGTCTGGCCAGCCCCCGCAGATCCCGGCCGGCAATATACACATCAATCGCCGTTTCTATCATCAGAGGATTAATCAGGCTGATTCCCACGGTAATCAGCATACAGATTAACACTCCGAATATTTGAAGCTTATAGGCAAACATATAGGAAAACAACCGCTTTAAGGTCCGGGCTTTTCCGATTCCCTCTAACCGCTCGTCTTCCCGAAATGAATTCACTGCCATAAATAAATCACCCGCTTTCTGTTCTGCTAATTCTGCCTATTATTTCCCAGTCCTGCTGCGCTTTCGGGAAACCGCCTCTTTACACAGCCAGTTCTGCGGCTATGCCGCCGTACTGGGCCTGATACGTCTGATAATACAACCCCCGCTTTTCCAGCAGTTCCTCATGGGTTCCCCGCTCTTTGATCTGCCCGTTTTCCAGGAAAATAATTTCATCTGCATTCCGCACTGCCGAAATCCGGTGGGCAATAATAATTTTGGTGGACGGAAGCAGCTCCAGCGCTTTCTGGATCTCATACTCTGTCTCCATGTCCAGCGCAGAGGTGGAATCATCCAGGATCAAAACCGGATCTTTCTTTGCAATAGCCCTGGCTATGCTGATCCGCTGTTTCTGTCCGCCTGAAAGCCCTACGCCCCGCTCTCCTACAACCGTCTCGTAGGTTTCCGGCATATTTTCAATAAATCTTTTTGCCTGAGCCAGTTCCGCCGCATGGAGCATTGCATGGCTGTCCATGGTTTTCCGCTGCCCCATCCGGATATTCTCGGAAATGGTATCAGAAAAAAGAAACACATCCTGCATCACTGTCCCCACACTGCTGCGAAGCTGTCCCAGGGACAAATCCCGCACATCCACCCCGTCCAGCCTCACGCTGCCTGCCTCTGCATCAAAAAAACGCATCAGAAGATTTACCACAGAAGTTTTTCCGGCCCCTGTGGCCCCCATGATACCCAGTGTTTTTCCCTGAGGCAGCTGGAAGGAAATATCTTTCAGAATCTCCTGCCCTCCTCTGGCAAAGGATACGTGTTCAAAGGAAACTTCCCCTTTTACTGTATCTAACGTCACAGGATGTTCCTTTTCAGCAATGGAGGATTTCTGACGGTAAATTCTATTGAGCTTCTTCAGGGAGGCTAACGCAGAAGATAAATCATTGGTAAGCCAGCCTAACATTTCCATCGGCCAGACACAATTCCTGCAGTATTCCGTAAACGCCACCAGGCTTCCCAATGTCATTTCTCCCTGAATCACCTGTACGCCGCCGATAATGACCATAACCACCGGCAAAAGTTTTCCGGTAAACTGGAATACCGGATAATACCGCACCAGGATTTTTGCCTGCTGCATATTCAAATCGTAATAGCGCTGATTGTGAGAGAGAAACTTCTGGATTTCAAATTTTTCCCGGGTAAACGCCTTCACGGTGCGGACCCCGGCCAGATTTTCCTCCGCTATGGTAGTCAGCGCCGCATTTTCTTCACTGATGGATTCATAAATCCCGTCCAGCTTCCGCTCCATAAACACTGCCGTCACCCCCATGAGAATCATTACCCCAAGAGGAATAAAGGCCAGTTTCCAGTTCAGCGCAAACATACAGTAAAGGACAATGGACACATGAACCGCTACCTCTATCATCAGCATGCCCACATACCCAAGGGCGTTCCAGACTGCATCCACGTCATCTTTCACCCTTGCCATCAATTCTCCCGTGTTGGCGTCGTCGAAATAGTCCATGGACAGGCTTTCGATGTGGGCAAACAAATCTTTTCTCAGCTTCGCTGCAATCTTAACGCTGACCACGTCAAAGGTAAATTCTTTCAGATAACCGCCCAGGGCTCTTCCCGCCCCAATCACTGCAATGGCTCCCAAAAGCCCGCCCAAAAGCTGAACCTGGCCGCCCAAAATCACATCATCCACAATACTCCTGGTAATCAAAGGATACAGCATATCCAACAGAATCGCCGTTACCATACAGACAATGGCAAACAGATACGCATACCAGTAATGCCCGATATATTTTAATATTTTCTTCATATCCAACCATCTCCTTTCTCTTAGGAACTGTCAGTTATTTCTTCACAGTTCCTTAGCGCTACAGCAAACTTTCATATTGGGATACGAACGAAAATGCAGGATGCCTTTCTTGTATATCGAAATACAGATTGTCCGCTCTAGGCTCTATTCCGGAACCTATGCATTTCCAGGATCTGAAAAACCCCGCGGATCAACCACGGGGTCACTTTTACTGTTCCACATCTGCCGCATTCTCATGGGCATGTATCCAAAACTGCCGCTATTCCATTCCTGTCTCTGAACCATCTTGCAAATACTGTCATACGCTTTGCCTTAATGGGGAATTCTGCCTGCAGCCGCCGAGGTAAATCTATTATCTGTCCGGATGAAATTGTCTTTGCCGTTATCTTTTAAAGTAATCATGATTTTACCTCGCTTTCTTTTATTTTTGTTCCTGTTTTATTAAAACACAGCAGCCAATATTTGTCAATTATTATTTTTATTCTGCCCCTCCCATTGCAGGCATGGGTGTGAATTGTAACGGCGTTCGGTTACAATTTCAGAATGTTTCATAATTGCCCTCTGAATTCCTACCAGAGCTCCGCCAGCTCATAGATCAATTTTTCTGTCTTCTCCCATCCCAGACAGGGGTCAGTGATGGACTTGCCGTAGCAGTGTTCGCTGACTTTCTGGGAGCCGTCCTCAAGATAGCTTTCAATCATCAGCCCTTTCACAAGCTTTCTGATATCCGGGGAAACCTTGCAGCTATGCAGAATATCCTTGCTGATCCGAATCTGCTCTAAGTAATTCTTCCCGGAATTGGAATGGTTGGCGTCCACAATCACCGCCGGATTGGAAATTTCTTTTTCTCCGTACAATTCCAGTACATGCTGCAAATCTTCATAATGATAGTTGGGAATATTGCGGCCGAACTTGTCCACATATCCCCGCAGAATTGCATGGGTATAGGGATTGCCTTTAGTCTTGACTTCCCAGCCCCGGTACAGGAAGGTGTGGCTGCACTGGGCCGCAATAATGGAATTCATCATCACGGTAAGATCTCCCCCGGTGGGATTCTTCATGCCAACCGGAATCCCCACGCCGCTGGCGGTCAGCCTGTGCTGCTGATTCTCTGCAGAGCGGGCGCCGACTGCCACATAGGAGAGCAGATCGGAGAGATACCTGTGGTTTTCCGGATAAAGCATCTCATCCGCACAGGTAAAGCCTGTCTCTTCCACTGCCCGCATATGCATCTGGCGGATGGCAATAATGCCCTTGAGCATATCAGCCTCTTTCTCCGGGTCCGGCTGATGCAGCATGCCTTTATAGCCAACGCCGATGGTTCTGGGCTTATTGGTATAAATGCGGGGCACAATAAATATTTTATCTGCCACTGCATCCTGCACTCTCCGAAGCCGCAGAATATAATCCAGAACCGCGTCTTCCTGATCGGCAGAGCAGGGTCCGATGACCAGAAGCAGCCTGTGATCCTTTCCTTCAAAAATTCTGCATATTTCTTCATCCCGTTTTGCTTTTGTCTCTGCAATCTGCCTGCTGACCGGAAACTGCTGCTTTAATTCTTCTGGCGTCGGCAGCTTCCGCAGAAATTCCATCTCCATTTCCATCATAACCTCCATCTCGCCCTCTGCCCCTTAAGAACCGTTCTTTAGGGGCAGAAAGCCCTATCCAAGCGTAATTTATCGTATGTATGATACTCCTATGAACTGCTGTTGTCAACTTTATTTTATTCAGGCTGCAGGCAATTCTTCCAAAGACTTGAAGGTATATCCCATCTCCTCCCACTTGGTCAGCACCTCATCCAGAATCTCCCCGTTCGTTTTAGAAGTGTTATGTAACAGCACAACGGCCCCTGGATGCGCCCGCTTCAGCAGCTTTTCAAAAGCCTCTTCATGAGTCGGCTGGCTGTTCTGATCCCAGTCCACATAGGCAAGGCTCCAGAAGATGGTTTGATACCCCATATCTTTGGCAATCTGCAGGCTGTTATTGCTGTATTTTCCCTGAGGCGGACGGTAATATTTCGCCATAGGGCTTCCTATGGTCTGTTCATACAGCGTTTCCAGTTCTCCCAATTCTTTGGCAAAATCCTCTTTTCCCATATTGGTCATATCGGGATGATGATAACTGTGATTCCCCACAATATGGCCTTCCTCCACCATGCGTTTTACCAGATCCGGGCTGGTGGAAAGATAATTTCCCACCACAAAAAACGCCGCCTTTATCTTATGCTTTTTCAGCGCGTCTAAAATGGCCGGCGTGTTGCCGTTTTCATAGCCGCAGTCGAAGGTTAAATACATAACCTTTTCCGGCGTATCCTCCATGTAATAAGCATCGTACTTCTTTAATTCTTCACAGGAAGCGTCCGCCACCGGAGGCTTGCCCTCCTCCTGAAAACTGAGCCCCCAGTTTCCCTCCGCGTCCTGATGAATGGCTGAACTTATGACAGGCGCCACCTGAGCCGTAAACCGCCCCAGAAAAAAGGAACCGGCAAATAAAGCAAGTACCAGAATACATGACGTCAGTTTGATTTTCCGCAATGCGTTGACTCCTTTTTTGCTCTTTGTTACATGCATATGAAATCCAGGGATATTTCATGATAAAAACATTTTATGATTGCCTTTTCACAGATCCTTGGATACAATGATAGAAAAGGAAAGGAACGAATGATTATGAACGGTAATTTAGCTTCTCCGGAAGAACCCAGAACGGAAAAATTAAATGGAAGGCTTTTTCTGATGTCCCCCTCCCCTTCCATCAACCACAACCGGGTGGCGGGAAACATTTTCAACGCATTCCATAACTATTTAAAAGGGAAAACCTGTGAAGCCTTCGGAGACGGCGCAGACGTATATCTCACCGAACATGATACCGTAATTCCGGATATATTCATTGTCTGCCAAAAAGACATCATTCAGCCGGACGGTATCCACGGGGCTCCTGATTTAATCGTTGAGGTTCTGTCTCCCAGCACGGCAAAAAATGATAAAGGGTATAAAAAAGATTTGTACGAATCCACCGGAGTAAAAGAATACTGGATTGCGGATCCTAATATGCGCTCCATAGAAGTTTACCTGCTCTCAAATGGAAAATATTCTCTGGACGAAATCTACGCGCTTTTTCCAGATGGATTCGGAATCACAGAACAGGAAAAAGCCGGCACAAAAAAAGAAATTCCTGTTTCCATGTATCCGGACTTTTCCATTCCTTTAAAAGAAATCTTCCATAACTTATTTTAAGTTAAGAAATCTTCCTGTCTGCGGATGGAAGGATGCCAAAGATACGGCAGTCGGATCGACTTAGGAACTGCCGCGAACGTTTCATATTGGAATACGGAGGTCAAGGGGCTGTCGGGAAATGATACTTTTTAGACCTGATTCCCCAAAAAGAGAACT
>CAJUBP010000061.1 GCA_910584585.1 uncultured Lachnospiraceae bacterium | reverse complement strand
TACATCAATCATCAAGAGCCGCTTTTAAATCTTCCATACTGGAATATCCTTTGACATCAGGATCGCGGGAAATACGGCGGGCTTCTGCCATAGCATCAAGGGTTTTCTGATTATACGCTGGCATCTCCACGGCAAAAGGAAGTCCGCCGCGAAGGACGCATTGATGCAGGAACATATTTACTGCACTGGACATATCCAGTCCGAGCTGGCTGAAAAGAGCTGAAGCTTCTTGTTTTATGTTGGCATCGATTCGAATCTGAGTTGGCGTTGTTGCCATTTGATTACCTCCTTTTTCTTTATTATATACAGTATGGTTTACAATGTCAATCAAAATAAAATCTAGAGACAGCAAGTTGAAATTCTTCGCTACTTTTCATGCCCATGCTTCCTTATCTTACAAAGCTTTTTACTTTTTCATAAATCCCCTGGCCGTCCAATCCGTATTTTTTCAGCAATTCCGCTGCCGATCCGGATTCCCCGAACACGTCGTACATGCCGATTTTGCATATTGAAACAGATTCATACCCGCAAAGGCAGTCGCAGACTGCGCTGCCCAGGCCGCCAATCACAGAATGTTCCTCTGCCGTCACCACTTTTCCGGTTTTCTTTGCGGAATTTACAATAAGTTCGGCATCCAGCGGCTTGATGGTGTGGATATTGATGATTTCCGCGCTGATTCCGCAGGCCGCTAATTTTTCTGCCGCTTCCAGGGCAAAACCCACGCACAGCCCGGTGGCCACAATGGTAACGTCCGTTCCTTCTCTCAGCATTATGCCTTTTCCAATTTCAAATTGATAGTCCGGCCTGTCATTGATGACCGGCGCCGCAAGCCTTCCAAACCTTAAATACACGGGCCCTTCCATCTCGTAGGCCGCGCGCACCGCTGCCCTGGCTTCCACGTCATCCGCAGGGTTAATAATGGTCATTCCCGGAATGGTACGCATCAGGGCAATATCCTCGCTGCACTGGTGGGTGGCTCCGTCCTCTCCCACAGAAATTCCTGCGTGGGTGGCCCCGATTTTTACATTCAAATGAGGATATCCGATAGAATTCCTCACCTGCTCAAAAGCCCTGCCTGCCGCAAACATAGCAAAGGAGCTTGCAAAGGGCACTTTCCCTGTAGACGCAATCCCTGCCGCAATCCCCATCATATTGCACTCCGCGATTCCGCAGTCAATATGACGCTTGGGGAATTCTTTTTTGAATACGCCTGTCTTGGTAGCTGCGGCAAGATCCGCGTCGAGCACCACCAGATCCTCATGTTCTCTCCCCAACTCTGCCAATGCGTTCCCGTAACTCTCCCTGGTTGCGACTTTCTTTACTTCCGGCATAATGCTTCACCTGCTTTCTCCGCCAGCACATTCCCGTAACTCTCCCTGGCTGCGACTTTCTTTATTTCCGGCATAATGCTTCACCTGCTTTCTCCAATTCTTCCATAGCGGTTCTGTACTCCTGGTCATTAGGGGCCTTACCGTGCCATCCAGCCTGATTTTCCATATAGGAAACGCCTTTCCCTTTGACGGTTTTCAGCATCAGGGCTGTGGGCATTCCCCTGGTTTCCCGGGCTTCTTTGAACGCCGCCCGCAGGGCGTCAAAGTCATTGCCGTCTTCCACCTCTACAACATGGAAATGAAATGCCTTAAATTTCTCACCAATGGGGTAAGGAGAGCAGACATCCTCAATTCTCCCGTCAATCTGCAGACCGTTATTGTCCACAATCACTGCAAGATTGTCCAGCTTCCGATGGCCCGCAAACATGGCCGCCTCCCAGACCTGGCCCTCCTAGAGCTCGCCGTCGCCTAAGAGCGTGTATACCCGGTAACCGTCATTGCTGAGCTTCGCGGACACCGCCATACCTGCTGCCACGGAGATACCCTGTCCCAGAGAGCCGCTTGACATGTCAATACCCGGAGTATGCAGGCAGGGATGCCCCTGCAGGCAGGAGCCTATCTGGCGCAGTTTTTTTAAATCCTCCACCGGAAAGAATCCCCGGTTGGCAAGGGCGGCATACAGCCCCGGAGCCGTGTGCCCCTTAGAGAGGACGAAACGGTCACGATCTGCCTTCTCCGGCTCTTTGGGATCTATGTTCATCTCTTCAAAATACAGATAAGTATATACATCCGCCGCGGAAAGAGATCCGCCGGGATGTCCTGACTTTGCCGCATGGACAGCGGTAACAATCCCCTTGCGGACTTCATTGGCCATTTTCTGCAGTTCTAAATTATTCATGTAGCCATCTCCTTATTCACCAAATACTGCTTTGTAATCTTCGCTTCTGTAAAAATGCCCTCCATAAATTTTGTTTAAAACAAACTCTTTATTGCCGGATATATCTTCCTGAACTGCTGATATTTTACTTCATACGCAGCTGCCAATCCCGCTTCCGGTTCTACGGTTCCCGCTGTCCTGACAATGGCTTTCGCTGCAGTCTTTACATCTTCATATTCCCCGCATCCTACTGCCGCCAGCATGGCGCCTCCAAGCGCCGGACCTTCTTCTGCGGCAAGCTCATCTACACTCAAATTCAAAATGTTAGCCGCCATTTTCTTCCAAAGAGGACTTTTCGCACCGCCTCCGCAGATTCTGGTTCTGTCAATACGCATCCCAAGGCTTCTCGCCACCTCCAGGGAATCCCTGAGTCCAAAAATGACTCCTTCCAGCACTGCCTGCGTCATATCCTCCCTTGTGGTATCCATAGACATCCCGATAAACACTGCCCTAGCGTCCGGATTATTATGAGGGGAACGCTCTCCCATCAAATAAGGGAGATAAAACACCTGGTTCTTTCCAAGCTTTGTAATTCCCGCCTGTTCCGCCGCATAATCTTTGGTATTTAAGATCTCTTCGCTCCACCATTTATTACAGGAAGCAGCGCTGAGCATACAACCCATCAAATGATAAGTTCCGTCCGCATGGGCAAAAGAATGGAGCGCATTGTTTTCATCCGCCTTAAAGCTGTCGCTGGAAATGAATATGGTTCCGGATGTCCCAAGAGAAATATTGCACATGCCATCTCCTATGGTCCCGGTTCCGATTGCGGCGGCTGCGTTGTCCCCCGCTCCGGCAATTACCTTTACCTGTCGGCTTACTCCCAATGCATCTGCTATCTCCGGCCTTAAATTTCCCGTCACTTCATAGCTCTCATAAAGTTCTGGCAGCGTCTGTTCCTCCACCCCGCATATTTCCAGCATTTCCTTTGACCAGCAGCGGTTCTTCACATCAAACAGCAGCGTACCGGAAGCATCTGACACATCCGTACTGAAACTCCCTGACAGCCGGTACGCCACATAATCTTTGGGCAGCATAATTTTGCGTATTTTTGCAAATTTTTCCGGCTCATGCTCTCTCATCCACAAAATCTTCGGCGCAGTAAATCCCGCAAACGCAATATTCGCCGTATACATGGATAATGTATCCTTCCCGATTACTTCATTCAAAAAAGCCGTTTCCTTTGCAGTGCGCCCATCATTCCATAAAATTGCCGGACGGATTACTTCATCCTTTTCATCAAGCGCCACTAATCCGTGCATCTGTCCGCCAAAACTAATTCCCGCTATCTGCGAAGGATCGGATTCCTTTATCAGCTCCCTGAGCCCTTCCATGGTTTGCAAAAACCAATCCTCCGGATTCTGTTCCGACCATCCCGGCTTCGGGAAATACAATGGATACTCCTTTGTCACAATCTTTACGATCTCTCCGTTCCCCTTCATCAAAAGAAGCTTCACAGAGGAGGTTCCCAAATCAATACCAATATATAACATCTTCCGCTCCTTTATTTCCATGGATTCTCCGTTGCGTATCTCATATCAGCCGGCTGATTATACCCTATCTCCTGTACGGGAACGCCGATGTATTTAAACAGCTCAAACAACGCTTTTCCGTACTTTCCGAATGCTACCGCCCCATGATGTGGGAAATTCTTTTCAATTAAGACATGGCGGTAAAACCTTCCCATCTGCGGAATTGCGAATACGCCGATGCTTCCGAATGACCGGGTGGCCACCGGCAGCACCTCCCCCTGAGCAATATACGCCCGCAGAATATTATCCGCAGTGCTTTGTAAACGGTAGAACGTAATATCGCCCGGCAGAATATCACCTTCTAATGTCCCCTGTGTTACTTCTTCCGGAAGCGTCCTTGCCATAATTTTCTGATATTTCATTTCACAGAAGGCAAGTTTTCCAGCCGCCGTATTCCCGCAGTGAAATCCCATAAAGGTATCTTTGTGCTCATAAGGATAGTTTCCTTTGATCTCTGATTCATACATATCCTTCGGAACCGAATTATTGATATCCAGAAGCGTCACGGTATCCTGACTGATTGCCGTTCCGATAAATTCACTTAACGCGCCGTAGATATCCACTTCGCAGGAAACCGGTATGCCCTGCGCGGCAAGCCGTCCATTGACATAACATGGAACAAAGCCAAACTGCGTCTGGAACGCAGGCCAGCATTTTCCGGCAATCGCCGTATATTTGCGATATCCTTTGTGTTCCTTCACCCAGTCTTTCAGCGTCAGCTCATACTGGGCCAGTTTGGAAAGAATCTCCGGTTTCTTATTGCCTGCTCCAAGTTCTGCCTCCATTTCCTTTACAACCGCCGGAATTCTCTCATCGCCTGCGTGCCTGTGAAAAGCCTCAAACAGATCAAGCTCCGAATTTTCTTCAATCTCTACGCCCAGATTGTAAAGCTGTTGAATCGGAGCATTGCAGGCAAGAAAATTTAACGGTCTTGGTCCAAAGCTGATAATCTTCAAATCAGCCAGTCCTGCGATCGCCCTTGCAACGGGCAGAAATTCATGAATCATCTCTGCGCATTCTTGGGCCGTTCCCACTGGATATTCCGGAATATATGCCCGAATATTCCTCAGTTTCAGGTTATAGCTTGCGTTCAGCATGCCGCAATAGGCATCCCCTCTGCCGTCAAGCAGATGATCCCCGGATTCTTCCGCGGCTGCAACAAACATTTTGGGTCCTTCAAAATGTTTTGCCAGCAGCGTCTCCGCAATCTCCGGCCCAAAATTGCCGAGATACACGCACAACGCGTTACATCCTTCCTTTTTAATATCTTCTAAGGCCTGAACCATATGAAGCTCACTCTCGACAATGCAGATCGGGCATTCATAGATATCTTCCGCGTTATACTTATCAGCATAAGCCTTTACAAGCGCTTTTCTTCTATTCACCGATAAGCTTTCCGGAAAACAATCCCGGCTGACTGCAACGATTCCTATTTTAATTTTGGGTATGTTATTCATAATTCTTTTCTCCTTTTTATGTTTTTTATTTCTCTGATACTTTCATTTCTCTGATACTTTCATTTCTCTGATACTTTCATTTCTCTGATACTTTCATTTCCCTGATACTTTCATTTCCCTGATACTTTCATTTCCGCGCGCATTCTTAAATCTTTCAGGGAACTTCCTACCCAGACATCCTGGTTTTCAGAATAATCCTCTATCTCAATCCGGAGTTTCCTTTTCTCATCAGATTTCAAAAAAACTTTCTCAAATCCTTTTAACTGCCGCGCCGGCTCGCCTTCCATCCGTTTCTTTGGGGCCAGATAAACCTGAACAGTCTCTTTGCCGTCCATCCCTCCGGTATTGGCAATCTGACACTCCACATACATCTTTCCGTCCTCTTCCGTCAGTTCCGCCGACTCATACCCGAAAGATGTATAAGACAATCCATGCCCAAAGCAGAATTCCGGTTCCACATGATATGTTTCCAGATAACGGTATCCCACAAAAACTCCTTCCGCGTAATCCGCCGTTTCCTTTTCTCCGAAATTTCCCCATGCATGAGCCGAACAATCCATATGGGTCTTGTAAAAGCTTTCCGGAAGCTTCCCTGACGGATTCGTCCTGCCAAACAGCGCCTCCGCAAGAGCCCGTCCGCCTTCCATCCCCCCGTACCAACTCCAAACGACGCTGTCCGCCCGGTCAATCCATCTGCCCATCTCCACCGGGCTTCCTCCAGTCATCACAACAACCGTATTCGGATTTGCCTCAAGCAGCTCTTCTATCAGCTGATCCTGCTCATAGGGGAGCTTCATATCCGCCCGGTCATTCCCTTCACAGTCCTGCTCATGGTTCAGGCCTCCGATGAAAATCACTTGCTCGAATTCCTTCGCTTTCATCACCGCTTCTTCCCGAAGCAGCCTCCGATGCAACGTAAGCGGCCCGTCCGCCTGATTTACGCACTCAATCTCGCCTCCGCCGTTTTCAAGGCTGTCAGCCTGCCAGTTCCTGTCCTGGTTTTCCTCCTTGGGATCTTGGCAGTATCCCTTTAGATAAGTTACCTTCGCATTTCCGCCCAGCAGCATCTTAATTCCCATCAGCGGGGTAATCTCATATAAAGCTTTGATCTCGGCGCTTCCGCCGCCCAGAGCATGGAACAGATCTGCATTCTCGCCGATGACAAGGATCTCCTTTGTCTGCTGCGGCGACAACGGCAGCCTTCCCTTAGCGTTTTTCAAGAGCACCACGGACTCCCGGGCCACGTCAAGGGCCGCCTGCCGGTGCTCCGGCGTATTGTACGCGCCCCTCTTTCTCTCTCCATCCAGCATATGAAGCCGCTTCATCAGCATCAAAATACGGATGACTTTCTCGTCAATTACCTTCTCGGGGATATTCCCGTCTTCCACCATTTTCTTTAGAGGGTCTGCCATATAATATTCGTCAAAATTGTCTGTGACTGACATCTCAATATCCAGCTCTGAATTTGCCGCCGCTTCCGTGTCGTGGACGCCGCCCCAGTCTGAAATTACAACTCCTTCATATCCCCATTCTTTTCTGAGAATCCGGTTCAGCAGAAAATCACTCTGACAGCAATGCTCCTTATATATCTTGTTGTAGGCTCCCATGATGGTATAGGAATTTCCTTTCTTAACCGCGTCATAAAACGCCGGCAGATATATTTCCCGAAGGGCCTTTTCATCAATCTTCACATCCACCCACAGCCTCTGTGTCTCCTGATTATTGGCAGCAAAGTGCTTCGCGCACGCCGCCACATCCCATTTCTGGACTCCTTGAATATAGGGAACCGCCATCTCCTTTGTCAAAAAGGGATCTTCGCTGAAATATTCAAAATTGCGTCCGCACAGGGGACTCCTCTTAATATTCATGCCCGGGCCTAAGATCACATCCTTGCCGCGCCCTCTGGCTTCCGCGCCTAATACCTCTCCCGTAAGCCTTGCAAGTTCCCGGTTCCAGGTAGCTGCAAGAGCGCTGTTGCAGGGCAGGTATGTCACATAATCATCATGATTCCCCACACACTTCCAGCTTGCGGGCTCAAAATCCTGCCGGACTCCCATAGGGCCGTCTGACATAGTAAGCGCCGGTATCCCTAGCCGCTCTACCGAAGCCGTACGGAATAATTCCGCGCCATGTATCATGCCGATCTTTTCATCCAGCGTCAGCTGACGCGTCAAATCTTCTGCTTCTTTTCTTATCTCAAAACTATCTCTATTTGGCATACATATACTCCTAAATATAACTTTAACTGCCTGTTAAACCGCTATCTTTTAATTATCTTTTGTGCAGATGAACGCCCCATGCCATTCTGGAATACTCAGAACAGAATCCTTGCCATCCGCAACGATCTCCGCTCCAATTGCTTCCAATCCATGCTCACCCACAAACCGAATATTCACCTTCGTATGCCCCTTAATCTCCCCGCGGATTTTATTTCCTTCCCGCCGTAAGGCTGCGGATGTCACCAGTTTCTCATTCCGGTAAACCTCTGTATGCGCCTCATCTGTCAAGCCAAATACCTTCATCTCCAGCTGTATCTCTCCATTTTCATCTTTTTGTTCCGTGGCGATTATGCTGTTTTCCCTTACCCAAAGGGGCACTGACAGGTAATCATGATATTCCTCCCGCCAGATTCCGCCTTCCGTCTGTTCCCCGGTCAGAAAATTGGTCCATAAGCCTTGCGGCAGATAATAAGACGCTTTCCCTTCCTCATTGAAGATCGGAGCCACCAGAAGCCTCTCTCCAAGCATATACTGCTTGTCAAGATAACGGCAATTCTTGTCTCCCTCGAATTCCAATGCCATACTCCTAAGCATCGGAATTCCGGTTCTGGAAGTCATATAAGCGCTGCTGTAGAGATAAGGCAGCAAACTCTCCTTCAGCTTCGCGAAGAAACGCACCACATTCACAGCTTCCTCATCATACAGCCATGGCACACGGTAAGACTTGCTTCCGTGGAACCTGCTGTGGGTAGACAGCAAACCGAATGCCGCCCATCTCTTATATACATCTGCCGTAGAAGTATTCTCAAATCCTCCGATATCATGACTCCAATATCCAAACCCGCTGCTGGTAAGAGACAACCCGCCTCTTAAGCTCTGCTCCATAGACTCATAGTCAGACCAGCAGTCTCCGCCCCAGTGAACTGGGAACTTCTGTCCGCCCACAGTGGCAGAACGGGCGAACAGCACCGCTTCTTCCCGTCCTCTGTATTTCACCAGCACATCATATACCGCTTTATTATAAAGGTAAGTATAGTAGTTATGCATTTTCTCCGGATCTGCGCCGTTATGGTAAACCGCGTCCACAGGAATCCGCTCACCAAAATCCGTCTTAAAACAATCTACGCCCATCTCCAGCAGACCGCCAAGTTTATCCTGGTACCATCTCACAGCTTCCGGATTGGTAAAATCTACAATGGCAAGCCCTGGCTGCCACATATCCCATTGCCATACATCGCCGTTTGCCCGCTTTAAGAAATAGCCCTTCTCCATCCCTTCCTCAAAAAGAACGGACTCCTGCCCAATATAGGGATTGATCCAGACGCAGACCTTGACGCCCTTTTCTCTGATTCTGCGAAGCATCCCTTCCGGATCCGGAAATACTCTTTCATCCCAGACAAAATCCGTCCAATGGAACTCCCGCATCCAGCAGCAGTCAAAATGAAATACACTGAGCGGAATCCCTCTTTCAATCATTCCGTCAATAAAACTCATAACTGTCTCTTCGTCATAGTCTGTTGTAAAGGAAGTGGAAAGCCAAAGTCCGAAGGTCCACTCCGGCGGCAGCGCCGGCTTTCCTGTAATATCCGTATACCGCATCAAAACTTCCTTCATAGTCGGTCCGTTGATCAGGAAATAATCCAGACTTTCCCCCTTTACAGAGAATCCCACTTTCGCCACCTGCTCTGTCGCCACCTCAAATTCTACCTTTTCCGGATGGTTTACAAATACGCCGTATCCTCTGTTGGACAGATAGAACGGAATATTTTTGTAAGACTGTTCCGTGCTGGTTCCCCCGTCCTCATTCCAGATGCTGACAGACTGGCCATTTTTCACAAAGGGCGTGAAACGCTCGCCAAGCCCATAGATCAATTCATCCACCGACAGCCCCAACTGTTCCCGCATATAAGCGCCCTCACTCCCGTGGTCATATGCTGCGCCTTTCCAGTCTGTCTTCATATAGGCCAAATCCCTTTTCCCACTCTTTGTCAGGAGCTTTCCATCCCGCTCATAGCGCATAGACCAATGCTCCTTATTAATGACAAGGCTCAGATGTCCGCTCGTCACCACAAGCTCCTCCTCTGTCTCTTCCATATGGAAGCAGTCGGATTCTTCTGGCAATTCCAGTTCAAACCGCGTCACATCCGGCTTTACCCCTCTGTGGTGATAAGTCTGCACCCGGATCACTTCCGGCATAGGGGCCGTAATCCGAATCGTCAGATTAATTCCGCCAAGCGTATCTCCCTTTTCCGCAATTCTGCCTGTCGGCGCGCATAATATGACCTGATTCTTCTCTTCTCTCACTTCATATATGTGTACCGGTGAAAAACATTCATAGCCTTCCTTTAATAACCAACATCCATTGTGAAATTTCATGCTCTCATACCTCTTTCGCCTTTCTTTTTTATGTATGTAACCACATTATAAAAAACAATTTCTCGAATTACTACTGTATTTATTTGCAAAAAAATACTACTTTTTTTGAATCATTGTTATGTTACAATATGTATAACTACTCGTACAGGAGCTGAGCTAATATGACAAACCATTTTCATTTTAAATATTTTTCCCAACATAATATGAAACGCCAGCTGATCACTCTGTTCATCTGCGCCATTATGATTCCTGTTATCATCATTGGGGTAATCTTGGGTATTTTTACCTATCGAAAAAGCGTTGAGCATTATGAAGATCTGGCCTATTCACAAAGCAAGCTTGTACATTCTGCCATTGTGTCGACATCCATTTATTTACACTCTACTTATGAAAACGTGGCAAACAGCTCTAAGCTCCAGGAACTCTTATGTACGGACGACCCTGACTTCGATTCAATAGCAGCTACGGCCGATCTGGCAGACCTGTTTGAAAAATCTCTTACGAATACAGCTATGATGACGACTCTAAGGCTCTACGTCCCCGCACGTCTCATGGATAACATAGAACCAAACAACTATATCTTGCCCTTTACAGATGAGACGGCAAGTTCCCGCTGGTATCAGAGAGCAGAGGAAATCTCCGGCAACTTCTGGACCAGTGATATCCGAACCGGACAGAATGACGTAAACTATTGGGAGCTGCATTATTGCTGCCGTATTCCCATTCCCCGTAAAGATACTTACGGCATACTGGTTATGTCCGTCTCTAATGATTATCTCCGCAATCTGATTTCTAACAAGAATTATCAGATCTATATGAATGTAAATGAAGAACCGGTTTTTTTAAGTTCTGATCGAAGCTATGCAGGCAAAGAATTTCCATTGGACATTCAGAAAGAGAAATCGGATTCCCGCACCGGAACTTTCGCGCTGTTTGAAGAGAATATCATCGGTTCCCTGGCAACCGTCAGCCTTTACCACTCTTCAGACAAGCTTCATATTTTTGTTGCGGATGCCAGCGCCTTAAGCACTGCGCATCATTTACTTCTCATATTTTTATTGATCACACTGCTTGCCCTGCTGATTTCTGCAGTAATCATCTTCCTGTACGCTACTTATTTCAGCGAACGAATTACTACGCTCCGCCTCGCTATGGCAAAGGTCAGTAACAATGATTACGAAATTGTTGATAACATCCGGGGTGATGATGAGCTTACCGCTACTTTTCATGACATGAAGCTCATGGTAGAGAAACTAAAAAGCGCAGAAGCCAGAATCTATCAGTCGCAAATCCATGCGCAGATGATTGAAAACCAGCAGCAGCAGATGGAACTCAAGCTCCTTGCCAACCAGATTAACCCGCATTTTCTGTATAATACGCTGGAAGCCATCCGCATGAAGGCTTTTGTGGAAGGGAATAAAGACGTCGCCAACGCAATTAAGCTTCTGAGCAAATCCATGCGCTATGTGCTCGGCAACACTAAGACCGCTTCCACAACGCTTGAAAAAGAGATTGATTATATTAATACTTATATGGCGATTATGAAGCTTCGATTTGCGTCCTGTATCAATTACGATCTCCGTGTGGATGAAAGCATTGCTCCCTCCAATTACCGGATTCTGCCCCTTTTGCTGCAGCCCGTCATTGAAAACGCCCTTTCCCATGGGCTTAGGGATATGGAAGAAAACGGCCATATTATCCTGAAAATAAGTCCCTCCAAAGACCGTCTGCGGCTTAACGCCTGCATTTTCGATAACGGCGTCGGGATGTCCCGGGAAACGCTTCAAAATGTAACCGCCCATCTGGAAACGCCGGCTAAGAATTCGGAACACGGAATCGGCCTTTATAACACCAACAACCGCATCCATCTCTTCTATGGACGGGAGTATGGCATTACTATAAAAAGCAAAGAAAACTTAGGAACCTGTGTAACTGTGACACTTCCGCTCTGCAGTCCGGATAAATTCACTGGCTCCGCCTTCCCGCAAGAGGATAAAAAATCTATGCCAAGGTATTCTGTAAACAAATACAACACGGAGGAAGAATCATGAATGTATTAAACGTATTCATTGCTGATGATGAACGGCTCGTATTAGAAGGTCTTACGCAAATTATCGACTGGGAATCCATTGGGGTATCCATCTGCGGAACCGCTATGAATGGACAGGATACGCTGAACAAAATATTGCTCCTGAAACCAGATCTTGTCCTTTTGGACATCCGTATTCCTAAAATGACCGGTATCGAGGTAGTAAAAGCGGCCCTGGAATCCGGCTTTACCGGAAAATTCATTATCTTAAGCGGCCTTTCTGACTTCAAGCTGGCGCAGGCTGCTATGCGTTACGGCGTGGACTTTTATCTTACAAAACCAATTGATGAGGAAGAACTGGAACAGGCCATACATACTGTCCGAAATCTCATCGAAAAGGAACAAAAAACTTCCCGCTCTTATTCCCAGTACCGTGACAAAGCCAGAAAACATATCCTGAAGGAAATACTGCTGAATTCCTGCAATTACCACACTCTGGACACCGGCGACCTGCAGCTTGACGCCCATATTTATCAGGTGATTACTTATGGAAACTATAACCAGGACATTCTTCATCCCACATGGGACTTTTCAGAACTTATGCGCGTTACGAACCAGGACAGCCAGACCTATGACATTCTTGAGATTGACCAGCGTAAAATCATTTTATTAAAAGGAGATTTTGCCATTTCCCGGTTTCAGAATCTCCTGGAGCATTACCGCAGCAAGCCGCAGAAAGGCTCTCCCTTTGACGCTATATTCCTGACCTACGGACGTCAGGCTTTCCGTATTCAGGACATTCATCTTTCCTACCAGGATGTCTGCCAGTTAGAAGACCGCCGATTCTTTTGTTTTCGGGATCAGCACGTAATCGGTTATGAGGAGCTCCGCGTACAGCGGGACATTACTCATCTGTTCGCCCAGGAACTTGCCCCAAAGTACGCGGAATCCTTCTCTAATTACATACAGTCCCATAATCCAACGCTGATCACGGGCACTTTAAATGATCTGTCAGATTATCTGACCAGATGCACTGCAGAGATTTCAGATATTAAACATTTTCTGATAGATGTTTATATCCTGGTAAAACAGAAAATTATGCAAATTTTTCCTCAGGCTGACCTGCCATTCCTGGCCAACGCCTCTATCATGATTTTGATTGAGGAGAAATATTATCTTTATGAAATCATTGAATTTTTGAAAGAGCAGTTTGAGATGTGGATGCATTCCGTCGGATACTCCTCTGGGGAAAATGTACTAGATGAAGTCCTGCATTATATTCAGCATAATTATCAGGAGAATCTGAAGCTTGAGACACTGGCTCCAATATTTGGCTATAACAGTTCTTACCTGGGAAGGCTGTTTACAAAAAAGCTGAACGTAAATTTTAATTCGTATCTGGACCAGGTGCGTATCGCCAAAGCAAAAGAATTGCTGGATGACGGTTCTCTGAAGGTATATGAGATCGCCAAACGAGTGGGGTACCGAAATGTAGACTATTTTCATCGGAAATTCAAAAAATATGAAGGAACTTCTCCGGCAGAATACCGGAAAAAACAGAACTTATAAGCGCCTGCGCTGCTGAGCCATTTTCTCACGGGGCTGCGGAAACTTTCCATTTCCCAACAGCCCCTGTGGGAACAGCAGCATATCTGTCTTACTGTCAATTCCCATATTTCTCCGCAACAGCTTTCCTCGCTGCTGTCTGATTTTTCGCGTTGGCTAAATCCACACGATATACGTCTTCGTATCCCAGGCCATTCAATACATTTCCAAGCTCTGTGAAAAGCGCGTCAAATTCACTGCCCCGCGCAAATATCATCTGCCATGAATAATCAATCACCCTGGCTTTGCATTGTTCTCTCGCTGTGGTAATATTCGCCTCTTCAGCCGGCGTAGAATAATTAGCCCCGGGAGCCACAAGAAGCATGCCCTCTTGTTCCAGATACTCCATCGGCGTATCCGCTCCCATCTTTTCCTTCCACTCCCTGTCAAGCAGGCTTTCATTATCTTCCATCGTAGAATCCCAGCATAGATAATCATAGGGGACGCCTGTGTTCGGATTTGTTTCTGACAGAAGAAATGGCCTGAAATTCAATGCGGATACGCCTGCATACCATTTTCCTCCGCCAAATTCTTCGGGAACTTCTACCGCATTATTCGGCAGCGCCCTTCGGCCAAAATCCGTCAATGAAAGCTTACCGTCATCGCCAATATCCCAGGTAAGCCCTTTCGGCCCAGCCGCGCCATTTGCCTGCCCATTTAATTCAAAACCTTCCGGAGAATACAGCCAGTCTATAAAGTCCACAAGCCTCTCAGGATCCTCTGCCTGAGAACCGATTGCGATAATACTTTTTGAATCCCCCTCCGGCCAACAGCCAAATGAAAAGATCTGCATATCCTGTACTGCCGCCATCTTGAACCCCTTACCGGCCCCTGTATTCTCAGCCGTATTAAACGTGCTCTGCCCTACCCACGGCCACGGACTGTATAGTATCTTCCCTTCCCGATATTTCTGAATCCATGTATCATAATCCTGTGATCTGGAATCCGGATCCACCAGCCCTCTTGCATTTGCCTCATTGAAAAAACGAAGCGCTCTGATGTAACAGGAATCCTCAGCAAGAATATCCTGGTAATCGGAACCATCCGCCTTGGACAGCACAAAGCCCTGCTCATCATATCCATACATACAGACAAGCTGCTTCGCGTTATTCATCATATTGTCGTCCCAATCCCGAAATAAAGAAATTGCGTAGATATCGCCGGCTCCCTCTTCCTCTCGTGCCAAAGCCTGCATCTTTTCTAAAACATCCAGGAACCCATCCAGATTATCTATCCTCGGATATCCAGCTTTCTTATAATAATCCCATCGAATATACGGTCCAAAAGTAGGCTCCGCACTTTCAGAGGGTACGGTGGGCGGCTGTGAAGAGATCGAATTGGGAAAGCCGTAGATTCCTTCTGCTTCCACCAGTTCATTGGTTTTTTCTATTGCGGGACCGTAATTTTTCAGGATATCGCTGTCTTTTATCAGCTCCGTACAGTCCATGACCAGACCGTTTTTCACCAGCTCATCAAACCTGCCGTTTGCCGTATTGATCAGGATCAGATCCCCCAGATTGCCCGTTGCAGCCCGTGTCTGGTAGAGCGTATCCCCGCCCCCTGCTACATTCGGCGTAATGATGTTCAGTTCCATATTAAACCGATCCTTGACCTCCTTTGCAAACCATCCGCTCTGTAACCCCTGGTAATTCGCGAACTCGTCATAGACATCCACTGTGATGAATTCTTTATATTGATCCGCTCCGGAATTATTCTGCCCTGATTTTTTATTCTCTTTTTCACACCCTGCCGTTAATGATATCAGCAATACCGTACACAGCAATATACCTGCCCATTTCTTTCCCATAAATTTACTCCTTCATTTATCCGTGAGCCAAATGATTTGCCAACAGATCCACATAAAATTATTCTCATGATTTCATAATTAGTATACACCAGATAAATGGAGAAGTTCAATTTTAATTTATCTGTTAGAGGCCCATTTCGAAAAGATGTCTAATTTTGTATGTAGTTCTGTATGCTTTTTTCGTGTAGCAATCTCTTGTATAAAGCAACTATAATAAGGATGATCAAAGTAACTATCAACAATTTAAATTGGAGGTTTCGTATGAGTAACGGCAGATTAAATCCTGTGATTGACTTTATTAACACATTATGCAATTTTTTCGTTTTGAACCTGGTATTTCTAATTACCTGTATTCCGGTATTCACAATCGGATGTTCTCTCTCTTCTCTCTATTACGTTATGAGCAAGGAAACAAAAGGCGAATACAGCTACCTGGTGCGCACCTACATCCGTGAATTTAAACGAAATTTTAAAAACGGAACCCTCGCTTTCCTGCCCTTCTTAGGAACCGGATGCATGATCGTATTCAACCTGCTCTTCTGGCCTATAAGAGGAACCGCTCTTTCATCCGGTATTACGGGGCTGCTGATTGCGTTTTCCGTCATTTGGCTGATCGTTTTCCACTATACCTTTCCGCTGGTGGGCAGGTTTGTAAATACGCCTGTGAATTCCATCAAAAATGCATGGGGCCTGGCTGTCAGGAATCTGAAATGGACCCTTGCCCTGCTTCTTATTGATGTGTGTACGGCATGCTTTTGCCTGTTCATCCCCCTGGATACAGTACTCATGATTTTCCTGTCTCTGGGATTTGTATTGATTGCTTACGGGCAGTCTTTTATATTTAACAAGGTTTTTTCTCCCTATGAGAAAAATAATACGCAGAAAACACACGCTCTGGAGGAACACCCAAATATCATGCAGGGCACTTCCCGGTTCTGATGAACTGCCGTGAGGAGATTCCTAACCTGCTTATGCTCTAATGCAATTCCTCATCGTATGTCAATGAAAAATGTAAAAGAAAGGATAACAACAACATGAAATTTGGATACTTTGATGACGAAAAGAAAGAATATGTTATCACAAC
>CAJUBP010000060.1 GCA_910584585.1 uncultured Lachnospiraceae bacterium | reverse complement strand
GGGCAATATATTTGTAAATTTATTAGCTACTATTCTTTTTCATAGTAACTTGATTTTTGGTTGATATAAAGGGATAATGATGGGGATACGCAGAAAAAGAATGAGTTGAGGTGATCATATGTATAAACCAAAATTAGACAAGGATATCCGCTGTCCGCTGGAATATGGCCTGGATGTGTTCGGGGGTAAATGGAATTCCCGGATCATCTGTGTGCTGGCGGCAAAAAAGACATTGCGGTACAGTGAACTGCGCAGTGAGCTTACCAATATTACGGATGCGGTTCTCGGCGCTTCGTTAAAGGTGCTGATGAAAAACGGTATGATAAACCGGCAGTCCTATGATGAAATTCCTCCCAGAGTGGAATATTCCCTTACGGAGAAGGGGCTGTCTGTCGTCCCCATTTTGCAGAGCATCTGCCAGTGGTCGGGCGCTTATCATAAAGAGGATAGGGAACATGCCATGCAGCATTGCCAGAAGTGTGATTATAACGGCGGCGGGAGATAACGGCTGGGAGGTGTGTGGAAAATGAGCCGGTTAGAAAAAATACGGACATGGAACAGCCTGCTTTTGGAAGAAGCGCCGGAGTACAGGCAGCAGGCGGCGGAGATTGCCGTCAGGACAGTCTGGAAGTGTCTGGGAGATTCAGATATTCAAAAAGTGGTTTTTAATGTGTTTCAGGATTATGACAAAAGGATTTATGATGCTATCCTGCGTTAATCTGTATGGAAAGAGGATGGAATAGATGGAAAAAGAGTGTGAAAATATCAGCAGCAAAGAAAACGAACTGGCGAGGCTTCCTGTCCGGCAGCTCTTTTTCAAGCTGGCAGTCCCGGCAGTGACCGCACAGGTCATCAATGTGACCTATAATATGGTTGACCGGATGTTCATCGGGCATATTCCGAAGATTGGGGCAGATGCGCTGACAGGCGTGGGTGTGACGATGCCGGTTATCCTTGGTATATCCGCTTTTGCGGCATTGATCAGCATGGGTGGGGCGCCGAGGGCTTCCATTGCGCTGGGTAGAAAGCAGCATGGGGAGGCGGAAAGGATTCTCGGAACATGCACCTATACGCTGGCTGCACTTTCCATAATTCTGACGGTTGTTATGCTGTTGTTCGGAAGAAAGATCCTGCTGCTGTTTGGGGCGGATGCGCAGACAATCCCCTATGCGGCGGATTACATACAGATTTACTGCCTGGGGACGGTTTTTGTCCAACTTTCTTTAGGGTTGAATTCGTTTATTACGGCACAGGGCTTTTCTGGAACCAGTATGCTGACTGTGCTGATTGGGGCTGCGCTAAACTGTATTTTAGACCCGGTGTTTATCTATCTTTTCCATATGGGGGTAAAAGGCGCTGCATTTGCGACAGTGATAAGCCAGTGCGTATCTTCCGTATGGGTGACAGCCTTTTTGTGTTCCGGCAGGAGTGTGATACGGCTGCGCAGAAGTCTGATCCGCTTTGAGCCGGGGATACTGCTCCCGTGTATTGCCCTTGGGTTTTCCCCCTGTCTGATGCAGATCACAGAAAACCTTGTGGCTGTCTGTTTCAATGTCTCACTCTTGAAGTATGCAGGGAATACAGCGGTGGGGGCAGTCACAATTTTATGTACGATCATGAATTTTACTATGCTCCTTCTGACGGGCATGACACAGGGGGCGCAGCCCATCTTAAGCTATAATGCAGGGGCGGGGAACGCAGGGCGGGTGAAAGAGACTTTCCGCATGGTCCTGTTTTCCTGTACGGTTGGTTCGGTTCTGATATGGGCATTTTGTATGTTTGGGAATGAACTGCTGGCGGGTATTTTTACGAATGATGCCGGGCTGCTGGCGTATACGGCCTGGGCTCTGCGGATTTTTATGTCTATGTCTGCAATTTTTGGGATACAGGTAGCCTGTCAGTACAGCATGGTGGCATTGGGAAATGCGCCGGTGGCGATTTTTCTTTCCATTTATAGAAAAATCCTTCTGCTGATACCTCTGATCTTTCTTATGCCCAAAATAATGGAAAATAAAGCTGCAGGAATTTTCATGGCAGAGCCAATAGCGGATACGGCTGCAGTGTGTACTACGTCGGTATGCTTTTATTTCAGTTTCCGTAAGTTGCTAAGATCTATGGAAGATGAGGCTGTGGAATAAGTGCTTTTTTGGAGGTGACGCAAAATTTATGCTGTACGCGATTGGCCGGAATATAAATAAACGCCACTGGTTCATCGGAGGAAATAAGGGCAGCGCCTATGTGGACGGCTTTGAGCCGGAAGAAAAAATTGTGCGCATTGCCGGGCTTCTTCAAAACGTGGGAGGCACAAGAACCATGGCTGCAGCAGGCCCACCCGTTCTTTCGGCCTCCCCCAGAAAGAAAAAAAGTTATTTCTGAACAGTTCCTTATTTGCCAAATGATTTGCTGTTTATCTTAAAAATACTGAAATCTGCTGGCAAATCATTTGGCTCACGGGTATATCTTTGAATATGAAAGCCGTTGGCGTTTGCGCTATTTCCATCGCTTTAAAGTAGGAAACCATTCCTGCATGATTTTTCTTGCCTCATCCTCTTTCATGTCCGGGTGGGCGGCAGTCATGTTGGGGACGCATACTTCAATCATTTCTTCCATAGATCCCTGAAAGGTAAATGCTCCCTTTTCAAAACAATATTTGCAGTATTCTTGGTTTTTACTGCCGTCAGAATTTGTTCCGTATAGTTCATCCGTATCTCCCATAGGCATTCCGCAGCATTGGCAGAATTTTTCATTCATTTTCATTTCGTTCATTTCTTACCTCCGTTTTCTGACATAGTTTCATAGCTGTATTGCTATTGAAGATAGGATAGCACAGATATCCTGACACCTTCTGTCAGGGTTTATTTTTTTCATAAATTAATTTGGCCTGTTCTGCCACGGCGTCTCTCAGATAAGCGGGAGAGAGGATCTCCACCTGTGTTCCAAAAGACAGGAGAAAACCTGTCAGCCACGGATCTTCCGGCATTTTGGCGGAGGCGATCAGGTCGCCGTTTGCCAGCTGCTGTATCTGGTCTTTGTCAAATTCATCGTAAACACGGTATGCCATTTCTTTCGGAAAACGAAGCGTAATTTGATTGTATTCCGGCTCGGGAGCATCCGGCGGTTTCGGAACATGGCGGCGCAAAAAGGTCTCCTGTAAAACTTCCAAATCTAAAATGCGGTTTAATTTGAAAGTCCGAAAAACCTGCTTCTCTGTACAGAATGCATTTAAGTACCATGCTTTTGCCTTAAAAATAAGCTTTAAGGGCTGCACGGTTCTTTCCGTAATTGCCTGAGAGGAACCTGCATATTGAATTTTAATGGTTCTGCAGCGGATAATCGCTGATTTCAGCAGTTCGAACTTTTCATTGTCAAATCCTTCATTTCCCCATCTGGAAAAATCCACTTCCAGCCAATGCTCAGAACCCAGTTGAAACAAGGCGGAGAGTTTCTGCAATGTCTGGCTGGCGTTGCTGTTTTGGGCAATATTTATGCTCTGTAAGGCCGAGAGGATTTCCTGCTTTTCCTCTTCTGAAAATACCGCCTGATCCAGCACAAAATCATCCATCAGATGAATGCCGCCATTTCTGCCGGCCTCCGCATAGATGGGGATGCCCGCTCCGCTTAGAGAATCAATATCTCTGTAAATGGTCCGGACAGATACCTCAAACCGCTCTGCCAGTTCCGGAGCGGTAGCCCGGCCCTTGTCCAGCAAGTAATATATAATCTTAAATAATCTGCTTTCCTGCATTGTTTTCTCCTTTTAGCCCCAAATTGCGGGAATGAATTTTAAGACACGCTCTAGCGCGTGTTTGAAAATTCATTCCTGCCATCTGCATCCCCCACTTAGCGCGATATTTGCGCCAAATTCAGGTTACATAGCCCGCTATGCGCCCTTCATTTGGCACAAATCTCCTACTAAGTGGAGAATACATCTGTCAGAAAGCATTTTTCAAACACGCTCTAGCCCGGAATTTATTATATCTGTTTCTTTTCTTAGAATCAACCATTCAGATATACAGAAATAAATGTGTTCGAGATATCCGTGGAAAACTTACCTTAATCTTTCAGTTGTGATAATTCTGAAATTATGATATGATCTTTACCAGCATTACACCAAACAATCCATATTTTTCAAACATACTCGAACGAATATGTAAATTTCATTTCGATACACAGGAACTGGCGGAGCGCCCTTTGGCTAAGCAAACGATTCAAGGGCGCTTTTAGCGGAGGCGAAATCCACTGCTTAGGTCGACTTAGGAAGGAAGGCTTTCCTGACTTCCTTAGTCGAAGTTAGCAGTTAGTTCGCCGGAGCGCTGCCCGGTTTGTGTGCCAAAGGGCGCTCCGCCAGTTCCGTCCGTATCCAAAGACAAAAAATATGCAAAAGATCATGTTTGAATAATCAACCTATAATTGAGGAAATAAAATGGCAAGTATCAGAGAAGTGGCTCAGGAAGCAGGAGTGGGAGTGGGAACCGTGTCACGGGCCTTAAACGGTTCCGGATATGTCTCCTCCGAGACAAGAAAAAAAATTGAAAAAGCGGCAAAGAAGCTGAATTATACGCCCAATGAGCTGGCAAGGAATCTGTACCACAACAAAACGGGAATCGTGGGAGTGATTGTGCCGGATTTGGCTCATCCCTTTTTTGCGTCCCTGGTGAAATATATTGAAATGGAGTTATACGAACAGGGCTATAAAACCATGATTTGCAACACGGTAGGCATCAGCAGGCGGGAACAGGAATATCTGGATATGCTGGAGCGGAATATGGTGGATGGGATTATCACAGCCTCCCATGGCCTGGAAGTGGAAGAGTACCAGAAGCAGGCCAAGCCCATTGTTTCCATCGACCGGGATTTAGGGCCGAAGATTCCCCTGATTGGCTGTGATCACGCGAAGGGCGGGAGATTAGCGGCGGAGCTGATGCTTCAGGCCGGGCGCAGGAAAGTATACCTGGTTTCCGGGATTTCCCCCCATATTATGGCAAATGACAGATACCGCGCTTTTACGCAGATCATGGAGGAACATGGCGTTGCTGTCCTGAATGAAATTATGGAATGGAACATGTTCCACTGGGACGCCCACTATAAGATGGCGGAAGAGATTTTCCGGAATCATCCTGAGATTGACGGAATATTCGGAGGGGATTTGGCGGCAATCGCCTGCCTGAACATGGCTCAGCGAAAAGGGATGAGAATTCCGGAGGATATTTCCATTATCGGATTTGACGCCACGGAGCCTTCTAATATGGTATATCCCCGGCTGACTGCAGTTCGGCAAAATGTAGAATTATTGGCGGAGATTTCCGTAAATACCCTTCTGGACATGGTGGAACAGCGGAAAAATGTGCCCCATCGGCTGATCTTGGATGTGGAAATCCAGTCTGGCGGGACAGCATAACCGGG
Source organism: uncultured Lachnospiraceae bacterium (assembly GCA_910584585.1). Lineage (GTDB taxonomy): Bacteria > Bacillota > Clostridia > Lachnospirales > Lachnospiraceae > Petralouisia. The sequence goes on along the minus strand of CAJUBP010000060.1, from coordinate 16,425 downwards.
ATTTTTTGGTGAAAATATAAAAAAATAGAAAACTCGTTTTGGTAAAAATAGATAAGAGAAGAGGATTTTGTATAAAGTGCACAATACAGAATCTTCTTTTTTTTGATGGCAGATAAAAATAGACGGAAAAGTGATTGACAAATGGAACAGAGTATATTACAATCTCTACATGGAACGGGTTCCATAATTATAATAAAAATATTAGAATAATATGGAAAAATATCATGATATTTAAGTATAATATGTATGGAACCGGTTTTATAAAGAAAAAAGCGGCCTGTATGAATTGTAACAGGAAATTTTGTTGGAGGAAAGGAGGAAGCAGATGAATACAGGAAATTATGCCATGCTGGAAGTGTTTGCCCGGGCACTGCAGCCGGGAGGAAAAATCCGGGTAGTTTCGGAGGCGATCTCCGTTTTGGAGAAATGCCGGGAATTTCCGGTGGAGCAGGGATATTACAGGTGGCTTAAAATACCTGTGGAAACAGATACGGAATATGAAATCTTCTGCGAAGAGTGCCAGGTCTCGTTTTGTTATCTCAGCGGCTGTGAAAATATTCTGGAAGCGGGGGTCTGTTATCTGGAACAGGAGAAAGAAAGCGGCGGGTTTGTAAAGTTCAGCCAGGCGCGGCAATACGATTCCCCCATTCGGGAAACTTACCATTTTGCTCCCTGGAAAAACTGGCTGAATGATCCCAACGGGCTGTGCTGGTTTCAGGGATATTACCATATGTTCTATCAATTAAATCCCCACAGCCAGCAGTGGTCCCAGATGTACTGGGGACATGCGGCAAGCAAAGATCTGGTGCACTGGGTTCATCTTCCGGTGGCGTTAGAGCCTCAGGAAGAGATTCTGAACAATCCGGAGGAACAAAAAGGAGGCGCGTTTTCCGGTTCCGCAATTATGCATGAAGGGGAGGCGATCTTTTTTCTGACCCGCAGCCTTGGCCCTATGGTGGACGGGGAAAATACTTTGCAGCAGCAGTGGAAAATGACCAGCAGAGACATGCTGCATTTTTCAAAAGAGAGGCTGGTGATTGACCGGCCGCCCCGGGGAGCGTCTTTTGATTTCAGAGATCCCAAAGTGATCAAAGCGTCAAAGAAGTGGTATATGGCGCTGGGAAGCGCTCTGGAGGGAAAAGCGGCCATTCTGCTGTATGAATCCGGGGACTTGGAGCATTGGAATTACACAGGGCCCCTTTTGGTGGAAAAGGAAACGGGAATCCGCTGCATGGAATGTCCTGATTTCATGGAATTGGACGGAAAATATCTGGCAGTCGGCGCTTTGATGCATCATTATGATTCCCAGGGAAGATATCAGATGTGCAGATATTACATAGGAGACTTTGAAGACGGAACATTTACAGAGGAGCACAGAGGATGGTTTGATTTTGGCAGCAATTGCTATGCAATGCAGAGTTTTGAGCATAAAGGGCGGAGAATCAGCATCGGATGGATTTCTGATTTTTATGGAGAGCATCTGGAACTGGAGCGGGGAGCCTGCGGAAGCATGACAATTCCCAGGGAAATGCATATCCGTGACGGCCGTCTGTATCTGACGCCTGTCAGAGAAATAGAATCACTGAAATCGGAAAGATTGTACCGGGGGCAGGGAGAAAATGTCTGCCTGAAAGGAATTTGTCCCAATGCCTATAAGGCGGAAGTGGAATTTGAGGACAATATTGCTTTTTCCATTCAGTTGGGCGGGGATGAGAACCGGGGGATCCTGCTGATTCATGACGAAAAGGGACTGCGCATTCAGACAAAAGGGGTAAAAAGCGAATCTGTCATGTTCCCGGCGGAAGTAGAAAAGGTGGAAAAGCTGGAGATATTTGCAGATCGCCGAACTGTAGAAGTCTATGTCAATGACGGAGAAGCAGTGGGGACAAAGCTGTTTTATGATATCTCAGATCAGGGATGCTTTATTTTAAACGCGGAAGCGGCAGAATGCCTGAAGCGTGCGGAAGTTTTCCGTATGGAATCTATCTGGACGGGAGAGAAATGATATGGAATCTGTTCAGGCAGAAAGAGAGTAATCTGAAGGATGAGAAACTGCAGAAAGAAAGCAATTGGAAGGCGAAAGAAAACTGCAGAAAGAAGGCAATTGGATGGGAAGGAAAATAGGAAAGAAATAAATTTAAAAAAAATGGGAAGGAGAGGAAAGATGCGAAAAAGAGTAATTGCGGCGTTGTTGGCGGCTGCTGTTGCGTCAGCTGCGCTGACAGGCTGCGGCAAGGCAAAGGAGCGGGTCAACGAAGACGGGGAATCGGTAATTACCGTATGGAGCCCCAGCGACGAGCCGGCCATTGAAGAATGGTGGGTGGAGAAAATTGAGGAGTTTAATCAGGCCCATGAAGGGGAAATTGAATTGCGCAGAGAAGCCATTGTACGCGCGGATTCCTATGCCTATGAGGATAAGGTCAATGCGGCTATCACCTCCAATGATCTGCCGGATATCCTGTATGTGGATGGGCCCAATGTGTCGATTTACGCAGCAAATGAGGTGACGCTTCCTCTGGATGATTTCTTTTCCGGGGAAGAGTGGAGTGACTTTTTTGATTCCTCCAAGCAGCAGAATACTTACGGCGGAAAGATCTATGCGGTGGGCGCGACAGAAAGCTCCGTGGCATTGTATTATAACAAAGACATGCTGGACGCGGCGGGAATTTCCGTGCCGGAGAGCAAAGAGGACGCCTGGACCTGGAGCGAATATTACGACGCTGCGAAAAAGCTTACCAAAGACGGAGTGGCCGGGACGAATATTATTATGGACAAGGGAGAGGGGCTTTCCTATGTGCTGGAACAGTTCTGGATTTCCAACGGCACGGACTTTGTGAATGAAGACGGAAGTTCGGCCGAAGGGTATCTGAACAGCCCCGAAGGCGTGGAAGCGGCAGAGTTTTTAAACAGCTTGATTGCAGACGGTTATGCCAACATCGATCCCATTCAGAAGGAATTCCATAACGGCAAAGCGGCAACGATGCTGGGCGGTTCCTGGGAAGTGGCCACGCTGGAAAAGGATTACCCGGATCTGAATTGGGGCGTCACTTATTTTCCGGTGGCAGACAATGACGGGGTGCTGACTTCCCCCACCGGCGACTGGGCGGCCTCTGTCACAAAAAATGTTCAGGATATGGACGCGGTGAAGGAAGTAATCCGCTTCCTATTTTCCGAGGAAAATGTAACCACTTATGCCCAGGCGATTTCGAAGCCGCCCACCAGAGTTTCCAGTTATGATGTTTTGACGGAATACAACGAATATCCCCGTTCCATTTTTAAGGAGCAATTAATGGAAACCGGGCATCCAAGGCCGAGAACGCCTTCTTACAGCGTGCTGACAGCGGAATTTGCGGAAGCAATGCTGAATATATTTACCGGCGTAGATCCTCAGGAAGCGCTGGATGAGGCAGCGGCAGCCATGGACAAAGATTATCAGAAATATTACGCGAAAGATTGATCAAAAAGGGGGATTCGCGATGAAAAAATCAATCAATAAAGTAAGTGAACGAAGAGCTGCGTATCTTTTCGTGATTCCGGCAGTGGTTTTATTGGCAGCATTTTTAATTTATCCGTCTCTGCAGACGATTCGGTATGCCTTTACGGATTACAATATTATGCGTCCGGATCGGATTGTGTTCTGCGGGTTTAACAACTTTAAGGAATTGTTTCAGGATGAGGATTTCTGGATTGCGGTGAAAAATACCCTTTATTTTACAGTTCTGGTGGTTCCCTTTCAGACCGTTCTCGCATTGGCTCTGGCCCTTTTGATTTCTTCCCGGAGAAAAGGGGTGTCTGTCTTCCGCGCGGCCTATTTCAGCCCCCAGGTAACCTCCATGGTTGTGGTGGCAATCCTTTGGACCGTAATGTACAATTCCAGCCCGGACAGCGGACTGTTAAATGCCCTGCTGGTGAAACTGGGCTTAGAGCCCTGCGGATTTCTCAATGATCCGAAGACGGCCATGAATTCCATTATTTTTATGTCCGCATGGCAGGGGGCGGGATATCAGATGATGATTTTCCTGGCCGGCTTGCAGGGGATTTCCAGGGAGCGGTATGAAGCGGCTTCCATTGACGGCGCAGGAAAAATACAGAGCTTTTTCTATGTGACTCTTCCGGGCCTTAAGAGCGTTATCCAGTATGTAGTGATGATTACTGTAATTCAGGCCATGAAGCTGTTTACCCAGCCTTATGTTATGACCAAAGGCGGCCCTCAGAATTCCACCCGTACCCTGGTGTACTATATTTACGAACAGGGCTTCCAGAAGCGGAATTTCGGATATGCCTGCGCGGTGGCGGCTGTGTTCTTTGTCATTGTCATCAGCTTGTCGCTGGGAATGAAGAAGATTATGAAAGCAGATTAGAATTGGGAGGAGAATTCTTATGACGAAGAAAAGAAGAATTGGACAAATCGCGTTTTATCTTGGCAATACACTGATTGCACTGATTTTTGTATCACCGCTGATCTGGATGATTTCGTCTTCCTTAAAGCCTGAGGCGGAGATTTTTAAAGGGCTGAATTCCCTGTCCACATTTTTTCCGAAAGGGGCTTCCCTGAACAACTACATAGAGGTTTTTTCGAGAATCAATATGTGGAAATTTATCGGCAACAGCCTGTTTTATGTCCTGGTTATCATTGTTCTGGATCTCCTGGTGAATTCCATCTGCGGATACGCTCTGGCAAAATTTGAATTCCGTGGGAAAAAGCTTCTGCTGACCTTTGTCATCAGCCTGATGGTATTTCCGGCGGAGGCGATTATGCTGCCCATGTACCGGGAAATGGCGGATTTGGGGTGGATCAACTCCTGGGCTTCGCTGATTGTGCCCTTTGTGGCAAAGTGCTTCAGCATTTATATGTTCCGCCAGTTCTTCCTGGGCATTCCCGATGAACTGCTGGAGGCTGCCTCCATTGACGGCTGCGGTCCGGTGCGGACCTTTTTCAAGGTGGTTATGCCCATATCGGGAACCGTGTACGCAACCATTTTTATCCTGGATTTTGTGGCACATTGGAATGACTTTATGTGGCCTCTGTTGGTGGTGACGGGAGAAGAAAAACGCACCATACAGCTGGCAATCCAGACCTTTTTCGGCTCCAAGCCCATCAATTACGGGCCGATTATGGCGTCTCTGACCATCTCGGCTATTCCGATGCTGATTATGTTTATCTTCCTGCAGAAATATTATGTGGAAGGAATTGCCTCTACGGGAATTAAAGGATAAAATTTGAGTAAATTTACCGCGGAAGCAGGGATATTATACTCACGAGCATACTTACTTGTCAAATAATTTGCGCCAAATGAAGGGCGCATAGCGGGCTATGTAACCTTCATTTGGCGCAAATATCGCGCTAAGTGGGGGATACAGATGGCGGGAGTGAATTTTAAGACACGCTCTGGCGCAGATGGCGGGAATGATTTTTCAAACACGCTCCAGCCAGGGAATGACATCTTCCAGAGAGGTTAATTTTGCAGCTGCCATTTCAAGAAAATTCCTGCCCGGAGCTTTCAGATCCGGAATGCAGATGACATCTATCCCGGCGGAGCAGGCGGCTTGTATGCCTGCTTCGCTGTCCTCTAAAACCAGGCAGTTTTCCGGAGGCTCTTTTGCCCGTTCGCAGGCTTTGAGAAAGATGTCGGGATAAGGTTTTCCCCTTTTTACCTCTGTGCCGAATATCATGTGGTCAAAGAAGGCGGAAATTCCATGTTGGCTTAAAACGCCCATAGCCCGTTCCATGGAACTGGAGGACGCCAATAGAATTTTATAGTCCTTTTTCTTTAAATAGGATAACAATTCTTCCGAGCCCTGTTTCAGAGAGACTCCTTGTTTAAAATATTCTTTTTCTTTCCGGGACGCAAATGCAAGACCTTCTTCCAAAGAGATTGGAAGGCCGAATTCCGAAATCAGCGTCTGCATATTGTCGGCTTCTGTCTTTCCGCTGTAGCTGTGAATGTATTCTTCCATGGAAAAATCCTGCTGGTATTGTCCTGTCAAATCCCGATAAAGCTGATAGCTGATAATTTCACTGTTAATCAGCAAGCCGTCCAAATCAAAAATAACTGTATTTTTCATCCTGCATTCTCCTTACTTTGAAATTCTGTTTTGTGCATATAACATACACATAGAATAAAAATAAAACAGATCACCCATGTAACCGGTTCGCAGACGCACACGGCCGTGTATCCAAAGACCGGGACAATCCAAATGGCAAAAATTGCTTTTCCCGCCAATTCCAATCCGCTGCACAAAAGCGGCGAAATGGAATGCTGCATGCCCTGCAGCGCATTTCTTAAGATTACAAGAACTGCCATAGGCGGCATCATGGGAATATTCATTTTCAGATAAAGTGCCGCATTGGAAAGCACTTCCTGGTTCTGGCTTCCGGTAAGGAAGGTGACTGCGTCAGAGGCCCACAGGACTACGAAGATCACGGCAATGACCCACCAGACGCCGAAAAAGAAAAGCGCTGCCAGAATCCCCCTTCGGATTCTCTCTGGCTGTTTTGCCCCATAATTTTGACTGGAATAGGTTGCGACGCTGGTGCCCAGGGCAAGTCCGGGGGTATGAAAAAGCTCTGCAAGGCGCCTGCCGCCCACCTGCGCCGCAATATAAGTGTTCCCTAGGCCGTTGATGCTGCTTTGCAGAATCACGCTGCCAAGATTATAAACGGTACTCATAAGGGCCATGCTCAGTCCGGTCCAATACATTTCCAATACGAATCGTCTGGCTGCATGGAATTCCTTTTTTCCAAAGCGGAGCCGGGGGTAATTCTTTACAAGAAAAAGAAGTCCCAGAATTGCGCTGATTCCCTGAGCCAGTATGGTAGCGCTGGCCGCTCCCCGAACGCCCATTGCCAGAGGTTTCATAAACAGAAAATCCAATACAATATTCAGCAGGCTGCTGAACAATAACAACAAAAGGGGCGCAGTGCTGTTTCCCAATGCCTGCAGCAGACTGGCTTCCAGATTGTACAGCATAGTCAGGGGAATGCCCGCCAGTATAATGGTGAGGTAGGCGGCCGCTCCCTCCATAAGCTCTTCCGGCACCTGCAGGGCAAAGAGAAGCGGTTCACAGAAGATTAAGAATCCCGCGGTCATAATAAGGGCGGAGATACCGGAAAGCACCGTCATCCAACAGACGGACTGCTTTACCTTTTCCTCATCGGCAGCGCCGAAATGCCGGCTTACCGTCAAAGCCAATCCCTGATTTAATCCATAGGCGGCGTTGATAATCAGGCTGTACAATGCCGCAGTTGCCCCGATTTGGGAAAGGGCCTGATCCCCCAGAAGATGTCCTGCCAGGGAAGTGTCTGCCAGGTTGTAAAATTGCTGCAGCAGATTGCCCAGAAACAGGGGCAGGGCAAAACGCAGCAGGAGATGCAAAGGACTGCCCTTTGTCATATCCAGAACTCCTTTGTCCGTCATGGAAATTCCTCCTTTCAAAATATGAGATCATTCAAAAAATTCAGACATTTTTTCGTTGGCCATCCTGCCTTGACCTCCGTTTCCAAAGATTAGAAGTCTTTTATCAATGTATAGAATTTTAACACAAATTTCGGTATTGCCGCTTTCGGAAAAACGACATATAATAGAACAAAAGCGACAGGAGCGTAAGATATGATCAAACAGCCTAATTCTATTTTAACAGACAACCGGGGAAAAGAACTGCAGGAAAAAAATACGCGGTTACTGGATATGACAGTCAACGGCGGGGATATCCATCAATTTGCGGCGGGACACATTCCATCCCATTGGCATAGAGAACTGGAAATTTTTGTGCTGCTGGAGGGGGAAGTGCAGGTGGGAGCCGGGGAATGCACTTACGGGCTGAAAGCGGGAGACGGGTGTTTTGTCAATACAGAAGTGATTCATTCTTTTACTGCGGATGTGTCTTCGCCCTGCCGTTACCGTTCCTTTGTATTCAGCCCGGATTTGATCGGAGGCACGCCGGGCAGCATTTTTGACACGGCCTATGTCCGTCCTTTGCTGGAGCGCGGCGCTGCTTTTCTGAAATTTCAGGGGGAGGACGACCAGGTTTATTTTGAGCAGTTTCAGCGGGCTTTTCTGGCATGCGAGGAAGAAGAATACGGATATGAATTCCAGATGCGGGACGCGCTGTCAAGGATAGTGCTGTTTGTAAAATCAAAAGGCGCAGACAAGACAGGCCGGGCCATTCCCTCCCGTCAGGAAACCCGGTTAAAAGAGATGCTGACCTTTATTGACTGCAATCTGGGAAGGAACGTTACCGTTTCTGAAATAGCAGGGGCGGCAAATGTCTGCACCAGAGAATGCCAGCGTATTTTTCAGCAATACCTGCATTACAGCCCGGTGGAGTACCTGCAGAGAAAAAGGATTTTCCAAGGGGCAAGGCTTTTGGCTGAAACGGATCAGCCTGTTACGGAAATTGCCTTAAGCTGCGGATTTTCAAATCCCAGTTATTTTTCCAAACAGTTCCGCAGCGTTATGGACAGCACGCCCCGGGAATACCGGGCTGCGGTGAGAGAGAATGCGGATAAAACATGATAGTTATCAAGGCATAAGTGAAATTAGGATTTTCAGAGAATCTCGCTTGCCATGATCGGATCAGGCATAATTTCTAATTGTTTGTAATATTCCTCATATTGGTGCGTCAGATCTGACATATATGATATTTTTCTTGACTTTTAAATCTTACTATCGTAATATATAAAGTATTACAATGGTAAGATTTTTTAAACACGCATAGAGCCGAGAGAAAAATATATGCACTATATTTCGAACTTCGGCAGCGGCTTACGTTTCCAAATATAATACATAAGCTGCAATTTATGAGAGAAAGGATGACTCAAAATGTTTTTCCCAGAGAAAAAAGGCAGATTCCGCAATTTTACCTCCAGGCTCATTTCCGGAGTCAGGAGGAGCCCTAATACCAGACTTTTCACTTTAATCCTGCTATTTGCGGTTCTTTTTTCTTTTCTGCTGCACCGCCTGTGGGAGCTGCAAATTGTAAACGGGCCGAAATACGCCAGAGATTATGAGTTAAAAGTTACGAAAACAGTAAAGGACAATAATGCCAGAGGCCTGATTTACGATCGCAATGGAAAGGTTCTGGCATACAATGAATTGGTTTACACGGTCACAATGACGGACGAGGGCGTGTATGATTCCCAGCGGGAACGCCAGCTGGCCTTAAACGGCATGATTTACCATGTTGCAAAGAAACTGGAGAGCAATCAGGAAGAGATCACCCAGGGCCTGCCCATAAGGGCGGGTTTTGGCGGCAATTATGAATATACAGTGGAAGGCAGGGAACGGCTGCGTTTTTTGGCGGATGTGTTTGGCAAAGCCAATCCAAAAGATTTAACGGAAGAACAAAAAGAGATGGGTGCGGAAGAGATGGTTCAGTTTCTTTCGGATCACAGGAAATTTGCGCTGTACGGGGAAGGGAAAAAGAATTATTCCGAGGAAGAATTGCGGCAATACGGGCTGCCGGAGCGTTATACCAAAGAAGAGATTCTGACAATCCTCGGAATCCGCTATCTTTTGTCCTTAAATTCCTATAAAAAATATGTGCCTGTGGTGATTTCCAGGGATGTATCGGAACAGACTCTGGCATATATTTTTGAAAACCAGCCTTCTCTGCCGGGGATTTCCGTCGGCCAGGAATGGAACCGGGTATACGAAGGCGGGGAGGCGCTGTCCCATATTTTGGGATATACCGGTAAAATTTCTCCGGAAGAACTGGAAGAATACAAAGATTCTGACCGGGAATACACAGCGGATTCGGTGGTTGGAAAAGCCGGGATGGAGCAATATTTGGAGGAACAGCTTCAGGGTATGGATGGCGAGCGGCGGATTATGGTAAACAATGTGGGGAAAATTGTGGGGCAGGAACAGGTGATCCGGGAAGCCGAAAGCGGGAAGGATGTGTATTTATCCATTGATAAGGAGCTGCAGATTGCGGTATACCGCATTTTAGAGCAAAATTTGGCAGGAATTCTGGCAGGAAATCTCATCAATGAAAAAGAATTTGACAAATCGGCGGTTTCTGATACCACAGAGATCCGCATTCCAATCTATGATGTGTACCGGGCGTTGATTGAGAACGAAGTGATTTCTCTGGAAAAGCTGAAGAGTGCAGAGGCGTCAGAATTGGAGCGAACCATGGCAGGGCAGCTGGCAGCCAAAAAGGCAGAAATAAAAGAAAAGCTGCTGGCAGAGCTGTTGGAGGAACATACAGATTACAGCCAGCTGCCAAAGGAAATGCAGGAATATATTTCTTACATCGCTGATGAGACAGGCCTGTTAGAAGAGGATGCCATAGACAAAGAGGATGAAGTATATCAGCGATGGAGCAAGAAAAAGGAAATCAGCGCAAAAGAATTTTTCAGCCATGGAATCGAAGCGGGATGGATTGCGGAAGGGGTTCTGGATCAAAAACAGGGCTATTTTACCGTAGACGAAATGTATCGTTTGTTGGCGGAAGCAATAGGAGAACAGTTGGAATCTAACAGCGAATTTGAAAAAAAGCTGTTTCATTGGCTGGTGTTTGAGGGCAGAATTGCGGAGAAAGATTTGTGCCTGCTGCTGTATGAACAACAGGTATTGTCAGATACGGACGGGGATTATGAGCTGTTGACGCAGGGCCTGGAAGAGCCTTTTGCCTTTCTCAAAAAGAAAATAGAGCATTTGGAATTGACGCCCGGACAGCTGGCTTTAGACCCCTGTTCCGCGTCGGCAGTGGTGGTGCAGCCGGAAACGGGAAAAGCGCTGGCTCTGGTTTCTTATCCGGGATACGATAACAGCCGTCTGGCGAATGAGATGGATGCGGCATATTATCAGAAACTTTTAAGAGATCAGTCGCTGCCTTTATATAACCGGGCCACCCAGCAGCTTACGGCTCCCGGATCTACCTTTAAACCGGTTACCATTGCCGCCGGGCTGCAGGAAGGGGTGATTACCGCCGACTCTTCTGTATTCTGCGACGGAGTATTTGATAAGGTGGAACCCAATCTGAAATGCTGGAAGCATTCCGGCCACGGGGCAGTGGCAAACGCGCCGGAAGCGCTGCAATTTTCCTGCAATGATTATATGTGTGAAATTGCCTATCAGATGGGAACCGTACATGGAGGGGAATATGCAGACAGTCTCGGACTGAAGCGTCTGTCTGAGTATTCGAAACTTTTCTGTCTGGATAAGAAATCAGGGATTGAAATTGCAGAGTCCGAGCCCCACGTTACGGATGCCTATGGGATTCCTTCCGCCATCGGCCAGGGCACCCACAATTACGCGACGGTTCAATTGGCAAGATATGTAAGCGCAATCGCCTCCAAAGGAACAGTTTTTTCCCTTTCCCTGGTGGAGGGAGCGGCGGATGAAACGGGAGACTTGATACCGAAAGAAGCGGCCGTAGAGGCAAACATAGAACTGCCGGATTCTGTTTGGAATACTGTACAGGAAGGAATGCTGCAGTTTGCCCGGAATAACGCTGTCTTAAAAGACATGAAAATAAACGTTGCCGGGAAAACAGGAACGGCCCAGGAAGCGAAAAACAGGCCGGATCATGCTCTCTTTGTGGGCTATGCGCCGGCAGAACGGCCCCGGATTGCGATGGCAGTGCGGATTGCGAACGGATATGGTTCCTCCAATGCCACTGTTGTGGGGAAAAATATTTTGAATTATTACTTTGGCTTGGAAAGCCGGGAAGAAATTATTACCGGGGAGGCGTCCCAGGCGTTAAATACCAGAACTGATTAAGCGAGAGCTGCTGTGAAAAATATATTTTTGTTATCTATGCTTAAAGCAGGTGAAGGGAATGAATGATTATTACTGTGAAAATAATATTTTGAAAGGAATGAGTGATTATTATGAATAAAAAGAAGTATTTTGTAAAATTAATGGGATGCGGAATCATGGGTATGCTTTTTTTCAGCGGCTGTTCTGAAAAGCCAGGCACAGAAAATGGCGAAGCTGTATTGGAACAGGAAACAGACGATAAAGAGAGGGAGGAATTGGAGCCGACAGAAAAGAAGGAAAGCGGCGAGAAGAGGTATTCCCGGAATGAAGAAATAGAAGAGCCGGGGACGTCAGAAGCGTCAGGGCCGGGGACGGCGGAACCAACAGAGCCGGGGACGTCAGAAGCGTCAGAGCCGGGGACGGCAGAAACGTCAGAGCCAGAGACAACAGAAGCAGACTGGTCAGAATATTTTGACGGGTTTCAGGGAGCGGCGGTTTTGTATGATCCTTTCGCCCGGCAGTTTACGGTATACAACAGCGAACTTGCCGAAACAAGGCGCTCCCCCTGTTCCACGTTTAAGATTGTTTCATCCCTGACGGCTTTAGAGCATAGAGTGATTGAACCGGGGCGTTCTCTGCGCCCATGGAGCGGTGAAATGTTCTGGAATGAAAACTGGAACCGTGATATGGAGTTTGAAGAGGCTTTCCGCAGCTCCTGCGTCTGGTATTTCCGGGAAGTGATCGATGAAATCGGACAAGAACAGATGCAGCAGGAATTAGACAGGCTTTCCTATGGAAACTGTGATATTTCCGACTGGGAGGGGCGGCTGAATACCAATAACAATAACCCTGCGCTGACTGGATTTTGGATAGAATCATCATTGAAAATATCCCCAAAGGAACAGACTGAAGTGATGGAGCGGATTTTTGGAGAGGAATCAGTGTATTCCGAAGAGACGCAGAATACACTGAAGGAAGTGATGCGGATCGAGGAACAGCAGGAACCCGGCCTTTCCATATATGGAAAGACCGGAATGGGCAAAGCCCAGGGGATTGTGGTGGACGCGTGGTTTACCGGATTTGCGGAGTCTGCCCAGGAGAAGGTTTATTTTTGCGTTTATCTCGGCAGGACGGATGATAAAGAAGTATCCAGCGCGGCGGCCAGGGAGATTGCGGTTCGTCTGGCATCGGATTATTCATTCCAAATTCCCAATTCAGAGAGAATCGAAAAAGTAAGCCCGGCTGCGGCAGAGCCGCTGGCAGAAGAATCATTTTGAATATTTGCGGCGAAGAAATAGGTATTGTCCTCTGTTTCCAGATAACCGATGAACCAGCCCAGGGCGTTTTGACTATTGACTTCCCCGGTTCCGGTTTTTCCATAGAGTTCCCCTTCTTTTGCGGCAGACAGACGGATGGATTCTTTTACTGCGTCTACGTTTTCCGGTGCAAAACCAAATTGGTTTTGGTGAAATTTCTGCAACAGCTCCACTTGTTCGATGGGAGAAATCATTAAGGAAGAGCCGGCCCAATAGGCGGATAAGTCACCGGACACTTTTTGGTTGCCGTAACTGATTTCCCGAATAAAATTCCGTACTGCCGGCAGGCCCGCCTGACGATCAATGGCCTGGAAATACCAGGTGGCGGAACAGGCCATGGCGGAATTCAGAGTCTGGTCAGCGTTCCAGGCGTCAAACTTGTAAGGATGGCCGTCCCATGCCATTCGGGAATCTTCCGGAGAGATAACGCCAGTTTCTAAGCCCAGCAGAGCGCTGTATATTTTGTAGGTGGAGACTGGCGCAACGCGTGTCTGGGCCTTTTCCTTATTGTAAATCTGCCATGTGTCTTCGGCGGCGTCATACAAGACGAAACTGCCGTCATAGCCGCCGAAAGAATCGGTTAAGTCAAGGTATGTGATATGTTTCCTCTGTTCCGAGAAAGCATAGCGGTTCTGATTTTCCGCCTGCAGGGAAAGAAGGGGGATAAAACAGAAGCACAGGGCGGTCAGCAGCCCGCAGAAGAAAAGCCCGCCGATGGTTTTTCGGAAAGAGGCTTTCTGGTAAGCCGCAATCTGAAGCACCCGCTTTTGCATCTGCGCCATACTCCCGCTGATACCGGAAGCAAAAGGGAAAGAGGCGCGTGATATTTTTTCAGCAAAATTAATTAATGTAGTTCCGTAGGCGATATAATCCTCTTGTTCCAGCATTTTTAGAACGGAAGCGTCGCAGGCCATTTCCCGGTCATTTCTCATTTCTTTTACAGCAAGCCATACCATGGGATTGAACCAGTAACATATGCCGGCAAGGTTTATCAGGATATTGGCCAGAGCGTCTTTGTGCCTGTAATGGGAAAGCTCATGGAGCAGCATGTACCGCAGATCTTTTTCCTTATAATCAGAAATCAGGGAAATCGGCAGGTAGATGCAGGGGCAAAACAGTCCGGCAATCACAGGGGATTTCAGAAATGCCGTGCTGTAAATGGGGATATTCCTTGTAATGTTCATTTCTTCCAGGCAGCGGCGGTACAATCTGCTCAGGGCAGGATTCTGCAGCGGCAGGGCGGACTGTTTCAGCGCATAGAAGCGAATGGCTGACCTTAACAGGAACAAAGTCATGGCAAGAATGCCGGCAATCCAAAGGATACACAGCAGGAGTCCCAGGTTCCATGGGGCCTTCTGATTTAAGGTTATGGCGAAATCATTCCTCCAGTCTGACGGGCCGGTCTGCAGAGGGCCGGTATTTTTCTCCATGGAAACTCTGCCGGAGAGGACAGGGGCCTGCCGGAGCCAGGAAAAAAACGGAAGATGTTCCAATTGTCCCGCAGGCAGGAAAGGGACTGCCAGCAGGCCAAGCAGAAGAAACCACAGGTTATACTGCATGCGGCTGGTGAGAGTTTTGCGCAGCAGCCTTTTGACAGCCAGAAGCATCCCGATGATAACGCTGATCAAAATGTTGCAGAGAAGAAAATGAATAATGAAATCTTCCATATCAGCTTCCTCCTTTGGGAGAATTCTTGTCCAAAAGAGAGCGGAGCGTACGGATTTCCGTTTCTGACAGCCTGTCATGCTCAAGATAGGCGGAGAGCATGGCGGAAATGTTGCCGTTATAGAAACGTTTCAGGAAAGAATTGCTTTCCTGGCCGATGTATTCCTCTTCGCTGACCAATGGGGTATAGACAAACATCCGGCTGTGCTTTTCATAGGTCAGCGCGCCCTTTGTCACTAAACGCTTGATCAGCGTCTGGATGGTTTTCGGACTCCAGGATGTGGTTCTCACCAGGCGGTCCGTGATGTCGTTGGTGCTGATGGGCGAGTCTTTCCAGACGATTTTCATCACTTCGAATTCAGCTTCGGAAATCTGGGGCAGTTTTTTCAAAATAAATTCCTCCTAATCTTACGATTGTAATAAAAATATTATAAAACAGGAAAAAGGCAATGTCAATGGGGAGTTTGAGCGGAATCATGTTATTTGCGATGTGCTGAGGAATATGAATAAGATGGATAAAGAGATTTCACGGCGACAAGGGAAAGTGCGCTTGACCTCATATGCCAGTGCCAGAAACTGGAATACTTCCAAAGTGATAGTTAATTAATCCTAATCCAATCATCGGGATATGACATAAATTCACGCAAGGCAGCCTGAACGAAAGTTTTAAGAACAGGCTGCCCTTTTAGCTGTTTATAGTAAACCCCGTAAGAAACCGGCTCTGCCCCTTCCAGAGGAATACAGCTTAATGCAGGGTCCTGCATGGCAAAAAGATCAGGCTGGATAGCGATGCCATAACCGGCTTTTGCCATGACAACAGCGGCATCGGCATATTCGCAGAAAAATAAATCAGAAACCGGCCGGTTTTCAATCAAGCGGGATTGGATTGCCGCGATACTGTCGGGGCATTTAGAAGGGTCATTGATAATGAGCCGTTCCCCTTTTAGATCACTTTGGCAAAGTTTTTCTTTTTTCGCTAATAAGTGGTTGGAGGCACATACGGCTTTCACGGGCACTTTGAAAAGCTCTTTGTAAGCGCTGTGGATTTTGTTCTTGTTTCCTTCGTAAAAGGAAATGACGACGTCTAAGGATTCGTCGTCCAGATATTTATATAAATGTTGGAATGGGAGAACCTGAAACAGCGGATGAAAACCAGGATAAACACCACTCATTTTCCGAAGTACTTCCGGCAACAGATATAATTCCGCATGAGTGTGGCAGCCAATAGAGAAATATTGGTTCTCTTGTTTCGTCTGTTCTTCAAAACGTCTTTTGGCGCGTTCGGAAATGCCGAGGATTCCTTTTGCGTCGGTGATAAACAGTTTGCCGGAAGTGGTAAGCTCTACGGTGCGTGTGGTCCTTCTAAATAATTTTACATTCAATTCTTCCTCTAACGACTGTATCTGCTGCGTAACGGCTGGCTGTGTGACATTTAACTGTTCGGCGGCTCTGGCAAAATTTAAAGTTTCTGCAACAGCCAGAAAACAGTGCAGCTGCATAGTATTCATATTTTCACGTCCTTTGATTGATAAGATTTACTTATTGATAATAACATATTCTAAATTCACAAGCAAGGGAAAATGGCTATAATATTTTATAGCGACGCTGATTATCGCAATTCTGATTGTAAGCGCCGCAACAAATATTGAAAATATTTCTGGCTGATGTACAGCAAGAAACAAGGTAGTGTCAAGTAATCTATGAAAAACCGAGCCGAAAAAATAGGCTCAAACGAA
>CAJUBP010000059.1 GCA_910584585.1 uncultured Lachnospiraceae bacterium | reverse complement strand
CGGCACTTTTTTCTATTATTTTTTATAGGTTCAATTCTGAAGGCTGAACTGTTACTAACGCTGGCAACAGTTCGTTACAATTCGCACCCATGCCGGATTGCCTTTGCCGGGCAGACCTTTTTACATGCGCCGCAGCGAATGCATTCCGGGTGATTGGCATGTTTTGCCGGATTCACCTGCATCTTGCAGATTTCAGCGCAGGCGCCGCAATTGATACAGGCTTCCCGGTCAACCTGATATCGAAATACCGACACAGGATTAAACACAGAATAAACAGCTCCCAGAGGACAGATATATTTGCAAAAGGGGCGGTAAATTACAAGAGACAAAATAATTGTCGCAGCCAGCAGCGCATTTTTCCAGGCATACAGCCATCCCAGAGCGCTTTGCATGGATTTATTCAGCAGCACCAAAGGGATTCCTCCCTCCAATGTGCCCGCCGGACAAATTAACTTACAGAAGTAGGGCGCTCCCTGCCCTAAAATATCCACCAGAACCATAGGAAGCAATATTACGAACACCAATAAGACGATGTACTTCAATTTCCGAAGCAGTTTATCGCCCCGAAAGGTTTCAATCTTTTTCCAAACAGGAATCTTATGCAGCAAATCCTGAATCAATCCGAAAGGGCACAGCCACCCACAGACAAACCTGCCCATCAACGCACCGATAAACATCAGAAATCCTGCCACATAAAATGCAAATTTAAAATTCCAACTCCCAATCACCGCCTGCATTGCTCCTATCGGGCAGGCGCCGACAGCCCCTGGGCAGGAATAACAGTTCAGCCCGGGAACACAGAGATTTTTTAATTTTCCTTTATAAATTTTTCCCTGAAAAAATCCGGGCAGATAACTGTTGCTGAGCAGCGCCCAAAAAGCCTGCACTCCATGGCGCTTGGACTCATTAATTTTCTTACTTTTAGCCAATTCCAATACACTCCATACAAAGATTAATCGCTTTCTCTAAAATCACGGATACTTCTCCCCGATAAATTCCATATCCCATCATTGCCATTCCGAATAGCGCCAGACATACGCCGCCCTTTGAAGATTGTTCCCGCTTAAATTTATCCTGAAACAGTTTCATTTCCTTATCTCCTTCTATATACTCCCCGTGTTGAATTCGAACCAGCTCCCCGCAGTTAACATCAATAGAAATTATTTTATTCCGTATTCTCAAATTCCTCCCTCTATTCTCTCTTTCACTTAGATTCAATTTCTGATATATTATTTAGTAGGTATAGAATTTTCCTCTAGCAACTTCAATAATTATAATCTATTTTCCGCTTATCTTCAATCAGTTAATACAAAAAGAAGGGACTATCTATTTCCCGGCAGCCCCTTCTTTCTTCTGGTTCATGCCGCTGTCCAGTTTCCCAATCTCACGCTGCAAGACTTTCAATAAGTTGAGAGGAAATCATTTTTTTTGCATCATTTTTTCAGTTAAACTCGCTGCATTTGCAATGCTCATCTTTGAAAGGATAGCCGCCCGCTGGTCTGATATAAGATTTTCCAATATCCTGACAATCAAATCCTCCTGATCCGGCATCATGCTGTCGAATACTTTTGCCGTATTTCCTTTCAGTTCTTCCAGTTCTTCCTCCATTGCCTTCTTTTTTATCTCAAGGTCTTTTATTTTCTCTTTATCCGCTTTTCTCTCATCTGAAGCAGAAACACGCTCCAAAGGCTTTTCTTCCCTTATGCCCCTCTATTCTGCTGCCTGATCTGCACTATCCGCTGCTCAAATCCCTTTTTTCCACAAACAGCCGCCCTCTTCTCCGTTTTTCCTAGAAACGCCGCTGATATTACAGAAAAACATAACAATAAATACATAAAAAAAGCATGTCCTGAAAAATCCATATACGGATTATACCAGTCCAGCGCCCCTGCAATTACGCATACAAAACTGCATATAATGCCTACATGAATGAAAAATCCTCTTAATCTTCCCATTGCAATCCCTCCGTAATAAAGATTCCATCCGCCACTTCATGTTCCGGTTTATATGGATGGTTCGCCACCCTGCCCTCAAACGTCATAAACGAACAATGCCCTCCATCCAGGTTGTAAGCCGCCCTGCACCCTAAATCTTCAAATACCTTTGCCATTTCTTCAAGAAACATTCCTCTGGAGCTTTCCTGCCTGCCATCCGCCAGCAGAAGGCAGTAATGCCCCGGTTCATAATATCCAACCGCTGTCCTTGGATGGGATTGTTTGATATAGTCCCATGTAAGGAAAGATTTCTTTGCTTTCCCATTTTCATCCAGCAGGCTCGGCCCGAAAATCCAGCTTTGGTATGCCCCTTTGTCGATCAGGCGCTGTAAATCTATCTGGCCCGGGCTGTAAATGTCCATTGTCCCATCCCAGTTCAGCACACAGGTTTCTGCGTCTG
This sequence comes from uncultured Lachnospiraceae bacterium, assembly GCA_910584585.1. GTDB lineage: Bacteria > Bacillota > Clostridia > Lachnospirales > Lachnospiraceae > Petralouisia. The sequence goes on along the minus strand of CAJUBP010000059.1, from coordinate 22,367 downwards.
TCTGGCTGCTCCGGTAAATCACGCCATTCCTGATAATTGTCCCATTGTCCTTGTGGCGGTTATTGCTGTAAGAATCGCCGTTTACAGCAAGCGCCGCTTTCATCTCCCTGGACATATCCGACAATTTTTCCGAATACCCTACGCCATACGTCCCCTGTGCAAATGCGGTCTGGAAGCAGGTAATATCCCCTACATAAATATCTGCAAGCACATAGGAAACCTCTGTCCCATATTTTATATGTTTTCCTGAACTTGACCTGTCCAAAATCCCCGTATCATACTGGCTGTACGATAACTGAATGGACAAATTAGGGCTGGTATAAGAATCCTCCGCTGCAATAACGGTATCTGTGAATTTGCCCGCAAACTTTTCATGCCAATCCTGCGCATCCAAAACCACATGGGTTCTCATCAGGAGATCCGATTGTGTTTCCGGCTCTTCTGGCAAATCCTGCCCAAGTTCCCCCTCTGCCCCTATTTGCGGGAACTTTACTTCCTTTATCCCCTTCTGTGGAATTTTGTAATTTACCGCCCATATTGCAAGGACAACCAACGCAGCTATGATCAAATCTGCTGCAATCCCTAAAACCCATTTTTTCATAGCTTAGCCTTTCCGCCCACAAGCCAAAGCCCCCGCCGCAAACAGCGTGAAATCAATCTTGAAATATTCCTACAAGCAGGGTCTTTGGCTCTCGCGGCAGTGGCCAAATTCCTGCAAGCGGTCACTTGGCTCGTTGCTCGCGGAAATAAATTGCACGGCAAACATTTCTCTTTCCGAAAAATGACGAGGTTTTGTACCAGCCAGCTTAGAAGAAACAGGAGGCATTCTGTCAGCAATTTTGCCGGATACACAGATACGTGAAACGCCTGTACGAACATTTCCAGAATCAAGTTATTCATTACCAATATAACACCTGCCAGCGCAAAATAATGGACGGTTGTCTTTACGCTGCGATTTGTATGAAATACAAACCGGCAATTCATGCTATAGTTATAAAATGCGCTGGCTATCCTTGCCGCTATATTTGCAAAGAGTGCATATATGGCTGTATGCGGCATAAAAACCATGAGCAGCGAAAACAGCAGATAGTCCAGAACAAAGCTGGAAAAAGATGATAATGTAAATTTCAATATATCCTTATAAATCCTTGCGGAATCTTTAACCTTGCGGAAATGTGAATTGGAATTATTTTTGTCCCGGTAAATTGTATGTATTTGCACTTCTTCCATCGGAATTTTTTCCTTCGCAAACGCCATTAACATATTCATCTCATATTCATACCTTTCCCCTTCCACGGAAAGTAATCTCGGTATCAGTTCCGGATCAAACGCCCGCAGTCCCGTTTGTGTGTCTGGCACCTTTTCGCCAGTCACAAGTTTAAATACTGCCCTTGTAATCTGATTTCCCAATCTGGATTTCCAAGGCATTTCCACTCCGACATCCCGAACGCCAAGTATCAGTGTTTTTCTATGCTTTCCGGCAGCTTCCAATAGTTTCAGCATATCTTCCGGCAAGTGCTGCCCATCGCAATCCATGATGCCAACCATGCCGCTGTCCCATATCTCGTTTTTTATATAAAAGGCGGTTTTAATCGCTGCGCCTTTTCCGCAGTTCTCTGAATGCTTCAGAACAATACAAACATCTTCCACCTGTTCAAAAATATGCCCGCATTCCTGGCCGCTGCCATCATCTACGACAATAATCTGGCACCCATATGCCCAAAGCTGGTCTGTAATTGTTGCTAATGTTTTATCTGGTTTGTATGCCGGAATAATTACTACTGACATATCTTCATCTCCCTTCCCATTCTCCTATTCTTTATCCGTCTTTATTGCACTTCTTTCCTTTATGATTTGCATTCCTAAAACCAATGCCACTCCCATAACCGCTGAAATAATATGGAAATTACCCAAACTTAAAGCATCCTGCGGTATTTCCAAAGTTGTCGGCCCCATAATAATTGCATAAAAGGAACCAATCATCATTCCCAAAATCATATACACAGTCTGTGTACGGAATCTTTCAAGACAAACCTTGATTGCCTTCACAACCGTTGCCGCCCCTGTGAGAACGCCGCATCCAAAAAAAACCAGGCATGGAAGATAGGAAACTTCCAAAGACAGAACGCCTTTTATTGCTGTAATTACCGGCATATACGCTCCGAAAATCAGAAGTAATGTGGAGCCGGATATTCCCGGAAGAAACATTGCTGAAATTGCAGCCATTCCAATAAAAAACAGCCTGATTGCTGTTTGGATGGAAAACTGCCCTAAATCCATAGCTGCACTGCCGCCCTTACTGTTCGCCCATGTAATCCCAATAACGACTGCAATTCCAAACAGGCAAAAAAGAAACCCTTTTCCGACATCCCGTAAACTGTTCTTTTCCTCTTTCTTTGGCCGCATGGCCATAGAGGTATCCTCTTGTAGGATTTCTGCTTTTACAATCAGTGGAATTGCACCGCCAACAAATCCAATAAACAAGGAACTGACGATATAAATATTTCTTTCAAATAATGCTGAAAGCACTACCACCGCTATACCCATCCCAATGATCCATCCCACCCCCAGCTTTGCCAGATACATCAATGCCGATTTTTTTTCTTTCATCTTCCCAAACGCCAGATCATGAATAGAACCGATAAACTGGTCATAAAAACCCATAATAAATGCTACCGTTCCACCGGATACCCCCGGCACACTGTCTGCCAATGCCATGCAGAACCCATTCATTCCTTCTTTTAACATAAAAAAAACTCCTTTTGTTTCTTGCAGGTATCTTAACAATCTGCCCTAAACAAAAAGAGGGATATTTTCTAAACAACTCCTAAACTCTATAAAAAAAGACACATACCTCCATGATATATGTCTTAATCTCTATTATGGTAAAATCTAAATTATCGCCAGTAACACTGTGCCAATCGTAATACACGCCACACCCAAAGCAGATTTTTTCGTTAATTTTTCATGGAACACAATCCATGAAAAAGCAATGGTAACAAGAATGCTTAGTTTGTCTATCGGAACAACCACGCTGGCAGGCCCGCCCTGCAATGCACGGTAATAACATAGCCATGACGCCCCGGTTGCCAGGCCAGACATGATAATAAAGCCCAACTCTTTCTTCCGTACCTGTCTCACTTCCTTTTGTTTGCCACTGATAAATACCATCAGCCACGCCATGACAAGAACTACAATCGTCCGAATCGCCGTGCCAAGATTTGAATCAATTCCCGTAACCCCGATTTTTCCCAGGATTGCAGTCAGACTGGCAAACACAGCAGATAAGACCGCATAAACCAGCCAGCTGCTGCCCTGCCTCCCTTTTTCTGCGCTTGATTCTTTCCTTGATAGCATCAGCAATGTTCCAACACCAATCAGCAGGATCGATACTGCCTTTCCCCACGTCAGCCCTTCCTGCAGGAAAATAAGTGCCAGTAAAATCGTGAGCGCCGTGCTGGATTTATCAATGGGCACAACTTTATTGATGTCGCCTTTTTGCAGCGCATGAAAATAGCACAGCCATGACGCTCCTGTCGCCATGCCGGACAAAACAAGAAACAGCAACGTTTTCCCCTCTATTTCCGCAATACCTGTCCATGTACCTGTAATCAGGACCATAAGCCACGAAAACAGCAGGACTACGATTGTACGGATTGCTGTTGCGACGTCCGAATCCGTTTTCCTTATGCCGCATTTCGCCAGTATTGCCGTAATTCCGGCAAAAAAGGCGGAGCCTATTGCATAAATCATCCACATACAAACCACCTCCTGCTATTTATCTATTAAAACGGTATCCCGCTCCCCACACTGTTTCCAGAATTTTAGGATTTCTGCTGTCATCTTCTATTTTTTCCCGGATACGGTTAATATGTACCATCACAGTAGCGTTGTCCCCCACATAATCATAGCCCCATATTTTTTCAAAAAGCTGTTCCCTTGAAAATACGATATTGGGATTTTCCGCAAGAAATTTTAACAGTTCAAATTCCCTGTTTGGGAACTTAATTTCTCTGTCTCCTTTATAAACTTTCCAGCTATTGACAAGAATCCGCAAATCATAAACCTGTATTTCTTCCGGCTGCCCTTCTTTTTCTTCCGTTAATTTATGTATGATTCTGTCATGCTGCCTTAAATTTGCATTGACTCTTGCTACCAGCTCTGCCGGGTCGAAAGGTTTGGAAATGTAATCATCTGCTCCAAGCCCAAGTCCCCGGATCCTGTCTACCGATTCTGTCCTTGCCGTCACCATAAGGATAGGAATATCCACCTTATCCCGTACTCCTTTGCATATCTCATAACCGCTTTTCCCAGGAAGCATTAAGTCAAGCAGGATCAGGTCGAACGGTTCTCTCTCAATGAAATCGACAACCGCTGCCCCATCTGTTACAATTTCTGTCTGAAATCCCGCCGCGTCCTTCGGTAAGCCGTCTCAAGAAATTTTTTCTGGCGCTCCGGCGTATCCGCAACTTGGTCCAGCAGTCCTTTGATTGTTCCCCTAACCGCAGTAAGAGGCGTCCGTAAATCATGGGAAATTCCTGCAATCATCTCGGTTCTGGCTTTCTCATATTTCCGGTTTTTTTCCTGCCCCGCTAAAATTGCCCCACGCATATCATTGAACGTATGACAGACATTTTCAAATTCAATATCCCCCGAATATGTAACATCCTGTGTCAAATCATGATTCCGGATTCTTTCTGCTCCATCAGACAAGGCATTCAATGGCTCCATAATATGATTTACCAGTTTCCTTGTGAAAAACTGGCTTATCATAACCAGCACAGCAATGCAGATGATTCCATCTATGAAAAACAGTAAAATAAATTCATCACGATGGATGGTAAAATCTTCTATCATCTCCTCCAGACTCTCCTCATCTGTCACAGCTCCCATAGAAGTTTCCCATTCATACTCAATAAACTCAGAATACCCTTTCAAAATAACCACATTAATAATCAATAAAACGATAAGCGCCAGCAAAACCATCCATGTGTTGGATATAAAAATCCGCCTTTTCACTGTCTTTTTCCCCATACCGTAAACCTCCCTTCCAAGCAGCGCCCGTTCGCTTCCGCTGGCAGGCAAACCGTCGGAAGACATTCCCAAAAATACTTCGCATTTTGCCTTCCTCCTCTCTACGGAACCGGAAAATCAAGCGTCACCGTTGTCCCTTTATCCACTGCGCTTTCCATGCGAATCCTGGCATGGCAGTACATTGCGCTATGCTTTACAATGGCAAGCCCCAATCCCGTTCCCCCCACTTTCTTTGAATGGCTTTTATCCACCCGGTAAAAACGCTCAAACACCCTATTCTGGTGTGCCGCCGGAATCCCGATTCCAGTATCCCGCACAATTACAGTTACGCCCTTTTTCGCCTGGCTGATGATGATATCCACCGTCCCGCCTTCTTTATTGTATTTTATGGCATTATCACAAAGATTATAGATCATTTCATCCAGGATTTTGCGCACGCCCATAACCTCGGCCTTGCCGCCAATCAAATGGAGGGCAACATTCCTTTTGTCCGCTTCGCTTTGAAGCCGCCTGATAATCTCTTCTGATAATTCATAGAAATCCACCCATTCACTTTCAAAAGAAATGCTCCCATCTTCCAGCTCTGAAAGCTTAATAATATCATTTACCAGTATAATGAGCCTTTGCGCCTCATCATAAATGGATGATGAAAAGTCAATGACGTTTTCCGTTCCTACATCCCCTTCTTTCATAAGTTCGGCAAATCCCGAAATAGAAGTCAGCGGGGTTTTCAGTTCATGGGAAACATTTGCTGTAAATTCCCGCCTTAACGTATCCCTTTTTTCACGTTCGGTAATGTCCAGAATCACAATAACAGCCCCAATGATTGTTTCCTCTTCAAAAACCGGATTTGCAATCAGGCTGTAACTGCGTCCTCCACGCGCCATAATGTTTTCTGTCCGATTTCCAGACAACGCATCTGACACGACATCACGGAATTCTTTTGCACGGCAGAAAAGCAGCACGCTTTTATCCGCAGGCGGAACAATATCCAGCAATTTTAAAGCGGCGGTATTGTAGGTTAAGATATTCGCATCCTGATCAATGACCAGAAATCCTTCGCTCATATTTTCTGTAATCAAACTGAACTCTTTTTGCTTTTTATGGGCATCGGCAAGCTGCCTGCCGATAATTTCTTTTTGCTGCGCAATTTTTTTAAGCAGCGGCGTCAATTCCTCATAGGTATCATTATTTTCAGGCACATCCAAATCCAATCTGTTAATGGGTTCTATAATTGCCTTGGATACTCTTGAGGAAAGCGCCAATGTCAAAAGCAATGCCACAAACATGATAAACAAAATCGGCTGGAGCATATCCATTAAGATTGTTATTACCGTGTACTGTTTCGTGGAAACCCGCAGGATACTGCCATCCGCAAGCTGCATGGCATAATTCACGCTTTTTTCCATAAGCGTCGCAGAATACCGTATGCTCATGCCTTCTCCGTTTTTCATTGCCTCTTTAATCTCTTCCCGGTCAGCATGATTATCCAGTGCAGACGCATCCACACTGCTGTCAAAAAGCACTTCCCCATTCCTGCCAACCAACGTGATGCGGTTATTTCGGCTGTCAAAGCCGTCAAAATATCGGATTCCCTCTTTTTCAACTGCCTGAGCCAAAAATACAGCCTCATTTGCAAGCTCTGTCTGTATCTGTTTTTCAAAAAAGCGAAACAAAAGCCCCATAATCAATGCAATGGCAGCAACCAAAACAAGACAGGCGGTAAGCAGCGACGAACGGAAAATTTTTCTATTCATTCAAAATGCCTCCTAACTTATAACCGATTCCCTTAACGGTCTTTATCAGCTTTCCGGCATCCCCAAGCTTCACCCGCAATTTTCGGATATGGACATCCAAAGTTCTTGATTCCGTATAATACTCTCCCCACACACTGGCCAGCAGCTTGTCACGCTCCACCACATCGCCTTCTGCCTCCAGCAGAACTAATAGAAGGATATACTCTTTATAGGAGAGGGATACCTCTTTCCCTGACACGGAAATAATGTGCTTTGCAGGTTCTACATACAATTCTCCAATTTCATATATTTTATCTCTGTTCGTTTTCCGAAAACGCCTGAGTACCGCCCGAACCCTTGAAATCAGTTCCATTGTGCCAAAAGGCTTTACGATATAATCATCTGCCCCCATATCCAGCCCTGTCACTTTATCAAATTCGCTTCCTTTTGCCGTAAGCATAATCACAGGGATATGCTCTGTCTTTGCACGGCTTTTCAATTTATCAAGAATTGACAGCCCATCTTCCTCCGGCAGCATAATATCAAGCAATACCAGTTCTGGCAGTTCCCCGTCCAATTCCCTCCAGAATTTCTTAGGGGAATCATACCCCTGTACTTCAAACCCCTCTTTCGTCAAAGCATAGCATACCAGCTTTCTGATATTATCATCATCTTCTACCAGATAAATCATTTCCATTCCTCCTGCTTAAAACCTTTCCGATGCTCTCCGGTCAGGAAAAAGATTACCCATTCGGCAATATTTTCCGCATGGTCGCCGATCCGCTCAAAATATTTTGCAATCATAAGCAGGTCCAAAAGCGCTTTGGCATCGCTGTGTCCCGTTTCTATTGATTTTATCAGTTCCTGTTTCACTTTGTCAAACAGCCCGTCCACTACGTTGTCATGCTCAATCACCAGATATGCGGTTTCCAGATCCATTTTCACAAAAGATTCAACGCTTTCCGACACCATTTGAATGGCTGCCTCTGCCATTTCCCTGATATGTGTTTCCCCAAGGGTACCCTTTTTATCTATGTAAGGCGCAATCTCCACAATGTCTGATGCCTGGTCCCCGATTCGTTCCATATCTGATATCATTTTCAGCGCTGCCGATACAATCCTCAAATCTTTTGCCACGGGCTGCTGCTGCAAAATCAGTTTCAGGCACAGCGTCTCTATGTCACGTTCCTTCTTGTCAATCTGCCTGTCAGAATCCAGACACATGATTTTATTATTTTCGTCATTGTCCGTAAGATACTTTACAGCATTTGTAATTGCCTCTTCACATAATGCCCCCATCGTTACCAGCTCTGTATTAAGCTGTGAGAGCTGCCTGTCAAATTGATTCCGCATTATCCAAACCTCCCTGTGATATAATCCTCTGTCCGCTTATCCGATGGCGCCTGGAACATTGTCTGTGTATCATCAAATTCCACCACCTCGCCTAACAGAAAAAATGCTGTTTTGTCTGCAATCCGCACTGCCTGCTGCATATTATGGGTAACGATAATCATTGTGTATTTTTCTTTCAGCTCCATTGCCAAATCTTCAATTTTAGAGGTAGAGATCGGATCAAGGGCAGATGTGGGTTCATCCATCAAGAGAACCTCCGGTTCCACGGAGAGCGCCCTTGCAATACATAACCTCTGCTGTTGCCCTCCGCTCATTCCCAATGCGCTCTTTTTCAGCCGGTCTTTACACTCATCCCAAATTGCCGCCTGCGTCAAAGAACGTTCTACAATTTCATCCAGCTTTATCCTGGATTTTATTCCGTGAATCCTCGGCCCGTAAGCAATATTATCATAAATACTCATTGGAAATGGATTGGGTTTCTGGAACACCATCCCGACACGTTTCCTTAATATGTTTACATCAATCTCTTTGTAAATGTCAATTCCGGAAAGCATAACTTTTCCGGTGATACGGCAGTTTTCCACCAAGTCGTTCATTCGGTTCAATGTTTTCAAATAGGTAGATTTTCCACATCCAGAAGGGCCAATCAGTGCGGTAATCTGTTTTTTGGGAATCTGCATATTGATATCCTTCAAGGCATGGCTGGCGCCATACCATAAATTCAAATTCTCTGTTGTAATTATATCAGCCATACTCTAACCTCGCTTTAATTTTGCTGCCGCCGCTTTTGCCAGCATATTGATAAAAAATGTAAGAACAAGCAATATGGCGGCAACTGCAAACGCAATATCAAATTGTCCACGTTCTTTCGCATACATATACAGCGCGACCGTCAAAGTGGAGCCTGAACTTCCCGGCTGCAAAGCCTCTGGCACAGACAACAATTCATTGGCCATTCCCGCTGTAAAAAGAAGCGCCGCACTTTCACCCACCACTCTGCCGACAGATAAAATACATCCTGTTACAATCCCATCAATTACACTGGGAAGGACAACGGTACGGATCATATACCATTTTCCCGCTCCTAATCCAAGCGCTCCTTCACGATATGCTCTTGGCACAGTTTTCAGGCTTTCCTGCGTTGTACGGATCATTGTCGGAAGCGTCATAATGGCTAATGTCAACGACCCCGCTAAAAGGCTGGTTCCCAAAGAAAAAAACTGCACAAACAAAAGCATTCCAACCAGGCCATATAGAATAGATGGGATTCCGGCAAGGGTTTCTGTCGCCAGTTCAATCAACCTGACAATTTTTTTGTTTTTTGCATATTCATTCAGATAAACAGCCGCTCCCACGCCCAGCGGCAATACAATAATAAGAGTTATAACAATCATATATAACGTATTTAAAATATTCGGTAAAATACCGGCCGTTCCCCGGAGTAAGCTTGGCTTTGTAGAAACAAGCGTCCATGATACATGGGGAATCCCCCGGTACATAATATAACCAATCAGTCCAATCAAAAGACAGCAAATGAACCCCGTCGACAAAAACATGAGCAGATTCAATATAAAGTCCCTGATCTTTCTTGTTTTCGATATGGTATCAGTCATTTTGTTCCCCCTTTTTTACAAGCATGTTCAGTATCAGATTGATTGCCATGATAAACAGAAAAAGCACAAGGGCAATGGAAAACAACGCCTGCCTCTGTAATCCTGAAGAGTAGGACATTTCACTGGCAACTGCGGTAGTAAGGAACCGGACACTCCCGAAAAGTTTCGGCATATTCGCTACATTCCCCGCTACCATCATGACCGCCATTGCCTCTCCGACTGCCCTGCCAATGCCTAATACAACAGCAGTAACAATCCCGCTTTTCGCCGCTGGCAGAATCACCCTAAATATGGTCTCTGTCTTTGTTGCTCCCAGCGCAAGAGAAGCCTCCTCATATTCCTTTGGCACTGACCGGATTGCCGTTTCCGACACAGAAATCACCGATGGCAGTATCATGACCGCAAGGACAAGGGTTGCAGAAAATAAATTTGCCCCGTCTGGAAGATGAAACAATTCCCTTACACATGGAACAATGACGATCATCCCCACTAATCCATAAACAACAGACGGGATTCCTGCCAGCAAGTCTACTACATTTCTCACAATGCCGCCCGTTTTCACCGGGGATACTTTTGCCAAAAAGACAGCGCACAGAAGTCCCACCGGAACCCCTATCAGGATTGCTCCGCAGGTTCCGCATACAGATGACAGTATGAATGGAAAGATACCATAAGAAGGTTTCGCGGCAGTGGACGCCCAAACCCTGCCAAACAAAAAATTCTTTAACCCGATAGTTTGGATTGCCGGAATGCCGCTGATCAAAAGAAATATTGTAATCAATAGGACAAACAGTATTGTCAGCAGCCCGCATACTAAAAATAACAGATTCATTGACCGTTCCAATTTATTGCGCCGCTTTTTGCGCACATGTGCCCCAGATGGTATAGAGGGATACCTGAAGGGTGTTTCCAGCCACTTTGCTGCCTTATTTATCTTTTCCATAACACTTGATAACCGTAAGCTGATTCTTGCTTCCGATTATATCCTCCCTCCTACCGTTTTACCGGCACTGCCCCTGCTTCTATAATGAGGCTGTCTGCCTGCGGGCTTGTGGCATAATCAAAAAAATCCTGCGCCGCTTTGGAAAGCGGGGCGTCCTTTCTTGTTACAAGCACAAAGTTTCTCTGCACCTTGTAAGCCCCGCTCTGGATATTCTCTACCGTCGGAGCGGTTCCTTCCACGCTGACCATCTTTACCGTGTCATTTACAGACGCAACGGATGCGTAGCCAATCGCATTTGGATTGCCGGATACCGTCTGCACCACATCCCCTGTGGATGTAAGTTCCTGAGAATACCGGCAGTTATCCTTTGTGCCTGTCACTTCTTCAAAACCGTCCCTCGTACCGGAAGCCGCCTCACGTCCGATACACACAATGGCTGCATCACTGCCCCCAATGTCTTTCCAGTTGGCAATTTTGCCCGTATAAATATCTCCAATTTGCTCTATCGTCAAATCAGCCACCGGGTTATCAGGATGAACAATAATTCCTATGCCGTCGATAGCAACGACAGTTCCCTGCAAATCTGCCGTTTCTTCTTCCTTTAAATCCCGGCTTGACAGTCCAATATCACATCTGCCCTCAGCTGCCGCCTGTATGCCAGAGCCAGAACCCGTTGGATTATATGTAACCTTTATGTCCCCATGCTCCTCCATGTAAGCCTCGCTCAAAAACCCAATGACCTTTTCCATTGAAGTGGAGCCATCTGTGGAAACTGTCTGTGAGCTGTCTGCGCCTTTTCCATCCGACGGGCTGCCGCTGCCGCATCCTGTCAGCGCCCCTGCCATAAGGGCAAAAACCGTTAGAATCACAATCATTTTTTTCATGTTGAATACACTCCTTTTTCTTTTTTACAAATCAAGTATACTTCCCTCCATGTTAATTCCAAAAGCACAGGTATGTTAATTGTATGTTAATTCCTATGAAAGCGAAAGCTTTCACAGCATAGATGGCCATGCTGCCCGCCAGACGGCAGGCTTAGAGCGTGTCTTAAAATTGCTTTCTGACAGATGTATTCTCCACTTAGTGGGACACCGAAGGCGTCCTGTGGGGATTTGTGCCAAATGAAAGGCGCATGCCCTCGCTTTGCTTGGGCAGACCCTAGCGGACTATGTAACCTGAATTCATGCAGATTGAACTACTAATGTTCAATCTGATAGCGCAAATATCGCGCTAAGTGGGGGATGCTTGGCACTAAGGGGGTATCAGGTGCGAAGCCTGGTGGATTCCTTAGTGCAGATGGCGGGAATGAATTTTAAGACACGCTCTAGCATGATGAAAGTTTAATTACAATGGGAAAAGGCATAGAATCAGATAAATTTCTAATCTATGCCTTCTGCCATTTTTAACAGTCCGTATATCTTCTGCCCAAACCTGTGCAGCCATACGAAATGCTGCCCACGCTTTCAGCCACTTTTGCAGTGATACCGCTTGCGCTAAAATAAGCCACTAATTTTCTTTCCAGAGATAATTCCTCCGATCTACTTTTCAAAACTTTCTGCCCATCTTTTCAGTTCCGTGGCATTCTGCCTTCCATTCAGAAGTTTTCCGCTTTTAACCGTTGCCAGGGGTACAACCTCCTGCAGAGTGTCCGCCGTCTTTCCAAGCCCGCTGCCGCCGGAAGTGGCAAATGGTACAATGGTTTTTCCACTGAAATCATACGCCTCAAGAAATGTCTTTATAATGGTCGGGGCTGTATACCACCATACCGGAAAACCCACAAAAATCACATCATACCCTGCTATATCCGCCAGATGATCTGCCAGTGCCGGGCGGGAAGACGGATCATTCATTTCCACACTGCTGCGGCTCTTTTTATTCATCCAGTCTAAATCTGCACTGGTATATGGAATTTCTGGTTTAATCTCATATAAGTCTGCGCCGCAAGCCTCCGCCAGTTCCTTTGCAGCCTTTGCCGTTACGCCGCTTGCACTGAAATACGCTACCATTCTTTTACTCATCGTTACACCTCCTGCTATATTTTCTGATTTCCCGTTGACCAGACGTGCTTCTCTTTTGCTGCCGATACGGTATTCTGTACCATAACGCCAACAAGCGCATGGGGAATATACGGCTCCTCCAGATACAGCCTTTCTTCTTCCGAGAGAACCAGCTCTACGGCCTTTGCCGCCCCCTCAATATGATGCAGCTTTGTCGCACCCACAACGGGAGCTGTTACTTTTGTCAGAAGCCACGCCAGGGACACCTCCGTCATGGACACTCCATGTTTTTCGGCAAGCTCCTGCACACGTCCAATCACAACGCCATCCTGCTTCGCAGTCGCGTCATACTTGAACTTTGCATAACTGTCTTCTTCCAGACGCTTTGAAGTTTCGCCAGGAGCCTTTGACAACCGCCCGCCTGCCAGCGCACTGTAAGGAGTCATAGCAATGTTGTCTTCCGCACACAGCTTTGCCATCTCCCGTTCTTCTTCACGGAAAATCAGATTATAATGTCCCTGAATGGAAACAAACTTTGCAAAGCCTTCTTTCTCTGCCAGTGCATTTGCCTTTGCAAGCTGCCATGCAAAACAGTTGGAAATGCCGATATACCTCACCTTCCCTGCTTTCACGATATTGTTCAGCCCCTCCATGATGTCATAAAGCGGCGTCTGATAATCCCACATATGGTAAATATATAAATCTACATAATCCATTCCAAGATTGGCAAGGCTTTTGTTTACCATACGCTCGATATGCTGCTGTCCTGTGATCCCTGCCGCAATATCCTCCTGTGTGCGTGGCAGAAATTTTGTTGCCACAACCACCTCGTCCCGTTTTGCAAAATCCCATAATGCCCTGCCTACATACTGCTCACTGGTACCACTCTGATACCCGATCGCAGTATCAAAGAAATTGACTCCAAGCTCCAGTCCCCGCTTTATGATTTCACGGGAATGTTCCTCGTCAAGTGTCCACGAATGCTGCCCGTTTGCCGCATCACCAAAACCCATGCATCCCATACAGATACGGGATACGTTTAGATCCGAATCCCCTAATTTTGTGTACTGCATCATTTACCTCCTTTATTTGATACTGTTTGTTTCAAGCCATTGGCTGATATCTTCCTTGAGTGTCGTTCCTCCTGAATAATGGACAGACAACGCCTCTCCCATGGCAGCGTCCGGAGCCAGCTTTGCAATCGCTGTCAGGCTCTGCCCGAAACGTCCACCTCCATGGCTGCAGAAAGGAATGATGGTTTTCCCTGAAAAATCATATTCCTCCAGGAAAGATGCAATCGGCATGGGGATGGATGCCCACCAGTTCGGATATCCGAGGATGATCGTATCGTAATCATCCATGTTTTCCACATGGGATGCCAGTTCCGGCCTTGCCTGTTCGTTCTGATCCCGCTGTGCCTCATCCAGAACCGTATTATAGTCACTGGAATATGGATTCACCAAAGTAATCTCAAATAGGTCTGCTCCTGTCTGGCTCTGGATTTCCTCCGCAATCCCCCGTGTGTTTCCTCCCCACGAGAAATATGCAATCAGGATACTGCTTCCGGTTCCGCTGTCTCCCACCTGCGCCTCTGTTCCTTCCACGCTGCCGGAACCGGGATGCGCATTCCGGACAAGCCGGATGCCAATATTGAAGCTTCCCTTATCCTGATCCATCATGGCACGGTAGGCACAGCGCATATTTTTGGCAAAGTCATTCCATCCGCCGCCACGATATACACGGCATGTCCCGGTGGCTGCGCCTACCGGATCGGTCTGTTCCTCATCCGGATATGCGCCATAAATATCCCATGTCCATTCGCCTACATTCCCGTGCATATCATAAAGCCCCAGCGGGTTGGGTGAAAAGCTGCCCACTGCAACCGTTGTCTGGCGGTATTCTCCGGGTTTCACGGTAAGATTACCTTGTGAGAAGTAATTATCCTCAATCATATAGGGATAATGCCCGTAATAATTAGCTTCCTCCGCACTTGGGGAATTTTCCATGTAAAACGGCGTTGTTGTACCTGCACGGCAAGCATATTCCCACTCTGCTTCTGTGGGCAGCCGGTATCCGTCTGCACTGCGGTTCCAGCTTACATTCTGTCCATCAATAGAATAAACCGGTTCCAGCCCTTTCTCCACGCTGTACGCATTACAGAAGGAGACTGCCTCCAGCCATGTGATATTTTCCACCGGAAGGTCACTGCCAGAGAAATTGCTCGGATTGCTTCCCATGGCCGCTTCATACTCTGCCTGTGTCACCTCATAGGGAGCCATATAAAAGTCACTGACCGTGACCGGATGCTGTATTTCATCATCACTGCGCCACGCCTCCGTATCCGGGCTCCCCATCTGGAAGGTGCCGCCCGTGATGAGGATAAAGCCGTCTTCCACATCCGTTTCCTGTACCTGTACAGGCTTATCTTCCACATCTGTACCCTGCGTTACATTATCACTGTTTTCAGTCTGCATATCTGCCTGCTGTTCCGTTCCTGTCTGCCCGCAGGCGGCAAGCGATACGGCAAGAATTATGGATAAAAATATTGCTGTAACTCTTTTCATACTGCCTCCTGCTTAATCCTGCCCAATATCCGTAAGCCACTCCGCCACGGCGCTTTCTGCGTTATCTGCCGAAGAATCACTGATATGGAGCCCGTCAAGAACTGTTGCGCCTGTTTCCATCTCTGCGATCGTTCCCGGCGTTCCGGAAAGCCCGCTGCCGCCGCTGGTACAGAATGGTGCGATGGTCTTTCCGCTGAAATCATAAGCATCAAAAAATGTGTACAGAATCCGCGGCATATCTCCCCACCAGATTGGGTATCCCACATAGACAACCTCATACTGCTCAAAATCCGTTATGCTGCCCTGTATGGCGGGCCTGGCATCCGGGTCATTCTGCTCTGCCGTCGCACGCTTGGTACGGTCATTATAGTTCAAGTCCTCATCCGTGTAAGGCTGCTCCGGCACGATTTCATAAATATCGGCATCCTGCAGCTTTGCCAGCGTCTCTGCAACTGCTTTGGTATTTCCTGTTGCCGAAAAATATACAACAAGAGCCTTCGTTCCTGCTTCTCCCGTTTCCTCCGGTGACGATTCACCGGGTTCTTCCGTCTGCGCTGTTCCCTGTGCATCGGATGACGCCACTGTTCCGCCTGCGTCCCCATTCGCACTGCTTTCATCCCCTGCAGTCTGCACAGAAGATTCCGGCGCCGTCCCCTGGGAAGTTCCCTCCCCATTATTTTTACTGCCGCAGGCGGCAAGTCCCAGTACAAGGGCAAGTATCACAAAAACAGAAAATAATTTCTTCATCAATAATAATCTCCTTTCCTTCATCCTTACAAGGGATGCTGACTTTTTATAATCAACCCAGCGATTTTCCGAGCTTATAAGCCATCTCCCGGTATCCGCTGCCTGCCGTCATGG
Source organism: uncultured Lachnospiraceae bacterium (assembly GCA_910584585.1). Classification (GTDB taxonomy): domain Bacteria; phylum Bacillota; class Clostridia; order Lachnospirales; family Lachnospiraceae; genus Petralouisia. Next base: position 6,266 of record CAJUBP010000059.1, on the reverse strand, counting down.
ACGGCGTCCCACAGCCCTTTCCCAGAACCATGCCCTGGTCCTGGAAGTTCAGGTATTTTACGAGGGTATGGTAATGAGCCTCTAACGCCTCAAACGTCCAGCCGTCACTGTTCCATGCCGCCGAGATCAGGGCGGATTTCATTTTCTTTCTCTGGATGCTGCCGTTTATGGCACAGAACCTGTCAATCAGGATTTTCAACTGTGCCGACATCCCATAGTAATAAAGCGGCGTGACGAATACCAACATATCGGCTCCGAGGATTTCCTTCCGGATATGCTCCATGTCGTCCTTCTGCACACATGGACCGTCATAACCACAGGATACACACCCCGTACATGGTCTGATATTGCTGTGTGCCGCTGAAATGGCAGTAATCTCATGCCCGGCTTCTTTCGCTCCTCTGGCAAATTCCTCCGCAAGCATATTGGATGATCCGTTCCTGTTCGGGCTGCCTTCCAGTATTACAATCTTCATTTTCTGCACCTCCTGAAATCTCCATTTTTATTCCATTTTACTCTCCCAAAATTGAACAGAAGATGCACCGGATTTAACGGCGGCAGCATCGGGTTGAATACCTTTGCCCTTGCGCTGCCCTCTGGGAACGGATGCTCCGCATCATGATTGTGAATCCAGTAGATGTCAAAATATTCCATGTTCATGCGCTCCAGGCTCGCTTCACACATTTTTACCACGCTGTCCCCGTACATACCTGCCATCTGCGGTGTAAACTTGGTAGAAACGATGATCTTCTCACGACCTGCATCGTTTACCAGCCTGCCGAGAATCTTCTCTGATTCCCCGTTGCTGTAAGCTGTTGCGGTATCCCACAGATTCAGCCCCGCCTTTACCGCCGCATCAAAGACCGGGCGGAAATCTTCCCCCGTCATTGTGTTCCCAAAGTATCCGTCGGTGTCGCCCCATGCCCATGCTCCCATTGCAATTTTGGGTAATTGATTTATTTCCATCCTTTCCTGTAATTATATGCCCAATAATTTTTTTACCTCGGCGTATGTGATCTCATAAACCGTCATATACACATAATTCACTTTCGCCTGCGTCATCGCTTCCCTCTGTTTTTCCGTTACCACCGTATAAGGGTAAATTCCAAACATGAAGGGAAAAAAGGAAAATATAAAATTCTGCTTATCCTGGACCGTCATTTCCGGGAAAAATTTATCCAGACAATTCCTGACCTCCGCCAGCGACTCGCCATACACCACCTTAAATTCAATCAACCGTTCAATCCGGCTGTTATCCTCCATGTCATAATGGTTCATGGACATAATCTTCAGAAGGTTCTGCCTCTCTTCCAGGGAATGGGCCAGTGCGTCCGCAAATTCTTCCCCGGTCATGCTTTCATGTTCCGACTGGATCTGTTTCAAATGGCGAACCCATAATTCATACTCCCTTTGCAGCAGCGCCAGAAAGATTTCTTCCTTCGTCTGAAAATAATTGTAGATGGAAGTCCGGGTGAAGGTAGTCGCATTCCCGATTTCCTTGATTGTGATCTCCTTAAAACTCATGGTCTTATACAATTCCGCACAAGCTGTTATAATCTCCTCTTTCCTTGCCGCTATCAGTTCTTCTGATCCCTTTGACATGGTACACCCCCTATATTCTTTTTCATATTCGTGTCCTCCTGCTTATTTTTACTCTGACACAGTGTCAGTGGTTGTATTATACATCTTCGCTGACACCGTGTCAATGTTTTTTCAAAGTTTTTATTCTCTGAACACAAAAGTTTCACAAATTTATCACAATGTACACTTTTTAATTTTGCCTTGAGGGGGTTCAAATTTTCCAGCAGGGCGGGTTCAGAATTTTGCAAGGAGGGTTCACTTTCCGCTATATTCAGATTGGCAAGACCACAGACGCAGAAAAAAACAAGGGATTCCGTCAACACCTAATGTGCCGGAATCCCTTGTTTTCAGCGGTTTCTCCAATATTTTGTTCATTCCCTTTGTATCAATTAAGCGATTTTCATTTCCGTATACACGTTTACAAATTCCCACTCCGGCCGGGACTTGATGTAATTGGAATATCGCAAGTTATGACACAGACCACAAATAGAATGTCACAAAAAGGATTTTTGAAAACACAGAAAAGCACTTATACTATCTCATTCTAAAAAAAATAAGCGGTCCGTTCTGGCAGACCGCCGTATATGTACCGCTTATTTTAAATCTGTTTCAAGACAATACCCTATATTCCGATAGCACCGGATTGTAAATGGCGCATCCAGATATCCCTTTGACAGCTTCCTCCGCAGGCTTCGGATATGACAGCCCACAGACGGTTCCAAAGCCTTCTCGTATGCATGATCGCTGAAAAAGCGTGAGTGCGCCCTGTCTCCGACAATGAACAGGATCGGACGGGAAGAAATCTCATCCAGATGATAGAGCAGTTCAAAATTGATAAACGGGATATTGCTTGTAGTAGTAAAACCTCCCCTTGCACGTTCATGATGCCCGCGTTTCACTGCATAGAAGCGGAGCCATTCAGCCGCAGGTTCTTCTACTCCGGCAGGAACTTCCGCATAGGGTGTTTCCGGGAAAGCAGGGACATATTCCGGCCGCTGTATATAAGTCCCCGGCAATCATAATCCCATAGCGGTTCTGGTAACGGACGTGTACTCTCTCAACCTTTTCATTCAATTCACAAATATAATGACTCATAATCTAATCTCCTTTCCTGAAAAATTTAATAGCCACCCTGCCTAAGACAGAATGGCTATGTATGGGTTTTGGGGAAATATAAAAACCGACTGATTCTCGTTTAAAAAACCAATCGGCTATGTAACAGGAAATTATGCCTCGGTTCACTTTTCGCTGAAAAATGGAACCTTGCTTTTTTATTCTTTGAAATGGAACAATTAGTAACAAAAAACCTTGCAAACACCGATGTTTACAAGGTTTTTTAAGCTCCCCGCGTTGGGCTCGAACCAACACCCCCGCGGTTAACAGCCGCGTGCTCTACCAACGGGTGCGCTCGCACACCGGAAAATTCTTTCTCAAATAGCTATTAATGAATTAGTTTTATTCCATATTTTCTTCCCACCATGCTTCATTTTTTAAATAACGTTCCATGATATCAAATCGTCTAAATGCTGCCGCCATTGTTCGTCCATCTATTTCTGACAAATTATTATTATTAAAATAATCTCTTAAAATATTCACCATTGCCTGTTCTGCCTTACTATACATTAGTTCCTTATTTTGTTCAAAATAGTCTTTTAAATCAATAAAATTAACATGGGTAATTTTTTGCAAAGTGATGCCAAACTTTTTTAAAATTTGTTTACCTATCATATATGACATAAAATATTGACTATACAGTCGATGTTCCTTAATTCCCTCCTGTTCACTCTCTTTCTTTCTAATATTATCACAATAACGGAATATCAGCACTGCAATCACCATCTGAGCAGCATTAAGATCATCAAAAATTACTAAATAATATTTATCAAAAAATTCATTACGTCTATATTTTGCCAAATGCGGACTTTCCCGCCATATCGCGAAAACAGCCTCGGCCGCAACCGTTGACGGTATCACATTTACATTTAATGTATTATCCCTCTTTCGTTTATAGACATATCCCAAATCATATGCACCGATTTCCAAAATTCGTTGACATTCATCGTTCGATTTTAAATCCCTGAAGTCCACCGGATTTTGACTATTTGTAGCATATATAATATCCTGGATAATACCTGGATTCTCAATATCTTCAACTTCATAAAGACGTACTAACAAATATGTCTGTGAAAAATCCGAATCGGGATTTTCTTTTACTGTCTGATGTATTGTTTTACATGTTTGTCCCCCATTTATAATTTGCAAATCATCCGTTTTAACTATCCAGTTCTGTTCCTGCAACGCATTAAAACTAAATTTTTTGCAAATCATTGTTGCTCCATTATTGAAAAAGAAAAAATTTTGACGTTTATCTGTATCTAATAGAGTCTCTATGATCCCATCATTAACTACATTTTTTCCTAAATAGCGGCGAATATTTTTTTCTAGTAAACTATCCCCGAATTCCTCCATTAATCTATAGACTTCCATTACAGAAACACGTCCAAGGATCACTCTTTTATAATTAAAATTCTCCTGAATAGCCTTTCCGCTTAAAGAAATCTGCGTATTAATGACTTGGTCTCTATTAATATATCGCATGATATCAACATGGGAAAAATGCTCAAACCTGACTTGACTCTGACCTCTAAAAGCATTATTAATATGATTCTGACCATCCTGATTCCAGACCAGACCATTATTAAGCATCACAAAAGTTACATATGGAATTGCACCGTCTAATATAAAGGAGCGAATCTCTTCCACTTTTTTCCGACTCTGTACATTTAATTCAATCTGCGTAGATGGATCAAATACACATTTTACAGTATTCACAGCCTTTTCAACTGCATTAGCCGGAAAATTGCTATCACTGTCCAGTTTTCTTGAATACTTTGATTGAAACAATACCACATTTAATTGTGAATCTTGAGCCTCCACAATATATGCCGCATCAAATCCTCCATCATATCCCCCATCCGTCAAATACTGCACTGCCTCTATCATATCAATATCTAAATATGCAGCAACCCCTAATAATAAAAAAGCTTTAGAGCGATTTCTTTCATTATCGCTGTCAGTAAAAATTTCTCTATTATCTTCTAGTATCTTATTTATTCTTTGATCAATAATTTGTTTTGCTATATCCATTATATACACCTGCCTTTTAGATTCTTTAAATCAACATATAATTGCCATAATACGCTATATGAAAATGCTTTTTTTAATTAATACATCGCTTTCCATAAGTATAATCTATTTTCTGCTTATCTTCAATCAGTTCATACAAAAAAGAAACCCTGTACAAATCCAATACAAGGTTTCATTACATGGAAAGCCACAGCTTTGCCTTCGCTTTCGTACATCCCGTATATATTTTTCTTTTATATATATTCCATACTTCGGATATGCAAAACCCGCAAACACTATTGTTTACGGGCTTCCCTAAGCTCCCCGAGTTGGGCTCGAACCAACAACCCCGCGGTTAACAGCCGCGTGCTCTACCAACGGGTGCGGTCGCACACCGAAAATTCAATTTTTTCAAAGAAATGCATCATAATATTTTACTAATTGTTCTTCGGTTGTATTGTAAAGATTTTCTCCCATTAAAAAATCCTGTAATTCATCTATACAGCAATCCAGCTCACCTTTTCTGTAACGATTTTTAGGATCCTTTTTCATTAATTCAAGAAACTCAATTGCCTTCATGCAAAAACTATTTTTTTTCTGTACATCACCTCTATTTTTCCATCTAATCGCACGATGGACTTCACTGCCAACGTTAGAAATCTGAACCCCGACTGGCATTGTAAACCAACTTACTGTTTGATCCATTTATTTACCACCTCCACAATTTTTTCTCTTGCCTTTGGATCAGCAACCCCTCGACCAACTCGTGGATATCCAGCCTCTCTGTTTCTTGGTGGATTAATCAAAGAGTCAAACTCTATCTCACCATTATCATAATAGATGTTAATTCCGTATAAATATTTCTGATTTGATCCATTTTCCAAAAGCATCTGTTCAAGATCTGAATGAAGCTCTGCATTGACCGCTAGAATTTCCCGGTCAATATCAACAACAGCTTTCATCATGCTCATATCTGAAAAAAAAGCTTTTTCTTCTAAAGAACCAAGTTCATCAATCGGAATTATTTTATTCAATATTCTCAAATTATTCCCTCCATTCTCCTTTTCACTTAGATTCAATTTATAATAAATCTAGGTCCTATTGCATTAATTATTATAGAATTATCATCCACCAACTTCAATAATTATAATCTATTTTCCATTTATCTTCAATCAGTTCATACAAAGAAGAAACCCTGTATGAATTCAATACAAGGTTTCTTTACATGGAAAGCCACGGCTTTACCTTCGCTTTCGTACATCCCGTATATATTTTTCTTTTATAAATATCCCATATTACTATTTCCTGCTTTATATAGGCCAGAGTAAAAACCTGCCATTTTGTGTAAAAACACGCTCTAGGCTTCTAACAAGTGTAACCATTTCATTGAGCGATTGGAGCATACCTCTTTTCGGTTAACAGTATATTACCTGCCAAAATTTCTTCTCTCTCATCTTCGGATATGCAAAACCCGCAAACACTACTGTTTACGGGCTTCCCTAAGCTCCCCGAGTTGGGCTCGAACCAACAACCCCGCGGTTAACAGCCGCGTGCTCTAC
>CAJUBP010000058.1 GCA_910584585.1 uncultured Lachnospiraceae bacterium | reverse complement strand
AGAACACCTTCACAAACCCGGCCATAGGCTCCACCGGATTCCCCGGCACACCGCCGCTTCCGGCATTTCCGGTAATCTCCCTCAAAATCCCCAGGATCTTCTCCCCATACCCGGCCCCCGCAGCCCAGCCTTTCCCCTGGGGATTCTCCTGGATACCCAGCCACTCCACATAAGGCGCACACCCCCTTGCAACAAACTTAAAGCGCGGGTCCACATTCCCATTCACCAAATCATCCGTACAGGCATAGGCTTTCAAATGCTGCACCTGGCACCGGATACCAAGCAGCGCCGTATCAAAACACAGCCCCTTCACCCCGTTCTTCACCACGCCCATCCCGGCAAAATTATTCTGCTCCAAAGAGACCGCCGAACCCGAAAACGTAAAATTCCCCGTCTCCAGGCACGACTGGGCAAAAGCCACATCCCCTCTCACGCCCTCGGCCTCCCCTTCCGACAGATACAGCGGCACCATATCCAGGACCGACTGCGCCACCCCCGGATTCTTCCCCTTCACATACTCCCGCATCTGCTCCGCCGTCGCCACAGCCTTCCCCATAATCCCCGTAAGCCCGGAACCACCCGCACCAGAACCGCCATCCCCGCCGCTGCCGTTCCCAGTCTCCACACCGTCCATAGCCGCCCTGATATCCTTCCGAAACTGCCCCATAGACAGCCCAAACCTCTTCCAGATATGCTCCACGTCCCCGTGATTGCTTGCAATCCCCCTCCTATGCCCCTCGGAATGGGAAACCACAACCCCGTCCGCCAGAGGGTCCAGCCCAAACATCCGGCACAGATAAGCAAACAGCTCCACCGCATACTGATAAGTAGCAAGCACATGGCTCTCCGTATTCCTCCCGTCCCCGGTCTCCGTCCAGTCCGAACCGCCCGTATACCGGATCGTGGCAGGCTCCGTCATCTCCACCCCAATATGCGTCCCGTTCCCGTCACCGCCGCAGTGCCATCCCCGGAAATCCCAGGGCAGAAGCTGGTACACATCCCCTCCCGGCTCCACAATGGCATGGACACAGGCCCCCGCATCCGCCTTATCCCAATTCTTCATAAACACAGAAGCCCTCGGCTGTGGACACCCCACCGAATGGATCATCAGCCCCTTCACCGCAATCTTCCTCCCCGCCCGGTAACACCCGGACTCCGTTAAAAACTTCTGAATCAGCTTCATACAAAATCACTCTCCTTCTCCCGTTCCCCGCCCGGAAACATTCTCCAATTCACTGCACGAAAAAAGGCACCAGCTTTCACACTGATGCCCGCTCACAAAAACCCTACAAAATATCACCCTCCGTACTTACCGCCCTTATCCTCCGTACCGTCTCCTACTCCTTCCCTTTTTCCTCCCGCAACTGCGCCAGAACCCCTTTCAGCTTCTCCGGCACCGGCAGCCCAATCCTGGCCGCATTCTCCAGAATCGAAATCCCCTCATTGGACAGATAAAAGAAAATCACCGCCGTCCGCACCGCGCTCCCGTTCTGAATAATATGCGTGTCCAAAATATGCCCCAGCGCCACCAAACAAAAGATCACAACCTTCTTAAAAATCCCCCGGAACCCCACGCCGCTGGACAGCCTCTTCTCCACCGCCGCGGCCATCAGCCCCGTCACATAATCCACCGCCACAAACACCACCAGGGCATACAGAAAACCGTCAAACCCTCCCATGGCCCAGCCCAGGTATCCGCCCATAGCCGCAAACCCGCACTCTATCACACTCACAAACTCCTTCATACAAAATCCCTCGCTTTCTCTGATTTTTCTATGGAAAAAGCGGCCCGCTCCCAAAAGCCGCCGCCCTGTTCCCAATCCAATATCCGCACACCATTCCCTAACATTTCATCCCATTCCCACACACCTCAACCCATTTCCCTGCACTCCATACCATTCTTCCATATCCCAAACCATTCCCTGCTCATCCCTGCCGTCTCATGCCGTTTCCGCCTATCTCAATCATTCTCCGCCATTCCATACCCCTCTCACCCCTCCCCACTCGCAACCTCCGTCAGCGTATAAGTAATCTTCATGGTCTTATTCGCATCCTTCACCACCGCCGAAGAAAGATTATTGATCGTAGCCAGATAAGGCGTCAGCAGATACATATGCCGGTACTCATTCCCATAACTGCCTCCCCACCCCACCAGAAACTGCTTATACTGAAATAACGGCGTAGCCGCGCTCCCCAGCCTTGCGCTCCCCTGGGTATGGATAACCACGTCTTCCGCTGTCACCTGAAAATCCCCGCCCACGATCAAATCCCCAACCAAAGTCAGAAACAGCTCACAAGTCCCCGACTCACAAAGCGGCTTCATCTTAGACGTAAACCCAAAAGCAATCAGCGACACATCCGCCGTATTCGCCACATTGATCTTATAAATCCCCTTCTTGTCATAGGCCGGCACATACAGATACCCATTCCTCATACAGCACCGGCACTTCCGCTCCGGATAACTCCCGCTCATATCCCGCTCCCCCACAGCCATCAGCCTGGCATTGGAAAGCGTCCACTCCCCCTCCGTCACCGAATAATCCGCCTTGGAAATCCTCACCCAAAGCACCCTGGCACTCCCGGAAGAATTGCCCTCATTGGAAAACCCGTACCAGTACCCGTCCTTCCCGTCCAGAAACTCCCCATACAACGTATAACTCCCCAGAAACAAAAACGTCTCCACCGAAACCGCATGGTCCTCCAGCACCCTATAAGAAGAATCATCCAGCCTCTCATTCAGCCCCACACTGAAAACCGGCAGCCTCACCTTCCGCACCCTCACACTGGAATCCTCAAACGAAATCGAATACAGCAGGTCCCTCTCAAAATCCATCTCCACCGCCTCAAACAACACAACCTGCCTCTCCTTCCCCAAATCCCCAATATCCAGCTTCTTAATCCGCAAAAACGCACTGCCATCCCCCACCAGGCTCCCGTACCCGTTCTGCCCGCCCTGGGCGCTGGTCAAAGCCACCGCCGCAATCGTCCCGTTCCCCTGGCTCGGCGTAAACTCCCATACAAACTTATATCCATTCTCCAAAACCTTGCTCTCCGTCTGGTTCAGGCTCCCCCTGGCCGCATTCGCCGTAGTATTCACATTGTTGGAAGCATAGGCCACCGGCAGATTGTCCGACATCTCATAAATATGCCCCGCATCCTCCTCCAGTGCCTTGGGAAACAGCAGAATCCCCCCTACCATGTTCGGGCAGACCGGCAGCAAAACATCATTCCACGACAACACATCCGCCAGCCGTTCCTCCGAATAAAACACCCCCATAGGGTTCATCCCCAGAATATCATTCACCGCCTCCGTCACCATATTTTCCTCCGTGACCGTCTCCACCTCCCCCGTGGCCCCATCCGTCAGTTCCAGAACCATTGTCCCTTTCAGCCTCATACACTTCCGCTCCTTCCTATCCAACCTCAAAAGGCTTCCCAAAAGCCCCGATCAATACCTTCCCCATACTGTCCCCATAACTCCTTTGCACCAGCTCCATGGTCTCAATCCCCATATCCCCGGCAAACACCTTCATCCCCAGGCCGCCGCCCAAAGCAAACCGCCCCACAGATTCCTCCACCGTAACCGTACCGTCCCAGGCAGCAGCCGCGCCATCCCCTGCCCGCTGATAGAAGCAATACACCCGCCCGTCTCAATCTCCCCCGTGCCGCCCTCCATCCGCAGATACACATTGAACGTATTGGTAATGTTCGGCACAAGACCATCAATCGGATAATACAAAGACAGAATATGCCTCCCGCTCCCCCAGGTCTCCACCGGCCGGTGGGCCAGAATCTCCGAATCATTCAACTCATAAGTAACAAAAACAACCGCCTTCCCGTCCTCCGTCCAAATGACCGGAAGCTCCACCTCCACCGTGACATCCTCCGTACTTCCCCCGGTTCCGCCGTCACCTCCGGCACTCTTACCAGACATTTCAACGGCTCCAACACTTTCTCCATTTTCCCAAACCACACCAACAGCCTTTCCGCCGCTGATTCCCGTCTTCTCTCCAATCCTGCCGCTGCCTTCCTCACCGCTTCCACCAGAATCAGCTTCCACACCATATCCGCCGTCCCCGGCTCCATCAACTTCTCCGCTGTCCTCACTTCCGCCAGCCCCCGCCGGAACCGGAACCACGATACTCCCGGACGCACAAGCCCTCCGCTCCACCTGCGCCGCCCTCACGTCCACAACCGCCTGCCCAAAAAACTGCACATGGGTCTCTTCCTTCGCCGCAAACTCAATACTGATCACCCGCACCCTGTCCTCCGCCACCACATAAGCAGAAGCATTGGTAAACGTATGAATCCCCACCTTCCCGGCCTCAATCTGGTTCAAAAGCCCGGAAATATTCTTGTCATTCTTAGACTTCGCCTGGGCCAGCCTGGGATTCTTCCCCACACATTTCAGGCTCTGCCTCCCGCCAATCCTGCACTGGAAAGACGTGATACAGGTCATCTGCTCCCCGTCCGCCTGCCCGCCCGTAAACGTCAGCACATCCCCTAAATCCAGCGCCGGATTCCCTATGGTACTGGAATCAAAAGGCACATAATTCACCGCCGCCAGGTCAGCCAGTATATTCCCGCACAACTGCCTCCTGGTCTCCTCCAGCCCAAACTGCAGAAGCGGGTTCACCCCCAGGTTCATGGTCAGCCCGTCGTCCACCTCCAGCCCATAATACTCCGCCGTCTGCGTCCGCAGGTTCGTAGAGCTCACCGCCGTATACCTGGTAATAAAATCAGAAAAACTGCTGGAAAACCGATGCCTCCCCTGCACCTCCAGCACCGGCTCCGCCCCATACTTCCGAAGCTCCAGCCTCCCCCGCCGGTTGATACAGAAAAACCCGCCCAACACCTGCCCCACAAAAAACAGCACGTCCCGGTACGTCCCAATATCATTCTCCGGGTAGACTGAAAGCAGCTCCCTCCCATTGGGCATACCCTCAATCTCCGCTCTCGTGTTCTGCATCTCCACACCGCAGGCCTTACAACACAGCTCCAGAAAAGCCCAGGCATTCCCCACAGACTCAAACCCGTTAAAACTCTTCTCAAACCGCAGCATATAATCATAGGCTTTCAGTTCCAGGCAGTGCGCCGTCCGGTTCGCCTCGCTCACCTCAAAAATCCCCATCGGCACTTCCTCAAACCCGCCGCCCTCCACCCGCAGATGATAGAAAAGCTCCACCTTCGCCCCATCCAGCACATATCGGTCCACCTGGGAAAACAGCGTAACACCCATCTCCGCCGCATACACCGTCCCCAGCTCAATCTCCGCGCTCCCGCAGCACTGGGCCGAAATATACCCGCTCCCCTTCACAATATCCTCATACCCGAACGGATACACCGCCCCGCCCTTCGTAGTGATCCTCCCCGTCCAATAATACCTCCGGGTATTCTCCTGCACCGCCCGCAGGAACGCCTCGCTCACCGGATACATGAAAACACCCCCTTCCACGCAAAAAGCACCAGCCCTTTCAGACTGATGCCTTCCCTAAAACAATCATAATCTCCCTAAAAAAGAATTTTTCAAAACACATTCTATCAATAAGCACATGTACCCACTACATAGGTTTTAGATTTTTATTAAGTCTATCCACCATCCACGCAATCCGCTTTTCCCGTCCGGCATCCGTCTTTGCGTCAAAAAACGCCCGTGTATAAGTCTTCTTCACAGATAAAGACATCGCCTGAAAATTTGTGTAAGCTGGCTCATAGCTTTCCAATATCGCAGAAAGCCGCGCAATCTGCTCTTCCGTAATAACCGCCAGCGGATTTACCGCATCCCATTGGCCGTTCTTTTTGGCATCCTCTATTTTCTTTCTGCCAAAATCAGTCATACGCCCCTGCTCTTCAAGCCTTTTGGCTAATTCCTTGTTTTTGTCCGACCACTTGCTATTCTCCCTGCGCATCGAAAAATACTTTTTATAAGTTTTCTCGTCAATCTTTTCCATCTGGCCGTCAATCCATCCAAAGCAGAGCGCTTCTTCCAGCGCTTCTCCCGCCTTTATTGTTTTCGGTCCGCCAGCCTTGCCAAACAAAACCCAAATACCGGCACTTGAAAGACAGTTATCACAGAGCCATTTTCTAAACTCATCCCTGCTCCCAAATTCCATTAGATCGCTCATTACGCGCCACCCCTTTCCTATGTCTCATCCGCCAAAGGCCCGCTATCTCCAACAAAAATGAATCGAAAATACCTTTAGATCAATTCCAGAGCCCTTTTATAAAGCGGGTCCATCTCACAGCCGCAGCTCCCGCATTCCCTATCCGCCTGCTTAATCGCTGATATGAATGCTTCCCTGTCAAATTTCCCGTCTAACCATTGCTGTGCCGGAACAGATATCAAATCCCACCCCGATGCAGCAAACTTCTCCATAATAGATTTTAATTCTTCCATAATGCGCTCCTTTCATAATAACCGTTTTCGGCTCCTTGCCACCATTATACAGAACATCCCACCAAAAGCTCCCGACTGATGCCCATTGATACAACCATACCCGAAACACAAAAGCCTACCTGCCCCTGTGCTTCTCCTTCCGCTTCTGCTGTTTCAGCTCAAACATCCGCTGCTTCTCGGCCTCCTTCTGCTCCCTGCCGGCCTGCCTGCGCTCCGTCTTCCTCTCTTCCCTCTGCAACTGTAACGCCTGCTGGGACTTCGTGCCTATCCCCGCCTGCATGGTCTGCCTCCCGGCCTCCCTCTGCCTCCGCTTCGGGTTCACTTTTCCGTCCCTCACAGCCACCGGGGCAGCCGGACTAAACTTCAAGCCATAATAATTTTTAAGGATAAACTCCCACACCTCATAGTCCCTGGGTTCACTCCCAAAAACCACCCGGCATACCGAAAGTTTCCCGTCCTCGACACGCTCAAACACGCCAACCCAGAACGGCCCCTCAAAAAATACCGTCAAACCTGCCTTTCCTCTGTCCATAACGAAACCCTCCTTAAATGTGTTATGAACAAAGAACGGACAACCCAGGAGGGCAGGTTACTTACCCTGATACCATCAGGACGGCCGGGCTACCTACCGGCTCTGGCACATCCAAAAGATGCACGTTGCGTTTTTATCTTTGCTGTTTATATTTCCAGCAGGATAAACTCCCGCTAAAAATCCAATCCATATCTACTTATAACTTTAAGCCCTTACTTTTTCTTGAAAAGTTTCAATTTTATATCTCTTCTATCAGCAATCCCTTGAAATACCTTTGCCACATACAGACATTGTTCCTTAAATGGCAGTGAGCACAATCCGTCATTGGATTGTATCTGTTTCACTGCTTCCTGTATCTCCGAAAGCTCTAACAAATTGACTGCCACACAAAAGAAATTCTTCCTGCGCCCGTCATTATAGTTAGAAAGCAACCAGGAAAGAATTTTTACTTTTTCCTGCTGCTCAAGATTATACTGCTCAATGCCCATGCTCCGCGCTTTTTCTAAATCCGCCTTTTGCCGCCTGTGCGTAATAAAAGAATCAAATTCATCTACATGTTCATATTTTTCACATGGATATTGTCCGCACTCATAACAATATTCCATCTTTCCATGTTCAAGGCTGCATTTCGCAATCCTGCATGATTGATTCCCATTCCCGCAGCCACCGCAATGATTTCCTAAAAGCATAGGACACAGCCCGCAATTTAACCCGCAAAGAGAAAATAATTGATTTTTCCGTTCAAACCCTTTCATAATACCATCCCCGCAAATCCTGATCCATGCTTCCCATTATACAGGATATCCCGCCAAAAATCACCTGTTATTTCTCTTAAAACTCCCTCAACGTAAAACTCACCTTCCAAAGCCCCTTAAAAGAAGTATCCTTCACCAGCACCGCCTTATACCCCTCAACAAACATCTCCGCCTCCTTCATCTCCAAAGTCTCCGTATTAAAATACCCCACAGAAATCTTCTCCCTCTGCTTAAACCCCGTCAGCACTTTCAGCCACCTTGGGGAAACCGAAAAACTCACCGCAATAGACACCACCCCCAGCCTAACCACATCCCTCTGGGTAGTCCCTGCCTCCGTCTCCCCGCCCGAATCCGCCTCCACGTCAACCAACTGCACCTCATAAGAATCCGGCAGAGGAAGCAGAACACCGTCAAACACCAGATACTGTACAAACGCCATCCCTATCTCCCTCCCGACCTAAGATTCTGCCTCGCCTGCGCGTCCACCACCACCTCATCCAGCAGCGTGCCGCCCACATACACCGGAATACAGACCGTCCCAAAATTCTCCCCGCTCTGCATCCCCGCAAACATCTCCCGCAGCCCCGAAACCATCTGCCGCACAGCCTCCAGAGAAGCCCCCTGCGCCTGGACCGCCTGCATATCCGCCAGCTTCGGGCTCACCACCATATCCCCGGCCACGCCCTCCACGGCTTTCCGCACCAGCCCCCGGCTCCTCTCAATCCCTCTCGCCAGACCGCCCATAAAATCCGGCATCCAGCTCTCATAATCCGTCAAAGGCCCCTCGTCCGGCACAGAAAAATGCAGGAAAGAACGTATCTTATCCGCCACGTCAGACACCGCGCTCACCACATTCCCTATGGCACTGCGGATACCCTCCGCAATCCCGTTGATAAAATCCATCCCCCACTGCAAAGCCCGCCCCGGCAGAGACGTAATAAACCCAATAGCCGACTGGAACCCATCCTGCACCACGCTCCCCAGAGAAGCCAGCGCCGAACCAATCCCCGACACCATCCCCCGGAAAGCCTCCACCGCCGACTGCCTCAAATTCCCCGCCACGGAAACCACCAGATTTTTCAGCCCATTCCAGGCAGCAACCGCCGCCGAAGACACCACAGACCAAAGATTCCCCATAAAATCCCGAAGCCCCGACAACAAAATAGACACATGGTTCACCAGCCCCTGCACCGCAGCCCCAACCATCTGCCCAATCCCCGTCCAGATAGCAGAAGCCGCCTGCTGGATATTCGTCCAGATATGCAGCGCGTCCTCTTTCAGCTTCGTAAAATTCCCCGTCACCAAATCAATCAGCAGCAGAACCGGCCCCAGAACCACATTCTTAATCAGCTCCCAAGCCCCCGAAGCCACCGTCTGAATCCCAGACCAGATTCCCTGCAGCGTAACAGAAAGATTCTCCCAAAGAGCCCTTATCATATCCACAATCCCGGCCAGCACCGGATTCTCCATCATGCCCGTCCAGACACTCCCGAAGAAATCCCCCACCGACTGCCAAAGCCCCGACCACCAGGCCGGAATCCCCTCAAAAAACAAAACCAGCGCCTCCCAGGCCGCCGGTATAGTCTCCGTAAAAAACGAACAGATAACCTCCCAGGCAGAAACAAAAAAGTCCCTCACCTGCGCCCAGACCGCATCCACCGCATCCCGGAACCACTCACACTTATTATAAAGCAGCACCACCGCCCCAATCACTGCGGCAATAGCAATCGGAACCCACCCGATAGCCGCCACCACCGCCGACAACGCCGGAACCACCGTCCCCGACACAAACCCGATCACCCCGGAAACAGCCCCCGCAACCTTCGGAACCACCGTCAAGATCGTCCCGACAGCCCCGACAACCTTCCCGACCACAATCAGCACCGGCCCCAGAGCCGCCACCACCAGAGCCACCGTCACAATGACCTTCTTCGTCCCCTCGTCCAAACCGTTCAGCCAGTCCACAAGCCCCTGAATCCACCCGACAACCTGCCGGATAGACGGCATCAGAATCTCCCCAATAGAGATAGCCAATTCCTCCAACTGGCTCTTCAAAATCGTAAGCTGCCCCGCCAGATTGTCCTGCATGGTCTCGGCCATCCGCTCCGCCGTACCGTCACAGTTATTGATAGCACTGTTCAGCTTCTCAATATCCCCAGGAGCCGCATTCATCACCGCCAGGAACCCGCTCATGGCATTCTTCCCCACCAGAGCCTCCGCATTGGCCGCCCGCTCCGCCTCCGACATCTGCGCAAACGCCGCCCGGCAGTCTGTCAGGATATCCCCCAGGCTCCGCATACTCCCGTCCGCATTGACCGTCTGCACCGTCAGCTCCCCAAAGGCATCCCCAACAAAAGTCACTTCCCCGGTGAGGCTCGTCAGCATGGTCCGCATAGCCGTACCCGCCTGGGAAGACTTAATCCCCGCATTGGCCATCAGCCCGATGGCTTCCGCCGTATCCTCCGCCGTGAACCCCAAAGCCCCGGCAACCGGCGCACAATACTTAAACGTCTCCCCCATCATGGCAACATTCGTATTCGCATTAGAACTCGCCGCCGCCAAAATATCCGCAAAATGCCCCGAATCCGCCGCCGACAGCCCCAGAGCCGTCAAAGCGTCCGTCACGATATCCGAAGTAGTCGCCAGGTCCTCCCCGGAAGCCGCCGCCAGGTTCATGATCCCCTCAATCCCCTCCAGCATATCCCCGGTCTTCCACCCGGCCATAGCCATATAATTCATAGCCTCCGCCGCCTCCGAAGCGGAGAACTTCGTCTTACTCCCCATCTCCCTGGCCTTGTCCCGCAGGGCCTCCAATTCCTTCCCCGTCGCCCCGGACACCGCCGCCACCTGGCTCATGGCAGAATCAAAATCAGAAGCCACCTTCACCGCAGCCGCAGAAAGCCCGCCCACAGCCGCCGTCACCAGCATCAGTTTTTGCCCGGCCCCCTCAATAGCCGAACCCACATCCCGCAGCTTCTCCCCCGCAGCCCCAATCTTCTGCAAAGCCACCGAAGACTGCTCCGCCTGCCGCTCCAAGTCCCGCAGGGCCTGCTCCGTCTCCGCAATCTCCCTCTGCAAAGCATCATACTGGCTCCGGGAAATCTCCCCCTTCGCCAGAGCCTCATTCGCCTGCTGCCCCGCCAGCCTCAACGCCTCCAGCTTCTCCCTGGTCTCCCCCACAGCCTGGGCCAGAAGCCTCTGCTTCTGCGCCATCAGCTCCGCATTGCCCGGGTCCAGCTTCAACAGCTTGTTCACATCCTTCAACTGCGCCTGCGTGTCCCGGATCTCCTTATTCACCTTTGAAAGCGCCGTGGAGAGCTTCGTAGTATCCCCGCCAATCTCCACCGTAATCCCCTGAATCCTGGATGCCACAACCCTCACCCGCCTTTCTCCAACGAAAAAAGGAGCCACCCCGGCTCCCATAAAAATGCAACAAAAAAGCGCCTGCCATTTCTGACAAACGCCTATGTAAGTTACTATTTGATTTTAATTGATACTTCTTTTAAATAATTTATAAATGCGCTACATGATACTAACATAAACTTGGCTTCTTCAAAAGTCGATTCTGTACCTCCTATACTGCCTGCATGCCTAATGCCTTTGGCATCACTTGTATATCCGTACAGCTTTAAAAAAGCTTCTTTTAATGCCGGATGTATCTTTATACCTGCCTTTTCTAATTTTTTTAACAGAGTACCCAATTCTCCTTTTTCTTCTAGTAAAATAACACACATTGCCTCAACAGCACTTATGCTCTCTTTAATTGAGTTCTCATAATCTGGATTTTTTCTATCTGATAATCTTTCGCTTGCTTTATCTAAATGAAAATTTACTTCTTCATATGGAGATAAGGAGGCCTTTACTATTTCTTGTATTTCATTCTCATCTGTAATATTCCTTATTTTCCCTTTAATAAAACGATATCCAACGTATTCCTTTTTGAATACTTCATTATATCGTTCCTCCGGAGAAGGCAAATTGTCATATGGTAATTCCCCTTGCGTTATGTCTTGTGTTTCGTGTGAAATATATTCCAGCAAGTCAAAAACTTCAAAATAAGGATGATTTAATATGACGTTATTTACTACTTCTTCCCAACTTCCATCCTGACTGATTTCTTCTGCTTCAACATAGGGAATGCAGAATACATCTTTTAGCAAATCACACCCGAAATCTGGATGAGTTTTTCTATTTCTAATGATTCCCCAATTTACATTCTCCTGCTTAAAATACTCAACAAATATTTCATCTGTTTTGTTTAGGATTTCTACTCTTGTCCGATAATCCAAATCGTCATATTGTAATGTCTTTTTCAACGAAATCAAATTGTTTCTATCGGAAAATCCCTCTCGCATATTTACATGCCAATCCTTAATATTCATATATATCACCATTGTATTTTTTCAGCTAATATTTTTCAGCCTTTTTCTACCACAAATTATAGCAGAAAAAGGCCGCCATATCAATCAGATTTCAAAACCGGTCCATATCCTCCTGCGTCCCAATCTCCGCATACCTGCACTCGTCATTCCGGCTCTCCACAAACATATCATTCACCAGCCCAATAGACAAAAGCTCCATATCCGCCATAGAAATCCCAAGCTGCACACACCGAAGCAGGAACAGCGGCGTAGTCATCTCCCGCTCTGTTGGCCGAAGTTTTTTTTAGCCTCCGCATCCGTCTTCACATTCAGCCCCCACAGCTTAATCAGCTCCGGCAGCACCTGATAAATCGAAAACGTATTAAACCCGTCCAGCCATTCCTCCACATCGTCCGGGATAGCCGGGTCTGCGTGCTTCGCCATCGTATAAGCGATATTCTCAAACATCTCCAAAGAAAACAGATCCAAGTTGGAACGCTCCTCATCCCCCTCCCCAATGCTCTTCTCCAGAATCCGCAGATCCTTATAAATATCCCTCTGGAACTTCAACCGGTAAATCCTCGGAATCGCCGCAGATGCCTTAAACAGCACCTCCTTCCCGTCAATCCCGACCTTCCTCACAATACTCATACCCTTTCAGCCTCCTTCAACCCTGTCCCTCTTCCTCGACACCGCCGCCGGCCTCCGCCCTCGGAACCGGCAGATACACACTCTTATACCACCCCTCATACGTCTCCGCCGAAGTCTTATTCCCCGTCTTCGCCTTCACATACCCGCTTGCCAGCGGCCTCGCCTTCACCGTCAGCGTCTCCGTCTGCACCTCCCGGCTCTCCTCATTGGTCTTCCCCTCAATCTTCGGCCTGCTGGCAGAACAATTATACAGCACATGCCGGATCTTCCTGATATCCCCGTCAAACTCAAACAAAAGCGCAAAAGCCCCCGTCTCCGAATTGGCGTTCTCCACCAGCACCTCATTCCCGTCCGCTTCCTCCTTCAACACATCCGTCCGGAAACTCTCCGGGATCAGCGCCAGCTCCAGGTCCCCGTCATACCCCATATTGTTGGCAATAATATAATACTCAATCCCGTCCGCATAAAACGACTCCGGCTCCCCATTGGGGTCCAGCGCCAGCGAAACCGCCCCAGGCATCGCCACCGGCGCGTCAAACGTCATCTCCCCGTCCTCCGCCACCCTCTGCAGCGCATAATGACAATTACAGATATTAAACTTCACCTTGTTATTCATCCGCCCTAAACCTCCATCTCATACAAAACCTCATACAGCCGCTCCGACTCAATCCAGACCTCACTCTTCCCATAGAAAATCCCATGCCTCAACAGCACCGCCTCTATGCCCTCCTCCAGCTCCGGGTCCTTCAAGTCCGTATACACCTCAATATCCAGCGCATTCCTCTTAAAATACGCCACCCCGTCCGCAGAAAAATTATCCGCCCTGGGATAAAGGAACACCGCAAACGGCGGCTCCGGCGCCTCCCCTTCCACAAAATGGTCATAAGCAAAAGGAAGCCCCAGTTCCTCCATCATTTTCAGCACATCCTCATGGCTCACTTAGACAGCCCCCTTTTTATCCCCTCTTCCAGCTCCCGGACACCCTTTTCCTCCGCCGGGGCAATATGCGGAATGGCCCTCACCCTTCCGCCGCCCCGCTTCGCATGGCCCTTCTCCAGAAGATGGGTAAGCTGATACCGGTCCCTGCTATGCACCACCACCTCCAAAACATTGGAAGTCTCCCTCTGCCGCTTCACCGCCCAGCTCTTCTTATACCTCCCGGTCTTCACCGGCGCGCCCGCCTTCGTCTCCCTCTTCACCGTATCCCCGGCCTTCCTCACACAGTCCTTCATCACGTCCGCGGCAAGCTCCGCATACTCCGTAAGCCCCTCCATAATGACATCCGCCATCCGGTCCACAGACACCCTCTGATTCTCCGACACCCAATCACCTCTTCACCAAAGAAGCCCGCAGCTTCAACACCCTGTTCTGATACCGCACATTGTCAATAAACGCAAGATCATAAACCTGCCCCCGAAACAAAATCCGGTAATGCTCCGTGTCCATACCGGCCACCTCCGAACAATACCGGATAATGAAATAGATATCCTTCTGCGCGTTCACCTGCGCCGCCTCCCAATACTCCTTCCCGGAAAGACTGTTCACCAAAGCAGAACAGCAAAAATAATCCTCCCAGACCAGCACATGGTTCCCGGCCTTATCATTCCCCAGGGAACTTCTCTGGATCGTGATCCGCTCCTTCCACTCCCCCAGAGGATACCCCTTCCGGAAACCGCCGCCGTCCCTGCTGCCGCTGCCCCCGCTCCACTCCGCCATCAGAACACTTCCCTCCTGATACCGAACAACAGAGAGCGCAGCGTCTGTACCAGTTCCTCATGGTCCGCCTGCTCCCTGTGCTCATACAAATACGCAGTGACATACAGAACAGCAATCCGCGCCATAGGAAGATGCCCCTCCAGCTCTTCTGCTTCCATCCGCGCCATATCCGCACACATGCTCTCCCCAGTCTCCAACAGCCCGGAAATAAACCCGTCCTCGTCCCCGCTGTCCACCCGGAGATACCGCTTCGCCTCTTCCAGCGTCACAACCGCCATCCTGCATCCCTCCTGCTCACAAAACCATAAAACCAACCTGCCAGAACGTCCCTCACACAAGCACGATTCCCCTAAACCCAAAGGAACTCCATACCCCAAAACCGCATTCATACAATGCAGGGATTTCCGCCATAACGCCATTCCCCGACATACAAAGAAACCGCCCCCGGCAGCACTCATTTACAGCCGCCGTAACCTTACGCCCCGGCGCCGCTCCCCTTAATCGCCATAGTCTTCACAGCTTCGGAGAGAATCAGCTTCCCGTCCACCCTCTGGCTCGCCAGGAAACCCACCTGCCCGTTAGCCGCAAACAGCTCATTCAGCCTCTTAAAAGACCTCCCCTGCCGGTCCGCGATCCAGTAATAAGAGAAATCCCCGAAAGCCATCACCTTCGCCCCGGCCGCCACCTCCGGCACATAAGCCGAAGTATAATAAGGCCGGTTCAGGATCATATCCGGCTGCCCCGCCTGCACCGACGGCTGCCAGATATAATTCCCGTTATTGTCCTTCAGCTTCCGCAGAGCCTTCACCGTGGTATCATTCAGCACCCAGACCGCCTTCCTCCGATACGGCGACTTCAAAGCATAAAACAAGTCCATCACATCGTCAAAAGAAATACCCGCCGCAGCCGTAGTCACCCCGTCAGAAGCCCCGCCCGCAGCATTAAAAATCCCCGTAGGCTTCCCCTTCCCGTCCCCGGTAAAGAACGCCTCTTCCTCCTTCGTCCCGATCCTGCGCCCGAACTCCTTAGAGATATACGCCTCCAGGTCAAACACACTGTCATTCAGAAGCTCATCCGACACCTTCAACATCGTAGCCACCTTATAAGCCCCAATGGAAACCTGCCCGAAAGAATCATCCGACTCCGGGTAAGCCCCTTCCTCGTCAATCCAGGAAGCCGTCCCCTTCGTGGCCACCACCGGGATCTTCCTGTCCCCGCTGGAAGTCTGGATCACCGTGGCGATACCCCGGAAAAAGTTCTCTTCCTCCAGAGCCTCCACCAGCGTATGCTCAAACTCGTCCGGCACCAGATACCCGCCCTCCGAATCCGTCCCCACCTGCAGGGCATTCTCCACATCATAAAAACTCTTCCGCCGCATGGCATTCCAGAAAGTCCTCCGGTACTTGTCCGAAGCCCTCCCCTTCTTCCCGTCCCCCTCCGGGTCATTGTTCGGCTTATTCACAATCGGCTCCGAAGTAGGCCTGTTCAGCTCCGCGTCAATGGCCGCCTGCCGTTCCAGCCTCTCAATCTCCTTCCCCAGATCCACAACCTCCTGCTCCATCCTCTCATAAGCAGCCGTATCCTCCGCCGACAAAAGGCCGTCCTCCCCTCTCTTACTGTCCAAAAAAGCCTTCGCCGCCTCCCATGCCTTCGCACGCTTCTCCCTCAACTCCAGAATCTTCTTCATCTCCATACCTCCATCAATCAATTTTTTATAAAATTTCCAGAACCAACACTTCCAGCCTGCACACAGCCCCGTCCCCTCACAGCCGTTTCCAAATCCCCCGGCTCCCAGGATTCCCAAACCGCCGCAGCCCATAACCTCACCAAAAACCTCACTGTCTTAAAAGCGTCAACGTCTCAATATCTTAACGGCCCCAACGTCCCAATGCCATAACGCCTCAATGCCGCAAAAGCCCCAGCCGCTTCTCCAACTGCTCCACCGGAACTTTCTTCTCCGTTTCCTTCTGCTCCGGCACCAGCTTAGACAACAGCGAATTAGTCACCGCCATGCGCGAAAACATCACGCCCTCCGGCTCCCCGCCCCTGGCTTTATCCTCCGTACCGTCCCCACGCAGAACCCCGTCCGCAAACCCAAGCTCCACCGCCTTCCTTGCGTTAAACCAGCTCTCCGCATCCATCAGGTGGGAAATCCTGGCCCGGCTCATGCCCGTCTTAATCTCATAGGCGTTCATGATGCTCTCCTTCACCTCGTCCAGCATCTCCCCCGCCCTCTGCATCTCCTTACTGTCCCCAATGGCAATCGTCATCGGATTGTGGATCATCATCATGCCCACCGGGGACATCAGAACCTCCGTCCCCGCCATGGCGATCACAGACGCCGCCGAAGCCGCCAGAGCGTCCACCTTCACCCGCACATCCCCCTTATACTCCATCAGCATGTTATAAATCCGCGCCGCCGCAAACACATCCCCGCCCGGAGAATTGATCCAGACCGTGATATCCCCCGTCCCTGCATCCAGCTCCTTCTGGAACAGCTCCGGCGTCACCTCGTCCCCATACCAGGTCTCATCCGAAATCTCCCCATTCAGAACCAATGTCCTCTCCCCGTCCGTCTCATTCCGTATCCAATTCCAAAACTTCCGCTTCATCTCTGCACCTCACTTTCCGGTTTTTCCAAACTTCCCCCGGTTCCCATAAACCGGCGCACAAAAAAGCCAACAGACACATCCGCCTGCCAGCTCCCAAAACTCCCTATATTCCATTCTCACTCAACCCGATATCTTCCACTTCACACAGACCATAACACAGCAAATCCCGAAACCTGCCATCCATATCCGCCACACGGTATTTACCACGGTCCATCTCTACAGCGCCACACCCACGAAAGCCGGAACACTCTACTTTCCAGATATCCGTACCTCACAGCCCCGACCCGGAATCCCCTTGCCAAAGCTGCCTCCCGTCCGGCGGCTCCTGCTCCTGCCGATTCCTTCCCGCAAACAGCCCCGCATCCTTCAACTTACAAAGATTCCCGTTCACCAGATACAAGTCCCCGCCTTCCTCCGCCGGGATCGGGTTCATATCCTCCATCTCCCTGATATCATTCGTAGACAGCCACCCATTCTGCCGCCCCACAGAATACCCGGTCATCCGGCTCTGATAATCCCCCCGCAGAAGCCCGTCCACATTCAGCTTCACAAAATACTCCCGCTTCTCCCGGGGCAGCAAAAGCGCCTTCTGCAAAGACTGCTCCCACCGCACCACCCAGGGGTCCAGCGTATACTTCACAAACTCCAAAGACTGCTGCTCAATATTACTAAAACTGCTCTTATCCAAATCCCCCACCATATGCGGCGGAATCCGGTACAGCCTGGCGATCTCATCCACCTGGAACTTCCTGGTCTCCAGAAACTGCGCTTCCTCCGGCGGAATCCCGATCTGCTGGTACTTCATGCCCTCCTCCAGAACAGCAACCTTCCCCGCATTCTTAGAACCCCCGTAAACAGCGTGCCAGCTCTCCCGCACCTTCGCCGGGTCCTTCAACACCCCCGGATGCTCCAGAACGCCTCCCGGCGTGGCCCCGTTCTCAAAGAACCCCGCCCCGTATTCCTCACAGGCCAGCGTCATCCCCACCGCATTCTTAGCCATGGCAATAGGCGAATACCCCACCAGCCCGTCAAACCCAAGCCCAGGGATATGCAGCACATCCTCCTGCCGAAGACACACCCTGCCATACTCCCCAAAATTCGGATTCTCGTCACTGTACCGGTCATAAACATAAAAAATCTCCCCCTTATCGTCCCGGTCAACCTCCACCCGGTCCGGCAGCAGCGGATACAGCCCCAGCACCCGTCCCCCGCCGTCCCGTATGATCTGCGCATAAGCATTCCCCCAGATCAAAAGGTGACTCATCAAAGTCTCCCGGAACACAAAAGAAGTCATCTCCGGGTTCGGCTCGTCATGCAGGAGATAATACAAAGGATGGTCATACACCCGCTCCTTCCCCTTCCCCGCATACCGGTACAAATGCACCGGCAGAGACGCCACAGCCTCCGCCAGAATCCGCACACAGGAATAGACCGCCGTAGCCTGCATGGCCGTCCGCTCATTCACAACCTTCCCGCTGCTGCTCCTTCCAAAGAAAAAAGAATAAGCCGGCCCCCTGTACCTGTCCTCCGGCTTATCCCTCGCCCCCCTAATACCCAAAATCGAAGCTAACCCCATACACACCTCCTGCAAAAATCCAAAAAAGAAAAGCACCTCCGAAGAGATGCCGTTTTTATTTCTCCTGACATTTATTTAATTTCTTTCAAGTCAACCGGTTCTTTTAAATATAACTTTTCTGACATTTTAGGCTTTATTCTTTTTTCATATAAATCACCCACACTTACTCCTTCAAAATCAATTTTATCAAATAAAGTCCTATCCATTTTTAACTGTATAACATTTTTCTGTTCATTCGCACCAATAGATGAGTCAAAATAATCTAAATATCCTGTTAAGAATATTTTTTGAACATTCATATCTACATCAGATAAAAAGATTATTGTTACTATTCTAAGTAATACCTTTTTTACAATATCAATTCTAAACTTTGCCTCATCTGCTTTATTTATTTTTTGTCTGTATCTTGGTATAACTCGAATCTCATAATCATTTGGAATCCTATAACTTACATTTAATTGTGATTGGTCCTTCAAATAATCTAACGAAACATCTATCTCATAGCGGTTTTCTCCATCCACCGAAAAATCATCACTATAAAGAACTTCTTTCATAAAGCGAATAACTTCTTTCCTATCTCCATTTTTAAGCTGGTCGCGCATGAAAGTATACTGTTGATCACAGCGTTTATCATATTCAATTTTCCGTGGCATAATCAATTCAAGGTTTTCTTTATAATACTCTTCTGCCTGTTCTTCTAAAGAATCTCGTTTTTTTCGGGCATCTTCACTAAAAAAAGATTTAATTTTCAGCCATAATGTGATTCCCACATCCTTTTGAGAATCTTTTCTTGTTGGAACCTTAGGCCCATTTTTCATAGCCATTCTTTTCTCGTCTTCATAAAACCTATCTGGATTTAATGGATGCAAATCAATATAGTGAAGTTTCATCAAATATCTTCTTATATTATGTTCTTTTTCTAATTGCTCTTCTCTATCTATTTCTGCAATTTCATTACGTTCCTCCACTATATCCCTCCTCGTAGAACCTTTTATTTATAACTCTTATCATACCAGAAAACCGCCAACATTAAAAGGACAAAATCCCCCTCTCATCATACACACTCCCCGTACTCCCGCCATTCCTTACCGCCCGGTCCAGCGCCATAACCGCCGCCACCGCGCCGTCAATCTTCTCCGTAGACTTCTCCTTGTCCGGCTTGATATTCCCCGCCGGGTCCGTCCGCACAAAAATATTATCCATCATCCACCGCAGCACCGGATGCCCGCCATGGGCAACATTCCGCTCCAGAACCAGCTCCATCAGCCTCTTCGTAGGCGGCGACATATCCTTGAACCCCTGCCCGAACGGGACCACCGTAAACCCAAGCCCCTCCAGGTTCTGGACCATCTGCACCGCTCCCCACCGGTCAAAAGCAATCTCCTTAATGTGAAACCTCTTCCCCAGTTCCTCAATAAACCGCTCAATAAACCCATAATGGATCACATCCCCCTCCGTAGTCTCCAGAAACCCCTGCCTCTCCCACACATCATAAGGCACATGGTCACGCCGCACCCTCCGCACCATGTTCTCCTCCGGTATCCAGAAAAACGGCAGGAACACATACCGCTCCGAATCGTCCCTGGGCGGGAACACCAGCACAAAAGCCGTGATATCAATAGAACTGGACAGATCCAGCCCGCCATAACACTCACGCCCCAGAAGCTCCCCCTCATCCACCGGAAAAGCACAGGCATCCCACTTCTCCATCTGCATCCACCGTGTAGACTGCTTCACCCACTGGTTCAGCCGAAGCTGCCGGAAAATATTCTCCTCCGCCGGATTGTCCCTGGCGCTCAAACACGCATTGCGCACCTTCCCAATATCAATCGTATGCCCCAGAGACGGATTCGCCCGATACCACACCTCCTCCGAAGTCCAGTCCGCATCATCCGCCGCCCCATAGATCACCGGATAAAACGTCGGGTCCACCTTCCGCCCGCACAAAATATCCTCCGCCTTCTGATGCTGCTCAAAACAGACCGAATGCCGGTCCGTCCCCGCCGTAGTAATCAGGAAAAACAAAGGCTGTGTCCTGGCATCCCCGGACCCCTTCGTCATCACGTCAAACAGCTCCCGGTTCGGCTGGCTGTGCAGCTCGTCAAAAATAACCGCATGGACATTCAGCCCGTGCTTCGTATAAGCCTCCGCAGACAGCACCTGGTAAAAACTGTTGGTAGGCTTATACACCAGCCGCTTCACCGACATCACCGGCTTGATCCGCCTCTTCAACGCCGGGCACTGCTCCACCATGTCCACCGCCACGTCAAACACAATCGAAGCCTGCTGCCGGTCCGAAGCGCACCCATACACCTCCGCGCCCCACTCATTGTCCCCGCAGGTCATATAAAGCGCCACCCCCGCCGCCAGCTCCGACTTCCCGTTCTTCTTCGGAATCTCCACATAAGCCGTATTATACTGCCGGAACCCGTCCTCCTTCACCGTCCCGAACACATCCCGGATGATCGTCTCCTGCCACGGCAGCAGGTCAAACGCCTGCCCCCGCCATCTCCCCTTCGTATGTTTCAGACAGCGGATAAACTCCACCGCCCTCTGCGCCTTCGCCTCGTCAAACACTATCCGCCGCCCCCTTTAAAAAGCAGGATCTCCATGGCATCGCTCTCCTTATCCTCCCCGGCATCCGCCACAATCCGGCTCCGGGAAGAAGGCGTAAGCCCAAACTGCTCACAGAACCGGTTCATGATCTTCAAATAAGTCTGCGCAATGGACACCTGCGGCACCTGCTGGCAGTACCCCGAAGGAGTCTCCATGATAGCCCCATGCTCGGAAATATATTCCTCCGCCTCCTTCCACCTGGCATACGCCTGGCAGTACCCCGCAAAAGCCGCCATGTCAATCTCCGTCAGGATACCAAGCAGCTCCATCTGCTTCGCCATCCGCTTCCATTCCTTCTTCGCCTCCGCTTCCAGCCA
The DNA here is from genome assembly GCA_910584585.1 of uncultured Lachnospiraceae bacterium. GTDB lineage: Bacteria > Bacillota > Clostridia > Lachnospirales > Lachnospiraceae > Petralouisia. The sequence goes on along the minus strand of CAJUBP010000058.1, from coordinate 3,496 downwards.
CCCCGGACACCTGGGAGCCTTCTTCTCCGGCTTCGGCTCCCCCGCATTCAGCCCCCTCTTCCCAGGGTTCCCCTCCAGCACCTTCACCGCCGTAGGCTTCGGCTTCCGCCCTCTCTGCGCCACCGCACTCACCTCCCTCCGTACCGGCTCACGCACCATCTAATCCAAAAAATCAAAATCCCCGCCAGGCTCCGCCCCGGAATCCCCCGGAACTTCCCCTGCCGCATCTTCCATTTCCATATCTCCAAAATCATCCCACTCTGTACCTGATACAGAATCATCAAAATTTCTACTTTCCATTTTCTCCACGGAATCACCAAACTCTTCCCACACCGCCTCCATCTGCGCCAGAAGCTCCCGGCTCTCCGGCAGGGCCATGGCAACCGCATAAGCCACCGTCGCCGTGACTGCATTCCCGGCCTGCTTATAAAGCTGTGTCTCCGAATTGACAGCCGCCGCCCGCTCATACAGCCCATCCGGGAACCCCTGCAGGCGGAAACACTCACGGGGCGTCAGCCTCCGTATCCTCCCGCACCTCGTCACCGTCCCCATCATGCACCCCGTATCCAGCGTCTGCGAACAGCCCTTTCCAACCCGGCCCCGCCTGGATTCACTTTTCGGATATGACAGCACAATCCCGTCTCCCGGATACGCCATATCATATCCCTGCTTCGTAGCATTGCGTACAGGCAGCGCCATCTCTGGCTCCGCACCCCCGCCCGCCTCTTCCGGCAGATAAATCCCGTGCTGGTCCTGCGCCGTCAGCGTGAACATCGGCTCCCCGGCCTCCTTCATCCGCCTGCCGTTCTGCCTCTTCTCCACCCGGTCCGGTGTCAGCACCGCCCTGGCTCCCGCCATGCCGCCGTCCCCGCTCACGGCTTCCCCACCTGCGGTCTCCAACACCCCCGAATTGCCATAATTCGTAAGCCCGGCATTATACTGTGCCACCAAACACCGGGCAACCTCCGTAACCTTCGGGCGGTTCAGCGTCTGGTCCACAAACACCTTGCTCCCCTGCCCCTTATTCACAGTGACAGCCGGCGCAAGCCCCCTGGCATCATAGACACAGCCGTTCATCCCCTTCCCGCCGGGGTTCACATTCCCCACGCAGTAAAGCCCGGTCTTCGCGCCCATGCCCCCGCCATTTGCCCCGATACTCACCGAAATCCCCGACGGGTCATACACCCGGTATCCCTGCATCCCGCCTATAACCTCTTTAAGAGCTCCGCCGTCTTCTCCGGTGACAGGTAATACTTCCCGTCCACCTCTGCTTCTAAGAACTGCGATAAGGAATACCCTCTCCCGGTTCTGGGGGACTCCGAAATCCTTGGAGTTAAGCACCTGCCACCGCACGTCATACCCTGCTTCGTCCATTTCAGACAGAACCTCGGCAAAATCGAATCCTCCATTGACTGATAACAGGTTCTTAACGTTCTCAACAAGTAAGTATGTGGGCTTATCACCTTCCTCTTTGCCTTTGATGAGGTCAATAATGCTGTAATAGATCCCACTTCGCTTCCCTCTAAGCCCCCTCTGCTTTCCCGCAATGGAGATATCCTGGCAGGGGAATCCAAAGCACCAGATATCTGCATATGGGACATCCCCTGGTCTAAGCTCTGTAACGTCATACGCCTTCCACTCCCCCTCCGTATCATACATGGCCTCATAAGAAGCCCTCGCAAACTTATCATACTCACAATAACCAATACACCTATGCCCGGCCCATTCCAGCCCCAGCCGGAATCCGCCAATCCCCGAACAGATATCCAGAAACGTAAGCCGCCCCATAATCAGACCACCTCCCCGCTTTTTCCGCCGGCGCACATCCCATCAGCACCCATTTCCCCAAATTTCAGGTCATAAAAATAAGCGGCCTCCGGAAACCGCCGCTCAAAATCCTCCAGATATTTAAAACAGGCGCTCTGCCTGCCATTCATCTCCCCAAACTCCCGCAGGCTCTTTTTATAAAAAAGCCCCGGCTGGTTCGCCCACCTCGCAATGGTCACATACATCCCCCTGAACGGACTCTCCCTGTACCGCTCATACCTCATCACATAAGGCAGACACTTATATTTCATCAAAATCTCCACCCGTTTCAGCAGCCCGAAAACATCATCCGCCCAGAAATCCCCGTCCCATATGTCCGCCCGGTCAAACCCGCAGAAACAGTAAAACCGCAGGCGCGCGTCCGTATGCTTTCTTACCAGAATGAGCTTCCTTTCAATCAGCCCAGCGTCTCCCACGTCATCAAAGGCAAACGTATAATTCCCGTCATAACGGCTGGAAAACAGCTCCCGGCACTTCCCGTCATCCAGAAGCCGCTCGTCCAGCCCCTGCCGGAACTGAAAAGGCTTCCCCGTCCGCTTTAATGCGTCCAGCATCTCCTTCCAACGGGGATACCCCAGAAAATTGTCATCCAGCAGGCACACCTTCCTCCGCTCCGGGTCCAGGAACTCCTCCAAAGGGCTGTGCATACACACCCGGTCATAATTCCTGTTCACACAGAACGCGCACTTCCGGAAACACCCCCTTGTGAGGAACCCGATAGAATAATCCAGATAAAACTGAAAATCACTCCGCTTCGCCCCGGCATCCAGCTTTCCCTGCACCCACCCGTCATACAGATGATAGTCCGGCATACAATGTTCCACTTCCTCCGGCAGAGACGGCGCCCTGTCATAAAAGAACCCCGTCCCTCCGTAAGACACATTCCCCATCCCAAGGACACCCTCCGGCACTTCCGTATCCGTAAACACCTTCGACACATACACCCGGTCAAACCCGTCCAGCCCCTCATAATCCGTTTTCAGTGCCACATCATCCCCGCGCCCCTTGTGGTATCCCGACAGCTTCATGCAGGCAAGGTTCGGGAACCTGTGCTTCCTCCTTCCAATCAAATCCGCATCAATCACCGCAACCCGTTCCATCCTGCACCTCCCCTTCCGCAGACCCCTGCCGCCATGCCCCACGGAAAAATCCGCACCGGCAGCACATTAAACCAAATCCAAATACCCCATAGCAGGCTACAAGGTATTTTTCCCTCGCAGCAGTCTCCAAATAGACATGCCAGCATGTCCGTCTGGCTCTCTACCTGTAAGAATAACACTGCCTACATCCGTCCCCGGCTCAACCAAAAGACCTGCTGCCCACAGCTTCTCCCACTGCCACATTATCCATATAATCCAAAGCATGAATCACCCATGCTCCCTAATCCGCTCCCGCAGTTCCCGGAAAAATTCCTTCCCCCGGATACGCTTTCCCTCCCGCACCCGCTCTTCCTCAAACCGGAACCTGATCTCCAGTTCCTCCACAGAAAAATCCTTCCGGAAATTCCGCCATGTCTGCGCCTCCCATTCCAGAAGCTGCTCCCACAGCTCCGGGAACTCCCGCCGCAGCGTCCGCAGTTCCTCCAGCCCCTGCAGAGGGCAGCACCAGCAGGATACCCGGTCAAACAGCCGGTACAGCCCGCCCCAGTCATACCCCCGCTCATAGCAGT
>CAJUBP010000057.1:18535-25598 GCA_910584585.1 uncultured Lachnospiraceae bacterium | reverse complement strand
AAATTCATTCGCAGTTTAAAATGGAATTCAGATAATCTTTCATACCTGAGATATGGGACAAACTTATATTATATTTTTGTGAAACTTCATTATAGTATGAAAATATACTTTTTTTATCAATGATACTATTACATAATTCACCTTCCGCGTACCCTTCTCTTGCGTTTCTATATGGTTTTTCACGATGGCATATCTCTTCTAACGCTTTTGCCGTGTATATATCGTAGTAATATCTTTTTACAGCATCTAATATTTCTAGATTTTCCTTTTCAAAATCAGGCGCTTTCTCCACTTTGGGCAGCGGCGTATACTTAAATTGTTTAAAAAAGGGATACACTTTCGGATAAACCGCTCCATGTGCCCATGCCTGGCAATCATCATCAAAAAAATTTTTGCCTAACAATACAATACTCCAACATTGTGTAAAATATAATAATTTTTGCAGCGCCAAATGGGTAATCGGCGCCTCTTCCGAAGACTGCGCTAAAAACCAATTAACTACATCAAATATTTTTCCTTGCTTTTCTTTTAGTTCCTTGAATTGACAGGTTACACTATGTTCTGCTTTTTTTAAAGATTTTTCCTCATATGTTCCTTCGTGTTCCGTCTTATAATTTTGCAACAACATTTGAAAAATATATGGGTTCTTTAATTCTTTTAACCTGTTGCTGTTAAAATGATTGGGCGTATAATTTCCTGAGATATATCTTGTAAGGGTTATTTCTCCCCATCCCAGCAATTTACTCAAAAATTTTTGGCTAATATGATATGTTTCTAAAATTTCTAAAATCTCTTCACGAGTTATGATTTCACGCTGTTTGCGTATTTTAGCATTTGCTTTCCGCGCTATATTTTTTTCTATTTCTTCATCATAGATAGGAGCGCCGCATTTTTTGCAAAATGGCAAACAAACTAAGAGTTCAAAATGGTATCCATCTCCTTCATATTCTCTAATAGTGTCTTTAAATTCATATGTATCTTTCGTTCCGCATTCAATGCATAAATAATTTCCCATTTTGCCCCTCATCTCTTGTATACGTCTCTTTATAGACGTCAATGATCGTATCATTGATACCTTTATTATAACAAATTATTTTTAAAAGTCAATTTATTTTAGTATCATTGATAGCTTTTTTCCTATATTGATAGGAATAACAAGCGAAAATAATAAGCCTACCTTGTACTTGGCGGTCTAGGTAGGCTTTAGGCTTATTCATGGAGGCTAACCACGCTTGTGGGCGGCTGCTCCTTTTCTATAATATAACATCTCTGAATCCGAAAATCAACTGCATTTTTTAGAATCCGGCGAAATTATTCTTGTTAAATTCCTGACACACAGCCAATAAACAGGCCCTTACAGCGTTCTATAAAGTTTGATAAAAGCCATACCATAAAAAACATTGGACTGCTGCCAATCATAACGATTGTACTTTTGTCAGTAAGGCATCCTGCAATACCTTCGAAAAGTTGATGCTTTTCTCCTCACAAAGAGTATTCAGCCACATAGGGATGCTTAAAGTCTTTTTTACTGCTTTGTCGCTGTGCTTCCTTGCGTATTCAGTCATATCCACCAGTACCATATTGACGAAAGCGCTTTCTGCAGCGGATTCCATTTCAAAATCTTTCAGAACGGCAGCCGGATTGATTTCGCTTAACGGACTGGGAGCTGGAAGGGGCTCTCCGTCACGCAGCGCGGTAAACAGATACAGGCCGCAGGCATCCCCCGCCATGCGCATAGCGTCCGCCACATTATCCCCAAAAGTTGCGAGATTTCCCAAATCGGGGAAGATTACTGATATTTTGCCCTCTTCCTCATAGAAAACTGCCGGGTATACATAATTCATAAATCAATGTTCCTTTCCATGTTTTATTGGGTGTTTGTATTGGTAATGTGAGCCGCTTATATCTGACACATACCATCCATCATCCTTTAGCATCCGATCAGCTTCTCTGAATCTCATGTATGTTTCCTCCTACAACGGTATAATAAAACGTATTTTACGTATTGTCAAGAGAAAAGGCACAAAATATGTACGTATTTTACGTATATAATATATGCAGATACAGACTTTCTTCACAATCCTTTCCTGATATAAGGCGCAAAACACAGATACAGGCAGCTTACAAACACGCTCATGGCAACCAGTGGTATTACATAAATTAATCATTCCTTATATAATACGTTTCCATTTTTTCTTCCTAACCAGGGTACTATGATATTTTTTAACCGGAACGCACCATCAAAAGATCCTTCATAATCCGAACCATGCTTTCCTGCTGATAAGGAGACAAAGAACTTGCCATCTCCAAAATCATGTCATTTTCACATTTCTGTTCCTTTCCCAGCACAATCTGATCTGCAGAAACGTGGGCATTGGAACATATCTTATACAGCGTCTTTGTGGTAACGCTTTTTTTGCCGCTCTCTACCGCCGCCAGAAAACTCTCCGATATGCCGCACAGTTCTCCAAATTGTCTCCGTGTTAAAAACAGTGATTCCCGCACCTGCCGGATACGCGTTCCAACCATTAAATTATAATCTGTGCTGTTTTCCATATAAATCTCATCCCTTTCGTCTCATACATGTTTAACCAGTATTTTTATCTCTTCTGGCATAATTATGAATTTCTCCGTTTTCTATCCGCCTCTTGCGCCCGTATCACAGCACCGGTAAAAAAATACCCAACAATAGTCCCTATCATATTGCATAGAAAATCATTGATATCACAATACCCGCATCTCAGCTTCCACTGGGTCAGTTCAATACACGCGCTAAGCGCCGCTCCCAGCAGACAACAGCAAAACCAATTTTCTCCCAACGCTTCCTGGAAAAAAATTCCCAACGGAAGGAATAAAATAATATTTGCAAGATCTTCCCAGGGAAGCCTCCCTTTTCCCTGAAGCGCCATGAGTATGGCCTCCCAATGAATCTTCAGATTCAAATAGCGCTGTCCAATCCGGGCGCGGGAACCCAGCGTAAGGAATAACACAGCCGACAGATATCCCAAAAAAGCGCATGTCCAGAGTATGGCCGACGCTTTGCCGGGTTTTTTATGGATCCCTGCCGCTTCAAGCAAAACCAGAAACAGCACGATTCCAATGCTGACTGGCCAAAAATGGCCTGATGCCCAATGGTAAATTGTTTGATACACGCAGCGCTTCCCTCCTATGCAATCCCCTATCCTCACAATTTCATAAAATCCGCCGTATCCGGATTCGGCCAAATTCTTTCCCCGCAATCCAGCGACGCAATTTCCGCCATCTCAAGATCAGACAACACAAAATTCCAAATTGCTATATTTTCTTTCATATGACGCAGATTTACCGTATTCGGAATTGAAACATCTCCCAACTGATAATGCCAGCGCAAAACTGCCTGAGAAACACTGACCCCATGTGTCTGGGCGATCCGTTTCATTTTTTCAGATTCCCTGATTTTGACGTTCATTTTTCCAGCAGGCGTATGAGCGATAATCTGAATCCCCTTTTCCTGGCAATAATTCCGCACCTTATGCTGCTGCAAAAGAGGATGGCACTCCAATTCGTTTACCATTGGAACAATCTCAGCTGTTTTTTCCAATTCCTCCAGATGATGGATATGGCAGTTGCACATGCCGATTGCTTTCGCTCTGCCGTCGGCATAAATTTCTTCCATCACTTTCCACGCTTCTGGATAAGTCCCCGTCTGCGGCCAATGCAGGAGATACAGATCCACATAATCTGTCCCTAACTGCTGCAAAGATATTTCCAATTCTTCCCGAACAGCCCGATTTCTCTGGGCTTCATTCGTCGCCTTGGTAATCACAAAAATATCCTCCCGGCTGTACCCCCCCCCGAACAGATTTTCACCAATATAGGATTCGCTGTACTGATAGGCTCTTGCTGTGTCAAACAAACGATATCCTTCTTCCAATGCCGCTTTTGACACACGCTTTAACATCCTGTCTTTTCTCAGATCCATCCGAAGGGGATATTTATTTTGTTCCTTAAATCCTGGAATCAATATATTTTTTGCAGTTTCTTTCACAAAACGTTTTGCAATTGCGGCTGGATGTTTTGAAATTCCTTTGGCAATTCCTGTGCCGTACCCAATTGCCGGAATCTTTACCCCATTCCGCAATAAAAAATATCTTTGCTCCATATCATTCTTCCTTCCTGTATTTTCCAATCCATACAAGAAGGAATGAACACGTCTTATTTATTTACCGTCAATGTGCCGCTTCCCCCATCGCAAAAAACGGTTTCACCCAAAATCATCCTCCCCAAATCACTGCAGAGATAAGCCGCCAAATTTCCAATTTCTTCCGGAAGGGCCATACGGCCTTTGGGAATGGACGGCCATGTAATGGAATCCCCTTCCTGCCAATGGGACATACGGGTTGCGGTGGGACCCGGAGCAATCCCGTTCACGGTAATGCCATAAGGCGCCAGTTCCCGCGCCAGGCCTCTGGTGAATCCCCGGCAAGCCCACTTTGAAATCTCATAAGGCGACCAGGCAGGTTTCATTGCAGAAGCGCTGGAAATATTCAGGATATTTCCCTGCAGCTTATGGGCAATCATATGCTGAGACAGTTTCTGGCTTAAGAAAAAGACATTTTTCACGTTAACATCAAAGGTATTGTCATAATCTTTTTCTGTCACAGTAAAAAAATCCTGATTTCCGTGATAGCCGGCATTATTCACTAAAATATCAATGGGACCGAATTTCTGAAATGCTTTATCCAGATGTTCCGAAATGCCCTCTATTTCCGAATGATCCCAGACAATGTAATCTACGCGGAGCGCATCAGCGTTCAGTTCCTCACAGGCGTCCTTCAAACGTTTTTCATTCCTTCCTGTTATAATCACTTCAGCTCCCTGATTTACAAATGCCCGGGCAATTCCGCAGCCAATTCCATACCCCCCCCGCCTGTTATCAGGGCTGTCCGCCCTTCCAACAGTTTTCCGCTTAACAGGGGAATCTGCTCTGTATAAATCTCTTTTACTGTCAATTTGTCCTTCAATTTTTTCTTAATTTTATGAATCATCGTCAATTTTCAAATCCTTCCTTCGGGCAGCGTCCTATCAGATCCACAATTGCGTCAATGGAATTAAAATTACTGCTTCCCAACTCTTCAAAGGGAACATTAATGCCGAATTCCATGCTGATTTCCGCAATAATCGTTGTGATTGCCATGGAATCCAGGATTCCGTCGTCTACCATAGCGTCAGAAATCGTAAAATCAATTCCGGGAAGCGCCCTCATCAGCAACTCCAAAACCTGTTCTCTCGTAACCATATTTTCCCATCCTTTCTCATCTAAGGAACTGTGCAGAAATAAATTTACCAGATTGCGCCGGATTGGAAATACCTCGCCGGCATCTGAATCAATCATAAATCCCACTGCTCTATAAATTTCACCACATTTTCCTTTTTCACCGGCATTTCAGGCTTACTCTCCGGAAAACCCAGCCCTATCAGTCCATATACCAAATGGGTAGACGGAATCTCAAACCGCTCCAAAAGCCCCCGAATTTCAGGCTCATCCGAAATTTGCCGCAATACGTCAATCCAACATGCCCCTAATCCCAATGCATGGGCCATCAACAGAATATTCTCAATTGCCGCCGAACTGTCCTGAATGCTATGCGGATTCCTCCTGTCATTGGACACCAAGATCACTGCCTGAGGATTTAAAAATCCATAGATTATGGTCTTTTTTTCCGCCGCCACTTTCTCCGCAATTTTCTTTAACCGGGCAATTGCAGGCTGCGCTGTCAATACCGTAAACCGCCAGGTCTGCATATTATGGCCGCTTGGAGCCATACGGCCGGCCAGGACAAGCTTATCCAGCAATTCTTTTTCTACCGGCCGCTCCTGATAGGCCCGGATGCTTCTTCTGGACACGATCAACTCCAATACTTTTGCGGAAAAATCAGAACTATTCTCTGCTTTACAAGAACTGTTTTCCTTTGCGTATTCCTTCCAGACTGCCTTTAACTGCCCTCGATCCAACTTTCCCATATAATTACGGGGAAGCTCCTGCAGTTTCACATACGCCGCCGGAACCATAAAGCCGCTCCCCTGTATGCGTATTTGCTCTTCTAACTGCTTTTCCTGATATCCGCCGCCCTCCGGCACCAAAAACAGGACAGGAACCTGTCCCAATACGCCCTTTGGATCCTCCACGCCGCAGCAGGCACATTCTTTTACCCCGGGCTGCTCCAGGACAATCCGCTCCACATCTGCAGGCGCCACTTTCTCACCGCCCACGCTGATCAGATCATCAACCCTTCCATTTAAGTACACATATCCATCTTTATCCATCCTGGCCAGATCGTTTGTAAACAGCCACCCCTGACGCAATGTTTCTTTTGTCAATTCGGGATCTTTAAAATATCCCTTCATTAACGCGCTGCCATTGAGCGCAAGCCGTCCATATTCTCCTTCTGCCAATTTCTCCCCCTGACTTCCGACAATTTTAATCTGAATATCATGGATTGCTTTCCCTGCGCTTTGGATTTTGTCAGTTCTGGCCGAAAATTCCAAAAACAATCCCCCGCCCGTTTCTGTAGAACCCCAAGTATTGTACAAACGCACTCCTGGCAAATCCTGCGCAAGCTGTTTCCTTTTTTCAGCGGGAACTGCCCCGGCGCCGAATTCAATATAGCGCATCCGGGAAAAAACCTCCCGATACCGGCCGCCCATCTGCTGCTGAAGCATTTCAAACCCTGCATTCACGGTAGCCATACAATTACAGTTCCACTGAAGAATATTCTCCTGCAGCTCTCTGGCAAAAGAAAACCCATTTTGCAGCACAAGCGTCTCTCCCTGATACAGCGCTGAGCGCATCACCCGCAGGCCAAAGCTGTGATTCAGCGGCAGAGGCAGCAGCAGCACATCTTCATGATCCATATCCATTCCTTCTGCTGTATTATAAATACTCGCTGCAATTCCTCTCTGAGAAAGCATGGCGCCCTTTGGTTTTCCAGTAGTTCCTGAAGTAAACAATATCTCTGTAATTTCCCCGCCGGGAACCACTGTATTCCCGGCATACTCCATATCATCCGCCGTTTTCCCGGCA
>CAJUBP010000057.1:15547-18435 GCA_910584585.1 uncultured Lachnospiraceae bacterium | reverse complement strand
CTGCCGCAGCGACATACTCTGCGCAATCGTTTTGTATTTTGGATTATCTGTCAGAAACGCCGAAGCTTCCGCGCAGTTTATAATGCCCGAAACCTCTGTCTCAGAAGCAGTTTTATTGACTGGCACCGCTACCATCCTCAAGCTTTTCACTGCCAAAAACGCGGCAATATACTCTGCTTTCATCACAGCGCTTATCACCACATAATCTCCCTGTTTCAAGCCATGTTCCCTTAATCCGCAGCGGCAGCTTTCTGTCATTCCATTCAGTTCCGCATAGGTAACGCCCCGGCTGCCAGAGGCTGCGGCAATCTTATCTGGCTGCAGCTTTCCCCATTCTTTCACTTTCCAGGAAAGCGTATCCCTCCATAAAATATCTTCCATAGCTTTCTCTCCTTTATTATTTGTTCTTCGATAATGTCCGTCAAAAACCATGCGCACAGCGGACTATCAGAGAAATAGACAAATAAATTGCGCATTTTATTTTGCGTCAGTTCCTTATCCTTTCCGCAAAACCGCTTTCACAATCTTTCTCCCATACCTGCGTATCCGCTGTTTCACTCCTTCCCTGCTCCGATACCTGTCCACCACATGGTCAAACCTCATCGTTTCCAAAGCCTGAAATGCCTGCGGACCCTTTCCATTGGCTGTCACGCATTGAATCAACGCAGGATTTCCCCTGATAACGTCCGCAAGATTTTTTTCATAATATCCGATTTTCGGTTTCAGCTTTTCCATAAATGCCAAACCTTTCTCAGAATTTGCCATAACAACGGAGGTACCCAACTCAAGTTTGGGATTGCGCCTGTCTTCTTCAATTCCCCAAAAATCCCCCAGCGTAAGATCCGCATTTCGGGGCAAAATCTTGTACTGACAGTTCAAACAGCTTTCCCGGATAAACAAATGCCCCTGATGATATCCCACCACCCTGGCGTCATGCTCACGGCCGGCGTAATATTCCTCTCCATTTGCGAATCTTGCGGAAGAGCCAAAATTCGTCCATCCGTTCCGCTTATCTTTTGCTCTGGCAGACACCAGCTTTGAGTCATAAAGTTCTTCTAAATAATCAATATATTTTGCCTGGGCTTTCGGGGAATTAATGCTGTTGCAGATAAAATCCACGGTCAGAAGACTCTCTGGTTCTTTTCCCAAAAAACGGTACAGCGCCGCTGTCTGACAGGGGGTTCCCACAAACAAAACGATCGGATATTCCTCTAATAATTTTTTTGTCTTTTCATATATTCCAATGGTATCGCTCTGGACGTGCTTCGAACCGCACAAGGGAATCAATTCTTCTTTCTTGACAGCAATTCTGTGATACGCGCCCCGGAAATCCTCCGTATAAGAACATGCCGCTACCGCTCCTTTCTGCTCAATCACAAAAGAAGCGATCTCATAAAACAAACCTCCCGACGTGCACATCAGACGTATCTCATCTTCCTTAGACCAGGCTGCGTACACTTTCGCTTCCGGAAATATTTCCCGGCGCAAAGGGTTTTGCTGAGGACACTTTTTTATACACATTCCGCATTTTACGCATTTTTCCCTGTTCACAACAGGATAACGAAATCCTGTCAATTCATCTGTCTGAAAATGAATCGCGCCCGTCCTGCAGACAGCGCCGCAAACGGCGCATCCATTGCAATCCTTTTTCTCAAACTTATCTACCATATACTATCTCTCCCAGGATATATCTTTCATCACCGGACGAGCCGGAACCGCCGCCACCAGCGCATGACCTGGAATATTTCCGGATACCAGAGAATGGGCGCTTACCACCGTTCCAGACTCGATATGGGTTCCCTTCATCACTGTGCTTTTCAGCCCCAGCCAAACATGATCTCCAATTACAACTTCTTTTGCCTCATTGATACGCGCTCCTTTCGCGTTATAAATGGGATGATGGTCGCTGTCAAAAATAAATACGTTTCTGGCTGTGGAAACAAGCTGCCCAAGCGTAATCTTATAGGCGCAAATAATACAGGTCCCGGTATTCATATGGGCTTCCCCCATTGTCAATTCCCCATTTTTATGTACCTGCAAAGTTGTCCCATAATATAACTGCACCGGACCATTCACCGTAAACCTGGCATGCTCCCTTAACAAAACCAGGCATTCCGCCTTAGAACCTCTGATTTTATTATCATTCAAAACCAAGTTGCCATGCAGTTCTATCCTTGCATTCTTTGCTATGCTGATCTTAGTTCCCCGATAAGGAATAATCCTGCATCCCGGATCTGCCAAAACCCGCTTCGAAAAATAGTTGTAATAAACATACTGTCCTAGATTGATCGTCAAAATCTTTTTCATCTTTCCCGCTATTCCCATATCTCAGTCCTCCGAAAAATGCTCTGCAATATCGTGAAATAATATCTCTGAAAACCTCTGTCTCCCCACTTGATTTACAAAAATATCATTTTGGAACATTGAAGCTTCAAACCGTGAGTCTCCATAGTAATCCAACAACGGAATCCAAGGATACTGGTTCTGCAGTTCCTTTAAATTGTCATATACAAAGGCCTGAAGAAATTCCTCCCCGATACAGGCTCTGGTTTCCGGCGGCACTGGCGGCGTTACAAATACCGGGCGCCATCCTTTTACATGACAATACGCAATTCCCTCCTGAAGAATCCGGCGCTTCTTAGCAAAGGCCATTCTGTGTTTTTCCGCTTGGGACGCGTCCGTCAAATCTTTTAGCTGGAACTCCTGTTTCCATATGCCCACCACTCCCGGCTCCGCAGCCGGCCCGCCAGCTTTTTCACCGCTCTTCCGGCATCTGGAAGCAACAAAAGATATTCCTGTCTTCCATTTTTCCAGTGTTTTTTTCAGCAAAGGATGGCGCAGCAGCCATGCCCGCCAAACAGAATATCCGTCAATTTCTTCCGGCGGCA
>CAJUBP010000057.1:2740-15447 GCA_910584585.1 uncultured Lachnospiraceae bacterium | reverse complement strand
TGGCGCAGCAGCCATGCCCGCCAAACAGAATATCCGTCAATTTCTTCCGGCGGCAGAATCCCATAAAACCTGTCTGCATATCCAGGCTTTGAATATTCGGCATTATCACCAAAAGAAAGCGGGCACATAATAATAATAATAATAATGCAATTTGCACAAAGATTATCTGAAAACATTTTTAGCAAACGGAATCCATAGTTATAATTCTGGGGAGCTGTACTGAAGTTAAACCCTCTCTTTCGACAGGACTCATAGGTAATTCCATACAATCCCGGGCCGGAACCGATGTTCACAATCTCGAGCTGCTTCGGCACATTTTTCCTGAAATTCCATGCTCCGCCCAAGGATCCTTTATACCGCTCCGTATGCATATAAATCTGCTCTATCCCTATCTCCAGCAAAATTACCAGAAAAAGGCCTATTCCTATTTTTGCCATAACTCTCCTTCTCTCTAGAGCGTGTCTTAAAATTCATTCCCGCAAGATATCGTCCCAATTTACATCAGATTTTCTTCCCCAGGCTCCGCAAATAACAGCATGCATTTTGGAAATCCTCCATTTTCCGGTAACAAACAATAAACAGTACATTCGGCAAAACAGCGCTAATCACTCCATTGCAAAGCAGACGAACCCAGAGATTTTGAACCGGTACCATCAAACAGACGCCGTAAGTTGCCGCCGCAATCCCCGCCGCTGTAATGAAATACAGACCCATCTTTCTTAAATATGCCAGGTATTTCTCTTTCGATTGAAAATAATGTTTAAACAACACCCAGGCTCCATAGGGAACATTTACCGTCACAAGGGCAATAATGGTAGAAATCAAAATTCCTGGAAGCCCGATTGCCTGCACCAGAATTATATTCAAGATCAAATTCACAGCAGCCGCCAAGAGCGCGCAATATCTTCCCTGCCACCAGATACCGGCGGCTTCCTTATACATGTACGTGATATCCCCTGCATGATGCAGGTAAAAATAAAAACAAAACAGCACCACAATGCCAAAGGAAAGCGTATTCTCCCTTCCCTGCCACAAAATCATAAAGGGCTGAAACAGACATAAAAGACAAGCGCTCCACCACGTTAAAAGCCATATCAGTAAAAAATGAAATTTACTAAAATCCTGATAATTTTTCTTTTTGCTTTCCAGAGCAACAGAATTTCCCAGCGAAGGAATCACTGCAGATTGTATGACGCTGATAAACCCCACCAACGCTGTAATGACATAGTTATATCCATTGTAAATCCCCAGTGTTTCCAGTCCGAGAAAACTTGATATCACGACAGTGTCCACAGAAAATAATACAATTCCCCCTATCTTCTGGAACATCAGCCCATATACTTTCGTCTGAATCTCTTTTCTCTCTTCTTGGGAAATAATTCCTTCGCAATAATATTCCGGGTATTTCTTTCTCGAAAGATACGCGACAAAAATGTTCTGCAAAATCGTAACTGCCGGCCCCACTAAAATATAGATATAATAATTGCTGTTTACCAATAAAATTCCAATACGGGCAAAATTTGAAATAACATTGAGCGTCAGCGTAACCTTCTGGCTGATATCCACCCTCTGCTGAGCCTGGAAAATGCTGCTTCGATAAGCAAACATAAAATAGCCGGTGACCGTGTTCATAAGCTGAATCAAAAACAATGCCTTAAGGTTCACTTCCGGCGGAACATCCCCATTTACAAAAATATCTAAAAACGGCGTCATGCAAAGGCCCAAAACAAGAATAACTGTCCCGATCACCCGGTAACATTTCCGGTAAAAGGCCAGCAGCGCGTTCACTCTCTTCACGTCATGCTCCGCCATGGGTTTATACATACTGAACACTAACGCCCCGCCGAAGCCTAACTCCGCGAAGCTGAGAACCTCCAATAAGGATTTGAACAGGCTGTCCAGTCCTACATAACGCATTCCCAGCGTATAAATCATAACAGAACGGGTGAGAAAAGGAAGCAGCAAACCAACTGCCTTTGCAGCCATTCCCCAATATAAATTTCTCTTTGTGTTCGCTGTCCGGGAATCTCCCATTCTTTCTCCTTCTTTCAATACTTTTCTTTATTATTTTTTAGGGAACTGTCGCAAAATAAAATGTATAAATCGCAAGTAAGTTGCGCATTTTATTTTCCAGCAGTTCGATAGCGCAAATATTGCGCAAAGTGGGGAATGCTTGGCACTAAGGTGGTATCAGGCGCAAAGCCCGGTGGATTCCTTAGTGCAGATGGCGGCAATGATTTTTCAAACACGCTCTAGCAGGCGGCTTAAAATTTTGTCGGCGCGGCTTCTCTCCTGCTCCAGCTTTTGCCGCACCTGCTTCCATTCCTTTTCCAAAATATCCGCTGTGTCCCCCACTCCCTCCCAGGGCTGCTCCCTCTCTTCCAGACCGAAATTTTGCAGCAATGTCTCCATTCTGGCAAACATATCTTTTATGCCAGCCTCTTTTCTGCGGAATACAAAAAACTGCCGCTCAAACAAAATGGAAAATAGCGTGCCGTGAAAGGAATCTGTCAGCACATATGAGGCATGCTTCAATACATATAAAAATTTCTCCGGTCCCAATGTATACAGATCCGGATAATCTCGGTGATTTAAATAGATTACCGGCAGCTTTTTTCTCTTTGAAAAATCTTTGATGGCCTGTCCTGGCAGATTTCCCAGGAAAAATACAAGAATATATCGCTCTGGCAGAGACAGTTCCGGTTTTTTAGCAAGCTTTTCCCACTGCCGGCGCTCCAGCAGCATAGTAGGATCCGGCATCACATCTGGTCTGCGGCCTGTCATCTCCTGCACCAGTGACGCAGCTGTTTCCTCGCGGACAGATATGTATTTCATCTCCTTTAGCATTGGGGCGTATCTGGCTTTTACTTCATCGGAAAGCTCTGACTGACCAATGCTAGCAGCAAAGGCGATTCTTTTTTCTGGAGGGGCGAAAGTAAGGAAATAGTAGTCGCCTCCTGCAAATTCCGGATTCCAGATTTGATCGCTGCCTGCGATAAAATAGGCAAATTTCTCTTCCTTAATCTTTCCTGCAATATCTTCATATTGATTTGCAAAAATTACGAGGGGCTTTCCCATGGTTTTTTTGGTGAATCTATGAAAACTTCTGGTACGCTTTTCCACTTTTTCGTCTAAATATTGTTTATAATAAATAAACTTTTTCGGCATCAGTTTTTTTACAAGCCTTTTCATAGGAGATTTAGAAATATCTATAAATTCTCTTTTCACTCGAAATTCAATATTTATCGGCTCTGCGCCATACCTTTTCAATAATTTGTACATTGCATAATTTTGAAATCTATTCCCATAATTGTTACATCCGAGCAATGTTATAATTCCTACCTGCATTCTTACTCTCCTACCTCTCCCAGAGCATGTTTGAAAAATGCTCTAGAACAAACTTTTTATATTTGGATATGAATGGAAATACCACTATATAGAAGATGAACTGTATTGATAAAACGCTATTTACCAGTATTTCGCAAAAAAATCAGGGAATAGCGCAATTAGCACACGAAATATTTTTTTGGGAATAATAACATCCTCATTTTTAAAAAAATATTTTACATTTCTTCTGTATTCTTTCAGGGTAGCTTTGTAATATTCTCTTTGAAATAACAGATCTCCACAATACTTTTTCATCATTTCAAAACAAACGCTAGTATACTCACATTTTGCTGAAATATACACTTTCGGAACATCTTCAAAGACTCTGCACACACGCCTCCACGCTTCCAGTTCTGTAATTTTTTCATTACTGAATCTCCCATGATAAGCAGATTCTTCATATTGTACATAATGGTACAGTTTTAAACCTATCTGCGCTATTTTTTCAGCCTGCCTTGCAGCCATTGCAAAAAACAATGTATCCTCCCCAACATACAAATCTTTTGCAAACTGAATATTCTGAATCACTTTCTTTTTATAGAGACCGCCCCATACCACTCTATGATTTCTATATGTAGTATAACTGTATCCTTCGCTCACGGAGAAACTTCCGGATGTACATCTTCGTTCTCTTTTACTTTTGTTAACCCGGCAATCCTCAAACTCACCCTGACACTCACAAATGCTGATGTCTGCCTTATAATAAACCAGCGCTCCATATAATGCTTCTACATAATTTTCTTCCACATAATCATCTGAATCTACAAAAACAATATATTTTCCTTCTGCACAATTCAGGCCTGAATTACGTGCCATTCCTACCCCCCCCCTTACTTTTTCATCAATTATTTTTATCCTCTCATCCATTTCCTGGAACTGTTTTATCCTTTTTAAACTTTCGTCTGTAGATGCATCATTGATTATGATAATCTCCAGATTCCTATATGTCTGCCTTCTTATACTGTCCAAGCATCTTTCTATCGTCAGTTCCGCATTAAAAACCGGAATTATCACAGATATTTTACTACCCTTACTCATACTTTTTTCCTTTTCATGCTCAAATCTCATACTTTTTTTCCATTCTGCGCAACTCCATCCAGTGTTTCACATTTTTAATCATTCTTATTTTTTTTGGAAACCATTTATATAGTTTGTAATATATTTTTTCCGCCGAAGATACCTCTGGATTTTTCATAACAGCAACTTCATACTTTTGTATGGCAGATTGAATAAATTCTCTTTCTTCCTCGTTTCTCTGTTTGGAATGAACAAACAAATCCTGCAATTTCAGAGCCATATTTAAATATTTTTTTTCTAATAATGGTAATGCCTCCGGCATCTTTGAACTTAAAATTTCATGAACTTTGTCGTAGGCCAGAATTTCTGTCAGTTTTCTTCTGTTATAGGGACTGTGGTAAGCGCTGTCGTTCCGTTGGCAATAGTAATATAAAGAGAATGCTGCATGGCTAAACTGTTCGGCATTCCAGACTATCTGTATCAAATACAGGAAATCCTCACAGATAGAAATTGTCTCAGGCAACAAAATTATCTCTCCATTTTGATCATATAAAATTTGTTTTCTTAACAGCTTATTACACAAAAACCCTTGTATCATTCCTGATACAATTCCATCGACAAATTCTTTTCGGGATAATACACAATTTCCTTCATATCTGCTTTTATACTCCTTTTGATATCCGTCTTTTTCTTCGTAATAATCACAAAAACTGATATCACAATTTCCATTCACAGCACACTCATATAATATTTCAAAAAAGTCATCCGCAATATAATCATCTGCATCCACAAAGCCAATATAGGAACCGTTTGCTTCCAACAAACCAATGTTTCTGGCACTGGATACCCCGCCGTTTTCTTTTTCTATAACTTTGATTCTCTTATCCTTTTTGCAAAAAGATTTGCATAACTCTCCACTGTTGTCAGTAGAACCATCATTTACCAAAATCAGTTCCCAATTCTCATAGGTCTGATTTAAAATACTGGATATGCATTTATTTAACGTCTGTCCCGCATTGTATACGGGAACAATGATTGTAATTAAATCCATTTTTTTCCTCTACTTGTAAAACCATCTTACTTCCCTCTATCCACACTTCTGAACTAAAAAAGCTATTGCACCATACCATCGCTTTCTTAACATCCATACAATCATCCTTTGTTTCCACTTCAGCTCTATGTTTCGACATTTTCTTATCGCCGTCCGATACGGTTCTTGAATTATAATATTATCTATCAACGCATATTTTTCTTTTTGTGTTAATTTTGATTCCTCCGAAAAAATCTGCCTGCGCAAACATTGCACTAATCCTCCCAATGCATTTCTATATATTAATTCTCCAATTTCCTCTGAAACTTCCAAATCTTCCAAAATTTTGGAAAGATTCAGAGAAAATTTTTTATCCTCTTCTATAAAAATTTCGTTATAACCATGCATCGCACTTTTCGAATGTTGCCGATAACAATACACTGTTTCAGAAATATATTTCATCTTTTTCTGATATGCCATTACCTGTACATTAAACAACATATCTTCACCAATTTTAACATCTTCTAAAAACCGAAGATTATAATGCTCAATAAACTTTCTTCTATATAACTTTGCACATGGAGAAGCAAGGTTAACTTTACTTTTCCCTGGTAAACCTGTATCCGTTAATACTGCTTTTATTAACACTTCTCCTTCTTCTTCCCCATACTCAACAATATTCCCCTCTCCTTTTCTGAATTTAATTTCTTTTTCATTTTTAAATTTAAGCATGTCAAACAAAACCAAATCACAATCTTCTTTTTCATCTATATATTCAAAATAATTATTTGTTAATAAATCATCTGCATCTACAAAGGCAACATATATTCCAACAGCAGCTTCTAATCCTATGTTTCTTGCGATAGATACTCCTTGATTTTCCAGATTATGAAATACTTTAATTTCATTAGGATATTTTTCTTGAAAACCCTCTAAAATAAATGATGTTTTATCTACAGAAGCATCGTCAACCACAATGACCTCAAATTCTACTTGTTTCTTTTGCGAAAATATACTATCTAAACATTTTTTTAAATATTTTTCTCCATTAAATACTGGTATAACTATACTTAATAACATTTTATCCTTCATTTGGCACAAATCTCCCACAAAAATTCTGGCATATATAATGCATATAATATAAACAATACGAAAAACTATTTTCTTCTTGACAGCCGCATAATATACTGCTTCTTATATAATAGTTTCATAAATATCTGCTACCTTCTCCATATATTCTTCCATGTTATCCAATCTTTCAGCTCTTTCTTCCGCCTTACGGCTCTTTTCCTCATATTCTTCTGGTTCCTTAAGAATCTTCCCTATTTCTTCACAAAATTCCTTTTTTGTCCGGCAAAATGCCCCGCACTCTTCTGTTACAACATTTACAAGTCCGCCTACTGGCGAGACATAACAAGGCAGACCTACAGCCAGGGCTTCAAAAGCCGCCAGTCCATATCCTTCCCACTTCGACGGAAGGCAAAATACTTTTGACTGCTGCATATAACGGTATGGATCTTTCTGAAACCCCACAAGCTCCACATGATTCATAAGTCCTTTTTCTTTTATCGTCTGTTCTATTTCTTCCCGAAGTTCCCCGTCTCCTACAATAACTGCGGATAAATCTTTCTTACGTTTCTTTAAATCTTCGATAATTTCCAGTAAAAGCCGCGGATTCTTCTGCTCAGTGAGCCTTCCGGTAAAACAAATATCATATCGCTTTTTCTGGGTTTCCTGTTGATATTTTTTAAGATTTTTTACCCCAACCGGATTCGAAAGACAGATGATTTTCTTTCTGATACACTTTGAAAACAGGTATTCTTCCTCAATAGATTCGGATACCGTTAAAATCTTAGCCGCCCTATATCCCGCGTACAAATACGCCAGCGTATAGGGATGCAATTTATTCAGCCAGGGACAATTATTGTGCAAATGCGAAAGAAACGGTGTTTTTATCCCCGCCAGCGCGCACACAACACTCACGTGATAATCGGTTGCATGAAACAAGGCCGGATGATACTCCCTCTCAATCCTCAATATTTCCTTCCGGTTCATTTTCGATACAATAATATGCTCTATTTGCATATCCGACAAATATTCATCTATTATCCCTTTCTCAGACGCGTAACAGAACTCATACCTTTTTTGTAATCCGGCAATAATCTCCAGATTTACTTTCTCAGCTCCCGAATAATCTCCTGAATTCACAAGAAAAATAATTCTGTTTTTCCCATTCATAATCTTATGAATTCCCTCCTTAAGCCATCTCTGATTCTCCAACCATACTTTTTGCTCCCTCATATCCTCTCATCATTCCTACACAGAAGATTGGGAAAAAGACTATTTCATGCCTGGTAAAAGAACCAAAATCCGGTTCAAACACCGCGCTCACAATCAAATACGCAAACAAAAAAGATATTGCGATTGTTCTGTTTTTCTCTCCCTCTAAAAATTTCCCTTTGATACACTGAATAAAGGATTTTATGGCCTTTACGCTCAGAATCAGCTGATATATCACAAAAATCACCTGCATAAATCCCTTCGATAATAACTCGATGGGAAAGCAGAGCCTTACAAAATTAATTCCTAAATTTCCGATATAAACCAGAGGGCTGGATGAATTTTTTATCATATCTACAATCATGGTGCTGGCATCCGGACTCTCCATTCGAAACTGATTGATAAAATATCTTGCGCCTGTGATATTTTCATAAATTTCCGGCAAATATCTCTGCAGTAAAGTAAGCCCCAAAACTCCTGTCAATGCCAGTCCTATCAAAAAAACTGCCAGCTTATCTCCTTCCAGACGTTCCATATTCCTTAATAAGAAATAAATCACCAGAAATATGATCATAATAAGGAAAAAATACCTTCGCAAAAAAATTCCCACCAGCAAAAGCGACAGAAGCATTCCTCCCAATTGTCCCTTTTCATTCCTTCGATTCAAAGAATAAATTGCCGGAAAAAACATTATCATCTGCAGAAATTCTTTGCTGACATTGAATACATAGATATTCAGCAGCATCAAACTGCACATAATAAAAACCGCGTTTGTAAGATACAGCTCCCGCAGATATTTTTTGATATACTGCAGCGCCAGAACACTTCCCACAAATCCCAAAAGTATGGCCCACTGTTCATACTCTTCCACATGGAGCCATTTGATCAATACCGCAAAAAAATTTTCTGTTGTGTCATATCCCAAATCTCCGCTTCGGTATCCGCTCAATGCCTGGGATAATATTCTTCTTCCGTCATAGGTATACTTTGCAGGAAGATAATAAATCTGCAGAATTTTAGCAATCATACACGTCATAGCTAAAACTGCCAGAACTATGATTCCATTTTCCTCTTCTGTTTTAATCTGTATCTTCTTAATCACTGTCTAACTCCTTACTGCATAATATTCTAACAACTCCCCGCCGCTTTATTTATCAATCCTGTCATTATTTCTAATTTCTCACTGCGTAATACTCTAGCACTACCCCGCCGCTTTATTTATCAATCCTGTTAATATTTCTAATTTCTCACTGCGTAATACTCCAACAACTCCCCCGCCGCCTTCTCAATCGAAAACCCCTGTTTCTCCATCTGCTTCCAGGCCTCCTGCCGCCGCTTCTCATCTTTATCCGCATGCAGAACCTCACCGGCCCATACCGAAGCCTTCTCCCTTAAGGACAGCCTTTTGCAGCTCTCCAGCAAAACAGCTTCTTTGGTCACATGCTCCGACAGGATCAGGGGAAGGCCGTTCATCTGCGCTTCCACCGCCACCACCGGAAGCCCCTCATAGAAGCTTGGCAGGCAAAACACATCCATCGCCTGATACAGCACACTGGTATCCTCACAGGTTCCGTAAAAAATCACCGCTTCCTCCAGGCCCAGCCGCTTCACCTTCCGGCGAATTTTCCCTTCCAGTTCTCCTTCTCCCACAAGCAGCAAAACTGCACTGGGATTTTTCTGATATACTTCACGGAAAATATCAATCAGGAACTCATGGTTTTTCTGATAGGTAAACCGCCCGATATGCCCCACCACAAACTTATCTGACAAATCCAGTTTTTTTCGAATACTGAGCCTTGCAATCATCTGATAGCGGAACCGTTCTTCGTCCACGGCGTTCCGCATCAGGAACACTTCTCCATTCTTAAGAGCTTTTCTGCCGTACATCCACCTTGCCGCATAGGCTCCGCAGGCAAAATAGTCTGTCGCGAAAAGTCTGCAAAAGGGGCGCAGCGCATGTTTCGCTAAGGTCCGCATCCCCTCCCCTTTGTGGGCTGTGGTATGGTTATGGCAGATGCGTACTTTCACTTTGGCCCTCCATGCTCCGTACAGGGGAAATACGCTTAACGTATTCATATGGCAATGGACAATTTCATACCCTTCCCGGCGAATCAGTTCCCGGATACGATGCTGATACTGTCTTTGATGCATCAGGGAAGGCAGCAAAAAAATCCGTCCGCCCAGGGCCTGGATCTCTCTCTTCTGGGGAATGGGAGAATCTTCGCAAACCGCAAAATCAAACTGGATCAGCTCCCGATCCAGGAAACGGTAATAATTCATTACCACGGCCTCAATGCCGCCGTGTCCCATATAATTCAGCACCAGAAGCACTCGCTTTGTTTTCCGCTCCGCCATTATCGCGTACCTATGCCTTTTATCCGAAATTCCATCACTGCGCACCTCTTCCCTTTATCACAGCAAAAACAGTCTGTGCCAATATTTTTAAGTCAAGCCCTATGCTCTGATGGTCTATGTAATATAATTCCATTTCTTTTCTGCCATTCTCGTAGTTGATGAGATTGCGGCCGTTGGCCTGCCAATAACCGGTAAGCCCCGGCTTGACGCTTAAGAATTTTTTCTTATACATGCCGTATTTTTCCAACTCTTCTTCCACCACGGGCCTGGGCCCCACCAGGCTTAAATCTCCTTTTAGAATATTAAAGAGCTGCGGCAGCTCATCCAAACTGCTCTTTCTCAGGAAATTGCCGATTCCGGTAATTCTCGGATCTTCCTCCAGCTTGAAATCCCGATAAAACATTTCTTTCTGTTCTTTCGAAAAACCTTCAAAAATATCTTCTGCGTTGACCCGCATACTGCGGAATTTCCAGACCCGGATTTTCCGTCCGTCTTTTCCCACCCGTTGGTGGGCGAACAGAACAGGGCCTGGATCATCCATATAGACTAAGACTGCCAGAAGCAGAAACACAGGGGACAAAATAATCATTCCCGTCAGGCTTACTGCCACATCTCCGCTCCGTTTCAGAAAAGAATATATCCTTTTTTTCTCACTGGCTTTTGCCGGAAATTCTTCCGCATATTTGACTGTGCCCGCATATTCCTGGCTCATAACTACCTACTCCTTTGTATCCGCGTCTGCTTTGATGCCTTATTTTCTTCCCTCATTTTGCTTACAATTTTTCCGTTTTTTCTATCTTCATTTTGCCTGCAGTTCATCCGCTTTTTCTTCTCTCATTTTGCTTACAGTTCATCCGCTTTTTTCTCTTCATAATAAGGCTTATAGTAACCGCTGTAATATCCCTTGTAATACCGGTTATAATAACCGCCTTTTTCCATTCTGACTTTATTCAGCACCACGCCCAGTATCCTAGTCTCTGACAGTTCCAATTGCTTCTTGATATCCTGGATAAAACGGTAGCTGCACTTATTGGTTTCCACCACCAGAACAACTCCGTCTGCTTTGGGCGCAATCACTGCCGTGTCGATGACAGAGCCCAGGGGCGGAGTATCAATCAATACTGTGTCATACTTCTCCCTTCCGTAAGCCAGCAGTTCATCAAACAATGGATTTCCCAGCAGCTCTGTAGGGTTGGGAGTTGTGCGCCCTGCAAATATAATGTCCAGCTTCTCTACATTGGTTTCAAAGAGCACTTCTTCCAGCTTGGCCTGTCCGCTGAGATAATGGGACATCCCCTGGATTCCGCCTTTGGACAAGCGTGCATGATGGCGGCCCACCAGTACGGATTTTCTCAGATCCGCGTCGATCAGAAGCACCCGTTTTCCGTCTTCTGCCAGAGAGCGGCCCAGTTCCATAACAGTGGAGCTTTTTCCCTCATCCGGCGTACAGCTCGTAAATGCGATCACCTTGAGGTCCGCTCCGCAGAATTTCAGGTTGGTGCGCAGGGAATTAAAAGCTTCTTTTTTGCCGTAGGTAAGCTGTTCTAATTTTTCCAATTCTACTCTCATGTGTTCTTACCTCGCATTCTCCACTTCTGCTTTTTCTCAGAATTATCTGTTCCGCCCTCTGCCGGAATGGCCGCCAGGGTATTCAGGCCCAGATATTTTTCCACATCATCTGCGGTCTTTATGGTATCGTCCAGGTAATATCTCAGAATGATTACGCCTGCCGCTGCCGCCATGCCCAGAATTGCGCCGATGATTGCGTTCCGCCGGTTATTGGGGCTGCTCTGATGTTCCGCCGCCACTGCGTTTTCCACAATGTTCGGCTCATCCAAATCCATAATCTCAGAAATGCGCTTCTGGGAAACCTCCGCAAAAGTGTCCGCCAGCTCCTTTGCCATAACCGGATCCGGATAAGTGACAGTAATCCGGATAATGCGGGTATTGTCCTTATTGGCAACGGACAGATAACTCAGAAGTTCTTCATATTTCATATCCAGTTTCAGCCGCTCTGCCACTTCCTCCACCACAGGGCGGCTTCGGATCAATTCTTCATAGTCATTGGCCAGACTGCTTCCCATCTGCAGATCTGACAGGCTTACCACGGTCCCCTGATTGGCAAGAATGTAAATCTGGGAGGTGGAAGTGTACATGGGAGTCAGGCAGTAGATACTGATTAACCCCGCCGCCAGGCCTCCCGCCGCTGTCACCGCCGCAATGCTGATGATATGCCGCGCCAACAGCAGAACTATTTCTTTTAAATCAATTTCTATCACATCATTTCGCTGCTTCATGACGTCTCACTTTCTATCTGTATTCTCTGTATGGAAACTTTTTCCGACACATTCTTTGCAAGTTCCTGGAAATTATAAGTATTCCTTTCTCAGAAATTTTCCGGGATTATCCCGAAGCAGCCGTTCCAGCCCTTTGGCGGAAATCCTTTTTTCCAATTTTTTCACCGTATCCGCCATCACCGGCCGCCGCTCTCTGATATTGTGGCAGTCGCTCCCCAGAAAATGAATTTCTTTTTCCTCTATCATTTTACAGAGCCTGCGGGTAACTGGAGAAAATCTGCCTCCCAACAGGCTTTGGCTGTTTGTCTGAAAACAGCAGCCCAGCTCCAGCGCCTGCTGCC
>CAJUBP010000057.1:0-2640 GCA_910584585.1 uncultured Lachnospiraceae bacterium | reverse complement strand
AACAGGCTTTGGCTGTTTGTCTGAAAACAGCAGCCCAGCTCCAGCGCCTGCTGCCTTGCAGTTTTATTTCCAAAGAGCGCTCTCACTCTTTCTACGTGAGCCACCACTGGCACGAAGCCTTCTTCTGTCAGTTCCCGGATGCCGGAAAGCACCTGCCGCTCACTGCTGTCAGGGTGAAATTCCACCAACAGATACCGGCTGTCTGCCAGCGTCAGAATCTGTCCTTTTTCGATTCCCCTGAAAATCCCTTCCCTATAAAACACTTCATTTCCGGGGAGCACCTGCATCTTAGGATCCAGCTCTTTGGCCATCTCCTCTGCCCGGGCGCACAGTTCCAAAATCTGCTGGCTGTCCTGCCTGTGCCGGGGATAATTGTGGGGCGTTGCCACAATAGTGCGCACTCCCTGGCTGTATGCCATGGAAAGCATCTGCCGGGTCTCTTCCCAATCCCGGGAACCGTCGTCAATTCCGGGCAAAATATGTGTATGTAGATCGAGATATCCTGTATATTCCATCTGTCTCCTCTTATGAAACCTTATGCTTCATCTCTTCCTCAACCTGGCAAAGCATCATGCTCCATCTCTTGCTTCACCTCACGAAGCATCATGCTTCATCTCTTCCTCAACCTGGCAAAGCATCATGTTTCATCTCTTACTTCACCTCACGAAGCATCATGCTTCAAACGCTTCATCCACACTGCCAGCATAAACAGAATCCAGAATTCTGCCGCCAGAGCCAGAAGGCCGTTTCGGATTCCAACATCGGTCAGTCCGCGGATGAGATTCTGATAGGCCGCCGGCGCAATCCCGGATTGGGCAATCCACTGTTTCTGTCCCAGAACCAGGAAGAACAGCCCGTTCCAAAGCGCCGCCGCTTCCATGCCGAAAAGGATAAAACGAAGGGCGCGGTGTTTATAGTGATGCAGACCCCACAGCAGCAGGCCGCAGAGAACCGCAGTCATAATTCCTGCAATGATTGCCGCCGTAAAGATTCCCTGATATTTTCTCTGCAGCTTTAACATTTGAGACAGCCATCCGGGATTCAGATAACGCTGAAAAATCCTTCCTGCTTCCTCTGCCATTGTCTGAATTTCTGTTTCCATCTGCTCGGTTACATTTACCTGCTGTGCCTCCAAATAAGCAGCTATACTGCTTTTTAACTGCTTCTGAAATTCTTCCTGCTGTCCCAAGGCCTCCGCTTCCTTTTCCCAGCATTCTTCTAGCCAACGGCTGTAAGTTACAAGAAGTGTTTCCTGCTGAATCAATTCGCCTGCAGCTTCTTTCGGAAGTCCGTGTTCTTCCAGCAGTTCTGTCATCTTTTTTTCTGCTTCTTCAGAAATCTGTTTCCCATAAGCGCTTCCTGTCAAATAATTCCGCCAGCTGTTTCCCGGCAGAAATCCTGTTTTTAACACAACCGCTGAAACGACCAGGAAAACAGCCGCAGCCAGAATAAAGGAAAGCAGCAGGCTGATCCCCATTTTCTCTTTCTTATTCTTGCGCATTTTGCAACTCTCCGCTTTCTCTCCCTGCGCGCATATCGAATGAACCGCCAAAGCCATACTCTTTTCTCTGAAAGCCCGGAAATTTATTGGCAATTCATGCGCTCACAGGCATCATTCTTTTTGCAGGTCTGCATAAACCAGATAACGCTGCGTCCGCGTCTGCTCTGTCTCCCCGAAAGGATAACAGGTATACAGAATCAATTGTTCCTGTTCCTCTTTTTCTGCAAATGCCTGCGCGGCGTCTGCAATTTCTGTCTTTGTTACTTCATATGTAAAGCTGTCTCCGATGGTATAGACTTTGACAAGATCCCCTTGTTTCAATTCTCCCAGTCCGGAAAAATAAGTGGCGTCATGGGCCCCTGCCAGAATCCGTGTTCCCTGTCCCGGAAGCCCATATCCGGGATAGGTTCCTGCGCCCAGATCCAGGAGTTCTTCTCGGTCACCGTAATACAGCGGTATTTTCTTTGTTTCATTTTCTGTTTCCCAGCAGATTTCTCCGTACTGTGTTCCGACGGTAAGATCTTCCTGCCAGTTTTCTTTTTGTCCCTCTCCAATCAAAAGTTTGTTTTCCTCATAGTTATATTCCGGCCCGTTCATCACCCAGACCGCTTTCCATTCCGCTGCGGCCGCCTTTAGAAAAGGACGTAAAAATGCTGCTGCAAAGACTGCCGCAAGCAGCGTAAATCCCAGCGGAACGATAAGATATCTTACGTTGTTTCCTTTTCTCATTCTGTTTTTCCGCCTTGCTCTCCTATTTCCTGTTCCATAGTCCCGCTCCCGGCTGCTGACCTGCCTGCGCCTCTGTTTCGCTCCTGATACAGAATCTTTATGGCTGCCCCAAAGACAATGCATAGCCCGGCCGCCAGAAACAATACCATCTGTTTCCAGTTTCCGGTTTTATAACCGGTATTTTTCAAAGGAAGGCCGCCTTCAAATAAGACATATCCTTCCGGGGAAACTGCCGTAATCTTTCCCTGCAGATACTGTTCCACAGTGAATGTAAAATTTTCTCCCGGGGTAATCTGAACGTAGGATTCCCCCTCTTTTTCCGCTTCTTTTAACAGCTGCGCCAGATCTATTTTCCGAAAAGGCTTTGGCGCTTCTGCCTGCCCTTCGCCGGCGGAATGATTCCCGGTTCC
>CAJUBP010000056.1 GCA_910584585.1 uncultured Lachnospiraceae bacterium | reverse complement strand
ATTACCTGCAACCCCCGCCCCTGAAATTCCGTCCACCGCCACAGCATAAAATATTGCCTGCAACCCCCGCCCCTGAAATTCCGTCCGCCGCCACAGCATAAAATATTACCTGCAACCCCCGCCCCTGAAATTCCGTCCACCGCCACAGCATAAAATATTACCCCCAAAAGAAAGGAGCCTAACCCCACAATGAAGACAGCCGCCCTCATCGTAGCCGCCGGAATGTCCACCCGCATGGCCCAGTTCAAACAATTAATGAAAATCGGCAGCCGCACCATGGCAGAGCGGGTGATTGTGAACTTCCAACAGGCAGGCGTCACCGAAATTGTTATGGTAACCGGATACCGCAGCGCTCAGCTGGAAAAAGCCCTCCAGAACTTTGGAGTCACCTTCCTGAAAAACGCCCAATACGAAACCACCCAAATGTTCGATTCCGCCAAAATCGGTTTGGAATACCTGAAAGACCGCTGCGATAACCTATTTTTCTGTCCCGTGGATATCCCGTTTTTTATGGAAAAAACAGTGGAAATCCTCTTAGAACAGCAAGGCGACATCATTCAGCCGGTTTTTGGAGAAAAGGCCGGACACCCCATTTTAATCCGTGCTTCCCTGATTCCCGCCATCTTGTCTTACCAGGGAGAAGGAGGATTGAAGGGAGCGCTGAACGCGATAGAAAACCTGAAACGCGTCCGGGTTCCGGTGGAAGACGAAGCAGTGCTGATGGACGCCGACACCAGGGAAGATTTCAAACGGCTGGTGGATATCCACAATTCCAGATTGATACATCCGAAGATTCAGGTGACCCTTGTGAACCACAAAGCATTCTTCGATGAAATGACCCTGG
Source organism: uncultured Lachnospiraceae bacterium (assembly GCA_910584585.1). Taxonomy (GTDB): domain Bacteria; phylum Bacillota; class Clostridia; order Lachnospirales; family Lachnospiraceae; genus Petralouisia. The sequence continues at coordinate 25,365 of CAJUBP010000056.1, read as the reverse complement.
ATCTTCTGAAAAAAATTGCAGCTTCCGGTTCTGTCAGAGAAGCCTGCCAGCAGCTTGGAATTTCCTACAGCAAAGGCTGGAACATCATCCAGAACGCAGAAGACGGCATGGGATGCCGGATTGTAGAACGAAAGCCAGGCGGACCAGGCGGCGGCACAGCCAATGTGACAGAACGCGGAAAGAAGCTGCTGAATCTTTTTGAAACCTATGAAGAACAATTGAATCAGGTCGGCGGAGAATTATTTGCGCAAATTTTTTTATCCGGCGATTTGTTTTAAAAAAGTAAACGGTACGGGAGAGAATTTTCCCAGAAAATGGAGGAACCCATGAAATTAATGAAAACAGAGGAAGCGGTTGGCCAAGTCCTTTGCCATGATATTACCCAGATTATCAAAGGCGTTGCCAAAGACGCCGTATTCCGGAAAGGCCATGTGATTACCGAGGAAGATATCCCGGTGCTTTTAAGCGTAGGCAAAGACCATATTTATATATGGGAACAACAGGAGAATATGCTCCACGAAAATGAAGCCGCAGGGATTCTGCGCGATCTCTGCCAAAATGAGCATATGCACCCCACTGAAGTGAAGGAGGGGAAAATAGAGCTGATTGCCGATTGTGACGGACTGCTTAAAGTCAATCGGAAAAAAATGAGGGCGGTCAATTCCCTGGGCGAGATGATGATTGCCAGCCGCCACGGGAATTTTCCAGTGCGGGCAGGAGAGAAAATTGCCGGCACCAGAATTATTCCGCTGGTCATCGAAAAAGAAAAAATGGAACAGGCAAAAGCATTAGGCGGCGATGCTCCGATTTTTCAGCTAAAGCCCTTTCAGAAGAAAAGGGCAGGAATTGTCACAACCGGAAATGAGATATATTATGGAAGAATTCAAGATACCTTCACTCCTGTAGTGGAAGAAAAACTGGCGGAATATTCCGCAGATATCATCGGCCATGAAACCAGCAGTGACGATCCGGAAATGATAGAAGAAAAGATTCAGCTTCTGCTGAAAAAAGGCGCGGAACTTATCATCTGCACCGGCGGAATGAGTGTGGATCCGGACGATAAAACGCCGGCAGCCATCCGAAACGCAGCGGCGGAGGTTGTGACCTACGGAGCCCCGGTGCTGCCGGGAGCCATGTTTCTTCTGGCCTACACCGAACAGGGAGTGCCGGTGCTGGGGCTGCCAGGCTGCGTGATGTACGCGAAACGGACCATTTTCGATTTGGTTCTTCCCAGGATTATGGCAGGAGAAAAGCTGCGGAAAGAAGATTTTGACATTTTAGGCGAAGGAGGATTGTGCCTGTCCTGTCCGGTCTGCTCCTTCCCAAACTGCGGATTTGGAAAAGCATAAATAATAATTGAACTATTCTAAAAAGAGGAAAAAAACATGTTGGAATTTTTCGAAGCGCTCAAAAAATTAGAGCCAAATAACAGGAATCTGGCGGTAACCTTGCTGGATGAAGAATTTTTGGGAGAAAAACTGCTGATTTCCGGCGGTTCTGTGATTTATCAGTCCAAGGAAGGGATTCCGGGCCTGGATGCTCTGCCCGAATTGGCCCAAATCCAGGACGCCGGCATTTTTTCCATTGGGGGAATCAGGATGTTCTGTGAGATTTTAGGCAGACCCAAAAAGATTGTCGTCTGCGGCGGTGGTCATGTGTCTCTTCCTATCATAAAGATCGGCCGCATGACAGGATTTCAGATTCATGTGCTGGAGGATCGCCCGAAATTTGCAGACTGGGCCAGAAAGGCCGGAGCAGAAAAAGTGACCTGTGAACCATTTGCCCAGGGGCTTGCTTCCATAAAGGGAGATAAAGACACTTTTTTTGTGGTTGTGACAAGGGGCCACCGTTACGATCAGGTCTGTCTGGAAACCATTGTGGAAAAAGAGCATGCTTATATTGGAATGATAGGCAGCAGGCGGCGGGCGGCCCTGGTAAAAGAAGCTCTTTTGGCCCAGGGCAAAGAGCCGGAGGCGGTGAACCGCATCTATGCCCCCATCGGGCTGAATATCGGCGCAGAGACGCCGGAGGAAATTGCAGTGGCAGTGATGGCGGAGATTATCCAGGTAAAAAATCAGGAAAAGCGAAGTTTCGGCTATTCCGAAGAAATTTTGGAGGGAATTTTGGGCAGCCGGGAGCCTAATGAAAGAATTACGATTGCAGAAGGCCGGGAACCCAACGTCCTTGCAACTATTATCATGCGCAAAGGCTCTGCGCCAAGAAAGACAGGCACGAAAATGCTGATCCTGCCGGACGGAAACTGCATCGGAACCATCGGAGGCGGCTGCGCGGAAGCAGAAGTGGTGAGAATTGCCCGTTCCATGATCCGTTCCGGCAAGGAGACATGCAGGCGTTGCCATGTGGATATGACAGGGGAAGACGCGCAGGAGGAGGGCATGGTCTGCGGCGGGATGATTGATGTTTTGCTGGAAGCGATTCCCTAAAAATCATGTTAGAGAACAGGCGAAATAATACTCCTGTCATCCGGGTGATCTCCCAATTCGTTCTAAAAAGATCCATACTATGGAAAAGAGGTTGAAAATGAAAGACAGCTATGGAAGAATCATAGATTACATGCGTATTTCCATTACAGACCGCTGCAACTTAAGATGCCGCTACTGTATGCCGGAGGGAATTTCCCTGGTTCCCATGGAAGAGATTCTGACTTATGAGGAAATAACGGAAATCTGCCGGGCAGCTTCCGAACTTGGAATCCGCAAACTGAAAATTACCGGAGGCGAGCCGCTGGTCCGCCCCGGCTGCCCGGAACTGATTAGAATGCTGAAAAAGATTCCGGGGATAGAACAGGTGACCATGACCACCAACGGCGTTGCCCTGAAACAGCATTTGCCCTGCCTTTTAGAAAATGGGCTGGACGCCGTCAACATCAGCCTGGATACGTTAGATCCCAGGATTTATCAGCAGATTACAGGAAGGAATCAACTGCATGACGTGTTAGAGGGAATTCAGCAGGCCGTCAGGGCAGGCCTTCCCACCAAATTGAACACAGTGCTGCAGACTGACGTAAACATCGGAGAATGGCTGGAAATGGCTAAACTCACAGCGCTGCTTCCTGTGGATGTGCGTTTTATCGAAATGATGCCCATCGGTTACGGGAAGAATTATCGTTCTGTCAGCAATCAGGAGTTGCTTTTGCGGCTGAAAAGCATATACCCGGAGCTTGAAAAAGATGAGAGGGTCCATGGAAACGGCCCCGCCGTTTATTACCGGATTCCCCAGGCAAAGGGAAGTGTTGGCTTTATCAGCCCGCTTCATGGAAAATTCTGTGAAAATTGCAGCAGGCTGCGCCTGACTTCACAGGGAAAATTAAAACCATGCCTGTGTTTTGAGGAAGAAGTGGATTTAATGGAAGTTCTGCGGGAAAACAAAGACGCGGCTGCAAACAAAGGGCAGGGGAATCACAGAAGCATTTCCCGCAAAGAGCTTCTGCAGCAGCGGATTTTGCGGGCAGTCAGCCAGAAGCCCCGGGAACATCATTTTGAATCGGCAGGGCAGATCACAGAGTGTAAGCAAATGGTTCAGATCGGCGGATAGAAAGGCAGAGGCATTGGAGGAGAATCATATGGGAAAAATTATTGCAATTTGCGTCAGCGAGAAAAAAGGAACTCAGAAAACGGAAACAGATCATGCAGAACTGAAAGAAAATTACGGAATCCTTGGGGACGCCCATGCGGGAAACTGGCACCGGCAGGTCAGCCTGCTTTCTCTGGAAAAGATTGAAGAATTCCGCCAAAAAGGGGCCCATGTGGCGTTCGGGGCCTTTGGAGAAAACCTGGTGACAGAGGGATTTTACCTGTCTCAAATGAGTGTGGGAACCTGTTTTCAGATTGGGGAGGCGGTGTTGAAGCTTACCCAGATTGGCAAGGAATGCCACAGCCATTGTGAGATTTACAAGGTGATGGGCGACTGCATTATGCCCAGGGAAGGGGTATTTGCAAGAGTATTAAAGGGCGGCGTCATCCGGCCCGGAGATGAAATAAGGGCGCTGCCCCTTTCAGACGACCGTCCTTTTACCGCAGCGGTGATTACCTTGAGCGATAAAGGGTATGCCGGAGAACGAGAAGACAAAAGCGGGCCGCTGATTCAGGAAATGCTGGAGTGCCGGGGATACGAAGTGACAGAAACACTGCTGCTTCCAGACGGCAGAAAATCTCTGGAGAAACAGCTTTGCAGGCTGGCGGATCAGCGGCAGGTGAATCTGATTCTCACCACGGGAGGGACCGGATTTGCAGAACGGGACGTTACCCCGGAGGCCACTCAGGCAGTCTGCGACCGGATGGCAATGGGGATTGCGGAGGCCATCCGGCAGTACTCCCTGACCATTACCGGGCGGGCCATGTTAAGCCGCGCCGTGTCCGGCCTTCGGAAGAAAACCTTGATTGTCAACCTCCCGGGAAGTCCCAAGGCCGTTCGCGAGAGCCTGGAATATGTACTTCCCCATCTGGAGCACGGCCTTTCTATTCTGCGGGGCACAGAAGGAGAGTGCGCCGAACAATAAAGGCGGAGACAATTCTATTCTGCACGGCACAGAAAGAGAGTGCACAGGAAAATAAAGGCGGAGACAATTGGGGAAAGCAAAATCCAAACGATGATAAGGAACTGCAGAAAACAGATACTTGTGTTAAAAGAAAAATAGCAAGAAGAAAACAGATAATTAAAACAGGAAATGAGGATATCTATGAAAAAAAGAATACAAATATTGAGGAAGAAGAAAGTATATGTGCTGTTATTGGCAGCGCTAGCAATTTTAGGCGTTGCAGCCTGCGGGAATCAGAACGGAAAGGATGGGCAGGGAAAAGAAACCTCAGAAAACAATTCTGAGGAAGCCGGAAGCAAGGAAACTGCGGCAGAGGATTCTGAGGGAACCGGCGGCAAAGAAACCCCAGAAAAAGATTCTGAAGAAACTGAAAGCAAAGAAACCGCTGCAGAAGATCCTGAGGAAACTGAGATTCAGATTTTTCTGGCGGCCAGCCTGAACCAGGTAATAGAAGAACTGGCAAAGGAATACCAGCAGATACGCCCAGAGGTATCCATTGCCTGCAATGCAGACAGTTCCGGCACGCTGCTTACTCAAATTGAAGAAGGATATGAATGTGATATTTTCTTTTCCGCAGCGCAGAAGCAGATGGATCAATTGGAAAAAGACGGGTTAGTGGCGGAAGGAACCAGAAACGATGTGGTGAATAATCAGGTGGTGGTTGTCACCAGAAAGGGCAGCGGCACAGCCGTGAAGGGCCTTGAGAATCTGGGAGAGGCCGCAAGCATTGCGTTGGCAGGCGGAAGCGTTCCGGCGGGGAGATACACCCGCCAGGCATTGATGAATCTGGGAATTCTTGAGAAAACAGAAGACCCCGCCTCCATTACCACAAGGCAGGTGCAGGAAGCTCTGGGAGGCGTGGAAATCAGCGAACAGGAGAATGTGAGCAAAGTGCTTTTGGCAGTTGTGGAAGGTTCCTGTGAAGTGGGAACGGTATATTATTCCGATACTTACGGATATGAAGATGATTTGGAGATCCTCCAGACCGTCAGTTCTGATTTAACCGGGAATGTCATTTATCCCATTGCCCAGGTGATAAATCAGGAAGCGGATGAAGCCCAGAGTGAGGCGGCCCGGGATTTTATATCATTTATTCTGTCTGATACGGCAAAAGAAATATTTGAAAAATACTATTTTGATACCAACATTTTGTAATGCGGCCCGCCGGGCAGAAAGCTGAGCATAGTGGAGCGTGTTATGAAAGTCTACGGCTTCCATAGCAGGATGGCCATGCGGCCCGCCAGACAGAAAGCTGAGCATAGTGGAGGCTTATATGGAAGAAGTAAAAGTAATTTTGAAAAATCTGGATTGGAGTCCGCTGCTGATATCTTTAAAGACAGGAATTGCGGCGACTGTTATTTCCTTTTTTCTCGGAATTTACACGGCATACAGAGTGATGAAAACATCCCCGGGAAAGAAATCTGTCCTTGACAGCCTGCTGACCCTTCCCCTGGTGATTCCCCCGACAGCGGCGGGATTTTTCCTGCTGTTAATTTTCAGTAAAAGGCGGCCTTTGGGAATATTTCTGTACGATACTTTTGATATTAAGGTGGTACAATCCTGGGCAGGCTGTGTCATTGCCGCCACAGTGATTGCCTTTCCGCTGATGTACCGGAACGCCAGGGCGGCTTTCGAGCAGATTGATATCAATTTAATCTATGCCGGGAGAACACTGGGCATGTCGGAAACCAGGATTTTCTGGAGAATAGCCCTTCCCTTGGCCGGCCCGGGCATTGCCTCCGGCACAATGTTAACTTTTGCAAGAGCCCTTGGGGAATATGGAGCCACATCCATGCTGGCGGGGAATATCCCCGGAAAAACAGGCACTGTGTCTCAGAAAATTGCTATGGTGATACAGGACGGGGATTTTCTTACGGCAGGAATCTGGGTAATGATTGTGGTTTTGATTGCGTTTTTCATTCTTGTGCTGATGAATCTGGCAGCGGGGAAAAAGAACAGAACGGTAAAACGCTGGTAAGGAGAGGAACAGACCATGGGATTTTCATTTCAGATAGAAAAAACACTGGGAGAATTTAAACTGGACCTGGAAGCGGAAAGCCGGGGAAACCGTCTGGGAATCCTGGGGGCTTCCGGCTGCGGAAAAAGCCTGACACTGAAATTATTGGCTGGGATTGAATCTCCCGACGCCGGGCGCATTCAGATAGGAGAAAAATTGCTGTTTGATTCCAGGCAAAAGCGAAACGTCAAGCCTCAGGATCGAAGAATCGGTTACCTGTTTCAGAATTACGCCCTGTTTCCCCATATGACCGTGGCAGAAAATATTGGGGCCGGACTGCAGCGCGTGGACAAATCTGCTGATACAGCCGATATGCCGGCAGAAAATATCATAACCAGGTTTCAAGGGAAGAAAATCCGAAAGCAAAAGCGAATTCAGGAAATGATGGAGAAATTTCAGCTTACTGATCTGGCGGCCCGCCTGCCGGGAGAATTATCAGGAGGGCAGCAGCAGAGAGTGGCCCTTGCAAGAATTATGGCCTGTGAACCGGAAGTGATTTTGTTAGACGAGCCTTTTTCTGCGCTGGATGTGTTTTTGAAAGATCAGATGCAGAGGGAACTGGAAGAACTGTTGGAGGATTTTCCCGGACTGGTGGTATTGGTTTCCCACAGCCGGGACGAGATTTATCGTTTTTCCGAAGAGTTGCTGGTGATGGATCAGGGACATGCCGTAGTGTACGGCGCTACGAAGGAGATCTTTGCCAATCCCCGTTACCGGGAAGCGGCCCGCCTTACCGGCTGCAAAAACATTGCGGACGCCAAGAGGATAGATGACCACAGACTGGAAGTGCCGGGCTGGGGAATCCGCCTTTGCCTGAAACGAGAAATCCCAAAAGACATCACCGCCGTCGGCTACCGCGCCCATGATTTTGTCCCAGTATGGGGCGAAAGGAAAGAGAATTGTCTGGAAGTCCGGATAAAGCGCATGGCGGAAATGCCCTTTGAATACCACTATTATCTGCAGCCTGCCGGCCTATCTGAGCAGAAATCCAACGAGGAACGGCCCGTCAGCCCATCGGAGCCGGCATCTGTTCAGGAACAGTCTCTCTGCTGGTTTGTGCAAAAAGGGAAACACATCCAAATAGCAGAAAAAGGCTTTCCCGCCTATTTGGAACTGAAAGAAGAACACATCATGCTATTTTAATCTGATAAACAGAAAGCGAGGAAAAAGTATGTCTCTCACACATTTTGATGAAAACGGAAAAGCCGTAATGGTAGATGTCACAGACAAGGACGTCACAGTAAGAACTGCGCGGGCCACGGGCAAAATTACCGTAAACCAGGCTGGCTACCAGGCAATTGAAACAGGAACCGCCAAAAAAGGAGATGTCCTTGCCGTAGCGGCCACAGCGGGAATTATGGCGGCAAAGAAGACGGCGGATCTGCTCCCTATGTGCCACATTCTTCCTCTGACAAACTGCAGGATAGAATTTGAGAAAGACAGCGAGAAGAGGGAGATTCACTGTTACTGCACCGTGAAAGTAACCGGAAAAACCGGGGTGGAAATGGAGGCATTGACCGGAGCCAGCGTTGCCCTTCTGACCATTTATGATATGTGCAAGGCATTGGACAAGCATATGAAAATCGGAGAGATTTACCTTCTGGATAAAACTGGAGGGAAAAGTCAATTTAAATGAGATGAATCATTTGCCGGCGGCCTCTGCTCTTTCAGAGAAGTAGTAAACGATTTGGGAAATGAATTCGTTTGCAAGTATAAAACACAGAAACTCAGCGGAGAATATGTTCTGTTCTTACATTTTTTCGGTTGACTTACGGTAAATGGAAAAGTAAAATGAAAAGAGAAAGGGGATGAGGAAAAGAATGAAGCGTTTTGCTATGCAGAGACTGGAGGAATGGAAAGCGGATAAAGACCGGCTTCCTTTGATTATCCGAGGGGCAAGACAGGTGGGCAAGACATGGTTGATGAAAGAGTTTGGAAGGACGCGTTTTAAAAAGTGCGCCTATATCAATTTTGACCAGAATAAACGGATGCAGCATCTTTTTTCAGGAGATCTTAATACGGAACGTATTCTGCAGGGTCTGGCCATTGAGAGTGATGTGGAAATTAATCCTGCCGATACACTGATTATTTTAGACGAAGTGCAGGAGGTTCCGCAGGCCTTGCAGTCACTGAAATATTTTGCGGAAGATGAACGCTGCTCATACTATATTCTTGCGGCTGGTTCCCTTCTTGGAATTGCCATGCATTCGGGCACTTCTTTTCCTGTGGGGAAAGTGGACAGCATGAACCTCTATCCACTGTCATTTTCGGAGTTTTTATGCGCGGTAAAAAGCGAAGGGCTTTATGAGATTTTAGCTCAGCGTGATTTTGCCATGGCAGCGAATTTTAAAGACCGCCTAGTCGACCTGCTTAAAAATTATTACTTCGTAGGAGGTATGCCGGCCGCTGTGGCTGCCTACGCGAAAGACGGAAATCTGAAAAATGTCCGCAGGATACAGAAACGCCTGATTTCAGATTATGAGCAGGATTTTTCAAAACATGCGCCGAAAGAAGTGATTCCACGCATTCGGATGGTTTGGGATGGAGTTCCTTCGCAGCTCGCAAAAGAAAATAAAAAATTTATCTACAGCGTGCTTCGGGAAGGGGCCCGGGCAAAAGATTTTGAATTGGCGATTCAGTGGCTTTGCGACTGCGGCCTTTGCCATAAAGTCAGCCGGATAAAGAAAGGGGCTGTCCCTCTGAAAGCCTATCAGGAACTTTCCGTCTTTAAGCTGTATATGGCAGATGTGGGAATCCTGGCGGCAATGGCGGATCTGGATGCTAGGACGCTGTTAAACGGCAATGCGATTTTTACGGAATTCAAAGGGGCATTGACGGAGCAGTATGTTTGTCAGCAGCTGCTGGCAGAGCTTGAGGCAGCGTCTTATTACTGGTCGGCGGAAAAGTCTTGCGGAGAGGTGGATTTTGTCCTGCAGCATGAAGGGAATATTATCCCTGTTGAGGTGAAGGCAGAAGAAAATTTAAACGCTAAGAGTCTCAAGAATTTTGTGGCAAAGTATGGCCTGCCTTTTGGCGTCCGGGTCTCTATGTCAGATTACCGGGAGCAGGAAAAACTGATCAATTTACCCCTTTATGGGATTGCGGCCCTTTGGGAAGAATGTGAGGCAAAAACTGCGAAAACATTGTTTCCAGGGCTGCCGGGCGGCGGTTCGGATATATAGTGGAAGAAATTAAGGCATTGTAAGAATGAAATGTCTTTCAGACGGTATCTGCCCGGCCAATTTTTTCAATTTGGCCGGTATTGCGCAGTTTTTCCAGCACATGCCGCAGCTGCTTTCTGCTGCGGCATGTGCTGGTGGATGGCCGTCTCTAAATTGTTCAGTTCGTGGGAGAAAATATGGGAGTGGTTGTGTCCCAGCTGTGCGCTATTCTGCCAGAAATCCGGCTGCCACTTCCTGAAGCTGCGCAGCAGTTTCTGCGTTTAGTTCAGCAGTGTAGCTGCAGCCTGCCGGGGATTCCCGGAAAATCACAGCATAGGCAATGCATCCGGCCAGATAGGAGCCTTCCAGGGAAGGATGCATCCCGTCTTCATCCCAGAGTTCAATCTGCGGATATTGTTCCAGACAGCGCATAAATCCAACTCCGCCCGGAATCAGAAGGCTGTCCAGCCGCTCAGATACGGCGATGGCGTTTTGGGCAAGGATGGACTGCACATATTCCCGATCCATAATGCCTGCGCCGTCTTTCGGCGTCCAGGTCATAAGAATGCCGGTCTGTCCGCCGGCAGCCCGGATTTTTTCATCCAGAGAAGAAGCGGCAGGAAGCATTGCTTCTTCGGCGGCAGAAAACGCGTCATTGGTATTTTCCTGCAGGATTACAAAATCCCAGGTTTCGTCAGTGAGCCGCTGATTTACGACAGAGCCGACTTCGTCGGTTTCGTCCGCGAATTGAGTCAGGGTATAAGCCCCTGCGGTAATCTCCTGCACATCGGCGGGATGTCCCATTGCCCCGGCGATTTCAGAGAAAATCACCGGCAGATCGTTGGTGTAGGTGTGGCTGTTGCCCACAAAGAGAATGTGGGGATTTTCTCCTGCCGCCGGTTCCGGCGCTTTTAAAGCCAGAGGCTGGCTGAAGCTGAACTCTTCAGAATTAGAATCTTCGCTGGATTGTCCGTCAGAATCAGAATTTTCACTGGATTGTCCGCCAGAAGAGGAATCTTCATCGGATTGTCCGTCAGAATCAGAATCTTCTCCGGATTGTCCGTTGGAGGAATCTTGTTCAGATTTCTCGTCAGAAGACAATTTGCCGGAATTGGAGGAATTGTCTTCTGAATTTTGGGCGTTTGTTCTGCCGGAAGCCGCATTTTTATTCCAGCTTGAGGGAGAGGAACAGCCGGCAAGAAATAGGACGGCTGCCAGCACAAGGCAGAGAATATTCTTCAAGTATGTTTTCGGGCGGCGATTGTTTTTTTGTTTTACGGTATGCATTGGAGTCCTCACTTTCTGATATAATAATTGTTTTGTTATTTAACGATTTGCAATGAAGTGTAAAAATTATTCTTTTTTGTGTTGTTCAATGATGCATTCATAATTCTTCCGAACGCTGTAATGACCGGATAATACTGTCCCAGTTAGAGCGTGTCTTAAAATTCATTCCCGCAATCTGCCGCATTTAGAAATTCATTGGCAATTTCATGGTTTGGAATAAATACTTCCTCTGTTGACTCATCGAAAGTTAAATATCCCAGATGAACCAGCAGTGTAAGCACATCGTCTTTTGAGGTAAGCGTAGTCATATCATTTTGGAATTTTCTGGTATTAATTTTACAGCGGCCGTTTCCCAACATAATGGCAATCGCTTCTTTTAGGCCGTCGAAATTCATATCAATGTAAAATTTTAATGCTTCATAGGTTTCTGTACCAGTCCAATAGCTTTTGAATTTTTTCCGGCGTATAGCGTCAACAACTGATTTAGGATTATAGATATGCTGTCCATTTAGCAGATACCCGTCATACCAGTTCCGAAGCATGGTAAAGTCGATGTTTTTTTGGGTGCACAAATGAAAAGCTTCCTCTTCTGTAAATCCGAAAAAATCAGCCAGTTCAGCAGGATCTATCATGGAATATTCATCGAAAATATTGAGGGCCGAATGTTCCCCGTATTTTTTTATGGGAAGGATTCCTGTCATATATGCTAATTCCACATAATTTTGCCCTTTAAAAAGCCCCCGCAGAAAATCCAGATAATTTTTTTGGATGGAAGTATTTTCCTTTGCTATGCGGAATGGACAATCCCATTCATCTATAATAAATATAAATCCTTTTTTGGCGTGTGTGAAAATTTGTTTCAGGACATTTGGCAGGCCGTATGAATCTACTTGAAAGCAATTGCCGTATTCCTCTTTTAGCTCTTTTATGATCTCTTCCTGAATTTTATCTATGAAAATTTTCAGGTGGGAATCATGGAACAGAAACTGCTGAACATCCAGGCGGATCACATTATGCTGATTTAGATGCTCAAAGAAACGGGCGTCTTTTTCAACGGATTTTCCCGCAAACAACTCACGTGAATTACAGCCTTTACTGTAATATGCAGTCAGCATATCTGCGGCCATGGACTTCCCGAAACGGCGCGGACGGCTGACGCATACGTTTTTTTGTAAGGTATTCAAGACGCTGTTTGTATAGGAAATCAGTTGGCTTTTGTCTACATAGATGATAGAATTTACAGCTTCCTGAAAAGCAATGTTTCCGGGGTTTACATAAATGCCCATAGTTCCCTCCATTCTGCGCATTTTCAATAATAATGATTCGTTTCCTTCCATCAGGCAGATCTATTTTGTATCAATGTTTATAGTATATCTTTTTTTTCAGGGAAAAGCAACTTTTAATGAAATTTAACAGAATTTTAAGACACGTTTCGTTACTCCATCCAATTGGAAATTACACTGGAAGAGCCAGGGATAATTTGGTATAATTCTGAGGAACAAGGGAAAAATTTATTCTGGTTTATCCGGGTTAAGGAGGAGAACATGAGTAACGTATTAAAAATAATTCTGTTCGTAGGAGTGGGCCTTGCGCTGAATCAGCTGGTAAACTTGTGTTACCGTCTTGCGTCCAGGAAATCGAAGGCGATCCATCTGCATTTTTTAAAGAGCGCAATCAATGTTTTTGTGGATATAGTCATTATTTACAGTCTGGTCCAGCAGTTTGAAATCACCAAAGACATCAGCAAAGCCCTTTTGCAAAGCGGTACTTTGATTGTGGCAATCGCCACCTTTGCCGCTCAGCAGGCATTGGCGAACGTCATCAGCGGCATCTCTGTTTCCGCCTCCAAACCCTATAATGTAGATGAAAAAATCCGGGTGCTGCAGGGCGGAACCGTTATTGCGGAAGGAATGGTCATTGACGTAACAATAAGGCATACGGTAATCCGGCAGTTCAACGGGGAGTGCTGTATTGTCCCAAATTCCATTATGGATTCCGCTGTAATCATCAATACCAATTTTACGGAAAATGTGGGAAACTTTATCGAAGTGGTGGTGTCTTATGAGTCTGATATTGAGAAAGCAATCTCTGTGATGAAAGAAATCTGCTCAGAGCATGAACTGGCCATAGACACCGATAAGAGCAGTGTCACCGTCAGCAGCTTTGCGGCGGACGGCGTTACGTTAAAGACTACCATCTGGACCAGGAATTTAAATGACAGCTTCCGGGCCTGCAGTGATATCCGGGCGGCCTTGGTAAAGGCTTTTAAGGAAAACGGCATTGAAATTCCTTACCAGACGGTAACGATTCGCAATGAAGCGTAAAATTGATTTTTTGTGTTGTTCCATGTTATATTCCCGCTCCATTTTCATCTTAATACTTGCTGAAAACGGAGGATTTTTCTAAAACACTTGCGAAGAAAGGGCAATCAAGGTATAATATCGGGAGATATAAATAAGACGGATTGAAATCCTTTTACAGGAGGAAATTATGATTGATTTAAAATTTTTACGGGAGAATCCCGAAACAGTAAAGCAAAACATCAGAAATAAATTCCAGGACAGCAAGCTGCCGCTGGTGGATGAAGTCATCGAACTGGATGTCCAGGCCAGAAAGACTCAGCAGGAGGCGGATTCCCTTCGGGCTGAGCGCAAGAAGCTGTCCAAGCAGATCGGCGCGCTGATGGGACAGGGCAAGAAAGAAGAGGCAGAGGCAGTGAAAGCCCAGGTGAACGCGGGGGCAGAGCGTCTGGCTGAGCTGGAGAAGCTGGAAGGAGAACTGCAGGAAAAAGTCACAAAAATTATGATGGTAATTCCTAATATCATAGACCCGTCCGTTCCCATTGGAAAAGACGACAGCGAAAATGTGGAAGTGGAGAGATACGGAGAGCCGGTAACGCCGGATTTTGAGATTCCTTACCATGCGGAGATTATGGAACGGTTCCAGGGCCTTGATTTGGACAGCGCAAGGAAGGTGGCGGGCAACGGCTTCTATTATCTGATGGGAGACATTGCAAGGCTCCATTCCGCAGTGATTTCTTATGCCAGGGATTTTATGATCGGCAGGGGCTTTACCTACTGTGTGCCTCCCTTTATGATCCGCAGCAATGTGGTGACGGGGGTGATGAGCTTTGCGGAAATGGACGCCATGATGTATAAGATTGAAGGAGAAGATCTTTATTTAATCGGAACCAGCGAGCATTCCATGATCGGGAAATTCATTGATACAATTCTCAATGAAGAGCAGCTTCCCCAGACGCTGACAAGCTATTCTCCCTGTTTCCGGAAAGAAAAAGGCGCCCACGGAATTGAAGAGCGGGGCGTGTACCGTATCCACCAGTTTGAGAAACAGGAAATGATCGTGGTATGCAAGCCGGAGGAATCCCCCATGTGGTTTGACAAATTGTGGCAGAATACCGTGGATCTGTTCCGTTCCCTGGACGTACCGGTGCGTACCTTAGAGTGCTGCTCCGGCGATTTGGCAGATCTGAAAGTAAAATCTGTGGATGTGGAGGCATGGTCCCCCAGACAGCAGAAATATTTTGAAGTGGGCAGCTGTTCCAACCTGGGAGACGCCCAGGCCAGACGGCTGAAAATCCGCGTCAACGGCAAAGAGGGCAAATATTTTGCCCACACACTGAACAATACCGTAGTGGCTCCGCCCCGCATGCTGATCGCGTTTTTGGAAAATAACCTGCGGGAAGACGGCAGCGTGCAGATTCCGGAGGCTTTGCGGCCTTACATGGGCGGACAGGACAAGATTGTTCCGCCAGAAAAGTAATGAAGAAGAAATATATTTGGGCAGGTTTGGGGGCAGCCCTTCTGTTGGCAGTTCTGGCATTGGCCCTGTGGCTGTTTCCCCTGATCCGGGCGGCGTTTTTGCTGCGTGACGTATCTGAGTCCGACGGATTTCAATATGAAATAGCCATAGAGCTGGAGGAAGAAAATTTGTCCAGGCAGCAGCGCCAGATAATTCCTATGCTGGCCTGGGCCCTGACCGGCCAGGAGGATTCCGGCATGTCCTGGAAGATCACCGGCAGGGTATCAGAAGGCCTGATGTATGGAGAGGTTTTCTGCAGCGGCAGCAGCCAGCCGGTAACGGAGCTGTATTTCGGGCAGGAAGAGGGCCTTATCAATGTGGAAATGCTCTATGATTCCCTGCGGGACAATGTGATCCGCCAGCATCCCCTTGTGGGCGGCGCGCTGCCGGAATGGGGATATGGCTCGTTCCTGTCCTCTGACCAGACAGAAGAGATTTTCCAGATAGATTTGCAAGAACTGTTTCAGGCGAAAGATCTGACAGAGAACCAGACATATTCCGCCAAAGAAATATTCGGCGTCCTGATGGGAATGAAACGTCAGAAAGGCCCAGACGGGGAAACCCAGTTTGCGGCAGAAATAGGGGATTACCAGATTACACTGGAACTTTCAAAAAAAGACAAAACCCCGTCCCTGAAGATCCTGGCCTCCGATGAAACCCAAAGCAAAGAAGTCTCCGCCTATACAGGAACATTCCTTTTCCAGAAACAGGCGCAGATCCTGCTGCCGGATTCCAGAATGGATGATAAAGATATCCGGCAGTTTGCCAAATTGTGGGAAACGATTGCCGGGTTATGGGATATGGTACGCTAGAGCGTGTTTTAAAAGTCATTCCCGCAATCTTATTTTTTCGATACACAGGAAAGGCAGGATGGCCCTTTGGCTAAGCAAACGATTCATGGGCGTTCTTAGTTTGCCGGAACGCTGCCCAGTTTGCGTGCCAAAGGGCCATCCTGCCTTTCCGTCCGTTTCCAAAAATAAAAAGATTCCGAAATATTAAATCCTTTTCCTATACTGCGATGGCGCGCACCCCTTCTGCTTCCGAAACAGCCGGCTGAAATACAGCGGATTGTCATACCCCACAATCCGGGCAATCTCATTTACCGCGTAATTCGTGGTTTCCAACAGCATCTGAGCATTCGTGATCCGGATGGAAGTGACAAACTGCATAGGAGTAGTCCCAGCGTATTTTTTGAAATTCCGGATAAACCAACTGACGCTCATTCCCCTGGACGCCGCATATGCTTCAATATTGATCTCCCGGTTATAATTCTCATTCAAATAGGAAACGGCAGTTTCCATCTCCTGATCCAGGTATTCGTTCCTGGATTTGTGGTCTTTCACCAGCTCCCGGCGGAAAATGATCAAAAGATAGCGCAAAAGCAGCGCCAGCATTTCTTCATAGTCTTCCTGACATCTCTGCAGTTCCAAAATGATTCTTTTGAAAACACGTTCATATTCCAATGAGGTTCCCACAGCAAATATCCGCTTGTCATCGGGAAACCCATACTTTCGCAATATATTCTTTACATCGTTTCCGGTAAAGTGAACCCAGTAAACTTCAGTCTTGTCAATTCCATAGTATTCGTATTTCTGCAATTCCTTTGGGCGGAATAATACTATGTTTCCGGCAGTGACAACCGTCTCATTTTCAGGGCTGTCAAAATGAAAATAAGCCCGGCCGCTGGCAATATAGATGATCTGAAAATCCACTCTGCCCCTGGGGCGGTAAGTGGGCATTTTCGGCAGGGAAGACAGCCGGTAGGTTCCGCAGCTTCCTACAATCAGCGGTTTGCTTTTGTCTTTGAAATCGAGAACGGAGTGGTTTTTGTAGCTGGAATTGATATACATAGAGGGCTCCTCCTTTTAAAATGGTTTCGGCAGTTAAATTTCATTTGTTTCATAGTATCATTTTGTGCATATTCTGTCCAGTTCTGTTTATAGACATATTCTGCCTGAAAGGGTATGATTTTATTATAAAATTAAGTGAACGGAAGTAAAGAACAGCAAGGGAAGGACCAGGCGGGAGCTTAATGGAGAAACAAAATAATGTATATCAAAGGAGGAACGGCTTATGATTGTGCCACGTTACTATGAGGATTTGCGTATGCTGCATGATAATACCATGCCTGCGAGAGCCTATTACATTCCGGCGTCCCAGAGAAGGGAGGATCTGACAGAACATCGTGAGAATTCTGACCGGCTGCAGCTTTTAAACGGAGAGTGGGATTTTAAGTATTTCGAGAGTATTTATGAGGTAAAGGAAGCCTTTTATGAGATCAGCTATGATACCTGGGAATTTGATCAGATTTTGGTGCCGGGCGTCTGGCAGATGGATGGATATGACAGCCACCAGTACACCAACATCCGCTATCCCTTTCCTTTTGATCCGCCCTATGTGCCCCAGGACATTCCCTGCGGAGCCTATGTACATACTTTTTCGTATCAGAAGGATGAGAAGGCGCCGAAAGCATTTTTGAACTTTGAAGGGGTGGACAGCTGCTTTTATGTCTGGATGAATGGAGTTTATGTGGGATACAGCCAGGCCTCCCATACTACCAGTGAATTTGACGTAACTTCTCTGCTGCTGGAAGGGGAGAATAAACTTGCGGTGCTGGCGCTGAAATGGTGTGACGGCTCTTATCTGGAAGATCAGGATAAGTTCCGCATGAGCGGAATTTTCCGGGATGTGTATTTGCTGAAACGGCCAAAGAAGGCAGTGAGAGATTACCGCGTCACCACGAAGATATCAAAGGGCTGCGCTGCGGTAACCGTGGATATTTCCTTTAGCGAGCCGGCGGATACAAAGGTAACAATTGAAGATAAGTATGGGGCGGCAGCGGCAGAAGGCTGGATTTCGGCGGATGGAAAACTGGAGTTTACCGTGTTATATCCGATTCTCTGGAATACGGAAAATCCATATTTGTATACCCTGATTCTTGCAGCTGAGGATGAGGTAATCGTAGATCATATCGGTTTTCGGACCATCGAGATTCGGGAAAAGGTGATTTATTTTAACGGGGAAAAAATCAAGTTCCGGGGCGTGAACCGTCATGATTTTGACCCGGAAACAGGGTTTGCCATCAGCCCGGAGCAGATAAAGGCTGACCTTATCCTGATGAAACAGCACAACTTCAACGCAATCCGTTCCAGCCACTATCCCAATGCGCCGTATTTTTATCAGATGTGCGATAAATATGGATTTATGGTCATTGATGAAGCGGATATCGAGGCCCACGGGCCGTTTATGCTGTACCGCAGGGAAGATACGGATTACAACCGTTTTCATCGCTGGAACGAAAAGATTGCGGATGATCCGGCCTGGGAAGAGGCCATCTTAGACCGCGTACAGCTTATGATAGAAAGGGATAAGAACCGCCCCTGCATAGTGATGTGGTCCATGGGAAATGAGAGCGCCTACGGCTGTAATTTTGAAAAAGCGCTGGAATGGACCAAGGAGTTCGATCCGGATCGGCTGACCCAGTATGAAAGCGCCAGATACCGCAATTACAGCCGGATCTACAATTATGAAAATTTGGATTTGTACAGCCGGATGTATCCGTCCCTGGCGGAAATTTCGGAATATTTAGAGAAAGACGGCAGCAAGCCGTTTCTGCTGGTGGAGTACTGCCACAGCATGGGAAACGGGCCGGGGGATTTGGAGGATTACTTCCAGATGATACACAGCGATGACCGGATGTGCGGCGGTTTTGTCTGGGAATGGTGTGATCATGCCATTGCCCATGGCATGGCGGAAAACGGAAAAGTCAGATACCATTACGGCGGTGATCATGGGGAGGAAATCCATGACGGCAATTTCTGCATGGATGGGCTGGTATATCCGGATCGCAGGCCCCACACCGGACTGTTGGAATTTAAAAATGTGTACCGTCCTGCCAGAGTGGTTTCCTATGATCAGGACAGCGGGGAACTGACATTTCATAATTATATGGATTTTGATGATCTGGAGGACTATGCGGAGATTTTTTATGAAATGACGCAGGACGGCCTGACGGTGGAAAGAGGAATCCTAAAGGATGTTCCCGCGGCGCCCCGAAGCGAGGGCAAGACGGAATTGAACCTGCAGGTTCCGGCGTCGGGAAAAGTTTATCTGAAATTGACCTACCGTCTGAAAAAGGAACTGCCGCTGCTGGAGCGGGGCCATGTGTTAGGGTTTGATGAGATAAAGCTTAAAAATGAGGATGGAAGGAACCGGCAGGCTGTGAAGTGGCTGGAACAGGAATCTGATTTTGCTGATCTTGCGGTAAAGGAAAGTGATACGCAGATTACACTGCAGGCAAAGGATTTCAGCTACAGTTTAGACAAGCGCACCGGTATGTTTACCCAGCTTCAGTTTGCAGGGAGGAATTATCTGAATCATCCCATGGAATTGAATATCTGGAGAGCGCCCACAGACAATGACAGGTATCTTAAGGAAGAATGGAAAAAGGCAGGGTATGACAGAGCCGGTGTGCGGGCCTATGGGATCAAAGTGGTGCAGAAAGAGCATGAGGTGCAGATGACAGAGCATCTGTCAGTTGCGGCGGCGGCCGTTCAGAAGATCTTAGATGTGGAACTTACCTGGAATATTGATGGAAACGGAAAGATTTCAGCTGTTATCTCAGCGGTAAAAGAGGAAGAGTTCCCGGAACTTCCCCGGTTTGGCATCCGTTTGTTTCTGGATAAAAAATTAGAAGATATCAGCTATTTTGGAATGGGCCCCCAGGAGAGTTACCGGGATAAGCATCAGGGAGCAAGTCACGGATGTTATCGCTCCAAAGTCAGTCAGATGCATGAGGATTATATCCGTCCCCAGGAAAACGGAAGCCATTTTGACTGCGATTATGTGGAGGCGGCCAGCGCAAAATTTGGGATTGCGGCAGTTTCGGAACAGCCCTTCTCCTTTCAGGCCTCTGTCTATACCCAGGAGGAGCTGGAACGGGCGGCGCATAATTACGAGCTTAAGGAAGCGGACAGCACGGTGCTCTGCATTGACTACGCGTTAAACGGCATAGGTTCTAACAGCTGCGGCCCGGCGGTTTTGGAGAGATACCGGTTTGATGACACAGCCTTCCGGTTCCAGTTAGCATTGGTATTGTTTGCGAAAGAGAGGTAAGGCTGGTGCGGAATTTTGGTTTGCAATGGCATTGTTTAGAAAAGAGCGGTAAGGAGGAGCGCTATTTATGGAAGAAAAGAAATATTTAAAATGGTATAACAAAATAGGGTACGGTTCCGGCGACATTGCGGGAAATGTGGTATATGCTTTCCTCACATCCTTTGTTATGATTTATCTGACAGACACCATCGGGCTGGCTTCCGGGATGGTGGGAACATTGATTGCCGTATCAAAGCTGTTTGACGGGTTTACGGATATCTTTTTCGGATCCATGATTGACAAAACCCACAGTAAGCTGGGAAAAGCCAGGCCGTGGATGCTGTATGGCTACATCGGCTGCGCCGTAACGCTGGTCTGCTGTTTTGCGGTGCCTGCAGGACTTGGGAAAACGGCCCAATACGCATGGTTTTTTATTGCGTACACTCTGTTAAACGGCGTATTCTATACGGCAAACAACATTGCCTATTCGGCTCTGACCTCTCTTGTGACAAAGAACAGCAAGGAGCGGGTGCAGATGGGTTCCTACCGTTTCATCTTCGCATTTTCCACAAGCCTTCTGATCCAGACAATTACAGTGGGATTTGTGGATCGATGCGGCGGCGACGCCGCGGCCTGGAGGCTGGTGGCAATCATTTATGCAGTGATCGGTTTGCTTGTAAATACAATTTCTGTTTTTTCGGTAAAAGAGCTTTCCGAAGAGAAGCTAAATGACGGCAAGAAGGCCGATGAAGAAGAAAAATACGGACTGCTTCAGGCATTTTCTCTGCTGGTAAAGAACAAGTTCTATCTTATGATCTGCGGGGCTTACATTTTGCAGCAGCTCTACAGCGCCATGATCGGCGCAGGCATTTTTTACATGACCTGGGTGTTAAAGAACAAAAACCTCTTTGGGCAGTTTGCGTGGGCGGTGAATATCCCTCTTATCATAGCGCTGATATTTACGCCGGCGCTGGTGGGGAAATGGAAAGGAATGTACAAACTGAATTTAAGAGGTTACATCATTGCGGTAATCGGCAGAGCGCTGGTTGTGGTCGCCGGATATCTGGGAAGCGTTCCCCTGATGCTGGCGTTTACGGCGCTGGCGGCATTGGGGCAGGGACCCTGGCAGGGGGACATGAACGCGGTGATCGCTTCCTGTTCCGAGTATACATATCTGACCCAGGGAAAGAGAGTGGACGGCACCATGTACTCCTGCACTTCCCTTGGAATCAAAATCGGCGGCGGCATCGGAACAGCGGTGGTAGGATGGCTCTTGGAACTCAGCGGTTATGTGGGCACAAATCCTGCGCAGCCTCAGTCAGCCCTCAACATGATGCAGTTTATATACCTGTGGCTTCCTTTGATTTTTGATATACTGATTCTGTTAATCCTTTCCAGATTGAATGTGGAAGGGGCCAATGAAAAGATTAAAAAAGAAAAGGGCATTGAGGCAGATGTTGTTTCATAGTAAGGGACAATCCCGTTTTCCTCGATAAGGCATTCTTAAAAATATTAGAAATAAGGGGGTTTTGGCGCGTTTGGCGCTGTCAAAACCCCTTGTTTGCTGCGATTCATCCGCTTTCAGGTTACCTGAATGAAACATAAAAGTTCTGCTGCTCTGCCTGCCCTTCTTCCTGTGAAGTTTTCACAGCGTTAAGAAACGCGTTATTTATTGTATTTACCTGCGGTCTGTCTTTCATTCCAGGCATCTTAGCCTCTAACGCGGATTTCATTCTATTAGTTGCCTCGCCTAAGACAGAGAATTGGAATGCTGCCGCTATTTGTTCCCTTTTCTCCATCTTTTTCAGTTCCTCCTGTTTTCTTTCTGTATTGAGGCCGCGGATTTCATCCTGATTTATTTCTCCCTTTAAAATAACAATGCCGTCTCTGGTTTGGGCTATGATAGTTCCCTGGCGGGCTGCCTGCTGTATGGAAGAGTCCCCGGACGCAATTGCATGAGTTTCTTTGCCAGACAGGCCGGTATCTTTGGCTGTGTCACTGTCTGCAGGTTTTGTTTCTGTTTCAGAAATGTTTTCTTCCCCGGTTTCGCGATTTTGTTCTTCTTCTGTGTCTATGCCGCGGTTGTTATTCTGGCGCGTTTTATCCTTTAGAATCACAGAGCCGTCGCTGTTTTGGAGCAGGACAGTCCCTCCTTGCCGCTTATCGGCTGGCAGAGACTTCTCGTTTGTGTTGTCTGAGGAAGTCCCTTTGGTCTGGATTGTGTCTTCCAATGCATCCTTTTGGGCAGGTTTCGCGTCTTCCTGCAGCTGTGCCATCATGAGTTCTCTTTTCTGCGATTTGCGGAGTTCTTCCTGGCGCTGTTTCAGTACGGTATTGAGGCTGGATACTTCTTTCTGAAGTTTCTTTCGTTCATCTGTTTTTTCCGCAATAGAAAGTTCCTCTTTAGAAGATAACTTCTGCATCTCTTGCTGTACGCTTGCAATTTTATCCTGGATATTTTTGATTTTTGGTTCTGCAGAAGCTGCTGAAGTCATATATACGCCTGACATACTGTTCATTGAAGTGATATTGCCGATTCCCATAACATAATCCCCTTTCTTGCCGAAGGCTGTTTTCAGACAGCATCTCCTTTCCTATGTGCTGTATCTTTGCTGTTGTATTTCTATTTTACTATTTTTTACAAGCAATAGGCAAGACTATTTTATTATTATTTTAGAAAAACAGTATGAAAATTTATGAATTGCGTATCCTGGCACTACAGCGAACAACCTATGTACCCCAATCCGTGTTTTAGTCATATAGTAAACAAAGAAAATATAGGCAGAGTGAATATGGCTGCAAACAGTGAGAAATTTGAGAATTTATTGAATCTGGCCCTGGACGCCACAGCCCGGGAGCGGGAAAAATCTTTACAGCTTGGAGTGGGCTATGAACCGGAGGAACAGAAGTGGGAGCTGATCGTAAAGTATTCCGGAAATATTATGCGTCTGACAGAGGAAAATCCTCGGATCACAGTGATAGAACTTATGAATGAATACGCAATTTTATATGTACCGGAAAGCGCCATGGAGCAGGTGGCTATGGCGCCGGAAGTGGAGTATGTGGAAAAGCCGAAACGGATGTATTTTGCGGTGCGGGAAGGAATACAGGCTTCCTGTATCACTCCCGTGCAGACCGCCCGGTATCATCTTACCGGAAAAGGGGTGATTGTCGCTGTTTTAGATTCGGGAATCGACTACAGCCATCCGGATTTCCGCAATGAGGACGGGAGTACAAGAATTCTGGCGCTGTACGATGAGACTCTGGATCGGGAATTTACGTCAGAAGAAATTAATCAGGCATTGCAGGCATCCAATGAACAGGAGAGGTTTCGCATTGTCCCAAGCAGGGATGCCTCCGGACACGGCACTCATGTGGCAGGAATCGCTGCCGGAAACGGCCGGGCAAGCGGCGGCGTGAACCGGGGCGTGGCCTATGAGAGTCCGCTGCTGGTTGTGAAATTGGGCACGCAGGATCCCAATGGTTTTCCGAGAACGACCCAGCTTATGCGGGGACTGGACTATGCAGTGCGCAAATCCCTGGAATTCCAGATGCCTATGGCGGTCAATATCAGTTTTGGAAATACGTATGGTTCCCACAGCGGAACGGCTCTTCTGGAAAGCTACATCAATGATGTTTCCAATTATTGGAAAACCAGTATTGCCATTGGAACTGGAAATGAAGGGGCGGCCAGGGGGCATACCTCCGGTGTTTTAGAACAGGGAAAGGAGAGGGAAATAGAATTGGGGGTGGGTGAGTATGAATCTTCCGTAAATCTTCAGCTCTGGAAATCTTATGTGGATCAATATAACGTGATTTTGGTACACCCTTCCGGCGGCCGAATCGGACCCATCCGTCAGGTTCAGGGTCCGCAGCGATTTGTGATGGGTCAGACAGAACTGCTGATATATTATGGGGAGCCAAGTCCCTATAATTTGTATCAGGAGATTTATATTGATTTTCTTCCGGTAAAATCTTATATTGACGCCGGCGTCTGGAAAGTTGTACTGGTACCGGAACGGATTGTGCAGGGGAGGTATGATTTGTGGCTGCCGGGCCAGTCTGTGCTGAATCAGGGCACGGGATTTTTGTACCCCATAGAAGAGACAACGCTGACGATTCCCTCTACAGCAGAAAAAGTGATCTCTGTAGGGGCTTATGATGCAAGGTATAACCAGCTTGCGGATTTTTCCGGACGCGGTTTTACCAGGCAGACGAATCAGGTGAAACCGGATATTGCGGCTCCCGGAGTGGGGATTCTCTCTGCCGCGCCGGGCGGAGGGTATGCGGTGCGGGACGGCACGTCTATGGCTACGCCTTTTGTGGCGGGAAGCGCGGCGCTTTTGATGGAGTGGGGGATTGTGGAAGGGAATGATCCCTATCTGTATGGGGAGAAAGTGAAAGCCTACCTGATAAGGGGCGCAAAACACCTTCCCATTTTGCAGGAATACCCGAATCCGTCATTAGGCTGGGGAGTGCTCTGCCTTCGGGATAGTCTGCCGGGATAATTTGTGTTCCAAAGAAAAATGACATATAGATCCAGCAAAGCTTGGGATTTAAGATTTGTTGGATCTACATAGTTATTATAGGGAGTGTTGTATCTCACACTTTGTACAACCAGTCACTATGCAAACCGAAGAGATAACTTTATAATAAGCACGCCAGTCAGGAGGTACAAAATGATACGCGCAGAAGTCATTCATTTGGGAAAAACAATAGGGAAACTACGTGGGGCGTGTGGGATGAGCAGGAAGGAGCTTGCGGAGGCAGCAGGTATCAGTGAGTCGCGCCTGAAGAAAATCGAAGCGGCGCATAGATATTTCTTGCGGAAAGAGGATTGGAGCTGTCAGAAGAAAAAACGGTCATCACACACATTGACGATGGCTTTGATTTCCTTGGCTTTAACATCAGAAAGTTTAAAGGCGTTCTGCTGACACAGCCGTCAAAGAAATGTGTAAAGAAGTTTTTAGACGGAATCCGTTATGCGATTGACAGCAATAAATCCTGTCGGCAGGAAACATTGATAAGGCTCTTAAATCCAAAGATTACAGGCTGGGCGAATTATTACAGATGCGGAGCGTCATCAAAGACGTTCCAGAGAGTGGACGGCCAGATATTCCGCAAAGTATGGCAGTGGGCGAAAAGGCGGCACCTGAAAAAGGGAAAACGTTGGATTGCAAACAAATACGTTCATTTCTACAAAACAAGACGGTGGAGATTCCTTGTGGAAACAGAAAAGAATGGGAGAAAAGATATTTTTCCATTGAAACTTGCATTTCTTGACGTTTACTGGTATAGGGCATATTATATCTATGACCGAAATAGTATTTTAAGTCATAGAAAGGAGAAAACTATATGGCAAGAAGTTTTTATCAAGAAAAATAATACAGAGGTTGCAGTTGTGAGCAGTGATGAACTGCTGATTACAG
>CAJUBP010000055.1 GCA_910584585.1 uncultured Lachnospiraceae bacterium | reverse complement strand
CTGCCGGGGCAGGAATCTAAAAAATTTAGGGAAAGGAAGCGAAAGGATTGACAATGATGAAACTACTGGGAGAAAATGGAGTTGCGGCAATCACAATCATGATCTATACACAGTTTTTATTGAGTGCCCTTTACATAGGCTTTTCTATGGGAGTCGCCCCTGTTATCAGCTATAACTATGGGAAGCAGGAGGTCAAACAGCTAAAGAATGTATTTTCTATTTGTATGCGGTTCATTGTCTTTGTTTCGGTCACTGTTTTTGCAGTAGCTTTTATTTTTGGTTCGCCATTGGTTGGTATTTTTGCAGAAAAGGGAACGCCTGTTTATGAATTTGTGTATTGCGGCTCTTTTTGCCGCGCTGACTGCAGTATTAGCTCAATTAGCAATACCAATCGGACCTGTTCCGATAACCCTTGGGACATTTTCAGTATTTTTGGCTGGAGCTTTATTAGGCGCCATCAGTCAAGCTGTATATGCACTGCTTGGTGTGGTTGGTGTTCCTGTATTTTCTGGATTTAAAGGCGGATTTGGAGTGCTGATTGGACCAACTGGAGGATACATAGCGGGATATATTTTTGCTGCATGGCTTGTACTGCGGTTTGACGCGTTATTCGCAGTGAGAATCAGATGATCACTGCCCGTTCAGAAAGATAGATGTGGCTGAATTTTTAGGGTGCCATGAAGGTGTGTACAGAAGATACGAAAATGGTTCGCGCGAGATACCGCTATGGGCATTGATGAAATTAGCGGAACGATATGATGTCAGTGTCGATTATATATTGGGGATTACAGATAAGAGAAGAAAGTACGGCGAATAGAAAGCTATGGGATGATAAAAACGTGAACCCTAGACTTTTATTATAAAAACCGTTCTGTTAGCGTTGCTTCACTTTAATCCTTTTACAATTTTAAGTTCTGGACAAAACTCTGGCTGCATCATTCCACATAGGACGGCGATCCAAAAATAATTACTGTGTCATATCCCATAGTGTTCCACACATCCAGGCATATATAAATTATAAAATGCATTCCGTGTTATATTTTCAACTGTTTCATAGTCATTTGGTTCTTCATTGCGAATATTTAACATTTTTAGTTTCTCCGCTACTTTCAATTTTTAACATAAGATTCTCCAACAAACTGGAATTTAGTAATTATTTTATATTTTCTTCTATAGCTTTTTTACTGTTCCTATATAATGCAAATGATATAAAAAATACTAACATTGGTGGAACTACTAACTTTACAGGACTATCATTTATAGTAAATTTAACAGGACTATCATTTCCCATAATCGTACACATTAATCCTGCTATAAATATGAATACCGATATAATGGATAAAATTAAAAATATACGTTTCTTTATTTTTTCTTTCTTTACATTAAACATTTTTAATCCACGCTCCTAAATTGCAAACTGGGTTACCCTTCTTTTTTATCCGGTATTAATTTTTTTATTTTACTTGTATCTTCGATATAAGTTTCAGTATAGCCGCATTCTGGGCATACTGCACATTTAAATTTTCCTAAATTATCTTTAAATATTCCTTGTTGTGTGATCTTAATCCCATATGCGCCACCTTCAACTTTAACATCTAAATCTTCCACCATTTCTAGATTACATCTCAAACATTTTCTCATAAATATTCCTCCTCAACAAATCCCGATTGTGATTTATTGTTGGTAAGATGTTCGGACTAGATGCCGCGTAAAGGAACATACAGGACAGGGAATTCATTATTCCATCGACACTGTATCCTGTATTTTTCCTTTATGTGACAGTCTTTTTCAATCTCTGCTATTTTCTGCCGCAGCACTGTTTGTATTTCTTGCCGCTTCCGCATGGACAGGGATCATTGGGGTATATCTTGGCGCTCTCCCGCTTCTTCGGCCCCTTCTGCAGGGAGTCATCCCGGTTGGTTCCCGTTACCTTCGCCACCTGCTCACGCTCTACCTTCTGCTCAATTCTCACATGGAACAGGAGACGCACCGTATCCTCCTGAATATTGGCGATCATGCCGTCAAACATATCATAACCGCTCATCTTATACTCCACTAAGGGATCTCTCTGTCCGTAAGCCTGCAGGCCGATGCCCTGGCGAAGCTGATCCATATCGTCAATATGATCCATCCACTTGCGGTCAATGACCTTCAAAAGCACCATGCGCTCTAATTCACGCACTGCCTCCGGCTCCGGAAACTCTGCTTCCTTCATCTCATAAGCTTTCACAGCCTGTTCTTTCAGGCGGTGCTTTAGTTCATTAGCCTGAATTCCCTTCACATCTTCGGGCGTCACCGGTTTTAAAGGAATGATCGGAATCAAAAGCTGGTTCAGCTCCTTCAAATCCCATTCTCCGCTGTCCTGATCTGCGGAAATACAGGTATCAACTGTGTTCTCTATCCGATCTGTAATCATTTTATAAATGACATCCCGCATGCTCTCTCCGTCCAACACCCGGCGCCGCTCCGCATAGATAATCTCTCTCTGTTCATTCATCACCTGGTCATACTCCAGCAGATTCTTACGGATTCCAAAGTTATTGCTCTCAATCTTCATCTGAGCCTTCTCTATGGCGCTGGTGAGCATTTTATGCTGAATCTGTTCATTCTCCGGAACCCCCAGGGCGTTAAACATCCCCATCAGCTTCTCGGAACCAAACAAACGCATCAGATCATCCTCCAGAGAAATGAAAAACTGGGATTCCCCCGGGTCTCCCTGACGTCCGGAACGCCCCCGGAGCTGATTGTCAATACGTCTGGATTCATGACGCTCCGTACCGATAATTTTCAGCCCCCCGGCAGCCTTGGCGCCTTCATCCAGTTTAATATCGGTACCGCGGCCCGCCATATTAGTAGCAATGGTAACAGCCCCGTGCTGTCCCGCTTCCGCTACAATCTCAGCTTCCAGCTCGTGGAACTTTGCATTCAGGACATTATGCTGAATGCCTCTCTTCTTCAGCATTCCGCTGATTAATTCTGAAGTCTCAATGGTAATGGTTCCCACCAAAACCGGCTGTCCCTTTGCATGGGCGGCTTCAATTTCTTCCACTACTGCGTGGAACTTCTCTTTCTTCGTCTTATATACGGCGTCCTGCAAATCTTCTCGGATTACCGGCATATTGGTAGGAATCTCAATAACATCCATTCCGTAAATATCCCTGAATTCCTTTTCCTCCGTCAATGCAGTACCGGTCATGCCGGCTTTCTTGTCATATTTATTGAAAAAATTCTGGAATGTGATATTGGCGAGAGTCCTGCTCTCCCGTTTTACTTTTACATGCTCCTTTGCCTCAATCGCCTGATGCAGGCCGTCAGAATAGCGCCTTCCCGGCATAATACGTCCGGTAAACTCATCTACGATGAGCACCTTCTCATCCTGCACCACATAGTCCTGATCCCGGAACATCAGATTGTGAGCCCGAAGGGCAAGAATCACATTGTGCTGAATCTCCAGATTCTCCGCATCGGCAAGATTCTCGATCCGAAAGAACCGCTCTACCTTCTTCACGCCTTCCGCCGTAAGATTTACCACTTTGTCTTTTTCATTGACGATGAAATCTCCCGTCTCTTCCTGTTCCACTCCCATTAAGGCGTCCATTTTGGAGAATTCAGGCATGTCTTCTCCGCGCACCAGCTGCCTTGCCAGAATATCGCAGGCCTCATACAGGCTGGTGGACTTGCCGCTCTGGCCGGAAATAATCAGCGGCGTACGGGCCTCGTCAATCAATACAGAGTCTACCTCGTCGATAATGGCATAATGCAAATCACGCTGCACCAACTGTTCTTTATAGATCACCATATTGTCGCGAAGATAGTCAAATCCCAACTCATTGTTGGTCACATAAGTAATATCGCAGCTATAAGCTTCCCGACGTTCATCGTTATCCATAGAATTCAATACCACACCCACGGTCAGGCCGAGAAATTCATGTACTTTTCCCATCCACTCCGCATCACGGTGAGCCAGATAATCGTTCACCGTAACAACGTGAACGCCTTTCCCCTCCAATGCATTCAGATAGGCCGGCAGGGTGGATACCAGTGTCTTTCCTTCACCGGTCTTCATTTCCGCAATACGGCCCTGATGAAGGATCACGCCTCCGATCAGCTGCACGCGATAGTGCTCCATTCCAAGCGTACGCCTTGCCGCTTCCCGCACTACCGCATAAGCTTCCGGAAGAATCCCGTCCAGAGTTTCCCCTTCTTCCAATCTCTTTTTGAACTCTTTCGTCTTACCCTTCAATTCCTCTTCGGACATCTCCATCATTGCCGGGCGATAGGATTCGATCTTGTCAATAATAGAATTAATCCTCTTTAATTCCCGTTCGCTGTGCGTCCCGAATACTTTATTAATAATACCCATATACTATGCTCCTGTTTTCATCTCAGCAGTAAAACCGCCGTCAATTCTATTCCGTTTATGCGGACAATTTCTTACATTGTACCACTGAATGATTTGATTCACAATACTTAATCCCATGAACGATTTATGAATTTTTTATGAAATCCGCTTTTCCTGCCGCTTCTTTTGTGCTATACTTTTTGTATTCTGTATGAAATGCTAATTTATAATTCCACTGCAAAAGGAGACGAACAAAATGAGCTATGCTTATAAAACCAGAGGAACCTGTTCCACAATGATTGAAGTTGAATTAGAGGGCAATGTTGTCAAAAATGTTAAATTCACCGGCGGATGCAACGGCAACCTGAAAGCCATTCCCAAACTGGTGGAAGGACTTACCGTAGAGCAGGTAGAGGAAAAAATCGGCGGCATTTCCTGCAACGGCCGGCCAACCTCCTGCGGAGATCAGCTTGCCAAAGCCTGCCGCGCGGCTTATGAAGCTTCTTTGAGCTGAAAGTTCCTGCTGAAATCAGACTTCTGAATCCTACACTTAGATACTTAGAAACTTTCTGCAATCACTTTGATTGCCACTATGAGAGTTCCAATTTCTAAGGCAAGTTGTGTAAGTGTCCGAACCACTTTTATCAGCTTGCCTATTTTTTTCCTTTTTATAATTTTCAGAATATTTTGCTGCTTATTTATACATTTTCAATTATAAGTATGTTTAATATAAATTTTTAAAAATAGTTGTTGACATTTTAGTTTTTGTTAGATATAATAAACTCAACAAAACAAAAGAAACACAACTTCAAGAAAAGGAGGTACAGACCCTTGGGAAAGACATGAATCACCCTTTAATTTAAGAAAGAGAGGTACGGACCACCAAAATATTAAGTGAACTGCTCTCAAATTGACATCCAGGTACAGACATAACATCAGAATTAAATTTTCTTCGTAAGAGAATTTTGAAACTGCAGAGAACGGAAGTTGAATTCTGAAACAGTGAAATTTCTTAGATGCTCAGGCGGAAGTTACATTTTCGGAATGGGAAATTATAATAAGGTTATTATCCTTTCGCAGTATTTGAATTTAATATTAGCAGATGTGATAGCATCCGACCTTATATTTTCGGAATGGGAAGATGGAAGAACCCCAACAGCAGATATTAAGTTTTCTGATAAGGAATTGAATCAAGTGACTGACAGATGAATAAGTTCAGAACAAAGTAATTTAAGATTGATTGGAAATCAAGAGGATTTTCAGAAGAAGCCCTGAATCAGCAATCAAAAGAAAACAGTGTATGATATTCCAGTAAGATACGTTCATTATATGGATACATACCATCGCATTCAGAGGTAACGAAATTTCCGAAGGAATGAATCGAGATTTCAGAAAGAATGAGGTAAAAGTCCCATGGACAGCATAGTATAGAAGGCTGCATCAGATGATATTGATATCGGTGCAGCCTTTTAATTTGTATAAATTCTATATGAGTTAGTATGCTTTTCCCCAATAAACAAGTTTATGAGCAGGTTTGCCGCAGCAGACGCACACATCAGAGATTGCTTCCTGATCTTCCAGCGGCATACACCTTGACGTGGCCGTGGTTTCCTCTTTAATCTTATTCTCACATTCCACATCCCCGCACCACATCGCGCGTATAAATCCAGGCTTATGTTCCACCGCATCCTTAAATTCCTCATATGTCGTCACTTCTGTAATATGAGATTCCTGATGTTTCTTTGCGCGTTCAAACATTTCTTTCTGAATGGTTTTTAACAGCTCTTTGGCTGCATCTGCGGTTTCTTCTAGGAGACACTCCGTTTTTTCCCTGGTATCCCGGCGTACCATCACACATTTTCCCGCTTCTATCTCTTTGGGTCCAAGTTCCACGCGGATTGGAATTCCTCTCATTTCCTGCTCTGAGAACTTCCACCCGGGGCTCTTTTCACTGTCATCTATCTTTACCCGGATCCCTGCCTGGGCCAGTGATTCCTTTACTTTCAAAGCTTTATCCAGAACTCCCTCCTTGTGCTGCTGAATGGGAATTACCATAACCTGAACCGGCGCGATTTCGGGAGGCAGCACCAAACCGGAATCGTCTCCATGCACCATAATAATCGCCCCAATCAAACGCGTTGTCATTCCCCAGGATGTCTGATGGACATACTGCAGCTTATTCTCCTTATCCGTATACTGAATGCCGAAGGCCCTTGCGAACCCATCCCCGAAATTATGGCTGGTGCCGGACTGCAATGCTTTACCGTCGTGCATCAATGCTTCGATGGTATAGGTGGCTTCAGCTCCCGCAAATTTCTCCTTGTCTGTTTTCCTGCCCCGAATCACTGGCATTGCCAGCACTTCTTCACAGAAATCCGCATATAAATGCAGCATTTGCTGCGTCCTTTCTTCTGCTTCCTCCGCCGTAGCATGGGCCGTATGCCCTTCCTGCCACAGAAATTCCCTGGAACGCAGAAACGGCCTTGTTTCTTTCTCCCAGCGCACCACGGAACACCACTGATTATAACATTTGGGCAAGTCCCGGTAAGAATGGATATCATTGGCGTAAAAGTCACAGAACAATGTTTCTGATGTGGGTCTGACGCACATCCGTTCCTGCAGGGGATTCAGCCCCCCATGAGTCACCCAGGCTACCTCCGGCGCAAACCCTTCTACGTGATCCTTTTCTTTCTGCAGAAGACTTTCCGGAATAAACATGGGCATGTATACATTCTCCACTCCCGTTTCCTTAAACCTGCGATCCAGCTCCTTCTGAATATTTTCCCAGATGGCGTAGCCTGCCGGTTTAATCACCATGCATCCCTTTACACTGGAATAATCAATTAATTCCGCTTTTTTGACCACGTCCGTGTACCACTGGGCAAAATCCACATCCATGGACGTTATGGCCTCTACCATTTTTTTGTCCTTTGCCATAATTTCTTCCTCCTCTACTGATATGTGTGCCTGCTATTGCAGAAAATCCATTGTCTGTATTTTGGAAATATGCCGAAAGCCTGTTTCTCCGTCTATTTTTGACGCGCCAAAAATTATTCTCCGCCTATTTCCGATACACCAAAAAACCGGACATCCAGATCCCAATCGGGACCGGACATCCGGCGGTACCACCCTGATTAACAACTTCTCGTCATTCTCTCAAACAGCCTTAACGCGGCTTCATCACGTCGTATTCTCATACGCAGCTCCAAGGCGGGTTCCAGATATTTGCATGGGAAATCTCTCACCGTTGATTTCTTCTCTGTACATTCTCCTGTCTGTACTGTTCCTTTTCTTCGCCAGTTTTCGTTATCATCATTCTGTAGGCTATTTTAAGACAATTTTTCCGGATTGTCAAGCAAAGTTTCATAATAGATTTCTTTGATCAGGATATAGGAAAGCGGACCTAAGGCAAATCCCCACAAGCCATAAATTTTCAATCCCACATACATGCTCACAATCACTGCCAGAGGATGCATCCCCAGCTTATTTCCCAGCAGCCTCGGCTCTAAAATCTCACGCATCAGGCTGCATATGGTATAAATGATGGTATATATGGCGGCCAGCATATATTTGCCCTGAATCAGTTCAATCATGGCCCAGGGCACAAATATGGTGCCGGTTCCCAAAAAGGGCATGGCGTCGCAGATTCCAATCCCGCACCCTGCCAGCAGGGCATATTCATTTCCGGAAAGAAACAGCCCCGCTACACAAATCACAGTGATCACACACATAATAATAATCTGGGATTTGACATAGGCCCCGCCTGCTTCGTAGGTTCTGCGGCAGATTTTTAATGCCATATGCCCCACAGGATGATGTTCCAGCGCCTCACGCATTTTCCGGTAATCCTTCAAAATCAGAATCGTGCTGATTACCACCACAAAGCAGACGCCCAGAAATACAAATATATTTTTGGCATACACAATGGTGCCGGACATAACAGTCGGAAACGCATTTGTTTTCATCCGGTTCATCATTTCCGGTATCTGCTTCTGCACGCCGTCCTGAATCATTTCCGCTTTGATTCCGGTAATGTTTTCAATCTGGCAGCAGCACTCCTGCCAAAATTCCCCGGCCTGTCTTTTATACAATTCCAGGTTATCTATCACATTCTTAATTTGCTCCACCAGCGTTTTCGCAAAAAAGAAGATTGCCAGACCTAAGAGCAGCAACAGCAGGCCTACCAGCAGGGAGGACCAGACGCTTCTTTTCAGTTTTAATTTATTCTCCAGTTTTTCAACAATGGGATTCAGGAGCTTCGCCAACAAAAATGCAGCTAAAAAGGGAATCACCAACGGAAACAGCCAGCGAATGCTGATATAGACCACTATGGTAATTCCCAGAATTCTCACTATCCTCCGCATGCTTTCTTTCGCTTCTCTGTTCATGAAATCAGTATGCGGTTTTTTATGCTTTTTATGCCGGAAAAATCTGTCTGCCGAAGTTTGGCTATTTTGAATTCATAAATTATTTTCTGCTGTGTCCGGTTATTTGAAGCTCATAAATAATTTTCCTTTGGGTTCCACTGTAAATTCCATCCGCTCTCCGGTTTTGGGATGGCAGAACGTTGTCTGAACGGAGCACAGTCCCACCGGAAGATAGCCGGAAGAGCAATTCTCATTATATTTCTTATCTCCCACCAGCGGGTGCCCCGCATGAGCCATCTGCACCCGGATCTGATGATGCCGTCCGGTATCCAGCCAAATCCGCACAAGACTGACACTGTCGCTGTAACATACATTCTCAAAAAGTTTTGAGGATTGTTCCGATTTCAAAAATACTTTTTGCACTTCATACGTAAGCCTTGCCCCTTTCGCCCCTTTTGTCCCTTTGGGAACCGCCTGAGACGTATTATTCTTCCCATTCCTTAAAAGATAATCTTCCAACTGACCTGTTTTTTCCTGAAACTGTCCTTCTGCCAAAGCAAGATATTGTTTCTCCACGCTCTTTTCCTGCACCTGACGGCTTAAGTTTGCTGCCGCCTGGGCGTTCCTTGCGAATACCATAATTCCTTCCACCGGCTGATCCAGACGCCGGATCACAAATATTTCCGTGGATTCATCCCTGTCCGCAAAATAATTGCGCAGCATACTTACCATATCCTGCTGCCCCGGCTTAGCAGTCTGCACGGGAATTCCGGGCATTTTATGGCAGACGACAATTTCACTGTCTTCGTAAATAATTTCCATCCTTTCCATCCTTATCATCAATCTCTGTCAGACTTTAAACCGGTAACCCACGCCCCAGATTGTCTCAATATACTGGGGTTTGGTGGTGCTTAGCTCGATTTTCTCGCGGATTTTCTTAATATGCACAGTAACAGTGGCTATGTCGCCTACCGATTCCAAATCCCAAATCTGGCTGAACAGCTCTTCTTTGGAAAATACATGGTTGGGATTCTGGGCCAGAAAGGTCAGCAAATCAAATTCCTTCGTGGTAAACTGTTTCTCTTCCTCATTCACCCAGACACGCCTTGCGGTCTTATCGATTTTCAGGCCGCGGATTTCAATCACATCATTTTCCTGGACACTGCTGTTAATCAGACGCTCGTATCTGGAAAGATGCGCTTTCACCCTTGCCACAAGTTCGCTGGGGGAAAAGGGCTTCGTAATATAGTCGTCAGCCCCAAGGCCCAGGCCGCGGATTTTGTCAATGTCATCTTTTTTGGCCGACACCATCAGTATGGGGGTATTTTTATTTTCCCGGATTTTCTTGCAGATCTCAAATCCGTCCACTCCTGGAAGCATCAAATCCAGGATAAACATATCAAATTCTTCGCTCAACGCCCTTACCAGCCCCTGATTCCCGTTATTTTCAATCTCCACATGAAAACCGCTTAATTCCAGATAATCCTTTTCCAAATCAGCAATCGCCACTTCATCCTCGATAATCAATACTTTGCTCAATTTATTACCTCCTGATATTTCCGGATTACAAAATACATAATGGTTCCGGTTTCCTCTTTACTGTTAGCCCAAATCTTTCCTCCGTGATCTTCTATAATTTTCTTCACAATAGACAGCCCGATGCCGCTGCCTCCGGTAGCTGAATTCCTGGAAGCGTCCGTGCGGTAAAAACGGTCAAAAATATAAGGCAGATCTTTCGCCGCAATTCCTTTGCCGTTATCTTCAATTTCAACCTGAATAAAATCTCCCACATCACGGATGCGGATATTGATAAACCCCTGCTCTTTATCCAGATACTTGACGGAATTCCCAATGATATTGTTAATCACCCGCCGAAGCTGTTCCGGATCCGCGATAATCAGCACATCTTTATCTGCGTAATTGATATAATTAAGCTTTATATTTTTGGCCTCCAGATCAAGTCCCACTTCCTCTACACAGTCGTCGAAATAATCCGCTACATTAATACGGTTAAAATTATAAGGAATCCGGTTGGTGTCAATTTTGGAATACAATGTCAGTTCATTGATCAGCATGTCCATCTCATTGGCCTTGTTATATATGGTGCGGATGTATTTATCATGCTTCTCCGGCGTATCGGCCACGCCGTCCATAATTCCTTCCACATATCCTTTAATGGCTGTAATCGGCGTCTTCAAATCATGGGATATATTGCTGATTAAGACTTTATTCTCTTTCTCTCCGGATATTTTCTCTTCTTCCGACTCTTTCAGGCGATGCCTCATCTCCTCAAAGCTCCGGCACAGCTCTCCGATCTCATCCTTCCCCTCTGCGTCAATGGTAAAATCCAAATTCCCCGCCTTAATATTCTGAGCCGCCACTTCCAATTTATGAATTGGGTTGATAATGCCCTGATATATCCAGACAGTCAGCATTCCCGCAGTAAAAATCAGAATTAATACTACAGAAATCATCAAATCCAACAGCACGCCCTTGACATCCGGCAGAATCCGTTCCATTGCGGTGATAATAAATATGCTTCCCTGATCTCCGCCTGGAAAAGTAAAATCTATCTGCTTAACCAGCGCCTGTTCTTCCCCTTCAATATAAAATCCGGAGCCTGCGCTCTTGATAGCGTCACTGTCGTACTCCGGCAGATTTTCTTCCGAAAAAGTCTCATCCTCTTTTCCCATATAGATCAGTTCTTTCTCTCTGCGCAGGATTAAATAGGAGTATTTCTCCTCCAGTTCAAGATTAATTTCATCTAAATAGGCTTTATCTTCCAGCTTTTCCGGCGTTTCCGCCGCAACCTTCTGCAATTTTTCATAGTCCTTCTTGGTAAAATGACTGAGAACTTTAAAGGAATTGATAAAATAGTCGTATGCGCTTCCATCCATATTGTATATCTGGCGCACCGCTTTCATCTGATACTGCCCAAATCCCCATACCGTCGCCACTGCCAACAGAACCGGCACAAATATAATCAGGCAGAATGATATTATTAATCTGGTTCTTAATTTCATAAACTGCTGCAACCTCCGACGAATTCTATTATAACAGTTTTCCTTAAAAAACATAGGGAATTTTTCTAAAATTTTATTAAATTTGTATAAAAACAACTGTATGCGGAGACGCTGCCCAGTTACGCATAGAACGGCAATCTTATATTTCCTGACGCATCCAACTGTAAAAAGCAGTTTGTCTATATTCCAATTTGTTTCATGCAGACCGTATTTTGGGACGTATCCGAAAGCTAAAAAGTTCGTTATTGTATTAGCTCTCCATTAGTATTTCCCATGCCTTTTTATATTTCTTACGCCATGCTTCTTTTTTCGCTTCCGTCACCAAAGCAAAGCCGGAGAGCCTGCTTTCGTCTGAATTATGTTCTAAGTCTGCCAGTTTTATCAGTTTTGCATTATGATTTCCCCGTATTCTCCGAATATAATCAAAGTAATCTTCTTTTGGATCGTGAGTCAGCAGAGCCACCAGTTCTGTGACCTCCGGGGGAAATTGCTGTTCCAACTGCTCCAGTGTGATATCAGTGTCTTCCACCACATCATGCAAAAGAGCCGCGCATGCAGTAATTTCTTCTTTCATCTGCTCCGCCACATGAGCGGCATGGAGCACATAGGGAACTCCGCCGGCGTCTTCCTGCCCATGATGGGCGTCGTAGGCAATTTTCATGGCTTTCTTTGTCAATGGTGTATAAATCACGGCAGTCGCCTCCCCTTTCAGACCAGAGCTGTTTTGCAAACTTCACAGGTATATTTTTCTTATTATAGCATGAAACGGGCGAGAGAAACACATTTTTCTTAAAAAATATGAAGCTGGCAGGAAGTGGGAGCAAAACAACGAACAAGCTGTATTTGCTGTAACCGTTCCTTCCGCATCCTGATTACTTCCCTCCGTCTGCGAAGAAGATTCGCTTTCCTGCGGTTTCAATGGCCCGTAAAAATATGAGGCCGTTGCGCCGCCATCAATCAGGAAATCCGCCCCCGTAATAAATGCCCCTTTGTCACTCATTAACAGTTCCGCCACATTTGCCACTTCGTCCGCAGTACCCGGACGGCCTGCCGGACATTTTGAAAACATATTTTTATAGAAGCCCCCGCGCGGCCCGTTAAACTCGTCGATCGCCAGCGGCGTCACAATGATGCCGGGAGAGATGGAGTTGATCCTTGCGCCTTTTTCACCCCATTTTACCGATTCTGCCATCACGCGCTTTTCATTGCAGCGCTTCGCCATCTGGTAAGCATGAAGCGTATCGCGGATATTTCCCGGCTGTAATATTTCCAGAGAAAGCAGTTCTTCCGTCGGTGTACAGGCAAGCTGTTCATCTGCTTCCGGGGATAGCTGTTCCATGCGGTGGCCCGACTGGCTGGAAATTGTCACGCCCACACCGCCGGGCGCAATCACCTTTCCCACTTCCTCCAACAGTACCGCCGTACCATAAAGGTCAACTTTCAATATCGCCTCAATAGGAGCCTGGCTTGGCGAAACACCGGCAGCATTTACCAGCATAGTGATCCTGCCAGCCTTCTTTGCCTCTGTAATCAGATTCAGGATGGATTCTCTGGAAGATAAATCCATCTCCATCGGCAGCGCATCAAACCCGGCTTCATTCATAATCTTAGCGATTGCCTCTGCATTTTCCGGCTTCCTGTCCCCAAGTATAATTTTCCTCCCATAACCCATTCTCCGGGCAATCGCCATACCGATCTGGCCTGCACCGGTTAAAATCATTACTTCCTTTTCCATCTGTTTTTCCTCCATATATTATGCTAAACTGCTATACATTGCATTATCTACCGGCTCGCGCCATAATAATCGGCATTCCAGTCATGGTATATCTGTTTCGTGTTCATTACCGCAAACAGATCAGGAATAGCAATCTGCTTCAGACACCCGGCCACGCAGCAGCGGGTACGGCAGGACTTTAACGCCGTTTCGCTTTTCCCTCCCAGATAGCCGTAAGCAGTATCAAAATAATTAAACCCATTTTCCAGAAAGGCATCCACCATCCGGGAAAATTCTGCCGTGTCCACTTCCCCGTCCTTCATCGGCAGACGCATACAGCCGAACCCAAAGTTCTTTCTAATCTGCTCCATAAGCTAAATCTCCTTTCCTTAATCTTGCCCTTCTTTTCTTGGGCTTGAGCTGATAATCAGGACTTTCATAGAGTTCCTCCTTTTCTTCCGTTCTGTATCTATCATGAAATCCTTTTGGATTCCATGATCTAAAGGCTATAATAGAAAGCAAAACTGCTTTCTATTATCTAAATGCTATTATAGAAAATCCATATCCGGGAATCAATTTGACTTTCGAGATGATTTTATAAGAAAAACTTATATGAAAAAACTGCTCCACAGAAGCAAAAGCAGCTTATAAACTAAAACATATCTTATTCAAATTTTCTCTTCAGCATACCGGCAAATTCTTCTACATAGTAACCGGAATTATCTTTTTTCCAAAAAGCACAATAGTTACGCTTAATCTGTGAATCCCCCCGAAAGAGAGGGATACGGCTGATAGATAGGCCGAAACTGTCCGCCTGCCTTACACCCTCCACCGGCATAAAACCCTGCCCCCCTATCACCATAAGACGGGCTTCTTCCAGATTTTCCGCATAAAGGAAATCACTTTGAAAACCTATCACATTTCTGTAGTATTCCCTCTCTGTTTCCCGCTGTTCTTTCGACGAAACAAGAATACATGGGATATTTTTTAATTCCTGCGGTGTAATGGACGGTAAGGCAGCAATCGGATTTCTCGCCGAAATCTCAATAAACTCATTTCCAACAGTCAAAATCAGATTGACATACTCATCCGAAAATGCCCTGCGCTGGTCATTCAATACCAGATCAACGCCTCCCGTCCGAAGCAGTTCGTATAGTTCTTCATGATTACCGTATTCAATTTTTACACAAACATCCGGATATTTAGATGAAAATTCTTCCAGCGCAAGATGAAATTCCTGCCCGCTATAACAGCGCAGATAGCCAATCGTTAATGCAACCTTATCATTATCAGAAATTCTGGCCGCTTCTTGGCACATACGTTCGTAATCAGCTATCAAAACCAGACTTTTTTTATAAAAATATTCTCCGGCATTTGTAACCGTAAATTTGCGATTTTTTCTCTCCAACAGGCCAAAACCAAGTTCACGCTCCAGGCTTTGTATCTGCTGGGAGATTGCCGACTGTGAAATATGGCACTCCTCCGCCGCTTCAGAAAAGCTGTTGTTGCGAACAACCGCTTGGAAATATTTTATCTGCCGTATCATTTCACAGATCGCCCCTTTCTATCAATTTCACATTCTCATGCCACAAAATTGTTCCACTATTTGGGAAATCATCATGACTGCACGAAACATAAACACTCTAAACTTTTTTCATTCACACGGTTCAAAATAAAGCTTCTTTTGCCCCTTGGCGATTGAGCTTTATTATATACGGAAAATTTTATAAATACAAGTGTGTGCAGACATTGCCTGAACAAGCAAATCCAACCCATACTCACCGCCTTTTACTTCATCCACCACCGTAGAAGTGCCACGAACCTGCTCC
Organism: uncultured Lachnospiraceae bacterium; assembly: GCA_910584585.1. Lineage (GTDB taxonomy): Bacteria > Bacillota > Clostridia > Lachnospirales > Lachnospiraceae > Petralouisia. The sequence continues at coordinate 11,460 of CAJUBP010000055.1, read as the reverse complement.
AAGACCAAATTTTAAGATAATTTAGAGGGTGCTTAGAGATGAATTTGATAAGATAGGTTTGGAATAATGATTCAGTCTTTACATCGAAAGGAGAACAAAATGAAAAGCAGAGTAAAAAAAGTTCTTATACTGACAGGAATCTTGTGTGTTATGGGTATTACGCTTTGCGCCTGTCAGGGGACAAAAGAAGTTTCGGATGAGAATCTGAACCAAGAGGAGATAGGTGGAACAGATTCTAAAGAAAAAGATATCCCGAAAGAAGATCAGGAACAGGAAGATCCAAGTAAAACAAATTCTGAAGATGATGCGGCGGATGATACTTTAAATCAAGAATCAAACACAGAAAATACAGATAAAGCTAACGGAAGTCGGCCTGAGGCCAATGGAGGCGATATTAATACGGCTGATCCCAATTTGAAAGGACATATTAAGGACATTCATGGGAAACAACTAACGGTTGTAGAGTCTGTTACGGAAAAAAGTGAAGATGGCGGAGATATTATGGTGGGACCGGGAAGCGGTGATGATTCTGAATTCAGCAAGGTTACAGTTACATATGATGATAATACAGTGTTTATGATTAAAAATATTTATGACAGCGGGGCCAGATCTGAGACTGAAAATGGAACATCATCCGATTTGACCACTGGGCAAATGGTGGAGATATGGGGAACTTCTGCGGCAGACGGCTTGCAGGCAACACAAATCTACATTGTCAAGGTGGTGTCAGACTGATATAGGCAAATAGGAGATGATATTTTTTCCGTCAAATGGATTATGCTAAATTGCAGGATTTAATGAAATAAGGAAATCCGAATGGGAGGAACGTAATCATTGTCAGATAGAAAAATTTATAGTACAATGTTACTGTTTTAATTTTTTGTATTGCAAAAATCAGGATTTTAGGAGGTACATAAGCATGAGAAATATGATTGCATACTGTGGGCTGGATTGCGGAAAATGCGACGCATATCTTGCAACAATCAATGACGATCAGGCGTTGCGTGAAAAAACTGCAAAACGGTGGGCTGAGTTAAATAATGCTCCCATTTTGCCTGAACATATCAATTGTGAAGGATGCCGTGTTGATGGAATTAAAACTGTATTCTGCGATAGTCTTTGCCAAATTCGTCAGTGCGCGTTGAAAAAAGATATGGCGACATGCGGTGACTGTCCGGACATGGAAAGCTGTCAGACTGTTGGAGAAATTATCTCAAATAACCCCGACGCTCTGAAAAATCTGAGGGGATAGATTACATATCAGTTTAACAACTTGGAAGTTGCAGCAAAGATGATATAACAAATGCTTCATGATTATTTTTGGGAAAGATGAACGGGTAAAATTTGAAGCTATAAGGGACACTCTGTCTAATGCCGTTTGCAGGCAATATGATGAGGCAAAAACCTATCGTGACGACGCATAATTGGGAAACAGCGGCAAATCGGCAATTTATCGTTGCCGACAATATTTTCTACGAAAGTCTTGGCAGGGCTGCCAAAATAAAATTTCAGAAAATAGTCAGGAAAAATCATACTGTTATAGCGGCAAAAAGTTGTTTTTTTGACAAGGTGGATAATATTCTTGTTGATCATTTCCTGCTCCTGATGTTGAACATATTCTGATAGTTTTTGGGGATATATCAATATTGTATCCCTAAAAACTATGCTATTATTATAATCCGAGAGGAACAATGGATCAAGACGGGAGGTGAAGCAGATATGTTCTTTCAATATGGTGAGAAGGGACTTGAATACCTAAAACAAAAAGACAAACGCCTTGCGGAAGCGCGAAGTTGATACAGATTTGTTTTCCTCAGTTGTTCATCATATTGTCGGCCAGCAGATTTCAACAAAGGCTCAGGCAACAATCTGGCAGCGAATGAACGACAATTTGGGAACGGTAAACGCTGATATGGTACTTGACACGGGAATCGACTGCCTGCAATCTTTTGGAATGACATTCAAAAAAGCAGAATACATTACAGATTCTGCTCTTTTGTATGCAGCGGCCGAATGTGTTTAGTTATGGTGATTTAGCAATTTTGCGTGGTATGCGCATGATATATCATCATCGAAACATTGACCGCAGACGGTTAAGCCCCTATTGCAGCGTGGCAAGCCTGTATTTTTGGGCGGTAGCAGGCGGTTGTCAGTATGCATACAATTTGTTTGTAGAAATTTCAAAAAAATGTAAGCCGCTTTTTCCTGTAAGGTAAAATCATGCTTCAATATTTTTCCATTTCCGGATAACATATGTCCTGCTCCCATTTTGATATGGACTGCCGGCTTACATTCAGTAGTTCAGCTAACCTCTCCTGTGAAATATTTTTCAGGCGGCAATCATTCAAGCGGTTTATTGATGTATTTTTTATTATTTTCGATGGCGTTTATGGTCTGTCGGGCGACACTGCATTTCTTTGCTAATTCCTCTTGGGATAATCCCAATTCTTATCTGTCTCCCCAGTACCTGGTAAGCTCCTGCATAAACGCGCTCATTCTGGGACGGCTGATTTGAAGCAGTTCTCCCTTCACCACGGCGCATTTATCCTGGATGCCTTCCACATGTTCCAGATTGATCAGGTAACATTTATTGCCTCTGGAAAAACCGGCGTCCGCCAGCTTCTCCTCTGCCGATTTCATCGTGCCTGAGGCCAGATGAACGCCTGAGGCTGTGTGAAACACCAGGTTATGGCCGGCGCTTTCCACATAATAGATATCTGAAACATTCACGCACAGAACGCCGCCTTTTACCGGAATGGTAAACTTCCGTTCCTCTTCCCTGGGAATCCTTGAGATGGCGCGGCTCAGTTTCTGGCTGAAGGCAAAGTAGGACACCGGTTTTAAGATATAGTCCAATGCGTCCACCTCGTACCCGCGGATGGCATACTGGGCCATATTCGTGATAAACATAATGACGACCCGGGAATCCTGCCGGCGGATTTCTTCCGCCGCCGACATGCCGTCCATAAATTTCATCTGTATATCCATCAGAATGATGTCGAATTGGGCCTGATACTGAGAAACAATCCCATCCCCGTCCCGATAAACGGTAATTTCCAATGTCTCGCCGAATTCTTTTTGGTATTCTTCCAGATATTCCGTTAATTTTTCAACATAAATATCTTCATCTTCCACAATTGCGATTCTAACCATAGCATTCACTCTTCCGGTAAATTCTCCATCTCATCCATCAGCCCGTCGATATATTCCTCGTTATCCAAAGGAGCCCTGTTTTCATCAATATAAGGCAGAAAGTTCACCGGCTCTAAGCCCTGATGAATCTGCTCCATAAAAGTTCTCCAGATGCTTCCCGGATAGCTTGCCCCGGACAGTCCCGGCAGTTCTCTGGGCATATCATAGCCCACCCATACACTGGTGGTATAATAACTGGTATAGCCCACAAACCATCCGTCCTTGTTGTCATTGGTGGTTCCGGTCTTTCCGGCGGAAGGCATGCTGCTGATGGCAAGCCCCCGTCCGGTTCCTTCCTGCAGAACAGACACCAGCATGTCTGTCATCATGCGGGCGGCGTTTTTCTTATAAACCTCCACCTCTTCACTCTGGGTTTCCAGAATGACATTGTCTTCCGCATCGGTAATTCTGGTAATGCAGGTGGGCTCCCGGTATATCCCGTCATGAACGATTGCCGCGTAACCGGAGGCCATTTCCACGGCGGATACGCCGTTGGTAAATCCACCCAGCGCGCTGGTGGGACGCTCATCCTTGGAATCCAATCTGGAAAATTTCATTTTTTTCAGATATTCCAGGCCCGCCCGGGGCGTCATCTCTTCCAGCAGGTTCCACGCAACTGTATTTTTGGAAGACTCCACGGCACGGCGCAGTGTGATATCCCCTTCGTAGTAGCCGCTGGAATTGGAAGGCCCTTCTTCTGTTTTCACATCCTGGACAATGGTGTCCGGCGTATATTTTCCCTCCAGCGCCGGCGTATAGACAATCAGCGGCTTGATGGCGCTGCCCGGCTGGCGGAAGCTCTGGTAAGCCCGGTTCAGGGTATAGCCGGGGAGGTTCTGGTTCCTGCCTCCCACAATCGCCTTCACATAGCCGGTATGGTTGTCAATGCAGACTGCGGAGCTCTGCAGCGTGTAAATTCCTTCCTCATTCTGCTCTGTAAAATCTGCCAGATTATTGTCCACGGCATCCTGCAGCATCTGCTGCATATCCAGATTGATGGAAGTATAGATCCGATATCCTTCCGTATAGAGGCTTTTCTGGCATTCCCCGTACAACGCGTCGTATTCTTCCTGGTATTTGGCTTTTTCCTCCTCGGAAGCAAATTCTGTCTGAAACTGAAAGCCCTGCTGCTGCATCAGCGCCCTTACGGCGCAGTGGTAGGTATAAGTCTCCACATAGTCATTCTTGGTTTTCTCCGGGCGGTTCAGGATAATGGGCTCTGACTTTGCCTGCTCGCAGGTAGTCTGGCTGATTTTTCCGTCCTCCAACATCTGATACAGAATTCTGTCCCGCCGTTTGATGGTATTGTCCATATTGGTTACCGGATCGTACAGACTGGGATTGTTGGGAATGGCGCACAAAAAAGCAATCTGCGACAGGGAAAGATCTTTGGCGTCCTGATTGAAATACCCCTTGCTGGCTGCCTGAATGCCGTAATACCCATTGCTGAAATAGACATTGTTCAGATAAAATTCCATAATTTTATCCTTGCTGTAGACCTTTTCCAGGCCGGTGGCAATGAACATCTCTTCTATTTTGCGCTCCCAGGTACGCTCCTGGGTCAGAAAAATCAGCTTGGCAAGCTGCTGGGTAATGGTACTTCCTCCCTGAGTCACTTCCCCGTTTTCCACCATGGCCTTGGCCGCGCGCATAATCGCCTTAATGTCTATTCCGTTGTGGCGGTAAAATTTCTTGTCCTCAATGCTGATCATGGCCGCTACGGCATAAGCCGGGATATCCTCATATTCCAGATAATATACGTCCTTCTCTCCTTTCAGAGTGGAAATCAGCCTGCCGTCCGCGTCATACACAAGACTGGTCTGCACAGAACGGAAAGTGGCTTCGCTGGATTTCTGGACCAGCATTCTGGCTTCCTGCTGCAGGGCGCTTACTTTCTGGGCATAACCTCCGTAATAATACCAGCCCACGGCGGCGCCTACCAGAATCAGCATTAAAAACTGGAGCTTTGCGAAAAACCAGAATACTCTGTATTTTTTCTTTTTTTTCTTCTTGCTTTTTTTACTCATAGACTGACTACCTGCTCAGCATAATTTTTCCGAAAGGGATTCCCTGGCTTTCCAGAATATCAATTTCCCGTTTCTGGCAGGTGAACAGAAAAATCTGCTGTTTCTGCCGGCCAAGCCATTGGAGGGTTCCCGTAAGACGCTTTTCGTCAAAGGCGGCAAACACTTCATCCAGCAGAATCGGCATGGATTCTTCTCTGGTAAAAAATCCTCCGGCTCCCATCCGAAGGGCCAGATACATCTGCTCCATAGTGCCCTGACTGAGCTGCCAGGGGTAATGCCTGTGCTTTCCGGCAGTGGCCACCAGATTCATCTGGGAATCCAAACCGATTTTCTTATATTTTCCATTGGTCAGTTCCGACAAAATCCGGGAGATTTCCTGTTCCATCTGCTCCCTGGTATCCTGGTAAGCTTCCTGGGATAACTGCTCCAGGGTGCGTTCCGCCAATTCATAGGCTTTCATCTGGCGCTGATATTCCTCCTCTTCTTCCGTCGGAATCCGGCATTCCTCCAATTCTTCCTGCAGATTTACCAGTTCCGCCAGTTTTTCCAATACCTGAATCTGCAGCAATTCCTCCACTGCCTGTTTCCTGGTCTGCTTTTGCTGCTGCTCTTTCTGTTTTAACTGCTCGCTCTCAATGGAATTATACTGCTTCTGCTCCCGGCTTTCCTCCTCCTGCTGTCTGCGCAGCAATTTCAGCCGTTTGGACTTGCGGTGCCAGGAAAATGCCTGTACCGCCGCAAACAGCATCAGACATCCCAAAAGGACCTCCAGCCCAATCCAGCCTGCGGCGGGAGCTTTCATAAGATGTTCCAGCCCGTTCCAAATCCCTGCCAGCAGAGCGGCGAAAAATAGAACTATGGATATGCCGAATCTCAAATAATAACTCTTCTGCTGTCTTTGCTGACGGATATCCCTCAAATATTCCGCCATCTGGTTGCTGTCGTGCTCTAACAGAAATAAATTGTCCTCTTCCCGCTGCAAAAGGGCGCGGTATCCCTCTTTTTTCTGTTTTTTCAGCTGTTCCACATCTTTTTTCAGCAGCCTTTCCGCCATCAGCAGCTTCTCTTCCTCTTCCTTTTGCTCCGCCTGCTTTTTCTGATATTCCTGACAGGCCTTCTCCCGGCCGTCTCTCAATTGCTTCCGGGCGCCGGCCAAATCTACGCCGCCTTCTCTCCCAAGAGAAGCGTTGACAAAATAATTCTGCAGGGTATCCGCGAATTCCTGTTTTGTCTCCACGGAAGCCTGGCGGATACAGAAGGTATTTTCATAGGTTTCCCGGTTCATGCCCCCCAGCAGAACGTCTAAATCTCCGTGTTCTACAGATAATTCTTCCAGATCCTCTTCGTTGATCAGCTTTGCGGAAGGCTCCTTGTAATAAAAATTCCGCTCCAGATAAAATGGTTTGTCCGCCACCGTAAATTTCAGGCCGCCGGCATAGGAAGCGCTGTTGTTCCAGGGCTCATACTGCTGATAGTCGTCCGTTCTGTCCGGGATTCCCTGCCGCTTCTCCAGTCCGAACAGCATTCCGCTGATAAACTGCTGCAGCGTGGACTTGCCCGTCTCATTTTCTCCGTAAATCACATTGATTCCCGGAAGGGGCCTGATATTGATATTATGGAGATTTCCAAAGTTTTTTATTTGAATTTCCGTTATTCTCATTCCGTTAACAATGCCTCCACACCATAGTATAATGCCTTTTTGGTAATTTCATCCTGAGGCATCTCCTCCAATGCTTCAATATATCTCCCCAAAATCTGTCCCTGATACTGAAGTTTCAGTTTTTCCAAATCATAATCCGGCTGGCAGCGGCTTTGGACCTGTACCACCCGATCCATCCGGGCCAGTGCCTCTAAATCCACAGGTTCCTCCAGATTGCTGTCCCCTGTCAAATTGATCTTAAAAAACTGGTGGGGCGGAGCCTTTCTGATCTGGCTCTTCATCACTTCCATCAGGGCCTCTGTGGTAATCTCTTTATTTACTTTCAGATTCAATGAGGCGTATTCGCAGTACCGGAGAGGATAAAATTCCGCCCGGCATCCATACTTCCCAATCTCCCCCATAAAAAATCCGTGTTCCCCGGTATCTTTCGGGCTGACTGGCTGCAGGGCGCCGGCCATCACCACTTTATTTTTCACCAATTGCATGGGCTTGTGAATATGCCCCAGCGCCACATAATCAAAATCTGAATCTTTGAGGCTTTCCGTTTCAAAAGGAATGTGATCCTCATCCCCGCCGTGGCCCAGAAGGATATTATAAAATTCCCCAGCCGCCGGCTGTGCCTGGTCATACAGATGCTCCCGGATTCTCCGGCGTCCGTAGCTTAACCCGTACACCCTGACTCCCAGCCCTTCCAATTCCGCGTAGCCAAGCTTTTCTTCTCTCAGAAAATGCACATTCTCCGCCCAGGTAAAGGCACGATAGCAGGAATGCATCCCGATAAAATCACGGTTTCCCGCAATCAGCGCTACCTGAGTCTGGGGAATCCTGGAAAACTGGTAATTTACTTCCTTCAATTCCCCCATCAGCGGCTGTCTGTGAAACAAATCTCCGGCAATCAGAAGAAGCTGCGCCTGTTCTTCCCTTGCCTTGTTTATCACATCTGTAAAGGCCTGCCAGCTATGATTTTCCCGCTCTTCTCCCCAGGGCTTGTCTTTGTCTGGCTTCGCCCCCAAATGCACATCTGCTATATGAATAAATTTCATTCGAATTTTCTCCTTTATTTGATTACTTCCCCGGCAATCTCTATCCCAGGCCCCACAGATCCTTGATCACTTCCCCGGCAATCTCTGTCCCAGGCCCCACAGATCTTTGATCACTTCCCCGGCAATGATAAGTCCGGCCACTGACGGCACAAAAGCAACGCTTCCCGGTACCGCTTTGCCTGCTTCCATGGGCAGTTCTGCCAGCAGGCGTCTGGGTTCCTCCTTGGAATATACGGTCTTTAATTTCTTCACGCCTCTTTTTTTCAGCTCCCGGCGCATTACCCGGGCCAGAGGGCAGACGGAAGTCTGAAAAATATCCGCCACCTCAAACTGGGTGGGATCTAATTTATTTCCTGCGCCCATACTGGAAATCATGGGAACGCCTGCCTGCTGCGCCTGCATCGCCAGTTCAATCTTGGCAGTTACCGTGTCCACAGCATCCACCACATAATCATAAACCGTAAAATCAAAATCCTGGGCCGTCTCCGGCAGGAAAAAGCAATTGCGGACCGTTACCTCCGCCTGAGGGTTAATTTCCAGTATCCGCTCTTTCATCACCATGGTCTTATATTGCCCCACCGTTCTGGTGGTTGCGATGATCTGCCGGTTGATGTTAGACAGGCTCACCCTATCTTTATCAATCAGCTCTAATTTCCCTACGCCGCTTCTGGCCAGCGCTTCCGCCGCATGGCCGCCCACGCCGCCGATGCCGAATACCGCCACTTTTGCCCGGGCCAGGCGGTTTAACCCTTCCTCTCCCAAAAGCAGTCCTGTTCGGATAAATTTTTCGTCCATATGCTTCCTCTGTTCAGAACGGCAGCAGGCTGCCCTGCCCCGCTCCGAAACTTCCATATCTTTTACTTCGAAAACATTTCCTTTTTATTTTACACGTTTAGGGGAAAATATACAAGAATATTTACAATTCTCTTATCACATGAAAAGTAACTCTTTTGTTGCAATTTTCTTAAAATTATATTAATCCCTTGTTGAATCCCTTTCCTTCCGCTATACTGATATTTGGAAAAATTACCTACTTTCAAGGAGAAGATGATTATGAAGAAGAAGCCATTTATCCCAGTCCTGGTCTGCGCCCTTATTTTTCTGGGCGTCTGCGGCGTTCTTGGCTTTCAATACTGGAACCTGGACAGCCGCTATCAGAGCCTGACTGCCGAAGCTGCGCAGTTAAAAGAAAGCAATTCGGGGCTGAATGAACAATTAGAAGACAGCGCCGCCGAACTCAAGGAAAAGGAAAACTACATAGAAGGCCAGAAAGAGTACATTACTGAGCTTTCCGGCCAACTGCAGGATCTTGGAAAAGAAGATGAAGATGATGAGCAGACGGAAGAATGGTATTCTTCCCATAAATATGAAGACGATCCATATCCAAACCTGTATGCTGACAAAGACAATACGCCTGACCAGTCCGGACAGAAATATGTCTATCTGACCTTTGACGACGGCCCCTCCGCCCTGACTCCGAAGGTGCTGGATTTGCTGGACGAATACAATGCCCACGCAACCTTTTTTGTAGTTGGGAAAAATAACGAAGAGCACGCCGAATATCTGTCGGAGATCGTAAAGCGGGGCCACACCCTGGCCCTTCATTCCTACAGCCACGACTATAACCAGATTTACCGTTCTGTGGACGCTTTTTTAGAAGATTATGAAAAAGTTTACGACTGGGTATACGAAGAAACTGACGGCTATTCCCCCTGCCTGTTCCGTTTCCCGGGAGGCAGCAATAACGGTTCTTCCTATGTGGTGCATAACATCATAAAAGAAATGACCCGCCGGGGATTCACCCATTACGACTGGAACGTCAGCTCCGGCGACGGAAGCGACCTGACCACTTCCGAGAATATTATTGACAATATTTGCTCTAATGTGAAATATATTGAAAACCCTGTGGTCCTGATGCATGACGGCTCCGGGAAAAACGCCACGCTGAACGCTCTTCCCACAGTGCTGCAGAAGCTTTCTGACGCAGGCTACGAATTCCGCTCCCTGGATCAGTATTCAGAGCCGGTACAGTACCGGCAGGCGGAATAACTGAGGGATAACAGGCAAAACCGGTATATTCCCATCAAAATTATCGCGTATCATTCGAAAAACCCGGGCCATGAAGGAGGATTGCCATTCATGCACCGGGTTTTTCTGATAAAAATTCTGCTGTTCCTGAGCGTGTTTGAAAAATGCTCCTCTGTTCCTGAGCATGTTCGAAAAATGCTCCTCTGTTCCTGAGCGCGTTCGAAAAATGCTCCTCTGTTCCTGAGCGCGTTCGAAAAATGCTCTACTGTTCCATCTGCTTCCCGAGAAATCCGGCTGCCACCCGCGCCAGCTTGCTCTCCGTCTCCCCCATTCCGGAACCTTCTTCCCGGTTATACATCACGACCGAACCGATGGCGTCTCCTTCCGAAATAATGGTGGAAACTACCTGAGACTGAAAATCTCCTGCGTCATCCAATGTAATTTTCACAAATCCTTTCTCATCCTTCTGGGCGTAAAAGGTCTCCCGATCTGTAATTACATGTTCCAGCTGTTTGCTGATTGGCTTTCCGTCAAAATCCTTTTTTCCCGCGCCTGCCGCCGCAATCACATGATCTTTATCGGTAATGCACACCAGACAGCCGCTGGTCTGGGCAAGGCTCTCTGCGTACAGACCTGCAAACTGCCCCAGTTCCCCGATGGGAGAATATTTCTTCAGGATAATTTCACCTTCCCGATCTGTAAAAATTTCCAATGGATCGCCCTCCCTGATCCGCAATGTACGCCGAATTTCTTTCGGCACGACTACCCTTCCCAAATCATCTATTCTTCGAACAATTCCCGTTGCTTTCATAATAAAATCCTCCATTTACATATCATTTTTTCGCAATACTATTATCTGTAAATGCAGGCATTTTATACCTGAATTTTTATTTTCAATTGGTATTAAATAACTCAAACTTCCCACCCAAAATCAGGGCATAAAGCCTGAATAAATGCAGGCTGGGACACAAACCAATTGATAAGTTGACTTTTGACTTCGGATGTGATGGTAATCATCTTGTTTTCAAGACCGTTTGCCAGTAATTCAAGAAGCTGTCTGAGTGCAGTGGTAAGTTCCATATCCTGTATATCATCACAACAGACATAGAATAATTCGCAGATTGTTTTATCATCATTTTTCTTTCTGCGAAGCCACTCAAGCAAAATATATCTTGTAAAATCAACCGCTGTACTGCTGACGGTCATATCATAGCCCAGGCCCTGAAATTCAGAACCCAGATCAAGCAGGGATTTACTGGCACGGAAGAAAAGTTCGATGCTCCATATGCTGATATTTTAGAAATGCCGATATTTTTATCAAACATAGTTGATTTTACATCATTTGTTCCTGCTTTCTTTTTTTATCGGCATTTCTTACTATAGAGTTGAACATATCAACCTTATAGTAGGAGGTCAAAAATGCAGGAACACAAACATGATTTAAAATCTTTAACCAATATTACTACGGCTATTAAAAGTCAATGTTTTAATAGCCGTAATCCTGAATATA
>CAJUBP010000054.1 GCA_910584585.1 uncultured Lachnospiraceae bacterium | reverse complement strand
AATAGAATCCAGATTGCCTTGAGAGAGTAAACATAACTTTAAGCGTCAGAACTGCCGTAAAGAAAAGCGGCGTGTATGATGAAATCTGCGGCTATCTAAAAGAGGCAGGGAAGGAGATTGTGGATTTTCCCGGAATCATGCCGAATCCTACTTACAAAAAAGTGCAGGAGGGCGCGGCTCTTGCCAAAGAAAAAGGCGTGGATTTCATTCTTGCCGTAGGCGGCGGCTCTGTCATTGACTGCTGCAAAATCATAGCGGCACAGGCAGTGACCGAGCAGGATATCTGGGAAATGGAATTTAAACGCCATGTATATCCCACAGTGTTTATCCCGATGGGCGCTGTCGTGACCGCTTCCGGAACCGGAGCCGAGATGAATAACGGCGCAGTGATTACAAACGAAGAGACAAAGGAGAAGGCGGGCGTTCTTGGGGCGTATGCGGATTTTGCCGTGCTTGACGTGGCATATACCATGTCGCTTCCGGCAAAACAGGTGATTTCCGGGGCGTTTGACACCTTAAGCCACAGCATGGAAACGTATCTTGGCTCACCCCGGGACATTACTTTGTCAGATGAAATAGCGGAAGCCGTTATGCGGAATGTCATCCGCAATATCCGGCTGCTGTTGAAGGATATCAATGACAAGGAGGCAAGGACCGAACTGATGTGGGCGTCCGCCATGGCGGAAAACGGCATCTTAAAAATCGGGAAGGTCACGGATTTCCAGGCGCATCAGATAGAACATCAGCTTGGGGCTTACACGGACTGCAACCACGGGCAAGGATTGGCCGTTATCCATCCCGCCTTGTACCGCCATATTTACCAAGAAAGCGTCGGCCAGTTTGCGCGTATGGCTGAAAAAGTCTGGGAAATCCCGGCAGAAGGGAAATCCCGGGAGGAACTGGCAAAAGCCGGCATAGACGCCCTTGCTGATTTTATAAAGGAAATCGGGCTTCCGTCCACCCTTGCCCAGATGGGGATTACCGACAAAGATATGCTGAAAAAAGTTGCGGATACCTGTAATCTCACCGCTGGCTGCTGTAAAAAGCTTTCCAGGGAAGAAGTGTTTGAGATCTTAGAGGAATGTTTATGATGAGAAAGGCGGGTATCCTGCTTGCGGCAGTTATCCTGGCAGTCTCTAACGTGTCATGTTCCGGGCCAAAAGAGAGGGAAGGCAGCAGGGAACAATCGGTAAGGGATGCCAGGATAGAAGGAGAGGAAAAAGAAGCCCCAGAATATAACACGCCGGAACAGGGGGAAGCTTCAGACGAGGAAAGAGAAGCCCAAGAACATAGCGCGCCAGAACAGGGAGAAGCTTCAGACGAGGAAAAAGAAGCCCGAGAGCATAGCGCGCCAGAACAGGGGGAAACTTCAGGCATGGATCAAGATACAGGAACTATGCGGATTCCAGAAGAGCTTGCGCAGATTCCAGAAGATTATTTTGCCCCGGCAAAGGAACAGGGCACATTAGAGAGAATCACTTACAAAACATATGAATCCATGAGTTACCAAAACCAAGAAAAACAGCTTACAAAGACAGCTTATGCCTATCTCCCATACGGGTATTCCCAGGACAGGGAATATAACGTGTTTTACCTGATGCATGGGGGATGGAGCGATGAAACCACATACCTTGGCACTCCAGAGAACCCGAATGTATTTGTAAATGTCATTGACCATGCCATACAGGATGGAAAAATGGAGCCGGTAATCGTGGTATGCCCCACCTATAACAATGAAAATCCAGATGACAGCGGGGATTACGGCCTTGCCCTCCGGCTGACGGATAATTACCATAACGAGCTGGTAAATGACCTGATTCCTGCCGTGGAGGGAACTTACAGCACATACGCGGTAGGAACTTCCCCAGAGGAATTGGAAGCAAGCCGTGGCCACCGCGCCTTTGCCGGATTTTCCATGGGTTCCGTGGCAACATGGCATACGTTCCAGTATTGCCTGGATTATTTCAGGTATTTCCTGCCGTCCAGCGGCAACCTGACATCTGACGGAGCGTACATGGAAAGCCTGGTGACGGGTTCCGGGCATAAGCCGGAAGACTTCTTTATCTATGCCATGTCCGGCACAGAGGATTTTGCTTATGCGGGATTTTCCAGCCAGATTGAGGCGATGCTTGACGCGCCGGGCGGAATTTTTACTGCCGCCGACGCCGAAGGGGAAGGAAACCTTGCCTACCGGGTACAGGAAGGAAACTCCCATGATGGGAGAGCTGCTATGCAATATATTTATAATGGATTGATTTGGATTTGGAAATAGGGAAGAGGAGAAAACCCTCTTCCTAGAGCGTGTTTGAAAAATCATTCCCGCCATCTGCATCCCCCACTTTGCGTGATATTTGCACCTCATTCAGTCAACGTAGCCCGCTACGCCTCCCTCATTCGGCACAAATCTCCCACAAAGTGTGGAATACATCTGTCAGAAAGCATTTTTCAAACACGCTCTAGAAATTAAGGAGGAAATCAGAATGAAAATTTTATTTATCAATGGAAGCCCGAATAAAAATGGGAACACAGCGGCGCTGGCAGAAGCGCTTCTGGAAGGAAAAGAATATGAAACGCTGAACCTGACGGATTACAGGATTGGCAGCTATGGACAGAACTTTGAGGACGACCAGCTCGACGAGGTCATCGCGAAGATGAAAGAAGCAGAAATTATCGCCATCGGATCGCCGCTGTACTGGCACAATATCTGCGGATCTGTGCGCAACGTGCTGGACCGTTTTTATGGAAAGGTGGAAAACGGTGAATTTTCAGGACGGAAATTGTATTTCCTGTTCCAGGGGGCGGCTCCTGAGGAATGGATGATGGAGGCGGGAGAATTTACAATGAAACGCTTTGCAAAACTCTATGGGATGGAATATGCCGGAATGGCCATGGATAAAAGCGAGGCGGCGAAACTTGGAAGGAGTATCTGAATAGGGGGAAACAAGATGAAAGATTTTCGTTACAATTAAGGCTTCATATAAAAAGTCATTTTTCTATTTACATTTAAGAACTTAAGGTGAGTCCTACCTATAAGTGGAAGTTGTAGAAGCGATGGAACCGCTGATGGTGGTTTCACATTATGGCTATGCCTATGGCATAGCCATGTTTATTAAAAGGGGAATGTCCTGCGCTCTTGACAAGAATAGGTATGTTTTGTTAGCATGAAATCAGTCGAAAAATTGGATAAGAAAAGGAGACAAAGCAGTTCATGGAAGATGCGAAACGAGAGGTTAAAGCAGATTGCTTTTTGACACAGGCAGAGGATGAAGGGCAAAGATATGGCAGAAACAAGGATACAGCGATAAACCATACATATATTAACAGTGGAAGCTACCGAAGAAAATTTGATTTTATTTCCGATTCGTCTGAGTTGAACCGTCTCATATTTCAACTGTCGAAAAAGATGCTGGAACATAGGTCGGGAACAAAGTTTGAGGATATGTATTGGATTGATGTGGCGCATCAGACGGTGATAGCAGAGGAAACCGAGAGCTGTTCCGAAGAACAGATTGTATATTCAAACAGCATACGTTCCAAAATATCAAAGTATGATAATCTGATTACGCTTCATTCTCATCCAAACAGTTACCCGCCCAGTATCAATGATTTGAATTCCAATTTTATCAATCGCTATGGTCTTGGCATTGTAGCCTGCCATGATGGAAAAATATTCAAATATGCTTCAAATCAGGAAATACGGGAAGACTATTATAAGATGGTTGTTGAAAAATATCTGAAAAAAGGCTATAATGAATACGAAGCGCAGGTAGAGGCTCTTATGGAATTAGCCACGAAGTTCGATATTATGGTAAGGGAGGTAACAGAGGATGGTATATGAAAACGATATTCTGGAGATTCCTGAAGAATATAAAAAAATGTCTGAAGAAGAATTAGATAAGGAAATACAAAGGCTTTATGAAACTATGAAAGGCCAAAATAGAGGTGAAGTAAGAGAAAAGATTGCAAAGTTGCCTGTAAAAATTTTCTTGTAAAGATTGCTGCCCCGGTTTGATAAGAACCGGGGCAGCCTCCATCTTATCTGTTCCCCTTTTTTCTCTTGATTTGTAGACATTAAGCTGGTTTTGCGCTTCTGGCTGCAAAATTCGCACATCTGCATCATGACCTACATTTTTAGAGAAGAGTGGGGTTGGTTTTTTAGTTAGGTTGCGGATGTAGTCTGCCACATGTAATCTTTCACGGTTAAAATTTCTTAAACAGCCGCAAACAATGGCAAAAAGGCCTTTTTCTTCACCGCTTTGCACACAAGATAGTAAGTAACCGTTGATTCTTCATCTGAAATAGGGATATTGACCCGGTTACGAGGCGTTTCTGTATACTTTTCCGCAAGGTCAGAGGTAAAAGAAGGCAGCGAGGACGCCTGCACCAGTTCATTGAAGCTGAAGCGGTCGCTCTGGGTTAGGAACCGTGAGCCAGGCATTTTGTCTGTACAGACAAAATGCCAAAAGCCGATATCCGGCAGGAGGAGCATATTTTCCCCGTCCATCTCGGCAAAGGACAGGCTTTTTCTCCGGGTATATCTGTGCCCTTTGGGGAGGGCAAATATCAGGGACTCCTTTCCGCATTCCTTATAAAAATACTGTGCAGCGTTTGGCTGTGTATGCGTAACAATCAGTTGATAGACATTGTTTTCCAAATCGTTAAGAAGCCTCCTGCCATCATCTATTTCGGCCTGCAGCGCCATATGCGGGAAGATATTCGTGATGAAAGGGGCGAGGAGCCACACTGGGGCAGGGGCGCAGACGCCAAGGGCGATGGTGCGGTTCCTTCTGTCAAAATCTCTGGCCTTTGCCGCGAAGGAATCCTCGCTCTCCAGAAGTTCCTTTGCCAGTTTCAGGACATATTCCCCGTTTTCATTCAGTTCCAGTTTATTTTTCTTCCGTTAAAAAAGGATGACGCCCAGTTCATCTTCCAGCTTCTTCATATTCCTGCTTAAAGCGGGCTGCGAAAGATGCAGGATTTCTGCGGCGCCAGACAGTGTCCCAGCGTCCGCAAATGCCGCAAACTGGCGCAGTTCATAAAGCTCAAGGACCGCTGGCAGAAGGGAAACATGGTATCTTTACCGATCCGGAGTTTGTGGAGATTGTCAACCATGATGATCCGGCCTTTGTCAAGATGCTCTGCGGTATGAGTGTCCATTGACGCCGTCCGCTATGGAGCCGGTCAAGGGAGAACAAAGTTTCCCCATTGCATTAAAAATGCCAATGGCGCCATTGTGAAGAAAGTTATTGACGGAAACACTGATAAGTGCTAACATATTTTATAGAAAAAGGCGTTACCGTGAAGCAACGGTTCGCCTCAGTTATGTGGTTATCAAAAAAGCAACCTAACTTTGGTCGGTGCGGTTGCTTTTTTGATGCCTTTTATTAAATGTACTCATTTTGGCAAAAGGCGAACCGCTACCCGTTTTGGTAACACCCATATATATTCTATCATAATGACAGTGTTTTGCAAGATGTGACAAAAAATAATATCTTAGCAACGAGATTAATTCTGTGCTGCATTTTCCGTTTATGAATTGAGGATGGCGTGGAGGCAATGGGCTGTTTCCTATGTCTGCCCATGAAGGCTGGCGGCCCCATGGCAGATCAGCCTTGTGGCCAAATTGACAAAATGTTCCAGCGGGATTTGTTTTTTATCAGAAACCCATCTGCGGTACATCCCCAACGCGCTTTCA
Organism: uncultured Lachnospiraceae bacterium; assembly: GCA_910584585.1. Lineage (GTDB taxonomy): Bacteria > Bacillota > Clostridia > Lachnospirales > Lachnospiraceae > Petralouisia. The sequence goes on along the minus strand of CAJUBP010000054.1, from coordinate 21,328 downwards.
TTCAGATAGGCGATGAGGATGCTTTTTTCATATCGGTCCGACGCGCCCAGGTGGGTGGCGTGTTCCTGGTTGACAGACGCAATTTTCCGGTTGATGCGCTGGCTGATATAACCGAAATTCCCATTGCAGATGATCCTTTCATGGAGTTCATCCTGCCCAGCAAAATATAGCAGGAAGGAGCGGACAATTTCTTCCAGTTCATAGTGCCCGTGCAGGGCATTTGTTTTTTGGGTGTAATTGTCTGCAATCTCGTCGATCAGCTCGTTCAGCAGCTCATCTAACGAAGAATAATGCATATAAAAAGTCCTGCGGCTGATTTCAGCCCTTTCGGTCAGGTTCTTGATTTTAATTTCGTCATAATTCATCTCCAGCAGCATGCCGCGAAAAACTTTCCGAATTGCATTTTTAGTCTTTTTGGTGCGCAAATCTTCTCTTTTCTTCTCATCCATTGTAGAAATCTCCTTCTTTTTCGGCAAACGCTTGCAGCTATTTTGTCTATATGCACAAGAAAAAACAGAGAAATAGCAGCTTTTTTACACATTTTTGCTTTCGGTGGGAATTAATTCACAAAAGGCAAATGGGTGTTATAGTAATTTTCATGGTATTTATTATAATTGATTTTAATGAAAGAAACAAGAAAATCTACAAAAAAAGGGAGGAAGAAACATGTTAGACATTAACTGGAGCGACGTGATGAGCGTGCTCGAATTAATCAGGCCTTACCTGATTGCAATTGCTGTCATACTTGTGCTGGCAATCGTTGTATCTGTCGCAGTAATGAAAGTGAAAGAGCCGGCGAGATACCTGATTCGTTCCCAATCAAGAGTTGCGGCGGTCATTGCGGTGGCAATTGCTGTGAACCTAATCTGCACGGGGCCTATGTCAACGCTGTTATCCTTGGTCAGCGGTTCCGGGACTATCACAGAGGAAACCCAGGCAGACGCGCTGGCTCTTGGCGAACAGATTGCGGGAGAAGGAATTGTCCTTTTAAAGAATGAGGATAACGTCCTTCCGCTGAAAGATACCAAGAATTTGAACGTATTTGGCTGGGCGGCGAGCAATGCGGTATACGGCGGCACAGGTTCTGGAGCCATGTCAGACGCTTATGAGATTGTGGATTTGGAGACAGGGCTGAAAAATGCAGGATTTTCCGTAAATGAAGATATTCTGGATTTCTACAGGGAGTATAAGTCGGAAGAATACGACGCGTCAAGGCCCAGCGTAGGAATGTGGGAGCAGGACTGGACGCTGCCGGAGCCTCCGATTGAGACATACCCGGACGGAATGCTGGATAAAGCGAAAGAATTTTCAGATACGGCAGTGGTTGTAATCGCCAGATCCGGCGGGGAGCATATCGACCTGCCCTACGACGTATCCCAGGTTTCTTATACAAATAATTCAGAAGATTATGAGGATTTCCCGGCAGGGACGCATTGGCTCACGTTAAGCCAGACCGAGCGCAATATGCTGGAGACGGTATGCGATAACTTTGAAAATGTCATTGTGGTAAGCAACAGCGCCAATACCATGGAGCTTGGTTTCGTCAATGAATATAAGCAGATCAAAGGCGCAATCTGGTGCCCGAGCCCGGGACAGAACGGCTTTAACGCATTGGGGCAGATTATGGCAGGCGAAGTAAACCCGTCAGGACGGACCGCAGATACCTTCGTGGCAGATCTAGCCGCGACGCCGGCATACCAAAACTTTGACGTTTATATCTATGACAATATGGAAGAGTTCCAGATTCCGGACACGGACCAGTTCGTACCAAATGCGCTGCCGCATTTTGTGAATTATGTAGAAAATATTTATGTGGGCTACCGCTTCTATGAGACGGCAGCAGAAGAAGGCCTGATTAATTATGACGAGGCTGTGGTATATCCCTTTGGCTACGGGCTCTCCTACACGGAATTTGAGCAGAAAATGGGAGACGTCCAGGAAAATGACGGAACGCTGTCTGTGGACGTTACGGTAACGAATACTGGCGATACGGCTGGAAAAAACGTGGTGCAGCTTTATTATAATCCGCCTTATACCAACGGCGGGATTGAAAAATCTTCCGTGAACCTGATTGCGTTTGATAAGACAGACGTTCTGGAGCCGGGAGATTCACAGACCCTGACTTTGACATTTACAGAAGAGGACATGGCTTCTTACGACTATCAGAACGCAAAGAGCTATGTGCTGGAGGAGGGCGCTTATGAGATCAGCCTGCGGAATAATTCCCATGACGTGATTGATACAAAGACTTATGAAGTAGAAAAAACGATTACATACAATGGGGATAACAAGCGTTCCACAGATTTGATTACGGCGGAAAACCAATTTGATTTTGCCCAGGGTGAAGTGACCTATTTGTCCCGTAAGGACGGGTTTGCAAATTATGAAGAAGCTACCGCAGCGCCAAAATCTTTAAGCATGCCGGAAGAGGATAAGGCAGTGTTCACCAACAATTCCAACTGGAAGGCCGAAGAGGACCCAGATGTAGAGATGCCCACCACAGGGGCAAAGAACGGAATGGAGCTGGCCTCCTTACGGGGAGCGGATTATGATGATGAGAAATGGGACGCATTGCTTGACCAGCTGACTGTAAATGAAATGCGCGAATTGGTTGCAGTGGGAGGTTACCAGACTGGGGCGGCGTCCAGCGTAGGAAAGGTGCAGACCACAGACTGTGACGGCCCGGCTTCCATCAACAACAACTTTACGGGCGTAGGCTCCATCGGCTATCCTTGCGGCGTGATGATCGCGAATACCTTTAATGAAGATATCGCAAGAGCCTTCGGAGAGGGCATCGGGCAGATGGCGGACGAGATGAATGTATCTGGATGGTACGCGCCGGCTATGAACATCCACAGGAGCGCTTTTGCAGGACGTAACTTCGAGTATTATTCCGAAGATGGATTCTTATCCGGTAAAATTGCTTCCCAGGCAGTCCAGGGAGCTGAAGAGCATGGCGTATACGCGTATATCAAGCATTTTGCATTGAACGATAAGGAAGAAGGCCGTTGGGAGATGCTGACCACATGGTCCAACGAGCAGGCAATGCGCGAGATTTATTTTAAGCCTTTTGAAATTTGTGTAAAAGAAGGCGGCGCGAAAGCGGTGATGTCTTCCTACAATTACCTGGGCACCCAATGGGCGGGCGCGTGTTCCCCGTTGCTGGATACGGTGCTTCGGGAGGAATGGGGATATCATGGATTTGTCCTGACTGATTATTTCGCAAACTTCGGATATATGGACGCAACGCGCTCCATCTACAATGGCGGCGATACCTGCCTTGCAAGCTATGACACGGGTTCAAACTATGTTGCGGATACCAGTTCGGCAACCACAGTTTCCCATATGCGTGACGCGGCCCACAATATCATGTATACGGTAGTAAACAGCCGGGCTTATGAGCCGGAAAATATGCAGACAGGATTACTGATGTACCAGATTGTCCTGATTGCGGCAGATATCGCAATCGCTGCATTGCTGATTCTCTATGAATTATTCCGGGTGCGCAAGGTTTATGGAAAACGTAAAAGCGCCGGGGCAATTGAGGTAGATGTTGAAAAATAAAGATATAGTGACTGTTCTGGTTTGGGCCAGTGCACTGTAATAAAATATGGCCTTCTGTTTTGACAGGAGGCTATATTTATAGCGGGGAAAAGCAGAGTGAAGAGGTGAAAAAATGTTAAAATATCAGGATTTGATTTCAAAAATGACTTTGGAGGAAAAATGTTATCTGTTTTCTGGGAAGGACTTTTGGCAGACCAGGAGCATCCGCCGGCTGGGAATCCCAAGCATCGTATTAGCTGACGGCCCCCATGGGCTTCGGAAGCAGGAAGGAGCCAGCGACCAGTTAGGGCTGAATGCAAGCGTTCCTGCCACCTGTTATCCCACAGCGGCAACGATGGCCAACAGCTGGGATCCCGAATTAGGGGAAGAGATTGGGAGATATCTGGGCAATGAGGCGGCAGAGCAGGAGGTGGCCGTCCTTTTAGGGCCGGGGATGAACATTAAGAGAAGCCCCTTGTGCGGGCGGAATTTTGAATATTTCAGTGAAGATCCTTATCTTGCGGGCAAAATGGCCGCAGGGTATATCCGGGGAATCCAGGAGAACGGCGTGGCGGCTTGCCCCAAGCATTTTGCGGTGAATTCCCAGGAGCTGCGGCATATGGCGAGCGATTCTGTCCTGGATGAGCGGACGCTGCGGGAAATTTATCTGGCCGGGTTTGAGATTGCGGTTAAGGAGGCCCGCCCCAAATCCATCATGACATCCTACAATCAGGTGAATGGGGTTTATGCCAATGAAAATGCACATCTTTTGCAGGAAATCCTTCGGGAGGAATGGGGATTTGACGGCTTCGCAGTGTCAGACTGGGGAGCAAGCAATGATCATGTGGCTGGCGTTGCGGCAGGCTCCCATCTGGAGATGCCCACTACCGGGGGCGATTCGGACGAAGAACTAATCCGCGCGGTTGGGGAAGGAAAGATTTCGGAAGAACTGATAGACCAGAGACTGGATGAACTTTTAGACGTAGTATTTTCTACACATGCGGCAGTGGAGAAAGGGAAATCCAGAGGGTTCAGCAAGGAGCAGCGCCAGGCCATGGCCCAGAAAGCCGCCGAGGAAAGCATCGTCCTTCTGAAAAATGAGGGCAAAATCCTGCCTTTAGCGAAAAATACCAAGGTGGCGGTTATCGGCGACTTTGCGAAGAATCCCCGGTATCAGGGAGCCGGGTCTTCTGTCGTGAACCCCACGAAGCTGGAAAACGCCATGGAAGTAATCGGAGAATTCCCCTTGCAGGTGGCAGGCTATGCGCAAGGGTACCACCGTGCCGGCCCGGCAGACCCAGCGCTGGAAAAGGAGGCTGTAGAACTTGCAAAAAGAGCAGATGTGGCTCTGTTATACATTGGATTGGATGAGATATCGGAATCGGAAGGGCTGGATCGGCCTAACATGAAGATGCCGGCCAGCCAGGTACAGCTTTTGGAATTGATTTCAAAGGTAAATAAAAATGTGGTTGTGGTCATGTCAGCCGGTTCCGCAGTGGAGATGCCCTGGATTAAGAACTGCAAAGCGCTGATTCACGGATATCTCTGTGGCCAGGCAGGCGCAAGAGCCATGCTCCGGGCAATTATGGGAGAGGTCAACCCTTCGGGAAAGCTGAGCGAGACTTATCCGCTGAAATATGAAGACGTTTCTTCCGCGCCTTATTTCCCGTCAAAAGAACGGACGGCGGAATACCGGGAGGGAATTTATGTGGGATACCGTTATTTTGAGACTGCGGGGGTTCCGGTACTGTTTCCCTTTGGCTATGGATTGAGTTATACTGCATTTTCCTATGCAAATTTGAAGGTGGATAAGAAAAAAGCAGTGTTTGATATTACCAATACCGGAAAAATGGACGGGGCTGAGGTTGCCCAGATGTACGTCAGCGCAAAATGCAGCGGGGTCTACCGGCCCAAGAAGGAATTGAAGGGATTCCAGAAAGTATTCCTAAAGGCCGGGGAGACGAAAACAGTGGAAATTCCCATTACCCGTGACACATTCCGCTATTTTAATGTGAATACCAACAAGTTTGAGGTGGAAAGCGGGGAATACCAGATCCTGATTGGCTCGGATGTGGCGGATATCCATCTCTCTGGAACCATAAACATAGCTGGCACAAAGGCGCCGCTTCCCTATAATAACAGCAGGCTTACCAGTTACGCGTCAGGGCAGGTGAAGAACATCACGGACGCGGAGTTTGAGGAACTTTTGGGGCATAAGATTCCGAACGGGCATTGGAGCGGGCGGCTTGACAGGAATGACGCCATCTGCCAGATGTATTACGCAAAAAGCGGCCTGGCAAGGCTGGTTTATAAGATAATGACCAATATCCTTGACAAGAGCGTGGCAAAGGGAAAACCGAACCTGAACCTGATGTTCAATTATAATATGCCTTTTAGGGCAATCGGGAAAATGGCAGGGGGAATTGCCAGCCAGGAGATGGTGGACGGGATTGTGACCATTGTCAACGGGCATTTCTTCCGAGGGTTTGGCCAGGTAATCGGAGGATTTTTCCGGCAAAGAAAAGTCCAGAAAAAAGCAAAGAAGATAGAGGTGGGAGAATGAAAGAGAACGTATTTACAAGATGGTGGACGGGATTTGCCGGGAAACATCCCGGAGCGGCAAAATGGATCCGCGAGGGCGGCCTGTTCTTTTTGTTCAGCAACCTGGTGACCGTATGGCAGTATATCTTAATCCAGTTTTTACCAGGGGCATTCTCCTCGTATAAAGATGTGGAATGGATGTGGCCGGGGATTCAGATGAACCTGTTTGGGGCTTCATTTACATTCAATGTATTGGGATACAGCGTGGCGGACGGCGGCCTTGCTTACTTTATCGGCTATCTGATCGCGACCTTTACGGCCCAGTGCATCAATTTCCCGCTGCAGAGAAATATTACCTTCCGAAGCCACGGGAAGATCCCGCCGCAAATTGTAGGATATTTCTTCGGCTGGGTGGGCGTGACTCTGGTAGTCAATTCCATCAACAGTATCTGGGTGGGCGTGGCCGGCGCATTAGGGGTGCCAGATTTTATCTACAACATTATTACAACCGTCCTGACAGGCGGAGTGTCCATGGTGATTTTCTTCGTTGTTAATAAAATTATCTTCCCGGAGGGAGAGGCGAAGAAGGACGAATAGAAGTGAATGTTCCAGCAGAACGGCGCCTTTGTCCGCTGGCTACGCAATGGAGTGGGGGTCGGTGGTTGATGGGGATTATATGCCAACCAATCCGGTAACGGAAGATTCTTTTGCGGAAAACGCGAAAGATATTGAACTTCTGATTGGAAGCAACTTGAATGAGTGGACGACTTTTATGGGTGACGATGCTATTGGATAAAACATCATCACTTGTTTATGGGCATGACAAGGAATTGATGAATCTTTTGGAACCGGATTATGAATATTAGGAAGACAGTTCCTATCCGATTTCTCCTTCCGCGGCGCCGTATCTTACCACTGAAATGGGAAGCTGGCAAGCGGAAAAAGAGGATATAAAAAATTATAAAAGATTTGTTGCATTCACCGATATAAGATAATAAAATAGGAATAGAAGAGTATGGATTGTAACAAATGAACCATACTGGCAAAGGAGGTGTTTATTATGGCAACTTCAAGTATCACGAAGAATTTTGTCATTTCCGGCAAGGAACAAGTGGAAATGTTTATCCATGCGATTGAAGAATCTGCCAATAACCGTCCTGTTCATATACCTGTGGATGCGAGAGAGATCAAGGGAGAATCCGAATTGAGGGAAATGATGCGGCTGCGGAAGATGAAAATAAAGGAGAAAGAAAATGCCGGAAAATAATAAGTTTTTTTCGGTCAATATCCGCGAGTATTTGACATTAGGGAATGATGAAGAAGCCGGGGAGCCAGCGCTTGCTGAATTGCTTTCCGGTTTTTCCTGTCCGAAGAACCCGGATGTTGAGCGGTTTTTGAAAAAAAGCGCCATAGGAATTTTGCAAAGCCAGTATATACCTTGAGGTATTAACAGATGAACAAATGGAGACTTCCGCTGCCCCATTGTACTTGCTAAAATAAAGTTAAAAAACAACGAGGAGGTTTGCTATGAGACGTGCGCTTAAATGGATGGGAATCATTCTGGCGGTTCTTTTGGTGACAGGGGGCATTGCCTTTTTTATTATTTCGCGCAGGATGCAGGACATGATGGGAGGAAAGGTGGATTTGTCTTATACCCATGAACTGCACCAGGTAAAAGACGGGGGCAGCGCTGTCTATATGACAACAGAAATTTCACCGGAAGCGATGTTAAAGATTTATGAGGCCCTTGGAACTGCAGTGTCTGGAGAGAACATTGCGGTTAAGCTCAGCACCGGAGAGCCGCCTGCAAGCAATTATCTTGATCCTGAGTTGATTGGGGAGCTGGTGCGGATGCTGGACGGTACAATCGTGGAGTGCAACACAGCTTATGGAGGATCCCGTTCAGAAACGGCAATGCATTACCAGGTGGCGGAGGATCATGGTTTTACGGAGATTGCGGATGTGGTGATTATGGATGAAGACGGTTCTGTGGCAATACCGGTGGAGGGCGGCACACATCTTAAGGAAAATTACGTAGGGGCGCATTTTCCTGAATATGACGGCTTCCTTGTGCTTTCCCATTTCAAAGGCCATGCGATGGCAGGTTTTGGCGGCGCGATTAAAAATATATCCATCGGGATCGGCTCGGCAGAGGGAAAGTGCCTGATCCATACGGCAGGAAGCAGCCATACCAGCCCCTGGGGAGGGGAACAGAATGATTTTCTGGAATCTATGGCGGAAGCGGGGAAATCTGTGGCGGACGCCTTGGACGGCAACATCCTGTATATCAGCGTCATGAACCATTTATCCATCGACTGCGACTGCAATGGAAACCCGGCAGAGCCGGATATCCATGATATAGGAATCCTTGCGTCTGCAGACCCGGTTGCGCTGGATCAGGCATGCGTGGACCTGATTTACCAGGCAGAGGGGAAGGAAGCGCTAGTCAATAGGATGGAGGGGCGTAACGCGGAGCATGTCCTTGAGCATGGGGAAGCGATCGGGCTTGGAAACCGTTCTTACCAGCTTATCTCAATTGATGAGTAAAGGAATGGGAAAATTTGCTGAGTGAGCAAAAGAGGTGGTCTATGTGGAGCTGTTGACCGTGATGCGGCGGGAATTTATTTATATCAATTATTATTTTATGGTGCAGCTGCGCCAAATCGCCTTTTACTGGATTGCGGGCATGGTGGTTGGCTCCCTAGTGTCGGTTTTTGCAAAAGATGCCATCCATAACTGTTTTGAAGGGATTAAGGATAAAAAATGGGGAATATTCGGAGTGATCCCGGCAAGCCTTCTGGGGATTGCGTCGCCTCTTTGCATGTATGGCACGATTCCCATAGCGGCTTCTTTTTCCAGGCATGGGATGCGCCATGATTGGCTGGCGGCTTTTATGATGAGCAGTGTGCTTTTAAACCCGCAGCTTCTTTTTTACAGCACGGCGCTTGGAGGAACGGCAATGGCGGTAAGGCTGGTTTCCTGCGCTCTATGTGGGATTTTTGCAGGACTGGCGGTGTATTTTGCCTATGGGAAAAAGCCATTTTTTGATTTTACGGGATTTGAACCCCGTGGGAGCCATGATACCGACCCGAATCCTTTGATGCGGTTTTTGAAAAATCTGGGGCGGAATGTCAGGGCGACAGCGCCTTATTTTCTGGTTGGCGTACTGCTTTCCGCTTTGTTTCAGAGATATGTCCCGGCGGACGGTTTTGCGGAGCTTTTTGGGAAAAGCAATGAGGGATTCGGCGTGCTGATGGCGGCGACGATCGGCGTTCCCCTCTATGCCTGCGGGGGAGGGACAATCCCGCTTTTACAGCAGTGGCTGGTTTCCGGGATGAGCATGGGCAGCGCGGCGGCGTTTATGATTACCGGGCCCGCCACGAAGATTACGAATCTTGGGGCGCTGAAAATTGTCTTAGGAATCAAAAGGTTTATTTTGTATCTTGTGTTTGTGATGGCTTTTTCTCTTGTGACGGGACTGATTACAAATTTTATTGTGTGAAAATCTATGGACGGATGTACTTGCAACTGCTCAGGCGGCAATTTTACAAAGCCAGTATATACTTTAAGGTAATAACTGATGAACAGATAGAAACTTCCGCTGCCCTATTGTATTTGCTAAAATAAAGCCACAAAACAACCAAGCATTGTTCGGAATGTCCTCTGACGATTTGCTGCCGGAGCGAAGAAGAGGGGCATTTCATTAAAAAAGGAGGATGAAAATGAAAGTTTTATTAGTAAACGGAAGCCCTCATAAAGAAGGCTGCACTTACACAGCGCTTTGTGAAGTGGCTGACACGCTGGAGAAAGAAAAGATCGAAACAGAAATTTTTTGGATTGGGAATAAGCCCATCGGGGGCTGTATCGCCTGTTTGAAGTGCAGGGAAAAGGGAGCTTGTGTCTTTGACGACGCAGTGAACCGTTTCCGGGAGAAGGCTTATGGCGCAGATGGGTTTATTTTTGGAAGCCCGGTGCATTACGCGGCAGCCAGCGGCAATATGACCGCGTTCATGGATCGGCTGTTTTATTCGGAGCTGGGCGGTAATGGAAATAAAGCATTTTATATGAAGCCTGCGGCAGCAGTCATTTCCGCCCGCCGCGCCGGCACAACCGCAACTTTTGACCAGCTCAATAAATATTTTACCATCCAGGAAATGCCGGTTGTCTCATCCCGCTATTGGAATATGGTCCACGGAACGAACCCAGAGCAGGTAAAACAGGATGCGGAGGGGCTGCATACAATGCGGGTTCTTGGAAGGAATATGGCATATTTGCTGCGGTGCCAGGAGGCAGCCCGCAAGGCTGGCATTGCTTTGCCAGAGCGTGAGGCCCCTGTTTTTACGAATTTTATCCGGTAGGCAATTAGTACTCCATCCGGCCAGAAATCACAGTTGTGCTCTGCCTGCTCCGCACTATTGCGGCGTTAAAATTTCTAGCCGATGGAACCGCATCGCCGTCGAAATTTTGCCTTGCACTAGCACGAATCAGGCAGAGCACAACTATAATTTTTAACCAGATGGAGTACTAGAATGGAAAAGAAAAGAAGAAATATCTTCGTGACAGCGGCCATCGCTTTTGGCGTCATGGTTTGTTGTCTGCAAAGCCCTGTTTTTGCAAAATCAGCCAAGGAGACGGTTACGGAAGGGAAAGACTATTACCGGGAGTTTCTATTGGATAATGTGCTTCATTCCCCGGCATGCGGCGACATCCATTACCATGTATATTTTCCAGATTCCTATCCTGGCAAAAAGAAGATGGCTCTGTATGTAACGCTCCCGGGATACCAGGGATTGTATTTTCAGGGAGTGGCGGAAAATCTCAAAACAGAAGATTTTGCGTTTGAGGCCCAAAAATACAACAAAGATATGGTAATCCTCGCGCCCCAGCTGGATGACTGGGGAGAGACATCGGCAGAGCAGGCAATTGCGCTGGTGGAATATTTTCTGGACAATTACCCCATTGATCCGGCAAAGGTATATATCAATGGCTATTCCGGCGGGGGCGAAACATTGTCGCTTATTCTGGAAATGCGGCCGGAGCTGTTTACCAGGGCCCTTATGTGCAGTTCCCAGTGGGATGGGGAGTACAGGCCAGTGGTAAAGGCAAGGACGCCAGTGTACTATGAAAGCTAAAGCTTCCATAGTAAGGATGGCCATGCGGCCTGTTGCACGATAGGTTAAGTGTGATGGTGGGATTACTCTGTAATCGGCGAGAGCGATGAATACTACACGTCGAAGCCTTTCCGGGAGGCATACAAAAAACTGCATGGGCTCTACCAGAAAGAAGGGCTGTCGGAGAAAGAAATCGCAAAGCTTCTGGTGTTGGATGTAAAAGACAGTTCCTATTTCAAAGGAACAGGGGTTACCTACCAGCACGGCGGCGGATGGCTGTTTTGCCGGGATGAGGAAATCATGAACTGGCTGTTTGCGCCAGAAAAGGCAGCCGCGTTAAGGGAACAAAAGTAAAGGCAAAAAGCCGGATTACCGTGGGTAGGCCGGTAAGAAAATCAAAACAGCAACGGTAAGCAAAAAGGAAAGGAAGCTATGAATACAGCAAAAGGAAAGATATTTAAAAAAGTATTGATCTTTGCGCTTATGCTTTCGTTTGTCCTGGGGCAGTTTACCCCTGTGCAGGCAGCAGCGAAAAAGACGGAATATACCCTTACGTTAGATAAGCCGGAATATACCATGAAAAAAGGGAAAAGCGTAAAGTTAAAAGCGGCGCTGAACCAGGCGGCCAAAAAGAAAGGCGTGGAATGGAAAAGCAGCAATCCCAAGGTTGCGTCCGTGTCCAAGAACGGAAAAGTGACGGCGAAAAAGAATGGGAAAGCAACCATCACTGCGAGAATCAAAGGGACAAAGGTAAATGCGAAAAGCCGGATTACCGTGGGCACGCCGGTAAGCAGGATTAAATTAAACAGGAAATCGGTTTCTTTAAAAACCGGGCAGAGGTTTACGCTGAAAGCAACCATGTCCCCAAAGAAAGCGTCCAATAAAAAAATATCTTATGAAAGCAGCAACCGTAAAGTGGCAACGGTAAGCAAAAAAGGCGTGATCCGCGCGGTTTCAGCGGGAACGGCAAAGATCAGGGCGGAAGCTGCGGACGGTTCCGGGAAAAAGGCTTCTTGTACCGTTAAAGTGTCAAGAAGTACAAAAAAGACAGTGCCTGTTGCCAGCGTGAGGTTAAATAAAACGCAGCTTGACTTAAAGCGGGGAGACGAGGAAAGGCTTACTGCAACGGTAAATCCATCCAACGCGACGGATAAAACAATCCGCTGGGCGTCTTCCAACCAGGCCGTGGCCAGGGTTTCCAATAATGGGACGGTAAGGGCGGTCTCAAGGGGGACGACAACCATTACGGCATCCGCGCATAACAATATCCACGCAGTCTGCATTGTAAGGGTAGAACCTGGTTTTGGACAGCCGGAAGAGCCTGGGGAAGGCAAGATACTGGTCGCTTATTTCTCCTGGAGCGGGACCAGCGAGAGGATTGCGAATAACATTATAGAGCAGGCCGGGGCAGATTCCTTCCGCATTGAAAGGGAAACGCCCTACAGTGACAATTATAACGAAGTTGCGTATGGGGAAGCAAAAGATGAGGCGGACAGTAACGCAAGGCCTCCAATCAAGAATCCTTTGGCATCCGTTGGGCAGTATGACAGGATTGTACTGTGCTATCCCATCTGGTGGCATACAGCGCCCATGACAGTGGGGACATTTTTGGAGAGTTATAATTTCAGCGGGAAGCATATTTACCCCGTTTCCCAGTCAGCTTCCATGGACACAGCGCAGTATGCCCAGTCCGTAGAGTTTATCAAAACCTGCGCGCCGGGGGCAATTGTAGAGGATGGAATATTTTCAAGAGATAATGACGCAATCCGTTCTTATATTGCCGGCACGGTGATGAAGCCAGTGGAACCACAAAATCCGTCGTCTGACGATTTTTAGGAGGAAAGGAGATTTCTATGAAACGCTATCTTATGTTACTTTTGGCAGTAGCAATAACAGTTTCATTGGCGGCTTGCGGAACTGATAAACATGAGGAATCAGGCAAAGGGCAGTCACAGGAAAAGGCGGGAGAACAGGATGCAGAGCCTGTGCCGGAGGCGTCAGCGTCGCAGGAAGGGTCAGAGGGCAAAATATTGATCGCGTACTTTACGGCTGCGGAAAACAGCGGCGTAGACGCTGTTTCTTCTGCCAGCTATTCCATGGTAAATGATGAGGCGGTGGGGCGGCTCCGCGCCATTGCAGACATGATACAGGCTAAAACAGGCGGACCTTCCCCAGGCGCTTTACAGCTTTTTTGATGAATATGATTTTTCAGGAAAGACAATCATTCCGTTTAACGTCCACAACGGAAGCCGTTTTTCCGGGACGATTGAAACAATCCAGGAGCTTGAGCCGGAAGCAACGGTCATCACAGACGGATTTACTGTGAACGAAAGGGATGTGCCAAAAGCGGCGGATGATGTGGCAAGCTGGCTGGATGAAATCGGTTATTAGAGGAGGAGTTTCGTGAAACGGAATATGATCTTAAAAATAGTAACAGATTTCTGCATGACAGCAGCCCTGATTGTCTTGATGTCTTACGAGCTTGTGGGCCAGGCGGCCCATGAATGGCTGGGGATTGGAATGTTCATCCTTGTGATTCTGCACCATATATGGAATGGAAAGTGGCTCAGTAATAGTTTCAAAAGAAAATACACGATTTTCTCTATCCTGCAGACGTTCCTTGTCATTTGTGTGCTTCTTTCAATGGCAGGATCTATGGTAAGCGGCGTGATTCTCTCCCGCCATGCGCTTGCGTTCCTGCCCATCACCGGAGGGCGTTCTTTTGCCAGGAATCTTCATATGCTTTCTGCATATTGGGGATTTGTATTGTTTTCGCTCCATCTCGGCTTTCATTGGTGCATGGTGACAGGGATAGTGAAAAAGCATTTGGAAAAGGCGCCTGCCATCCCGGTATGGATACTGCGGGGAATTGCTTTCCTGACAGCCGTCTATGGGGCGTATGCTTCCTGGAAAAGAGGAATTTGGGAGTATATGTTCCTTAAGAACCAGTTTGTGTTTTTTGACTTTGAGGAACCTCTGGCATTTTTTATTGCGGACTACATAGCTGTCCTGGCCCTGTTTGTATGGTGCGGGCATTACCTCTCAAAATGGGCGAAAACCCGGAAAAAGAAAATATCTTTACAATAGCGTATCGTATGAAAAAAGAAAGGAATGGTATTTATGAAAACTTACAGAACTAAAATTTTACGGCTGGTATCTATGGCATTGGCGTTTGCGCTGGTGATTTCCTGTGTAAATGTGCAGAATGTGGAAGCAAAAACAAAAAGGAAAAACATTGTGGTGCTTTATTTTTCAGCAACCGGAACCACAAGAGGCGCGGCAAAGAAAATTGGCAAAGCAACAAATGGGAAAGTAATAGAAATCGAAGCAAAAGATCCCTATACAGAGGAAGATCTTGACTATGGTGACGAAAACAGCCGTGTGTCCAGAGAACACGCGTCTGCCCAAACGCCTGCAAAAAGCAAAGTGCGTCCGGAAATTGCCAATATAAAAGCCATTAAGAAAGCAGTAAAGAAAGCGGACGTTGTATATATCGGCTACCCGATCTGGCTTGCGTACCACAATTTGATACAATGCACCCAAGCATGACTTTGGGTGCAAATTTTAACGATAGGGATTTTGCTTGTATGTCACGGCAGGAGTAAGGTAAAAAGTGCCTAATTCGGCACTTTGGGACAAACTTGAGCATACCGTGGCAGACGAATAACATAAAACTTAGGGAAGCGCTGATTAATTCAGCATTTTCACTACACTTTTGTCATCATATATAGTATAATGTAAGTATTACAAATATTAAGGATGGCGTATGGGTGTGAAACAACAAACCTTTAGTGACACATAGAATATTTCAACCGCAGGAAAAGACCAAACGGGAGAGCAGATGAACGCAATGATAGAATGCATCTTCATAAAGTATGAACTAGTGCTGTTTTCCTATGTTGTGAAAGAGCAGAAATGGTTGTCTGCAAGAAGTTACTTTGTTACAATAGTTCATGAAAAAATATCGCTCCAATTTCATTGCAATAGAATATAAAAGTGATGAGCTACTATCTGATATATAATAAGTGTAAATAATTTGCTAGGAGGAGTTGCTATGGCGAGTAAGCATATTGGAATTTGCCGATTGTGTAAACGGGAATGTCAATTGAAGGAGAGCCACATTGTACCTAAATTATTTTATAATTTGATAAAAAAGAATTCTCCATCAGGAAGATTCAGAACTTCTAATAATCCAAATATTCCGTATCAAGATGGAGAAAAGTTACCATTTTTATGTGGTGAATGTGAAGAGAAGTTTAGTAAATATGAAACCTATTTTTCCCAAAATATATACCAGAGTTTTTCGCATAGTTATGGCATTAAGGAATTTGAGTCAAAGAGTAACGAGATTAGTTATTTTGCGTTATCGATAGCATGGAGAACGTTGAAATATTTAATGGAAAAGGGCATCAAAAATTTATCAAAGAAAGAATATGCTCAAATAGATATTGTACTTGAGAAGTGGAGAAATGCTTTATTTCATGAAAACTTTAATGACATTAGTATGATAAAACAGTATATTGTTCCGACAACATATTTGAATTATTTTTCTGATATGCCAACAAGAATAATTAGTAATGTATGCGGTGATTTTAAAGTTTATGGAAAAGAAGATGAATTCTGTGCAGCGTACACGACTGTTCAAGTTCCTTATTTGATATTTGTTTCTATGGCTTGGGGTGAAGAGGTGTTGTTACATAATTATGAAGTTGGAAAAAAGATTATTCCGAATGATATTGAATTACCAGAAACATTAGTTTGGCAATTGAACCTTCTTCATAAGCAGAAATTTGAAGAGGCAAATCAAGCTATGAGCGATGAACAACGTGCTAAAATCACACATATGATTTGTAAAAATTTAGGAATAGTAGTTCCAGAGGAAAGGCATGAATAAGGAGAGAATAGAAAAGGAGGGTTAAAAGAAAGAATAGCGGGGAATGGAATAGATTACATTACCCGATTTGAAATTGTTGAAAGAAATCCGCATGATTGGAAAGTAAAAGCGGATGCATCACGATTGATTCGAAAAAATATTATCCGTCTTGCTCAAAGAATGGAAAAGTAAAGTCCTTTTGCTAAAGTGAACACTGGTGAATGTTGTGGTTAAAACAAAGAAAAATATACATAAGCTATAAATTGTTCTGTCATACATTGGACGTAATAATTACAGATTAATCAGTATTAAATAAAACACAGTTTTATAGCTGGAAAGAATAGGGAGGTAAACGTGAAAATTATAAAAAAAATGAGAAATATACGTTGGAGTGTATTTATAATCCAAACAGTAATTCCATTTTTTATTCCATTCATTTTTGAAATACCAGAAGAACAAATGGCGTTTAGTATAAAGATAATCATAATGTGTGTTGTTGGTGGACTTGACTTAGTAATTATTTATGCAATTACAATTTCTGAAGAAGATGATAAGAAAGCACAATTAAGAAACAAGGCTGCTAGATGCGCATATTCAAATATATATCAAATAAACGAGTTTAAAAGAGATACTTACATTCGAATGATTTCTGATGAACATTTATCCTATTCGGAGAATATAGATGGGGCTAAATATTGTCTTAAGGAAATTAGTCATTCTTTTGGTAATGTAATTTCTGAAATAACTCATATTGAAAAAGAATATTTGGAAGTAGCGTTTATTTATAATTTTAAAGATATTGAACAATGGATGTGGGCAACACAAAAAGATGGGACAATGACGATTCCTTTAGATGATTTTGTAAAAATACCGACTACAGTATTCTATCAGCTTATAAATCCGGATAGAGATGGAAAATTAAAAACTGTTATATTTTATAATGATAAAGAAAAAATGGCGGATGATGGTTTATACTATTTAGGAACAAGAGATAACAGACATAATAATATTGGATCGATTTTAGGAATAAAGACAGCATTTAGCACAAATGAAAAAATTCTCATAGAGGGAATATTAGTAATATCTACTTATGGGAAACGATTTGTTGAAGAAACTGATGAATTAGGAGTTTATGATTTCCAGTGTTTAATTATAGAGGATTTGTTTCCATGCTATCAACGAATGATAGAAACAGAACTTGGTGTTTTATATTCCGAGAGGAACCACTTATAACAATTTTTTGAACATTTTCTAGTTATGCAGAAACTTTGAGTGCATTTAAACAATATAAAAAACGTAAGAAGGGGGAAGATTATGTCTTGTATTGATGCAAAGACATAGAATCGTTCCTACATAATGGGAGATTGAATTTGAAAAGCTATCGAAGTCAAGGATATGCTTGGTTTGTGATGATAGCTAGGATGAAGTGATTGTTTATGGATGATACATTTCTATGGTATTGAAAATTCTGGCATTTATTGATGAATTGTTGAACCGGGTAAGGAAAGAACGGGATGGCTTCAGTGCAAAATTCACAGCGAGCTAATCCGTGATATGCTTTGTTATTTGAATGGTCAGCTTTCCCGAAACTCTAATGTTTCGAAGGAGTTGTTAGGAGGGGGAGCTGATCGGATACTCCCGTGATGTTATCGACGGAGCCGTAAATTTCCTTGGTGGATGGTATATGTTGATTGAATGTTGGAACAGGAAAAATCTGATTTGGTTCTTTTACCAGCAGAAACTTTTTAAGGAAATCGCACAGATACCAAATGGAAATGTGCCGATGGTGCAGAGGATACAAAAAATTGAATAAGAGGGTAATGTTGAATTTTATGTAGTAAATGAAGTGTTTTGCGTTCTTTATGGTCGGTAAGGCGTTTTTTAATTGATTTGCAATTTGTTTCCAATTGCAATAGGAATAAAATCAGGAAAGTATTTGCAAGGGCATGGTAACATCGCAACAACGAAATTGATACAATGGAAAACCGCAGAAATGCGTGGAAATAAGCCTTTCCGCGGATTCTGCGGTTTTATTTTTTCGCTTTTTGAACCTTTTTCCGTTTCAGAAGCTGTTTCGCCCTCCCAATTTGCACCTCCTTTTAACGATAGCGGGCAATCGTTAAAAGGTTTGAAAGGAGAATATATGTTTACGAAGAAAAAGAAAAGACAGGTCGGAGAGGGATACTTTACCATCATAAGGGAAACGGAGCGGTATATTGAATTCCTCTCCAATAACACAAAGCACTGCTGGATCATTTGCAAAAGTCTGGATGGTACGGATAGGCCCGTCATGTTCTACCATAAGCATAGCCGGAAAGCAGAGTATTACCATAGGCATTGGAAAACAAGGAACGTGGCAAAGGCGGTGGAATCAATTAAGCAGCATGACAGCTATGTTTTGAGTACGACTGATTAAGGTCATAGAACGGGTATATAAAAATACCAAAAATAGAAGGGAGAAATATATGGGACAGAAAAATTATTTTAATTTTGTTAATGTGAGAAAATATCTGAGGGAAAATAAGAAAACAGGAAAAAGGCGGTTGTATCTGTCACGAATCGAAATGCCTTGCCGGTAGAGCGACATATGGAACTGCTCAATATAAATGATGAAGAATATACTTATTTAGATTGCGTGGAGGATAATTCATTGTGGATATAGGCCGAGCTTGATTAGGAGATGTTTCATATCGGAAAAATGACAGGCCAGGCAAATGAGCCTGACCTGTAGGTGGTTGGCAATAGTTTTTGATTTGGATTCTTAATTACTTCAATAATTCCAATTTGAGTAGCCAGAGTTCTATCCCAGGTTCAACAGCCATTTTTATTTAGGCATTCTGGCACTGATCATTTGATGTGGGAGTTTTAATGTCCATTTTCTGCGGTAGATAGCTGAATTCTCTGTTGATACAGTCTGCTTGCTTTTGTGTTTGAGCTGGAACAAGTGCAAAGCGGTGAGGCTTTCCGTTGAGTGTGATTTTCCTAACTGCACAGCCGTTATTTTTATAAAAATCTGCGGATTCGTAATCATCGTCATCAATAGGATAATATATCATAGGACGATGGTTCGGGTTAATGGTTACATGGGTGTTGGTACTATTTTTTTGAGTCATGTGTTTCCCTCCATTGATTGGCATGGTAAGGAGGAAAATTTGACATACCGTCAAATTTATGGCGTACTTGACCACTCCAAACGGAATCCCCCTTCTGGTTAGGCCAGTGTTCCAAAAACTGGCAGATTCAATATCCAGTTGTCCCATCGTTTGTCTCTTGGAACGTGCTGATCAGGCGGGGCAATCAATGGGGTGGGCAGTTTATTGTCATGCCCCAGGACGTGTTTATTATATTAAAATTTTACATGATGTGCTTATGCATAATCCAACGAAAAAATTATATATCTTTTATTCGAATCATATTTAGAAAAATGGGCTGTACATTTGGGGTTATTCATGATAGAATATTTTTATGAAAGTTAGAATAATGCCAGTAAAATTGGAATAGGAGCTATGCAATGGGAAATAAAACAGAGACGAATATAACACTGGAGCGCATCAAAGAGTTGAAGGGGAATGATTCACAAGAGATTTTCGCTCAAAAAATACATACTACTCAGAGCAATATCAGCAAAATGTTGAAAGGCATGACACCACCGTCTGCTGCTACATTGACAGAACTGGCTCAAACGTATCATGTTTCAGTTGACTGGCTGTTGGGACTGTCAGATGAAAAAGAAACTGAGCCGAAGGTTCAATCCCACAAGTTGACAGAGGAAACCATAACATATGCTGATGCAATGGCGGTATTGGAGGTTCTTTATAAAAAGGGTTCCATAGAGGTTGGCTATGATAATAATAGTTATAATAGCGAACCAGATCCAAGCACGATTTATGTAAGGGATAAAGTACTTGCATATTTTTTGGACAATCGTTTCAGATATAGCGGCGGGAGCCAGAATATTTATGATATTTGGCTGAAACAGGCGATGGCAATTTATGATAAATTCTTGTTGCTACAATGGACAGATTCTGTAAATGCCATTTATGAGCAGAATGTGCCAAATCCGCTATCTGATGAATCTATCGCTTTATTAGTTGATGATATAGCAAATGATCGGTTGGAGGCTGTACAGGCACAGTCAGATGGATTTATGGATATTCCGGATGATTTACCATTTCAATAAATGGGTAATTATATGTTCGATAGCTTTTTATAAAAAGGGAGCATAGGGCATTCAGATATGGTATGCAAGTGATATTTGAATGGCAAAACCTTGAAAGGGGGCTGGCAATATTGCAGCTAAATATGACGGATTCGGGTATTTATTATCTTCATGATTATATTCCGGTTAGGCAATTTCGCTATTATTCGGAGGAGGCGGTTGCTACGCTTAAAAAATGTTATGAATATTTAGGAGGTTAATAGCGATGATAGAATATCTGCCGTGGAGTAAACAAACACTTGATTATTGCATTAGTGCGCACTCAAAAAGGATGATCCCATCACTTGATATAGAATTTTCTTCAATTTGTACTGGGGCAAATTGTATCTACTGTGATTCAAAACCTTATGTTGGTTTAAAGATGGAAAAAGAATTGTCAAAGAACAATACTTTAGACTTATTGAAAAAATGTAGCGATAAAGGACTTAAATGGATTTATACATGTGGTTTGGGTGAGCCATTAGAAGATGATAAGATTTGGGATGTTCTTGATTTTGCAAAGGAAAACAAAATAATTATTTCTCTTTTTACAAATGGTATGTTTATAAATAAAGAAATTGCTAAACGATTAAAGGATGCAGGTGCTTGTATAATTTTGAAGATGGATACATTTGAAAAAACAGCTTTCGATAAAATTTTGGGTGGAAAGGGTAGAGCAGGTAAAGTATATTGTGCCTTAGAGAATTTACTTGATGCTGGCTATGGGAGAAAAGAAAGATATACAGATTTGGCATTTTCGATAGTCCCAACATCCTTATCCATACAAGGTATACCTAAAGTTATAGAATTTGCGTTACATAATGGAATTTTTCCATCTGTTGGGGAACTTGAAAAGTCAGGTTCAGTTGTTAATAACAATTTATATGATTCACTTTTTATTAAAAATGAAAAATTGCAAGAAATAAAAGATATTTTGGATATTCATTTTGCAGGAGAATATCGAAGACCTATTTGTCCTGCTATTATCACAGGATTGCATTTTAATAATATGATTTAGGTGTCAAAAGGTACATCCCTTTTAAACGATAACTGTTCTTTGAA
>CAJUBP010000053.1 GCA_910584585.1 uncultured Lachnospiraceae bacterium | reverse complement strand
TTCCAGGTGTTTCCTGGCCTCTTTTCTTGTGATTTTTATTCTTGCTTCATAGTAATCTCCATTCCGCCGCCAGGTCGGCGGCACAAATAGTAATGAAAGTCTTCCAATCCTCCACGTTGCTGATAAAATAGTCTGTAAAGAAGCTACACTACAAAGCACGGGAAGGTGAGTCGTAAAGACTTTCTATCGTTTTAGACAGCATAGTAATCAGTGTAAGTTCCATCTTTCAAGCACAAATAAGTGGCTCTATAAGACCGTACAGTAAGAATTGTTTTAACTTCTCTGTTAAATGTGTGATGGAACAGTCAATGGCTTCTTTATCTCATTTGAAAGGAGTTTTGACCATGAAAGTTGTTTATCAAACCTGCTGTGGCGTCGATGTCCACAAATCTTTTCTCGTTGCCACAATCATCAAAACCACTTCCGGTATAGAACCTTCTTATCACAAGAAGCGCTTCTCCACCTTCAACAATTCTATTCTGCAATTCAAAAACTGGCTTATTGAAAACCAATGCCGTGATGTCTGCATGGAATCTACCGGTAAATACTGGGTTCCCGTATTCAACCTTTTGGAGGACGATATCAACGTCACCATTGCCAACCCCAAATGGGTAAAAGCAGTCAAAGGCAATAAGGATGATACGAAAGATTCCAAATGGATCGGGGATTTATTTCGATTAGGTCTGGTTCCGGGAAGTTATATCCCCTGTAAACCAATCCGTATCCTGCGTGAATTCACAAGATACCGTTACAAACTGACTTCCTGCCGTTCCAGCGAAAAGAACAGATACCAGAATGCGCTTACCGTCTGTAATGTCGCATTAGATTCGGTTGTTTCCGATATCTTCGGGAAATCAGCTGCATCTGTTATTGACTACCTGATCGAACAGTCCGACAATTCCATCAGCCACGAAGAAATAGCTTCCAGGCTCCTTCGTTCTCTAAAGAAGAAGTCTGACAGTGTCATTGAATCCATCGAAGGGTATCAGATGACTGATTCCCAAAAATATCGTATGCGCCTCATCCGCGCACATCTGGATTATATCACATCTACGATAAAGGATATAGACACTATGCTTGATTCTTTGATTGCTCCTTATGAAAATGCTGTCCAGCTGCTGTGTACCATTCCGGGTGTTGACCGTAACAGCGCAATCACTGTTATCTCCGAAATTGGTACTGATATGACTCCGTTTTCTAATTCCAAACGCTTATGCTGTTGGGCGGGACTGACTCCCGGAAACAATGAATCTGCTGGTAAGAAGAAATCTGTCAGGATAACACGTGCCGGTGTCTACCTCAAACCTGCATTGGTACAAGTTGCCCATGCAGCCGTGAAATCTGATAAATCGCCTTACTATAAGCAGAAATATGAGCGCATCATGAAACGTCGTGGTAAAAAACGTGCCATTATTGCCATCGCCCGGATGATCCTTACTGCCATTTACCAGATACTGTCCTCTGGCGAGGTATGGAATCCGACCGATTTATACAAAGTTGATATGCCTGAACCTCTGAAAGAAAAACAGAAGGAAAAGGCTATCAGGCAGGCTAAGAAACTACTTATCAGCGAGGGGATAATTTCCGAATCGCAATTAGCTTCTTAACACTTTATAGCAATACGTTTTTTCAAAGGCTGCCATAAGACAGCTTGTTAAAGTGCGCTATTTATTGGCTGTCCTCTACTTTCTTTCACAGTAAAACCTCCTCTCTTTTATGGGTGTGCGAAAAAATAGTTTAGTGGCTAATTCTATTATCTCGTATTTCCCCGTAAAATGGGAGGTTTTTTTTATTAATTTTTTTAAGCGTCAAAGCTGGCTCTGGAGTATAATACCATAAATATACCAGTTATTCTATAAAATTACACACTCTCACGCGGATAACAAACGCTTCCTTACAAACAACATATAAACGGCAAGACGGCAGTCACCTTTTGAAGTAAACTGCCGTCAAACAAATAGCCTTTATTCTATTGCGCTACCCATGAAAACCACTCTGCCGTCTCCGCACAACCTGTTATGCCCGCCTCCCGACACTGCCCCGGGGCGGATTTACGCGTCGAAATTTCAATGCGCGTTCCGGCGTTGTCTCCGGACAATCTTCATCAAAAGAAATCGGGGTGTTTCTCGCCTTTGCCAGCAGTGCTAGATCTTCTTCCGAAAAAGCAAGTTCCTCAATGAGTCCTTCCGTCATCTTATCAGAATTTACCATAATATAACCCCCTCTCAAAATCAGTAGCAAGTCTGGCAGATATCAGTCTTGTAACATCTGCCCTTTTCCCATTGTCATCCGTATGCACCCTCTCTGTATAGACCACAAATACTATGTCATTCACTTCGCCAGAAAAGGAACCTGCGTTTCCAATTACCGTTTCTCCTGACATCAGCGCATTTGTATGCCCTGCCGCCAAATCTCCAATCGTATCATATCGATCTTCAATATCACTATTCTCCTCATCAAATAATTCGATTCGATCATAATCAAAAAAGACACGAGCCGCTTGTCTAAATGAGATGCCATGGCGCATAATATTATACTCATTTTTCCACTCGTCATACTCAAATAACATCCCACCAAGGCAAAATGTTATCGTTTTGGAATCTTCTTTATCAATCAATTCAATACCTCTCTCGCTAAAAGTATAACTTACGCTTCCTCAATTTTCTATTAGTGTAACAAATTCTCCTCAGCTTTACAACATTTTCTAAACATTCTTTTCTTCTATTTCACCACCCACGCAAACCGTTCTATTTTGTTACTACTGTATGTACCGTACTCTTGCTGATTCCGAATTTTTTCGCTGTCTGCCTCACTGTAGCATTTTCCTCAATTATATAATTAGCGATATTAATCGCCCGCTCCTCTATGTACCCTTTCAACGAAATTCCCTCATACACTGTTTTTTTATAATGTATGAGGGATTTGCCATAGTTATGACAATGCTTCCCCTCTATTCTGCGCGAACCCTTTCTTTTCTCAGCCAAGGCTCTTTGCCAAAATCTGGAACCATGCAGAAGATTTGAATTTTTCATTGTGCTAATCCCAAAATAGGTCTATAATGAAAGAAGAACGGACGAATGAAATTGGGAGGTATTTATGAAACGACAAAAGAAAACCGCAAACTCCAGAAAACGAATTGCCGACGAGATACTCCATCAGATCGGAGGAAGCGTAATTCTGGTATTCCTGCTGATAGCGGCTGTTTCCATCTGCATGGTGGGCTGGCTCAGCCTTTCCTCGAAAAAGACGGAGCTGACAGAAGAATCCAATGCAGCGGCTAACCAGCTGACAGGATTTTTAGAACAATATACCAAAAGCGTGGAACAGCTCGCCGCCAATCCGGAAATCAAGGAGGTTATGATAGAGACAAAAGCGGGAGATGACATCCGCCAGGCCGCAAAAATGGATACCGTTATGAAAAATCTCGTAAGTATTGCAGATACGGATACTGAAAATCTCCTGGCTGTGTGGATTTCCGACCTGGACGCCAGTGTGTTAACCCAATCCGACGGTTTTACCAGCGAAGAGGGCTGGGACATCACCGGCCGCGGATGGTATGGCTGTATTGAAACAAAACAGACCATTTTAACGGAGCCCTATGCAGACTCCTCCACCGGGAAAATGATTTTAAGCGCCGCATCCCCGGTTCTTGATGCAAATGGAGACGTTCTGGGCGCAGTAGGCATGGATATTGCTCTGGACCATATGACAGACATCATGAGCGAATATAAAATCGGCAAGAAAGGATACATTCTGCTGCTGTCAGAAAGCGGCACATTCCTTTATCATCCCAACAATGATCTGATCCAGAAAAACATCCAGGATGTGAACATATCCAAAAACGCCATTAATGCCGTGGAATCCGGAAAGAATGAATTTTTAAAGTATAAAACAGACGGAACCAAGAAATACGGCTACCTGCAACATGCCGGAGACACCGGCTACATTGCGTTAAGCAGCCTGCCTTCTTCGGAATATTATTCCACATTTGCCGCCATGGTTCTGGGACTGCTCCTTCTTTTTGCAGCGGGCATTGCCCTAATTGCTTTCAGCATCCGCAAAAGCTCCGCCAGCCTGACAAAGCCCATTATGGACCTGAATCAGACTGCGCAAAAACTTGCCGCCGGAGATCTGGATGTCAATCTTCAGGTGACAAGCCAGGATGAAATCGGGGAACTGGGGGAATCCATCCAGAAAACAGTCAGCCGCCTGAAAGAATATATCGTATACATTGACGAAACGGCGGAAGTGCTGGCCCAGGTGGCGGACGGAAACCTGAACATCAGCCTGAAAAACGATTATGTAGGCGAATTCCAGAAGATAAAAACCGCCCTTCTCAATATTTCCGATTCCATGAATCAGGTGATGCTGGGCATCAACGAAAGTTCCCAGCACGTGTCCGTAGGGGCTTCTGAGCTGGCCTCCGCCTCCCAGATTCTGGCGGAAGGCGCGGAGCAGCAGGCCGCCTCCATCGAACAGCTTACGGCAACCACCGCAACCGTGGCAGAGCAGGTGGACAACAGCCGCAAAGAAGCGGAGGCTTCCGCCAAGGCGACGGAACAGGCCGCCGCCATCATCGAAGAGAATCAGGAAAAAATGAAGCAGATGATGAACGCCATGGACAAGATACAGGAAACCTCCCAGCAGGTGGTGGGCATCATCCAGACCATTGAGGATATCGCTTCCCAGACCAATCTCCTTTCCCTGAACGCTTCCATTGAGGCCGCCCGGGCCGGGGAAGCGGGAAAAGGCTTCGCCGTAGTTGCGGATGAAATCGGAAAATTGGCGCTGGAAAGCTCTGAAGCGGCCAACAACACCAAAGAGCTGATTGAAATTTCCATGGAGGAAATCCGCAAAGGAAATGACATTGCCGGCAGCGCTATGGAATCCCTGAAAGAATCTGTCTCAGCCATCGACCATGTCAATCAAATGATACAGGAAACGGCGGAAAACGCGGCGGTGCAGGCGGAAAACATGAACCAGCTGCGAATGGGCATTGAGGAAATGGCCCACGGAATCCAGGACAATTCCGCAGCCTCCCAGGAAACCTCCGCCACTTCTGAGGAACTGGCTACCCAGGCTGAGATGCTGAATCAGATGGTTCAGAAATTTGAACTGAATGAGTAAAAGAATAACGAAAAAGAAACGGATTAGATTTGGGAGGTTATTTATGAAACGACAAAAGACGACGACAAATTCCAGAAAACGAATCGCAGACGAAATACTCCGTCAAATCGGAGGAAGCGTGATTCTGGTATTTCTGCTGATAGCGGCTGTTGCCATCTGCATGGTGGGCTGGCTCAGCATTTCGGCAAAAAAAACGGAACTGACTCAGGAATCCAACGCAACTGCAAATCAGTTAACCGGATTTTTAGAACAATATACCAAAAGCGTAGAACAACTCGCCGCCAATCCGGAAATCAAACAGGTTATGCGGGAGACAAAAGCCGGCGGCAATATCAGTCAGGCAGCCCACAAGGACACTGTTTTGAACAATCTGGCGAATATTGCGGCCACAGATTCCGAAAACGTCATGGCTGTATGGATTTCTGATTTAGACGCAAGTTCTTTTCTGCAGTCCGACGGACTTACCAATGAAGAAGGCTGGGATATTACCGGCCGGAGCTGGTACAGCTGCATCGAAACAGAAAAAACGATTTTAACAGAGCCCTATGTGGATTCCACCAACGGCAAAATGGTCTTAAGCGCTGCCGCGCCGGTATATGACGAGGTAACCGGAGACATTCTGGGCGCAGTGGGCATGGATATCACCCTGGATCAAATGACCAGGATCATGAGCGAATATAAAATCGGCCGCAAAGGATACCTCCTGCTGTTATCTGGAGACGGCATGATCGTTTACCATCCCCAGAACGATATCATCCAAAAAAATATCCGGGATATCAACATATCCAAAAATGTGGTCAATGCCGTAGAATCCGCTAAAAATGAATTTCTGAAATACAAAACAGACGGCGTAACAAAATACGGCTACCTGCAGCATGCCGGAGATACCGGTTATATGGTATTAAGCAGCCTGCCTTCTTCTGAATATTACGCAACGCTGCTGGCAATGGTTCTGGGGCTGCTTCTCATATTTGCGGCTGGCATCGCTTTAATCGCGTTCAGCATCCGCAAAAGCTCCGCCAGCCTGACAAAGCCCATTATGGACCTGAATCAGACTGCGCAAAAACTTGCCGCCGGAGATCTGGATGTCAATCTTCAGGTGACAAGCCAGGATGAAATCGGGGAACTGGGGGAATCCATCCAGAAAACAGTCAGCCGCCTGAAAGAATATATCGTATACATTGACGAAACGGCGGAAGTGCTGGCCCAGGTGGCGGACGGAAACCTGAACATCAGCCTGAAAAACGATTATGTAGGCGAATTCCAGAAGATAAAAACCGCCCTTCTCAATATTTCCGATTCCATGAATCAGGTGATGCTGGGCATCAACGAAAGTTCCCAGCACGTGTCCGTAGGGGCTTCTGAGCTGGCCTCCGCCTCCCAGATTCTGGCGGAAGGCGCGGAGCAGCAGGCCGCCTCCATCGAACAGCTTACGGCAACCACCGCAACCGTGGCAGAGCAGGTGGACAACAGCCGCAAAGAAGCGGAGGCTTCCGCCAAGGCGACGGAACAGGCCGCCGCCATCATCGAAGAGAATCAGGAAAAAATGAAGCAGATGATGAACGCCATGGACAAGATACAGGAAACCTCCCAGCAGGTGGTGGGCATCATCCAGACCATTGAGGATATCGCTTCCCAGACCAATCTCCTTTCCCTGAACGCTTCCATTGAGGCCGCCCGGGCCGGGGAAGCGGGAAAAGGCTTCGCCGTAGTTGCGGATGAAATCGGAAAATTGGCGCTGGAAAGCTCTGAAGCGGCCAACAACACCAAAGAGCTGATTGAAATTTCCATGGAGGAAATCCGCAAAGGAAATGACATTGCCGGCAGCGCTATGGAATCCCTGAAAGAATCTGTCTCAGCCATCGACCATGTCAATCAAATGATACAGGAAACGGCGGAAAACGCGGCGGTGCAGGCGGAAAACATGAACCAGCTGCGAATGGGCATTGAGGAAATGGCCCACGGAATCCAGGACAATTCCGCAGCCTCCCAGGAAACCTCCGCCACTTCTGAGGAACTGGCTACCCAGGCTGAGATGCTGAATCAGATGGTTCAGAAATTTGAACTAAACGAATAGGCTGCTCAGACTGAAACGCTGAATCAGATGGTTCAGAAATTTGAACTAAACGAATAGACTGCACAGGCTGAAACGCTGAATCAGATGGTTCAGAAATTTGAACTAAACGAATCGACTGCACAGGCTGAAACGCTGAATCAGGTGGTTCAGAAATTTGAACTAAACGAATAGACTGCACAGGCTGAAACGCTGAATCAGATGGTTCAGAAATTTGAATGAAACGAATAAGCAACTCAGACAACAGCCCCATTCGGAATGAGACATGTATTTGTCGGGAATCATTCCTGAATGGAGCTGTTTTTACAGTTCCGGCACAATGAATCATGCCAAAACTCAGAACCGTATTCAACTCGTTCCGGCACAATGAATCATGCCAGAACTCAGAACCGTTGATTTACAATTTTATTTTTGCAAGGGCGTCAGCAAAGGCATTGTTGATTGGTTCCTTTGCCTCCTGCTTCATCTTGTTCATATAGCGGTTCACATCCTTTTTCGACACCCCGCCGCCATTTTCTTTCTTGCGCTTTTCAAAGGCGGAAAGCTTCTCCCGATAGCCGCAGACACAGGTAAAACGTCTCTGCTCTCCCTCGCCTGTCAGTTCCATTTTCTTATGGCACTGGGGACAGCGGGCATTGGTGATTTTTGACAAAGTCCTGCGATAGCCGCATTCTCTGTCCTGGCATACCAGCATCCGGCCGTTTTTGTGATTGACTTCTAAGAGCAGCTTGCCGCATTCCGGACATTTCTTTCCGGTCAGATTATCGTGCCGGTAGGTTTTGGAGGAAGCTGCAATATCTCTGACAATATCGGCCGTATAACTGCGGATTTTCGCCTCAAAGTCTTTCTTTTTGGCTTTGCCGGCGGCAATATCGGAAAGTTCCTGTTCCCATTTTGCCGTAAGCTCCGGGGAAGTCAGTCCTTCCGGCGCCAGTTCCAGCACCTGCCTGCCCTTGGAAGTCAGATGGATATACTGATCTTTCTTTTCCAGCATAAAGCTGTTAAAAAGCTTTTCGATAATATCCGCCCGGGTAGCCACGGTTCCCAGGCCTCCCGTTTCTCCCAATGTCTTTTTTAAACTCTTGTCTGCGCTTTCCATGTATTTTACCGGATTTTCCATGGCGGCAAGCAGGGTAGCCTCGGTAAAAGGCAGCGGCGGCTTTGTTTTCCCCTCGCTGATGGTTCCCTGGCCAAACAGAATCTTCTGCCCCTTGGCAAAATCCGGCATCTGCTCCAG
Organism: uncultured Lachnospiraceae bacterium; assembly: GCA_910584585.1. Classification (GTDB taxonomy): domain Bacteria; phylum Bacillota; class Clostridia; order Lachnospirales; family Lachnospiraceae; genus Petralouisia. The sequence continues at coordinate 20,282 of CAJUBP010000053.1, read as the reverse complement.
GATTTCCTCTCTGCGGCTTCCCTTTTCCCACAGTTCTTCCTCTTCGGATTCCTCCTGGAACGCCCCTTCTTCTTTCTGAAGATTCCTGATTTCCTGCCAGCCGGGATGACGGACTGTTTTCCCTTTTGCCGTAAAGCGCTCTCCTTCGCAGAGCACTGTCACTTCCGTCTGTTCATATTCGCAGGGCGGAAGCAGAACCGCCAGGAACCGGGAAATCACCAGCTCATAAATTTTCCGTTCGCCATATTCCAGCTCACTGAAGCTGATTCCCTGTTCTGTGGGAATAATGGCGTGATGATCGGAAACTTTCTTATCGTCCACGAAGGATTTATTTCCCTTTACGGGGGATTTCAGCAGTTTCGCGCAGACCGGCCCGTAGACTCCGCCCCGGCAGGCTTTGATCCGCTCCGGCAATGTTTCCACAAGATCCTGAGTCAGATACCTGGAATCTGTCCTGGGATAAGTCACCACCTTATAATGTTCGTACAGACGCTGCATATAGTCCAGGGTCTGTTTGGCGGAAAAGCCGTAGAGCCGGTTGGCGTCCTGCTGCAGAGAAGTCAAATCATACAGCGGCGGCGCATAAGATTTCTGCTGTTTTTTCTTTACCTCTTCTACAATTCCTGTGCTGTTTCTCACTTTATCGCTGACATTGGTGATTTCCTCACGGGAACCGGTGGTTGGGCTGTTGTGCTCCGAGCGCCAGTGAAACCAGATTCCGTTCCCCTTCACCTTCAGGCCGTAATAAGGCTGAGGCTTAAAGCCCCGGATCTGGGCCTCCCGCTTGGCAATAATTGCAAGGGTAGGCGTCTGGACCCTGCCGCAGGAAAGCTGCGCATTATGCTTCACCGTAAGGGCCCTGGTGGCGTTTAATCCCACCAGCCAGTCCGCTTCCGCCCGGGCTACGGCGGCTTCGTACAACTTCTGATATTCCCCGGCGTCCTTTAGATGGGCAAACCCCTGCCGGATGGCCTTATCCGTCACAGAAGAGATCCACAGCCGTTTCATGGGCTTTTTCACGCCTGATTTCTTGATAATCCAGCGGGCTACCAGTTCGCCTTCCCGTCCTGCGTCTGTGGCGATAATAATCTCTCCCACATCTTTGCGGTACATCTGAGTCTTTACGGTCTGATACTGCTTGCCAGTCTTCTTAATCACCTGGATTTCCAGGGTCTTGGGCATCATGGGAAGCGTTTCCATCTTCCAGGTTTTCCACTGTTCCCCGTAGCTCTCCGGATCAGAAAGCTCCACCAGATGCCCCAGGGCCCAGGTCACCACATAGTCTTTTCCTTCCAGAAAACCATTGCCGCCCCTGCTGCATCCCAACACCCTGGCAATGTCCCTGCCCACGCTTGGTTTTTCCGCAATCACTAATGCTTTCATCTCTTACCACACTTTCTTAATATCTTCTCGGTTTACCTGATAACGGCTGCAGAACTCCTGCAGATCTTCTTCGCCCCGGATTAACATGGCTTCCTCAAATTTTCCGCTTTCTTTGTCTTTAAATCCGGCCACCTGTTCTCCGGTGCAGATGCTGGCGCGGATGACAGGCGTCTGCGTTCCGGGGTTATAAGGCTTTATTTCCGAATGCTGTTTTTTCTTTCTTCCAAACATGCTGTGCTCCTTTTCTGGTTTTGTCTGCCCCCAGGCAAAAACTGCTTCCAGCTGCCCGGGTTTTGCCCGGCCGCAGCGCTGCGCTTCTCACGAACTGTCTGCGTTCTCAGGCCGGCCGCTATATTTTCCTGGTTCCCCTGCAGCCCGGGAAGCTGCTGCACCCGTAAAACTCTCCGTATTTTCCGCTGCGCTTAATCATATCCGCCCCGCACAGAGGACAGCGGATATCCTGTGACACCGGCTGTATTTTCTGCAGAATCTTCCCCAATTCCTCATAGCATTGCTGATTCATGATACAGTCATTCAATGCCCGGTGCGCTCCCTGAATGCTGATTCCAAAATGCTCCGACACGTCCGTCAATCTGTGACGGGAAAGCTGAGGCAGACACTTCCTGGATAGATACAGAGTGTCTATGTAATCATTCTTCACTTCCGCTCCCAGCGTTTCCATAGCTGCGTCACAGATAAAATTCAAATCAAAGGTATGGATATTGTGGCCTACCAGAATATCGTTCCCGATAAAATTTAAAAAACCCTCCACAGCATCTTTTATCCTGGGCGCGCCTTTTACCATATCATCGGTAATGCCGTTGACAGCCGTGGCCCCTTTTGGAATATGCATTTCAGGATCTGCCAGCGTTGTGTATTGTTCCGCCATTTCATGGCCCCGCACTTTTATGGCTGATATCTCGATAATCCGATCCAGTCCCTGCCGGACTCCTGTGGTTTCCAGATCGAATACCACATAATCTGCTATGTACTTGGTCAGCCGTTTTCCTCCGTTTTTTACCATTGCTTTTCTCCCTTCCATTACAGATTGATTATAAAAGGATTTTCCGAACTTTGCAACTGTTGAGCAAGATTTCACATTGACAGCGCACCCCTGAAATGCTATTCTGAATTTAAAGGATTTGAACAGTTCCGTTCGGAAGGCTGCCGCTTTTCGTTCAGCCTGGAACTGGCAAAAAACAGGAGGCCAAAGATGAAAAAAATAAAAAAACAAACTTCCAAACCGGCAAAGAAGGAAAAGAAACAGAATCAGGATCAGAGCCTTCAAAAATTGCTGGTTTCACAAGTCACCCGGCTGTTTCTGCTGTCAGTCATCGCGCTGATTGTCGTATCCGGCGTATTTATGTATATCAGCAACATGAACACCCTTCATGAAATGGCCAGTGTGGCGTTAAATTCAACTTCTTCCGCCGTGGAGCAGACGCTGCACACCCTGGAAGTGAACGCGCTGAATGTGGCCTCTTTAGAGACCATCCGGGATACCGGCGCGTCCAAGGAGGAAAAATTAGAAGCCATGGAAAACGTCCGAACCCAGAATAATTATGACGAAGTAGGATTTGTGGAGCTGAACGGTCAGGGCTATTCCAATTACGGAGATTTTGACTTTAACGATCAGCTTCATTTCCAGACAACATCCAAGGGCGGCGTATTTGTCGGCGAACCGATTATCAACCGCCTCAACGGCGATATCATCATTATCAGCGGCGCGCCGGTATACAATGACGACACCATTGTGGGCACCGTATACATTGTGGATCTGGTTGCCTCTGTCAATGATAAAATCGGAGAAATCACATTCGGCAAAACGGGACACGCATACATTATCAATAAAGAGGGCACCGTAATTTTCCATAAAGATCAGCAGAAAATCGCGGATCAGTCCAACGCCATCACCCAGACAGACGGCAAAAACCCATCTCTGGCAAAGGCGACCGAGAAAATTCTTTCCACCACTGAATCAGGCACCGTCACCTACCGGCAGAACGGCAAAAGCATGTTTGCGGCCTACTGTCCGGTCAAAGGCCATGAAGACTGGCGTCTGATTATCACTGCGCCGAACCGGGAATTTACCTCCATGGTCTGGATTTCCGTTCTTGTCAACAGCGTGATCGGCCTCTTGCTTTTAGCTGCCAATATCTCCCTGATGGCCCGCAAAATCAAAGACATCATCCATCCGGTGGATTTTGTAACGGAACGTCTGGTCAAGCTTGCCGAAGGCGATTTAAAAACGCCGGTTGAGATTATAAATACCGGAAATGAGCTTACCATTCTCTCCAATAACCTGAATGACACCATCCAAAGTCTGAATCTGTATATCTCCGATATCACCCGAGTACTGGCGCAGTTGTCAGACGGCAATCTGGATATTCAGACGGAGGCCAGCTTTACCGGAGATTTTGTCAGCTTAAAAGAGTCTATTGACACCATTGTAGGCTCCCTCAATGAGACCATGACGCAGATGAACAGCGCTGCGGATCTTGTTGCGGATCACTCCGACGGCACCTCACAGGGCGCGAAAAGCCTGGCAGACAGCACCACAGATCAGGCAAGCGTATTAGAAGAACTGACCGCAAGCATTGCAAATGTTTCTGAGCAGGTAAGGCTTACTGCCGACAACGCTTCCCGGGCAAATTTACGTTCTCTGGAAGCTGAGAAAAATGTAGAAACCTGCAATCAGCAGATGCAGTCCATGATCGGCGCCATGGTTGAAATCAAAGCCGGTTCCGCCAAAATCAGCGATATTATCAAGAATATTGAAGACATTGCGGAACAGACCAACCTGCTGTCCTTAAACGCGGCCATCGAAGCGGCCCGGGCCGGTGAAGCCGGAAGAGGATTCTCTGTTGTGGCGGAAGAAGTGCGCAGCCTTGCGGAAGAGAGCGCAAAAGCAGCCCAGAATACCGCCCAGCTAATTTTGAAGTCCATCGAAACCGTGGAAAACGGTACAAATATTGTCAATGAGACCGCCGAATCCCTCACTCAGGTCGTAAACAATACCAGTGAGATCAACGGCATTATTGCTGAGATTGCGGAAGCGGCAAGAGAACAGGCGGCCGCCATAGAGCAGATTAATACCGGATTCGAGCAGATGTCTGTGGCAGTTACCACCAATTCTATGACTGCCCAGGAAAGCGCGTCTTCCAGCGAAGAACTGGCAGCCCAGGCACAGAACTTAAAGGGGCTGATTGGCCGGTTTTCATTAAAAAAATAAATAAATGCCATAAGTACGGAACAAACCGGAAACGGAGCACGGCTTACATACTGCTTACAGAAAACGAACAGAAAGGATCTGCCCCATGTCAGAATACCATAATCTCACCCACGAATTTGAGCCGGTTTTTCAGAGAGATTCCAGAATTCTGATTCTGGGCACCTTTCCGTCTGTGAAATCCCGAGAACAGCATTTCTACTACGGCCATCCCCAGAACCGGTTCTGGAAGGTTCTGGCGGCTATTACCGGCGAACCGGTTCCTGTGACGGTTCCGGAGAAAAAACTTCTCCTGCTTTCTCATGGAATCGCTCTCTGGGATGTTATATTAAGCTGTGATATCATCGGCTCCTCCGACAGCAGCATCCGCAATGTGGTTCCCGCCGATATCCCAGGCCTGCTGAAACAGACCTCCATCCAGGCTGTCTTTGGAAACGGCAATAAGGCATGCGAGCTTTATGAAAAATATACCATACCCATGCTGAGAGCTTCCGCTGATTCTCTTTCCTTGCCGCCAAATTCCGGTGATTTGGCAAAGCCCCTTTTGCCGCCGGCGGATTTTTCCCAATATACCGCCATCTGCAGGCTTCCTTCCACCAGTCCCGCCAACGCCGCCTGGAACCTGGAACGTCTGACAGAATTCTGGAAACAAGCTTTGCTGCCTTACCTTGATCTGCCAAAATGAGCAGCCATTCTCCAACGATGGCTGCCCATTCTGATTTCCCTATCTCCTCACGGCTAATATTTTCGCGGATCTGCTCCTAATGATCCAGACGTCATCTTAATTTCCTTGTGTCCAATTTCTTTCCATCCAATGCCGCCTCCGTCAGCCGATCGCCTTCATAACTTAATTTCAGCGAGAAAAAGGGAGCATCCGCCAACAGAAGCCGGAAAAATATTTTATCCCCCTCCCAGATATTCAGAGAAAGGACCTGCTCTTTTTCCACCCACTCCAGAGTCCCCTCGTCGCACTCCGTCAGGGTTCCCTCAAAACTGTCCGCCGTATAAAGGCACATATATTCTACCGGCCATCCCTCCGCGGAAAAAGTAATGATTCCCCGGAAAGAATAATCAGTCAGCGTAAGGCCGGTCTCTTCCTTCACTTCCCGAAGCAGACATTCCTCCGGGCTTTCTCCCGGTTCAAAATGTCCGCCGATTCCGATCCATTTATCCTTATTCACATCTTTTTCTTTCTTCACCCGATGGAGCATCAGATATTTTCCGTCCTGCTCCACATAACACAAGGTTGTCAGATTCGATTTTTCCATAATAATTCCCCGGAAAGTTCTTATTTCAGCATGTATTTCTCATTCATCACGTCTTTCAGCGCTTCATAAGGCACCTCAATTTCAATGATGCCTGCCGCGTAATTCGCCAGCATATAGGGATTGCAGATCACCACCAGGCCTTTGTCATTCAAATAGAAGACATCTTCTGTCAGAACATCCGGCACAAAGCTTTCATAATCCTCCATCAGCCCGTCTTTATAAGGTTCTTCCGTAATTTTTTTCAAAATATGCTCTTCCACAATTTTTCTGGCTGCCGCCTGGTCTGTAAAGATATCTGACAGCGACAGAAGTTTTCCGGTGGAGGCGTCAAAACAGTATGAAGAAGTCCATGTATTGGGATGAGGCGTTCCCTGCCACTGATAACTCTGGGCTTCAATACTTAAAATTTTCGTGGAACAATAGACCATCTTGTAGGTAGCGCCGTATCCATAGGGCATCCAGTCTTTCTTTTCCTCCTCTGACAAGCCCTCATAGGCGCTCCTTGCCAGTTCCTCGTCCTCCTCAATATAGGCCTGCACCTCTGTATGCTTTTGTTCAAAAGCCATATTTATCTTCTCAGCCGCAGCTTCATTTTCCGGAATGGAAACCACAGGGCTGTTCTCCGTAACGGAAAGAAGCAGTACGCCGCTTGTCTCATCTTCAATATCTTCCGAATAATCCACAAATGTCACTTCCGGTTCCTTCGTCAATTCCACGCCGGCTTCTTCTGCTGCATCCTTGTCCTTCTTTTCCTCTTTTTCTTCTTCCTTCTCCGTTTTCGCCTCCTGATTATCCTCCGTCTTTTCTTCTTTCTGCTTTGTATTTTCTGCTTTATTTTTCCCGGAACAGGCAGTAAACAGCAGACAGATTCCCAATCCAAATAACAGTAATTTCTTCTTCATCCGCAAAATCTCCTTTTTCTGTATTCACCACAAATCATTCATCCCTTGGCGCCATTCGGTACATATGGTTCAGCGGTCCATTTCCCCTTCCGAGATTCATTCCATCCGCAATAGCCCCGGTAATATATTCTTTCGCCTTCCTTGCGCTTTCTTCGACTCCCAGCCCTTTTGCAAGGCCGCAGGCAATAGCGGAAGACAGTGTGCATCCTGTCCCGTGCGTATTGGGATTATCAATATGCTCTCCGAATATCCACAAAGGCTCTCCTTCCAGATACAACAAATCATCTGCAGAAGATTCGTCATGGCCGCCTTTTAAATATAAAGCACCCTTGTATTGTAACGCAAACTCCCTGGCCGCCGCAACCCTTTCTTCCCTTGTTTTTATGGTTGTTTTTAACATAGCCCCGGCTTCCGGAAGGTTGGGAGTGTAAATCTCCGCCAGGGGAAGCAGTTCTTTCTGAAAATAAGACAGGGCTTTCGGCTCCATCAGATTCCTGCCGCTGGTGGAAATCATAACGGTATCCATCACCACATGCCTGGCCTGCCAGCGCTCCAGGCTTTTCTTTATGACTTTCATCTGGGAAATACCAGGAATCATGCCCAGCTTCACAGCATCCGGCACAATATCTGTAAACACACACTCCAACTGTTTCTCCAAAAAATCAGGGGATACCGGCACAATCTCCGCTACCCCCATTGTATTCTGCGCCGTCAGCGCAGTAATCACGCTCTCTCCATACAGCCCATGGGCCGCAATGGTCTTTAAATCCGCCTGAATGCCGGCGCCGCCGCTGCAGTCGCTTCCTGCTATTGTAAGCACAGTTTTCACATTTATCCCTCCGTATCAGAAAATTTCAAACACACTCTAAGATCCGCCGTATCTTAGCTGTTTCCGCTCCGGGATCTTCCGCTTTCAGAATCCCCGCCGAGATTGCCAGTCCGCCGGCTCCCAGAGAAAGGGGCTTTCCGCAGTTTTGGGCATTGATTCCACCCACCGCCATATTGAGAATGGGGGCAGCCTCAAGAATTTTCTGATAGGTTTCCTCTGAAATAGGAACGGCGTCTTTTTTGGTTTCTGTAAAAAACCACGCGCCGCTGCCTAAGTAGTCGGCCCCATCCTCCATGGCCTGTCTGGCCTGTTCCGGCGTTTTGGCGGTGGCTCCGATGATTTTCTGAGCTCCCAAAAGCTTTCTCGCGTCCCTTACAGGAACGTCCTCCTGACCTAAGTGGACTCCGTCCGCGCCGCTTAACAAGGCTATGTCCACACGATCGTTGATAATCAGTTTGGTATGGTATTTCTCTGTCATTTCCCGCAGCTTCTTGGCCCGCTGCAGGTATTCTGCGGAAGAAATGTTTTTCTCCCGCAGCTGAATGTAATCTGCGCCGGCCTTTAAGGCGGCTTCTATTTTGGCTTCTCCGTAGGAGAAGTCTGCAATCAGGTATAGGTATTTCATGGCGTTCTCCTTTCCTTGTCACTTATCAATTTATTTCTGACATAATTTTCTATCTGGAGATACGGACGGAAATTCAGAACGGCCCTTCCTCACGCAAGCCGGGCAACGTTCCGGCAAACTAACTGCACAGTTCCTAACTTCGACTAAGCAAGTCGGGAAAGCCCTCCTTCCTAAGTCGACCTAAACAGTGGATTTTGCCTGTACTAGAAGTGCCCGTGAACTGCTTGCTTAGAGGAAGGGCCGTTCTGAATTTCCTGTGTATCGCAATATGGAACATTTATTTCTGGAAATGTTTCTCATTCAGATATGTGTGTGCCAACCACTTTAAAAAATTCTCTTCTGACAACTGGCCCAAGGCATTCAGCAACGCGGATTTGGCTGTTCCGTATCCTTCGGCTTTCCCGGCCTGTTCTAATGCGAACGCCATGGCCAGGGAGGCGGATATGGCGGCTAATTTTAGGGGAGACAGGCTTCTCTCTGGCAAATCTTCCGGAGTCTGACTGCTTTTTTCTTCCATATTATGGGAGCTTTCTGATGATTCTTTGGCCAGTTCTGCTGCGGCGCAGCAGCATGCGCCTGTGACTGCTCCTGTCAGGCAGCCGGTTCCCACTATATTCCAGCGGCTGGCTGTTTTGCGGGGAATCTGGATGCTGCCGCTTTCCCAGAGGATTTCATCGGTTTTCCCGGTGGCCAGATAGATTCTGCCTAGGGGAATTCGGTTGGTTAAGGAGTGCTCTTGCAGAGAATCTATGCCTTCTCTGGTCAGTTTTCCTTGTTGGATACTGTAAAGTTCTGAACGGTTTCCTTTGAGGATTCCCTGCCAGGGCATGTCCAAAAGCTCTTGCGCCGCCTGCATCCGAAACTGGGAGGCGCCGCAGCCTACCGGGTCTAACGCCAGAGGTTTGCCCAATCTGGCGCCCTGCTCCAACACAAGCCGGGCTGCCTTCTGCTTTTCTTTTGTCAGCTGGCCAAGATTAATCACGCAGCCGTCCGCCTGAGATACAATTTCCGGCATTTCTTCCGGAGCTGCCGCCATCAGCGGCCGGGCGCCCAGAGAAGCCAGGCCGTCTGCGCACAGGGCGGCTGAAACCGTATTGGGAATCATATGAATCAGATATCTCCGGGTCCGGACTCTTCGGAATATCTCTGCAATCTGTTCCGCCCTTTCAGATAAATATTTCCTGCAGCTCTGTTCGTTCCCTGCCTTTTCGGATAAATGTTCCCTGCAGCTCTGTTCATTTCCTGCCCTTTCGGATAAATGTTCCTTGTAATATTGTTCGTTCACTGTTCCGTTCCCTTCAGCATTCCCTGTAAATAGGAAACTGCGCCGGACCGGTACATGGCGCCCAGTAAAATTGCCGCCAGAATGCATCCGCCTGCCGTACTGATAAAGAAAGGAAGCACATAGGTAAACAGCGCTGCTTCCTGGTTTCCCATCAGCAGGCTGGCAACCGGATAACAGAGCATTCCCCCGATGACGCCGGTTCCCAGAATCTCTCCTAAGAAATTAGTCCATATTTTCCCGGTATACCGAAACAATACAGCTCCCAGAAAAGCCCCCGCCATGCTGCCTGGAAATGCCAGAAGGCTTCCGGTCCCCATCAGGTTCCGGATCAGGGCTGTGGAAAACGCAAATCCCACCGCGTAGGAAGGCCCCAGGAAAATGCCGGCCAATACATTCAGAAGATGCTGAATGGGAAAGCACCTGGAAGCCCCGATGGGAATGGAAAACGCCGACAGGCTGACGCCTAAAGCAGTCATCATCCCTGCGACAGCCAGCTTTCTAATATTTACTTTCATAGGCCCTCCCCATTACAAAATGTCAATATATTCGCCGGACAGAGCCTTATTCATGCTCCGCACCGCACAGAATTTTCCGCACATGGAACAGGTGTCGTCATGCTCCGGTTTGCGGTCTTCCCGGATTTTCTTTGCCGTCTCCGGATCCATGGCGCATTCCCACTGAGCCTCCCAGTCCAGGGCGCGCCTTGCGTCCGCCATTTTGTCATCCAGTTCTCTGGCGCCCCTGACTCCTTTTGCAATATCCGCCGCATGAGCCGCAATCTTAGACGCCATGATTCCCTGCTTCACATCCTCCACATTGGGCAGAGCCAAATGCTCCGCCGGAGTGACATAGCACAGAAAAGCCGCTCCGTTCTGCGCCGCAATCGCTCCCCCGATAGCCGAAGTAATGTGGTCATATCCCGGCGCAATATCGGTTACAATGGGCCCTAACACATAGAAAGGCGCGCCCATGCAAATGGTCTGCTGCATCTTCATATTGGCCGCAATCTGATCCATGGGCATATGTCCCGGACCTTCCACCATCACCTGCACATCCCTTTCCCATGCCCGTTTGGTCAGTTCTCCCAACCGCACCAGTTCCTCAATCTGGCACACGTCCGATCCGTCCGCCAGACAGCCGGGGCGGCAGGCGTCTCCCAGGGAAATGGTTACATCGTATTCCCGGCAGATCTCCAGGATTTCGTCAAAATATTCATAAAACGGATTTTCTTCCCCTGTCATGCTCATCCAGGCAAATACCAGGGAACCTCCCCGGGATACAATATTCATTTTCCGCTTATGCTTTTTAATCTGTTCAATGGTTTTTCTGGTAATGCCGCAGTGCAGCGTTACAAAATCCACGCCGTCTTCGGCATGAAGCCTGACCACATCAATAAAATCCTTAGCCGTCAGCGTGGCAAGATCCCGCTGATAATGAATCACGGAATCATACACCGGCACCGTCCCGATCATGGCAGGGCATTCTGACGTCAGCTTTCTCCGAAAAGGAATGGTATCCCCATGGGAAGACAAATCCATAATGGCATGAGCTCCCAGATTGACCGCTTCCATAACTTTTTTCATTTCCACATCGTAATCCTTACAGTCTCTGGATACCCCCAGGTTCACGTTGATCTTGGTGCGCAGCATGGAGCCTACCCCTTCCGGATCAAGGCAAACATGGTTCTTATTGGCACAGATTGCCACCTTCCCCTCTGCCACCAGCGGCATCAGCTCTTCCGGCGCCATCCTCTCCTTGGCCGCCACCTTCTTCAATTCCTCTGTTACAATGCCCTTGCGGGCCGCTTCCATCTGCGTCGCGTATTCTCTCATTCTAATATCCTCCTCGCGTCCAACGATAAAAAGACGCCCCTTGATAAGAGCGCCTTCTGAATCTGCGGAATATTCACGCTCCCTACGACAGTATTAACTGACAGGTTCAAAGAGTCAGGTTCTAACCTTCTCAACCGCGTCCGCGGTCCCTCTGCGTTCTGCTATCATTGATTATCTTATATGATTTTCTTCCTTTTGTCAATTACCGGTTGTACTCTTCTATGATCGGCGGTATCTGGGACATCATCAGATCAATATCCTCAAACATGGCGCTCTTGGTGGTTCCCAGCTTGCTGGCGTATTCAATATGCTCCATAACCCTCTGATAATGCTCTTTGGTCTGGTCAAAAAATCCGCACAGAGACTGCAGGGAAGCGCTGGACTGGTCAATGACGCCGGAAATCTCTTCCTGCACCGTCTCCGCCCCTTCCGCCGCCTGGGTAATCTTGTCAAACATCTCATATGTATCATTTACCTTGTCAATACTTGCTTCCAAGGCCTGCTGGGAGGTATTAATGCTCTCACTCAGTCGGTCTGTTCCCTGCTCCACATCTCCGATGCTGGCGTTCACTTCAGCCACAAGCTTCTTGATCTCATCTGCCAATGCCTTTACTTCCACTGCCACCACTGCAAATCCTTTGCCCTGTTCCCCTGCCCGGGCCGCCTCTATGGTAGCGTTCAGCGCAAGCATGTTGGTCTGATCGGCAATGGTTACGATCTTGCTGGTGCACTTCTTAATATTCTTCACAGCCTCCATGAAATCTCCGAAAGTGTTTTCCATTTCCCCGAAATGAGACTCCACTTCTTTCGAACTGTTTTTCAGCTCCTCCACGCCGTTCTGGGCCTGGTTCACCGACTGGGCAATCTCGCTCTTTACTTCTGTAAACTGCCCGGACACCTGATTGATGCTGGAAAAAGTATCTCCAAAATCCTGCAGCTGCTCCTGAAAGTTCTCCGATTCATGAAGCACCTGATCAAAGGATTTGCTCACCACGCTTAATTCCTGCAGAGAATTCACTTCCTTCTGCACAAGCTCTGTGTGATATCCTTTCAGGCTTTCCATAACATATAAAACGGGATAAAGACCCTTCTTCTGTCTCTTTGCGGCCTTTTTGGGGCCTTTTTTTTCAAATAGCATCTTTTTCCCCCTTTACTCAAACGCCACGCAGGTCATGGACTGATTGACAAACCGGTTGTTATAGTGCTCTCCATATCCAACCAGCCCTGCATGACTTCCCAGCGTTCCCATATCCAGCAGATATTCCTGCATGTAATGGTTTTCACTGAACAGCAGATACCGGAACAGGCAGTTCACGGAAAACACGCCGGAAATCTTCGGAAAATCCCGCTGTATGGTCTGAATGGTATCCTTCACAATTCTCTTATAATCGCCCAGTTCCAGAAGAATCAGCACATCCGAGTCGTTCACCTGCCGAAAACAGGCCAGCGCGTTCCCATCCACTTCCTTGATGGATATAATGCAGGTCTCATCCCCGTCAATTCTTCCAAAGGGATTTTTAAAGGTCTGGTTGGTGATCTGCTGTTCTGATACCTTTAAAATACTCTGATATACCTGCTTGGCGGGCTTCCCGTTTAATTCTCCGATCACGTACTTGGCTCTGTTGGTCTTAGAAGCGATAAAACGGTAATTTCCCATCTTATGATAAATATTTTCCTTATACGCCTTCACCCGCCCTCCCTGGTTTTTAATCAGGGCATAAGCCACTGCGTCCTCATAAACTTTCCCGTTGGCCGACACCTTCCCGGCATCGCCGGTTCCTCCCACCAGGGAAATGCCCCTGTGCTTTAACACACTGTATACCGTAGTCAATGCGCAGGCGTCATTTCCGGAACAAAAATCCAGGCAGATGGTGTCATTCTTAGAAGCTCCCACTTTCTCCACATCCCGCTGCAGACGTTCAATGTATTTCACCGGCATTACGGACACTTCTTCCAGCACATCCGCCGCTGCTGAGACGCCGCCGTAAAACGCCACCAGGCCCACGCCCTTTTCCACCACTCTGGTATCATAACTCATTCCGATACACCCGATGCTGGGCACGCCGGGAAAAAGTTCTTCCAATTTACGCACATGCGCTTCAAACTGTCCTTCATTTGACATCAGCAAAATCATCTGAGGGTTGTTAAGCCCTTTGACTGCTTCCTTCAAATCTCCCTTCTGGCTCATACCATAAAATTGTTTCACTTCGTTATCCCTTTCTGTATGAATCATAAATGTAGAAATTCTGATATTACTATCTTATCCTATCTAAAGTACCAGGTCAATCATTATTCGCTATTTTTCTCCCTTTTGGAGCACCTCCAAAGCCTTTAACACCTGATTGTCATGCATGGGATTGTAATCCTCACCCTCTGTCTCCTCCTGATACTGATATTCCAGCTGAATATCCGGCTCAATGCCTGCTCCGTGGATATAATTTCCCTTGGGAGTAAAATATTTTGCCATGGTCACCTTCACTGCGCTTCCGTCATCCATGGGAATAATGGTCTGAACGATGCCTTTTCCAAAAGACGTAGTTCCAATCAGCGTTCCGTATTCATAATCCTTAATGGCGCCTGCAAAAATTTCTGACGCGCTGGCGCTGTTGCCATTAATTAATACCGCCATGGGAAGGTTCACGCATTTTTCATCTGATTTGTACTCAGAACGGCTGCCGTATTTGTCCTCCGTATATACCAGCAGGCCTTCTGGCAAAATCGCGTCTAACATGGCGCACACAGACTGGAGCACTCCCCCTGGATTGTCCCGCAAATCCACAATAACGGACTGCATTCCCTGTCCCTCCAGGTCATTCCAGGCTTCCTGGAACTGTTCCGGCGTAGACTCGGAAAATTCCGTAATCTGAATCAACCCCACCTGGCCTTCCAGCATCTGATGCTCCACCGTGGGCACCTCAATCTGGCGCCGCTTGACATCCAGTTCAATATGCTCCTTCTCACCGCTGCGCAGAAGCTCCAAATGCACCGTCGTTCCTTCTTCTCCTTTGATATGTGTCACCAGTTCTGACAGTTCCATGCTGTCTCCCTCAATGTCTCCCACCTTCACAATCACGTCTCCGTCTTTCACTCCGGCCTCTTCCGCCGGGGTTCCCGGATAAACATGGAGAATTGTGACAATTTTCGTATTTACATTCTGAGTCAGCACCGCTCCGATTCCGTAATAAACCCCGCTGGTGCTCTCCGTAAGAGCCCGGTATTCTTCCGCCGTGTAATAAGCCGAATAGGGATCTCCCAATCCGTCCACCATTCCGGCGTACATGCCTTCCACCAGGGCTTCTTCATCCACATCCTCATAATAATACTGATCAATCAAATCCGCGATTTCACCGGATTTCTTCTCCACGCTCTTCTCAGTAATCGCCTCTTTGCTGCTTTCTTCCTCACTGGAAAGGTCTTTGTTCCGAAGACCGGCCTTTACGCCCAGCCAGATTCCTCCGGCTGCCAAAGTAACTGCCAGCAGCGCCGCAAGGGCTCCCACAGCAACTCCTTTGCCGAAATTTGACTTCTGTTTCCTGGGCGGTTCAAAATATTCCTGATTGTCCATATTCCGTAATTCCTCTTTCCTGCAATCTGATTTTTACGTATGATATCACAAAATTATGTCTTTCTCATGAATTTATACTTTTAAATGTTTACGGATGGTCAGGCGGCTTCCCAAAAATCCGATTCCCACTCCGAGAACCAGCCCCACCGGAACCAGCGTGGAAAAAACTTTATTCACCGGAAGAAATTCCAGCATTCCGCTCAGCCAGAGGAATTTCTCTCCCACATACACAATGATCCTCCGGTACATCTGATACAGCACCAAAAGAGGCAGGGCGGAACCAATCAGTCCGATGAGAATTCCCTCCACAATAAAAGGCGCCCGCACAAAATAATCGGTTGCGCCGATTAATTTCATTATGGCAATCTCTTCTCTGCGGACCGCGATTCCGATGGTGACGGTATTACTGATCAAAAACACTGCCACACACAGCAGAATCAGGATAATCCCCGCCGACACATAGCCGATCAGACGGTTAAAATCCGTCAGGGTATGAGCCGCCATGTCGGAGCTTTTTACCTCTTTGACCCCCTCTAAAGACTGGACAAAAGTAACCAGAGACTCCTGCATAGAAATATCATTCATGTAGACTTCGTAATGGGCGGAATTGGCCAGAGGATTATCCTCCGCAAATCCCTGGGCCATGTCCTCCGCTCCTTTGAAATAAATTTTCTGAAAATTCTCCCAGGCTTCTTCTGCCGACACAAAAACCTTCTCCGACACTTCCACCCGCTTTCCAATCTGCTCTCCGATGGCGTCTATCTGTTCCTGGGTGGCTCCGTCTACGAAAAACACCGTAACGGCCACTCCTGACTCCACTTCCCGCACCACGCTCTGGAAATTCACCACCACAGAATAAAAAATGCCGAAGAGAAAGATACAGGCTGACATGGTTGCAATGGAAGCCAGGGAAAACATCTTATTTTTCCAGATATTCTTCGCTCCCTGCCTTAAGGTATACCAGAACGTACTAATCCTCATAAAAATCACCTATCCGCTCATCCGAAATGACAACGCCTTTCTTCATTGTAATGACGCGTTTGCGCATGGCCTTTACAATGTCCAGATTATGGGTCACCACCAGGACTGTGGTGCCTCGCTGGTTGATTTCCTCCAACAGCTTCATAATTTCCCAGGCATTGTGAGCGTCCAGGTTACCGGTGGGCTCGTCTGCAAGAAGAATCCTCGGCTCATTTACCAAAGCCCTTGCAATGGCTACCCTCTGCTGTTCCCCTCCGGAGATTTCCTTGGGGTAAGATTTGTATTTGGCTGCCAGGCCCACCATGGACAGAACCGCCGGAACCTTTCTGCGCATGGTTTTCACCGGCGTTCCTACGGCCCTTTGGGCAAATGCCACATTTTCATAGACATTCCGATCCTTCAACAGCCTAAAATCCTGGAATACCACGCCGATATTCCGCCGGAATCTGGGGATATCCTTATGGCGGATATTTCCAAGCTTCTGGTTATTAATAGAAATGCTGCCCTTTGTGGGCTCTAATTCCTTTAGCAGCAGCTTGATCAAAGTGGATTTGCCGGAACCGCTGTCCCCCACCACAAACACAAATTCTCCCGGCTCAATATACAGGCTCACATCATTCAGCGCAGGAATTCCTGCTGAATAGGCTTTGCTGACATTTTCAAGTTTTATCATCGAATTCTCTCCTAGCTTAATAATCCAAAGATTCCATATACTTCATGTACTTTACAACCATCAGGGCAATCTTAAAGGTAATGGCGTCCTCAAACACCCGCAGGTCCAGGCCGGTGCTCTTCTGAAGCTTATCCAGCCGGTACACCAGGGTGTTCCGGTGAATGTATAATTGTCTGGAAGTTTCTGATACATTCAGGCTGTTTTCAAAAAATTTATTGATGGTGGTCAGAGTCTCTTCGTCAAATTCATCCGGGGATTTGCCGTCAAAAATTTCCTTGATAAACATTTTGCACAGCGGTATCGGGAGCTGATAAATCAAACGTCCGATGCCCAGGGTGGAATACGCGTTGACATGGCGCTCTTCAAAGAAAATCTTGCCCACATCCAGAGCCATTCTGGCTTCCTTATAAGATCGGGAAACTTCTTTGATTTCATTGACAATGGTGCCGTAAGCAATGTGAATATCCAGGTCGTCTCCGCCGTGGAACATGCTCAGAATCACTTCCGCCGTTCGGTTCAGCTCCTCATATCCCTCATTTTCCATCACTTCTTTTACAACGATAATATTTTTCTCATCCACTGCCGTGATAAAATCCCTGGACTTGCCTCCCAGAAGACTCCGCACTTTTTCCAGTTCATTGCCGTCTTTTTCCCGGTTGGTCTCCACAATGAATACCACCCGTCTGGCCTCCGTATCAATGTGCAGCTTCTTGGCCCGATTATAAATATCCACCAGAAGCAGATTGTCCAACAGCAGATTCTTTACAAAGTTATCTTTATCAAAACGCTCTTTATAGGCCACCAGCAAATTCTGTATCTGGAAGCTGGCAATCTTCCCTACCATGTAGACGTCGTCGCTGTCCCCGTTGGCCAGCAAGATATATTCCAACTGATGTTCGTCAAACACTTTAAAAAACTGGCATCCCAAAAACACCTGGCTGTCTGCCGGAGATTCCACAAATGCTTGAGCCGCCGCCACATAACTGTCCGCGTCCTGAAAAGTTGCCGCCAATACTTTGCCTTCCGTATCAATAATACATAGATCAATTCTGGTAATTCCTTTCAGCCCGTCAATGGTGTTCTGAAGTATCTGATTCGAAATCATGTGCTCCACTCCTTTTCTCTTCCTTTTCCTGCGCCGTGTTTTCTGGCAGTCCTCCATATTCTCATTCTCAGAAACTGCGCCGTGTTTTCTGGCAGTCCTCCATCTTCTCATTCTCAGAAACTGCGCCGAACCGCTGTGTGTTCTTCGGCTGCGCTTCCATATGTGCAATAATTCCTATACAACTTTCACAATTCTGTTGCAGGTATTTTGGGAAAACAAAACAACTTAATATGTATTTTAATGCAAAAGCACAAAAAAAGGAAGAGGAAATCCATATTTTTTTATGCATTTCCTCAACTTTTTTGAAATTTTCTCCGATTTTTTCATGGGCATAGTACACAAAATCCCTCTCAGCCTCTGCGATACTCGATAAATCCCTCGCCTAACACCTCCCGCACGTCTCCCACAATCACAAACGCGTCCAGGTCTATCTGATGCACCAGTTCCTTTAACTGGACAATCTCCTTCTTGGATACCACACAATAGAGCATGCACTTTTTTTCTCCGGAATACATGCCTCTGGCCTCTAACCCCGTCACGCCCCGATCCAGGGTTTCCATGATAATTCTGGAAACCTCTTCATATTTATCGGTGATAATGTATGCGGCTTTTGAAAATTTCATGCCTTCCAGAATGGCGTCTATTACTTTTGAGGATATAAAAATCGCCACGATGGCGTACATGGAAGGGCGCAGGCCGAATACATACAGCCCCGCCAGCACAACCATTCCATCCAAAACCTGCATAATCTGCGCTACGGAATAATGTTTTAACCTGCACTGGATCAGCGCGCCTACCATTTCCGTTCCGCCGGTGGTGGCGTCCGCCCAGAGGATCATTCCCATGGCGATTCCTGAAATGGTTCCGCCGAATAAAGCGGCCAGAATGTAATCCCCGCTGACAAAATCCACTTCCGGAATCACATACAGCCAGCCGGAAAGCAGCGCCGTCGCAATTGCTGTCCGCCCGATAAAGCGCTTGCCCTTAATCTTCCAGGCCAGCAAAAACACAGGAAGGTTTAACGCAAGATTGGCAAACCAGAGAGGGATTCCGCCTTCATAGAACACCTCGGTCAATTCCTTCATTAGAATTGAAATGCCGGTAAACCCGCCGGTTACCAGGCTGATGGGATCAAAGATACATTTAATGGCAAATGCCAGCAATCCCGTCCCTGCAATAATTACCAGATACAAAAATACCGGCGTCCGCCTGTAAGCTAACAGTCTGTTCATTCTTTTACCTCATTCTTCTTTTCTTTTATAGCGCGATATCATACTGTGCATCATGCCTTTCTGGATCAGCTTTCTGGCAAATCCTGCCACCTCGGACACAACCTTTTTGTCAGAATACACTTCTCCCAGCCCGTACCAGATTTTCGCGTTTAATTTTTCCCGGTTGTCCTGCAAAAAATATTCCTGCCGGGGCGACGCAAGAACCGACATAATCACATCCGGTTCCGCAATGTTGATTTCATTGATCACCATATCATAATCTCCGGTGCAGTCCGCCAGTCCGAAACGCCCCGCAATCTGAATGCCGCTGTAATTTTCCGCCAGAAATTCCTCCAGAGCCTCAAGCTGCTCTTTCGTCTCTCCCAGCAAAAACACATTCCGCCTATTTCCGGAAGCCCGCTTCGCAAACTCTCGAAAGAAATCATTGTCTGCCGTCTCCCGAATCCGCTGCCTGGAAGTCTCGCCGGCAGCCTTTAAAATCTCCTTATCACTGACCACTGCCAGATCCAACTGTTCGATGCATTCCTTCAGCCTGTCGTCCTCCTGGGTTTTCACCAGCGTATCCATGGAAATGGCCTCTATGGTGTTCATCATGGTACTGTCCAGAAATTCTTCCACCAAAACCATCGCTTCTGCCACCGTATCATTATTCAGAGTTATTCCCAGTATTTCCAATTTTTTAATCATATAACACCCGTTTCTACTCTCGAATATAAATGTACTTTTAGAAGTATACCAAATGCAGGAAATTTTTTCAACCACCCTGTCCAATGGAAATTAACTGACATTTTTGTTCCGAAATAGGTTTTTTTTGTCTTTTAAAAAGTCAATAGTTTTTTTTATTTTTTACGGAAATCATCAATTTTATCACAACTTCACAAAACAAATGTTTCTTTTTCATACTATGTAAACCGAGTTATTCACAGGACTTTTTGTGGATAATGTGGATAACTCTGTGTATAACTCACATTTTTGGATTTTTTGTCATATTTTCATGTGGATAACTTTGGGATAATTTTTGTTTATCCCCATAATTTTGTGCACTTTTTTTTCGCTTTCGGAATCAGGGGTTTTTTGTCATATTTGTGTAAAAATTATTTTAGAAAATTGGGGGAATTGTGAGAATTTTTATGCTGAGTGTACAAAAGGGGGGCGGGCTTTTTTATCTTTGGAGACGGAGGTCACTAGCGGATTGCCCTTTCACACACAAACTGGGCGTCCTTAGTGAAAGAGCAATCCGCTAGTTCCTGTGTATCGCAATATAAATTGTTCGCTCTATTGCCATAATGGACAGGCAATTCTTAATTTCTCAAATGCTGTAAAAAAGTGTCTTCGACACTTCAACCCCCTAGCCCCCATTCATGGGGGAATTA
>CAJUBP010000052.1 GCA_910584585.1 uncultured Lachnospiraceae bacterium | reverse complement strand
AGTTCTCTTTTTGGGGAATCAGGTCTAAAAAGTATCATTTCCCGACAGCCCCTTCTTTTTGCATTCTAGAGCGTGTCTTAAAATTGCTTTCTGACAGATGTATTCTCCACTTAGTGGGAGATTTGTGCCAAATGAAGGGCGCATAGCGGGCTATGTAACCTGAATTTGGCGCAAATATCGCGCTAAGTGGGGGATGCTTGGCACTAAGGGGGTATCAGGTGCGAAGCCTGGTGGATTCCTTAGTGCAGATGGCGGGAATGAATTTTAAGACACGCTCTAGCACATAATTATCCCTGTTTTCAAGACATCGGCTTCGACGCCACTGCTATCAATGTGCCGATAAAAATACACAGGTCAGAAATATTAAAAATAATCTGATTCAGCCAGTTCCAGGGAGTCCTGAAGCTGAAATAGTCCACCACATACCCCCGCTTCAATCTGTCGTAAAAATTATTGGCTCCTCCTCCGATGGCCAGGCTCAATCCCAACAGGACTGCGGGATTTTCTTTTTTGCGCCAAAAGAGGTACCACAGTATGCCCAGAACCAGCAGCATGCCAAAAGATATTTTCTTCAGCAGCCCCGGCCGCCCCTCCATAAAATTCAGAGCCGCTCCTCTGTTATGATATTTCTTTAGAACAATCCGGCCCCGGCATATTTCCCTTTCGTTCCAATCTTTCCGTTTCTCCGACTGCTCCTTCAGAAAAAAATCTCCGGCAAACACTGCCGCCGCCACTGCTGCATATTTCATCCTTTGTCTCCTTTCACCGAATCCTGAAATCTTCAAACGCCTGGTAGAGATCCAGCCTTCCCCAGCCGAAGGACTGATCCGGGTAAGTCCGCTTACTGTCTCGGGCCGCCCCGCGGATCAGTACATTCTTGATCTCAATGCTGGTAATTGCCGTATAATTGCCCCTTACAATTCCCCATTCTAACATCAGGGCGACTGCTCCCGCCGTGATTGCCGCCGCCACGCTGGTGCCGTCCCGGGTGGTAAACTGATTATTCAGCCCCGCCCCGAATACGCCCACTCCCGGGGCCACCAGATCCGGCTTAATCCAGCCATTGGAGGTAAATCCTCTGCCGGAGCGCAGATAAATGCTGTTGTCCCGCACATCATACGCCCCTACGGCAATCGGAACGATGGCGGTGGATGGAACCGTAATGGTGGTATCCGGATTGGAACGGACAAAAAACACTTCCCCGGTGGAAAGCTCCTCCACAGGCAGCCACATGTTAAAAATACTTGCCAGTTCCACCTCTGGAAATACCCGGATATTCCACAGCCCCTGGGAGGGATGCTCAAAGCGCATATAAATTACCTGAGCCCCATTCAAAATCCCGGTAATCCGGTAATCCACCGTTACCCTGGTGTCCTCGAACAAAAAGCGGAATTCCCTGCCTCCGGACAGAATATAGTCACTGGGCATCCTCTCTCCAGTAGGGGAAATAATCTCTATCACAAACCGCTGGGGCGCTCTGGCCCACAGCTCCGCTGAAAATCCCTCTACTCCCTCACTCACGCTGATTTCCACATTCTGATATTCCTGCCCATTTTCCATCTGGCCGAAATAATGATGCCTTTCATTTCCTTCATTTCCCACAGCGGTAACTGCCACCCTTCCGCTGCGCAGCGTAATGTTATTGAGCATGGTGCTTAAATGGCTGACCCCTGTATGACTTCCCATATTAGAGCCAAGGCCGAAACAGATCACCAGGGGCATCCGAACTCTTTTGGCAAGCTGATCCAGATAGGCCAGCCCCGCCATTATGTCATTTTCCTGATATGCCTCCGCATCCTCCGGGATAAAATAGAACTCTCTCAAATACTGCTTTGCCGGTTTCAGCTTCACCATTGCAATCCTGGCATAAGGAGCCGCTCCGATAAATTCTTCTTCCCGAATCTGGCTTCCTGCCGCCACGCTTGCCATAAACGTGCCATGGCCCTCCGGATCCGTCACAGGCACAACATCCCTTGGATTTCCTGCCTGCAAAGCTTCATTAATGCTGGTATCCATATATTCCGTTCCGTAGAGAAATCCTTCCGGCGGTATCCCGCTGCGATCCGTCTGATCCCAGATTGCCGTGATTCTCGTGCTGCCGTCACTGTTTCTGAATACCGGATTCAAATAATCAATGCCAGTATCCAAAAAACCAATCAAAACGCCCTGTCCCTTCAGGGACAGGGTCGGTTGGTTCTGTATCCTCAATATCCCGCTTGCTTCCAGAGCGCTCTCATCCATCAGGGTATAACATTTCGGAATAGACGTATAGTTGTAATTCTGAATATTCAAAGAAAGGCTCCCTGCCCTGGGCAGATAAGCAACATCATAGGAAGCGTCAATTTTTTGCACACAGGAACTTACCGGCGTCCCAAAACCAGGCATGGTATATTCCATAATAAAATCATAGTAGTCATTTGAATATACGGCTTCTTCACAATCCATATTCTGCTCTTTTCTTTTTTTATCATACTATGTAAAGCACAGCCAAAATATTCAGTTCCCGTTCCTTTCGCTGGCACAGACACCCTTTCGATTTTCCTTTCGCAAGCACAGGCGCCCCTTCGGTGTTCCTTTCGCAAGCTGTTTCTCCGGGCCGAAACCCATCCGAAATTACGCGCCTGCCGCCTTGGCCTTCTCTTCCAGAACCGGACAGCCCCGCATGGTAATAATCGGGCCTCCCTTATTCTCAATATATTCCCCGGTAATGGTTACCATGCCGATGTTGTCATCCTTGGGAATCTCATACATAATATCAAGCATAAATTCTTCCAGAATGGCCCGCAGCGCCCTGGCCCCCACATCTTTCTTCCTGGCTTTCCCAGCAATGGCATGAAGGGCCCCTTCGTCAAATTCCAGCTTCACCTCATCCATGGCCAGCAGCTTCTGGTACTGTTTGATAATGGCGTTCTTCGGTTCCGTCAGAATCCGCACCAGCATATCCTCGGATAAGGCGTCCAACGCGAAAATCACCGGAAGCCGGCCCAGAAATTCCGGAATCATGCCGTATTTGCGGATATCCTCTACTTCCACCCTGTGGAGAATATTGTCTTCCTTATCGTATTTATCCTTCAAATCCGCATGAAATCCCATGGCGGACTTCTTGTTCAGCCGCTCTTTAATAATTTCGTCCAGATCCGGAAAGGCGCCGCCGCAGATGAACAGAATATTTCTGGTATTCACTGTGGCGAGAGGCACCATGGCGTTCTTGCTGTTGGCCCCCACGGGAACTTCTATGTCGGCCCCTTCTAATAATTTCAGCATTCCCTGCTGCACGCTCTCTCCGCTGACATCCCTCTGATGAGTATTTCTCTTCTTGGCAATTTTATCAATTTCGTCAATGAATATGATGCCGTGCTCTGCCCGTTCCACATCATTCTCCGCAGCCGCCAGCAGCTTGGAAACCACGCTCTCAATATCGTCCCCGATATACCCGGCCTCTGTCAGGGATGTGGCGTCCGCAATGGCCAGAGGCACATCCAAAAGCCTGGCAAGGGTTCTTACCATATAAGTCTTCCCGCTTCCGGTGGGCCCTAACATCAGCATGTTGGACTTCTCGATCTCTACGCCGTCCTTATTGTCGCATCCCACCCGCTTATAGTGGTTGTAAACAGCCACAGACATTACCTTCTTGGCGTGTTCCTGGCCTACCACATACTCGTCTAAGCTGGCTTTGATCTTGTGAGGTGCGGGAATTGACTTGATATCCAGCACAGGCTTCGCTTTCTTCTCTTCTTTGGCCCGCTTTTTTTTCAGCTTCTGGCTCTTGGGCATCATGCCCATATTCTGCAGCTCAGACAAATTAATCATGCTGATATTGGGCATATTGCCGAAATTGCTCATATCCCCGATGGGAAAGCTCACCTGGCTCATGCTGTCAAAGGTCTTCTGCATACAATCTGCGCAAATGCAGATCTCATTGGGTATCTTAATCATCTTGCCGGCCTTGCTCTCCGGCCTGTGGCAGATATAACAGGTATCCTCGTATTCACTCTCTTTGTCCCCGGAATCGGAACTGTTCTCCTTCGAACCGCCCTCTGGCCCGCTCTGCTCAGACTTCTGAATCTCCCCTTTGCCGCCGCTTCCATTGGGCCCGGCAGCCTTATCCGGCTCTTCTGAATCTGATATTACTTCACGAAAATCTGTATCGTCAAACTTATCTGTGTTGTTCATTTTTGAATTCTCCTCTTTCCTTCCGGATTTTACCGCTTTTTATCTCTTAACTATCTTATATCATCCTTTATCATTTTTATCCGAAACATAACTTTATTATAAGACAGAGTTTCCGATAGCACAACCGTTTTTCTAATGCTTTCGAAAAATTTAATATTCATAAAAAAAGTTAAAACCGCAGAAATGCTGTTCCATGGGATCGTAAAATATTCCAAGGGTTTCCTCTCCCTGCATCAACAGCAGAATCATATCCTTCAATTCCACAATCTGATAAGAGTAACTGGGATCCGCGTTTACGGAAGTCTCTGTTTCAGATCCGTTGCCTGAAATCACCGCGTTCCCCTTTTCCTCCCGGGTCGTGTTCCAGTCCTGTATCATAAGCCGCACTCCATCGGAAATATACTGATACCCGTACTCTCTTCCGTTCATAATCTCTTCCAGCCAGTACAGACTCTGAAGATAAGTATTGATATACCCTTCCTCTTCATCATAAGCCGTAACCAGATCCTGATCCCGCAGCAGTATCATATAATCATAATATTCTGCAAGCTGATCCTCCGATTCCTCCACAATCTTCGCCAGCTTCTCTTTTCCCTCTGCCCAGGCTTCCCTGTCCCTCTCCTGTCCGCTGCGGTACTCAAAACAATTAAAGCTGATCACATTCCAGTCGCTGCAGGCAATCCGTATCTGATACTGCTTTTCTCCCAACTGCATCACATCCTGATAAAAATAAATGGTGGCCGGGCCAAAGGGAGAATTATCCACCCTCACCATACTGTCCATAATGCTTTTCTGGCTGTCGCGGTACAATTCCCATACTTCTTCCTCAGGCGTATCGCTCTGCCATCCAATCATCTGATACAGATACCAATTCTGGGCTTCCTTCATTTCCGCCTCGATTTCCTCATCCCAATCTTCCAATGCCATTGCCTGAAATTTGGGAAAATCTCCGGTAATTTCCGCTGTACTGTCTTTCGGATAATAACTCCAGGGAAATAATTCAACATCCTCCTCGATTTTTCCATAGAAAATATTGGAACTGGTGTCCTCATACACAGACTCTTCCAAAATCCGCTCCCGCTCCAATACTTTCTGGCCGCTCTTTACAATTACCAGATATCCGGCTCCCAAAATCATTCCCGCGCATAAAAATGTCAGGAACAGGGATTTGATTCTGTGCATATCCGCGCCTCCTTTCATGAGCGCCGACGATGCCTTTGACGGCTGAGATTTGACTCTGTGCATATCTGCGCCTCCTTTTACGATCACCGGCGCAGCCTTTGACGGCTGGGATTTGGCTCTATGCATGTTCCGCGCCTCCCTTCATGCGAATCAGCACTCTGGTCCCTTCCCCCTGGGCGCTTTCAAACTTCATGGTTCCCCGGTGAAGGGACACAATCTCCTTGCACAGCGCAAGCCCAAGGCCTGCCCCGCCGTTGGCCCTGCCCCTGACTTTATCCACCATATAAAACGCCTGGGTGATCTTTTCCAGTTCTTCCTTTGGAATGCCCACCCCTTCATCCGATACCAGAATGCAGAACCAGTCCTCTTCAAAATGTCCGCTCACCTGGATTCTGCCTCCCTCCCCGGAAGCCTTCACCGCGTTATCCACCAGATTATACAAAAGAGATTTGAACAATTCCCGATCCACCCACAGGCTGCCCGGCTCTGACTGACAGCTTAAGCGCATGTTCCGGTTATTCGTAATTACTTTTAAAGAAGCTCCGATTTCCCCAAACAGCCCCTGCATTTCTTCCTGGCTCCACTCCAGATTGGCCTCGCCCACCGTGATCAATTCCATTAATTTACCGGAAAGTGTCCGCATACGGGTGGCTTCTGCCTTGATAATGCCGGCATATTCGATCCGGCTCTCTTCGGTGATGTCTTTTTTTATCTGCAGGAGATCCGAAAATCCCAGTATAGAAGTAAGAGGCGTTTTCATTTCATGGGAAAGATTGTCAATAAACTGCTTCCGATCCTCCGCCACATGCTCCAAAGCGCGCACGTTGGTTTCCACCGCTTCCGCCATACAATTCATATTATGGGCAAGTTCAGAAAGCTCGTCATGCCCCCGCTCCGGCACGCGCTCCTGATAGCTTCCCTGGGCGATAGACCTGGTCCCCTCATTAATTTTCTTCAGAGGATGGAGCAGCATTTTTACCACCACCAGCAAAATCAACGCAATCACAACGGCGCAGGCCATGCTGATAGCCTGAATCTGCCATAACATATTTTCGTGAATCTCCATCACATCCGAAATATCACTTTCCGTCACCACATAATAAGTTTTTCCCTCAATGCTCTCCGCAGAGGCTGTGTACAGCTTGTGCTCTTCCACCTGCATATAACTTTTCCCGCTGTCCATCACAGCCTCCAGCAGTCCTTCGGGCACTTTGATTTCCCGGTTGCTGTAAAAATGCTCGTTTCTGGCATTGCGAAACAGAATTCCATTGCCTTCTATATTTTTGCCGAAAGTGCCTTCCATAAACTTTTTCAGTTTCTTTTCTTCCAGCACAATGGCGTTTTCCCTCAAACGTTCCGTAATCATCATGCTCTTAAAGCTGGTAATTAAAAATTCATGTTCGCTGTACACACTCTGCTTTTTCTGATTCAGCGCAAAAGAAAAACTACTTTTCAATAACAAAATACTGGTCATGCTCACTGCCAGCATCACCAGTATCAATGTATACAGGAAAATCTTCTGCCACAACTTCATACCATTGATCCTCCCTGCCGTTTTGTCAGCATTACATCTGCTCCTTCGCGCTCTCCAGACGGTAGCCCAGCTTGGGAATGGTCACCAGGCGGTCCTTTAAGTTCAGCTTCTTGCGTAGCTGCTGGATATGAATATCAATAGTTCTGGTCTCTCCCTCATATTCAAAACCCCAGACCGCCGCCAGCAGCCTGTCCCTGGAAATAGCCACATCCTTGTGCTGGATGAAAAACACCAGGACTTCAAATTCCTTTGGAGTCAGATACACTTCCTCTCCGCCGCATTTGCAGGTATGTTCTTCCACATTAATCGAAATATTCCCATAAGAATAAGTATTCTCCGTCCGCTTCACCCGCCGCAGAATCACTTCAATCCGGGCCAGAAGCTCCATGGCCTCAAAGGGCTTCACAATGTAATCCTCTGCGCCGAGCCTTAAACCCTTCACCTTATCAGTCAGTTCCTGCTTGGCTGTGATAAAAATCACCGGCGCTTCTTTGTTGGTGCGCTTCCTCACGATCTCAAAACCGTCCATCCCTGGCAGCATGACATCCAAAAGGATCAGGTCATAATTTCCATGCTCTATTTTCTCGAAAGCCTCGGCGCCGTCGCTGCATACAATTCCTTCGTAACCGCCGATAGCTACGGTGGCTTCTATCAGTTTGGCAATGTTGGGATCGTCTTCTACGATTAAAATTTTTATCATGTCTGATTCTGTCCTTTTCTTCCGTTATTTCTTGACAGTTCCTTAGTACTATTATACAGGAATTCTTGGAAAAAGTATTCAAAAAGTTGTAAGAAAAATGTAAAAAGCCGCTGAAATCTTTTATCTTATGGCGTCTTTCATGGATTTCACATATCTGCCTATATGCTCAGGAGCGTTTCTGCCATACTGTTCCAACAGTTTTATAATAGCGGAACCGACAATGGCTCCGTCAGAAATATCCGCCATTTTCTTCGCCTGCTCCGGCGTGGAAATGCCGAAACCGATGGCACAGGGCAAATCCGTATATTCCCTTATCACGTTAACAATCGAAACAAGATCTGTCTTAATCTCATCCCGCATCCCTGTCACTCCAAGGCTGGAAACAACATAGACAAAGCCTTCTGCTTCTTTTGCAATCATGGCAATGCGGTTTTCAGATGTGGGCGCAATCAGCGACGCCAGATCCACCCCGTATTTATGGCACAGCGGCAGAAATTCCTCCTTTTCCTCAAAGGGAAGATCCGGCAGAATCAGTCCGTCAATCCCAATCTCCCGGCAGGCGGAAATAAACCGCTCTGAGCCGTAGGAAAATACCACATTGGCATAGGTCATAAAGACCATTGGAATCTTGACATCACGGCGTATTTCTTTGACAAACGCAAAAATCTTATCTGTGGTGATTCCGCCCTTCAAAGCCCGGAGGTTTGCCCCCTGAATCACCGGGCCTTCCGCCGTGGGATCGGAGAAAGGGATTCCAAGCTCGATAAGATCCGCGCCATTGGCTGCGGCGGCCCGGACAGCGGCGGCGGTAGTTTCCAAATCCGGATCGCCGCAGGTGATAAAGGCGATAAATGCTTTTCCGTGTTCAAATGCTTTGCTGATATTACTCATGAAGATCCTCCCCTCTGTAGCGGGCAATGGCGGCGCAGTCCTTGTCCCCTCTTCCTGATATGGTAATCACGATTACTTGATCCCGATCCATTTCCGGCGCAAGTTTCATTGCGTAAGCAACTGCATGGGCCGATTCGATGGCCGGAATGATCCCTTCGGTTCTGGCAAGGTATTCAAAGGCGCACACCGCTTCCTCATCGGTGACAGGCACGTATTCTGCCCTCCCGATATCATGCAGGTGCGCGTGCTCCGGGCCGATGCCGGGATAATCAAGGCCTGCGGAAATGGAATAAACCGGCGCGATCTGGCCGTCTTTGTCCTGGCAGAAATAAGATTTCATGCCGTGAAAGACGCCGAGTCTGCCAGTGTTGACCGTAGCGGCCGTTTCAGGAGTGTCGATGCCTCTGCCTGCCGCTTCACAGCCGATAAGCCGAACTTTCGGCTCTTCTATAAAATGACAGAAACTGCCTATGGCATTGGAACCTCCGCCCACACAGGCGATTACCGCGTCCGGCAGTCTGCCTTCTTTTTTTAGAATCTGCTCCTTGATTTCTTTGGAGATAACCGCCTGAAAATCACGGACCATCACCGGAAAAGGATGAGGCCCCATCACCGATCCAAGGCAGTAATGGGTATCGGAAATGCGGCTGGTCCACTCCCGCATCGCTTCGGATACGGCGTCTTTCAATGTGGCTGTGCCGGATTTGACTGGAATGACCTCAGCGCCCAGCAGGCGCATACGGTATACGTTGAGGGCCTGGCGGATGGTATCCTCTTCACCCATAAAGACCACGCACTCCATCCCCATAAGGGCAGCGGCTGTGGCTGTCGCCACTCCGTGCTGGCCCGCCCCGGTCTCAGCAATCAGCCGGGTCTTGCCCATTTTCTTCGCAAGCAGCGCCTGGCCCAGCACATTGTTGATCTTATGGGCGCCGGTGTGATTGAGATCCTCCCGCTTGAGATAAATCTTAGCGCCGCCCAGATCTTTTGTCATTTTCTCAGCAAAATACAGCCGTGAGGGCCTCCCTGCATATTCGCAGAGAAGCTCTTCCAGTTCTCTATTAAAATCAGGATCTTCTTTATAGCGGTAATAGGCTTCTTCCAGTTCAATCACGGCATTCATCAATGTTTCCGGAATATACTGTCCACCGTGGATTCCGAACCGTCCTCTTGGATTGGTCATATTGCGTCTTCCTTTCTGACAGCGGCTGCAAAGGCCGCCATTTTTGCTTTATTTTTATATCCATCTGTTTCAATACCCGAGCTGACATCTACGGCAAAAGGGGATAATATCCGGACAGCTTCCCCCACATTGCCGGGAGTAAGGCCCCCTGCAAGGAAATACTGTCTTTTGAGCTTCTGTGCCAGCCTCCAGTCAAATGTTGTTCCTGTGCCTGCGCCGGAATCCAGAAGGATATATTCCGCCGCACTCTCCCGGGCCTCTTTGATATCTGCCTCTGTTTCTATCTGGAAAGCCTGAATCAGCGGTTTACCGGTCAGTTCTCTCAGCCGTTCTATATAACGCCTGTCTTCCTTTCCGTGAAGCTGGGCAAGATCAATGATTCCGCTGTTCAAAAGGCCGGCAGCCGTCTCAAGCCGTTCATTCACAAACACGCCCACCGCTTTTATGTCTGGATCCAGCAGCCGTTTCAGTTCCACGGCCTTTTCAGCCGTTACATAGCGCTTGCTTTTGGGCGCAAACACAAAACCAATATACTCTGGTTTTAACTCATTGGCCGCCTCGATATCACAGGGCCGGGACAGGCCGCAGAGCTTTATCCTTGTCATAATCCACCCCTCTGCCGCACAGGCATGGCTTTCTCATCTCCTGCCCGCTTCTGCGCAGGGCCGACCTTCTTATCTCCACTCCGCAGCTGCGCGAGCATAGCTTTCTTATCTCCTGCCCGCATCAGCGTTTCTCCCACAAGCACTGCGTCGGCTCCAATCTCACAAAGCCGCGCTACATCCTCAGAACAGCGGATTCCGCTTTCGGAAACAAACAGCACGTGATCAGGAACCAATTCCCGCAGCCTGCGGCTGTTATCGGCGTCTATGGAGAAATCTTTAAGATTGCGGTTATTGACGCCGATCATCCCAGCTCCGGCGCGAAGCGCCATCTGCGCTTCCTCTTCTGTGTGGGCCTCTGTCAGGGCGGATAGCCCCAGTTCATCGCAGATTTCAAGATATTCCCTGATTTCTTTTTCCGTTAATATGGAACAGATCAGGAGCACAGCAGACGCGCCCAGCATCTTCGCCTCATAGATCATATAGCTGTCTACGGTAAAATCCTTCCGAAGACAGGGAATGGAAACAGATTCCGCAATTTCCCTCAGATACCGTTCGCTTCCCAGGAACCATTTGGGCTCAGTCAATACAGAAATGCAGTCGGCTCCTGCCGCCTCATATTCTTTTGCAATTTCAAGATAGGGAAAATCCGGGGCAATCACTCCTTTGGAGGGAGAAGCTTTTTTACACTCGCAGATAAAAGAAAGTCCCGGTTTTTTCAATGCCCGCGCAAAAGCAAAGTCTCCTCTGGGAAAGGCCAAAGCCTGCCGCCTGATTTCTTCAAAAGGCACCTTCTGTTTTGCCTGCCGGACGCGTTCCCGCGCGTAATCGGCAAGCTGGTCAAGAATCGTCATAATTACACCTCCGGCCGGTTGCTGATCTCGATAAACTGATCCAATGTTTTTTGGGCCTTGCCGGAATCAATAAGTTCTGCGGCAAGCTGAATCCCTTCTTTCATGGTTTCCGCTTTGCCGCCAAGATAGAGCGCCGCGCCTGCGTTCATAAGAACGGCGTTTCTCTTGTGTCCCCTTTCGCCCTGCAGAATCGCGCGGGTGATTCTGGCGTTTTCTTCGGGAGTGCCGCCTTTCAGATCTTCTCTGGCACAGCGTTCAAAACCGAAATCTTCCGGAGCGATCACAGACGATTTGAACCATCCGTCTTTGATTTCGCAGATGGAAGTGGGCGCGCTCATGGATATTTCATCCAGCTTATCCTGGCCGTACACTACCATCCCCCGCCTGACCCCGAGACTGATCAGCACCTGCGCCAGCGGTTCTGCCAGATAACCGTCATATACCCCCAGAAGCTGCATGGAAGGCGCGCCCGGATTCGTAAGGGGCCCGAGAATGTTGAACACCGTGCGGAAGCCCAATTCCTTGCGGATGCTGCCCACATATTTCATGGATGTGTGGTATTTCTGCGCAAAGAAAAAGCATATGCCTGCCTCATCCAGAAGTTCCAGGCATCTGGCCGGACTCTGCTGAATATTCACGCCCAGCGCCTCCAGGCAGTCTGCTGTTCCGCACTGGGAGGAAGCGGCCCGGTTGCCGTGCTTTGCCACTTTCATGCCGCCTGACGCCGCCACAAGGGCGGAGGTCGTTGAAATATTGAAGCTGTGGGCGTTATCGCCGCCCGTTCCGACAATTTCAAACAGTTCCATTCCTGTTTCCACTTTGACGGCATGGGCCCTCATGGCGGCTGCGCAGCCTGCTATCTCATCTATCGTCTCGGCTCTTGCGCTTTTGGTGGACAAAGCCGCAAGAAAAGCGGCGTTTTGGGTAGCTGTCGTTTCACCGCTCATAATTTCATTCATAACGGCATAGGCTTCGCCATAGGTAAGGTCTTCCTTATTTACAATTTTTACAATTGCTTCTCTGATCATGATCTACATCTCCTTTATAAAATTTCTGAGTATCTGTTTTCCATCGGGCGTCAGAATGGATTCCGGGTGAAACTGGACCCCATAGACAGGATATTCTTTGTGCCGCACCCCCATAATCTCTCCGTCGTCTGCGACAGCAGTGATTTCTAATGCTCCGGGCATCGTGGCCGCGTCTGCCGCAAGGGAATGATAGCGGGCCACAGGGGCAGTTTTCGGGCAGCCTGCAAACAGCGGGCAATTTGTGTCAAATTCCACAACCGACTGCTTGCCGTGCATCAGCTTTTTTGCATAAGTAATGGACGCGCCATATGCCGCGCATATGGCCTGGTGCCCCAGGCAGACCCCAAGCACAGGAATGGTTCTGCCCAGTGTCTTTACTGCTTCTATCAGAATCCCTGCATGTTCCGGCCTTCCCGGTCCGGGAGAGAGGATGACGCGTCCGGGGGCCGCCTCCTGGATTTCCCTGACTGTCATTTCATCGTTTCGGATCACCCTGATATCAGGGTCAATCTCCCCAATCAGCTGATAGAGGTTATAGGAAAAACTGTCGTAATTATCAATAAGTAAAATCATAGTTCCGCCTCCTGTGCAAGTTTCAGCGCCTGAAGCGAAGATTTTGCTTTGTTCAGGCACTCTTCATATTCTTTTTCCGGCACGGAGTCCGCCACAATTCCCGCTCCGCTTCTCACAAACACTTTGCCGTTCTTCTTATGGGCAATGCGGATGGCAATGCAGGCGTCCAGATTGCCGGTAAAGCTGATGTATCCAATGGCACCGCCGTAAATGCCGCGCTTGTTGTTTTCCAGTTCCCCGATCAGCTGGCAGGCTCTGATCTTCGGGGCGCCGGAAAGAGTTCCTGCAGGCAGCACCGCCTGGATGGCGTCAAGGGCGTCATAGCCTTCGGCAAGCTCGCCGCGCACAGTGGAACCGATGTGCATCACATGGGAAAAGCGTTCCACAGAATGCAGCGCCTCCACTTGAACCGTGCCAAACTTGCTGATTTTGCCAAGATCGTTCCGCCCTAAATCCACCAGCATATTATGCTCAGCAAGCTCTTTTTCATCTGCAAGCAGTTCTTCCTCCAGGGCCAGGTCTTCCTCCCTGGTTCTGCCCCTGGGCCTGGTTCCTGCCAGGGGAAAGGTGTGAAGCACGCCGTCCTCCAGCTTTACCAGAGTCTCCGGCGACGCCCCTGCAACCTCCACATCGGTGCCTGAAAAATAGAACATATACGGCGAAGGGTTGATGGTCCGAAGCACCCGGTAAGTATGGAAAAGACTTCCTTCAAAGGGCGCGCTCAGCCGGTTGGAAAGCACAATCTGAAAAATATCTCCTTCATAGATATATTGTTTTGCCTGTTCCACCATACCGCAGAATTGTTCTTTGTCAAACAGCGGCGTGACCTCGCCGGTCAGCTTCCCGCCCGATTCCTGCTTCTTTGGGCCGTTGTTCAGAAGGTTTTTCAGACGCTCCAGTTCCATCACCGCCTGCTGATACTCTGCCTCTGCATGGTCCAGCTTCATATTTACAATAAGGATAATCTTTTGGCGGAAATGGTCAAAGGCAATCACTTTATCAAAAAGCATCAGATCCACATCCTTAAATTCCTCAGTATCCTCCACGTCACGCCGCACCGCCGGCTCACTGTATCCGAGATAATCATAGGAGAAATATCCCACCAGCCCGCCTGTAAAAGAAGGAAGATATTCGAAGCGGGGACTTTTATATTCCGCAAGGATCCGGCGGAGAAAGGCAGAAGGATCCTCTGTCTTAAACTTAACGCTGCCTGCCGTCAGTTCCCCGTCCCTGCAGGTAATTTCCATCTTCGGATCAAAGCCCAGGAAGGTATAGCGCCCCCAGGTCTCGTCTGTCTGAGCGGATTCCAGCATATAACAATGGGTGGATGCATTTTTCAGTATTTTCATGGTTTCGATCGGCGTAGTGAAATCAGAAAGAATCTCACAGCTCACCGGAAGCACATGATATTTTCCCGAGGCTGCAATTTCTCTGACATCACTAAGATTCGGCAATATTTTCATAATCGGTACCTCCACATAAAAAATACTCCTTCATTTTCTGTAAAAGGAGTAAAATAAAAACGCCCCTGACAGAACAATACTTTCTGTCAAGGACGAATCGCTAACATGATCCGCGGTGCCACCTTGATTCACGGCATAACCCGTGCGCTTAAGCAGGATACCAGCATATCCCCGGCAAATAACGCCTGCCCAGGCGTCGCAGAATACTCTGTGAATCTCACATTTGGCTGCGCCCTCAGCGGTCCATTTGACAATTTGTTTCTTACCTGGCTCTCAGCTATCCAGATTCTCTGTAAAGGCATCATTGCCGTTATCTCCGCTTCAATGGTTTATTAGTTTAATATCTTAAATTTTTTAAATCATAGCACAGTCGTTTGGGAATGTCAAGAGCCGATTTTATCCATTTTCAAAGAATTTTCTCTGCTATTATGGAAATTTCTTTGTAAAAATGAAGTTGAGAAATCCTCATTCTTCTGCTATACTGTATTTTAGAAAAATGTTATCCCAGAGCATGTTTGAAAAATGCTCTGGCAACTGACAGATTGAGGTGCTCTATGCAGATTTCAAGCAGATTTACCATAGCAGTTCATGTGCTCTTATGCATTGAAACATTTAAAAATGACTATAAAGTAACCAGCGATTTTCTTGCGTCCAGCGTAAATGTAAATCCTGTTGTAATCCGCAGGCTGCTGCAGCAATTAAAAAAAGCCGGCATCGTAACGGTAATGCGGGGCACCGGCGGAACTGACACGGCAAAACCGGCAGACGAGATTACGCTTCTTGATATCTATCATGCTGTAGAATGCGTGGAAAACGGGGAACTGTTCCATTTCCATGAAAATCCCAACCCCCTTTGCCCGGTTGGAAAAAATATTCATGCCCTCTTAGATGTAAGGTTAAAAAAAATCCAGCAGGCAATGGAGCTGGAAATGAAATCTGTCACAGTACAGGATATTATGAATGACAGTTCCTAAATGCATTTTATAATTTAGATGTGCCTTAACGGATGCCAGATTAGGATAAAATATTTGAATAAAAGCATATTGGAAAACATTTTTGCATATGCCATATTGCCATTAGGCAAAAGATATAAGAAGTCCAACGTTGACGAAGAAGAAAATCCCCTGCTCTGCATACAGAACAGGGGATTTTCTTAAATTCTATCTCAACATTTTACCATTCTGAAACTCTAATATAAATCTTTTTCACAAAAGTGCCGTCCTCATTCGTTCGGGTTGCTTTGATTAACTTTGAGTAGCCTTCTGTGTCACTGTCTGTTATTTCATATGTGATAGATTCGTTTGAGAAAGTAATGCTTAATTTGGAGAGGATCTCTTCTTCTTCCACATCGTCATATCTCTCTATTCTGAGAACTTGGCGCATTCCGATTTCCTTCTCTCCGCTTTCATCATAGATACTGTCCTTCGTTGTCCACCAGTCGTTTATTCCTGTGTCTGCAGCAATTGTATCTATCCCGAATAAATCAGAAAGTTCGTCGTATTTCCAATAAATTTCATAAAGACTGTCATTTGCTGCCGTGTAACTTTCTTCATCTGTTATCTGGCCTAAGTTTGCTATAATGTTATCTACAGCAGCTTTATCTGCTGAAATCTCTTCATTCTCCTCAAACAGACCCATATAATTTTTGCAGTTCTGTGCCAGATTCACCAGTTTTTCCTGATACTGATTTGCCAGTATCCGCAGCCATACATCACAGGTGAGGCCTGTCGCGCTGTCTGTGACATGAACTACATAGGAGTATCCTTCTTCCGTAGTGGATTCCCACGCTGCAGTTGAGCCCTCATAAGGCGTAACAGACAGATTTTCCATGGTATCTCCCAAAGTAAGACTACACTGCATCACAGAACGCACTCTGACAAGATTATCCTCTTCGTCATATTCATTTACAGTATCACTTTCATAGTCTATTAAATTATCTGCTGTCAGTGAAAAAGATCTTACCGCAGTTTCCATCTTTTCCTGAATCTGCCGTAAATCGTTTAAAACTGTTTCGATTGCTTCCAAATTTGACGCAGAATCCACCTGACTTTCCAATGCCGCAATCTGAGAGGCAATTTCAGACTTTGCCGCGTTATCAGAAAATCTCATTAAATATCGTTTCGCTGATGACGCGTTTTCCAGCGCTTCAGACTTCTTACTCTCCAGATATCTGGCATTCAATTCCTCTTCTGAAAGGCCAATATCCGCAGAAGTTCCCAGAAAATAACTTACTTCATTTCTCGGTATAATTGTATGAGACACTGAATTGTAATCGCATACGTACCACAGGTTTCCTTTTTGGTTCGGACAATTGTATACATAGGAATTTGCTCCGATTGTCACTCTTACCCTTATGAAAGATTTTGCAAGCATCTCATCACTGTTACTGTCAGAATAATTGTAAATATAGAAGCGATAAACGCCATCCGTTTCTCTATAGATTGTGGTATGTTCCGGCCCTTCATAAGTGGTGTCATCCACATCCAGGTCCGCCATTCTTTCGTCCTCATGATAATAGCTGTCATTGCTGAAATAAACATGGAATTCCCCATTACCGTCAGCTCTCGGCCCCACTAAATGGGAATCAATATCGCTACTTGCCCCGGAAGCCTCGTTTCCCCAGGTTAAGGTAAACTGTACCTGCCCCTGACCAGTTACCGTCTCCATCTTCTCGTCTACCACACACTCCGGCAGGACAGTGGTAAGGTAAGGATATGCCACCACAATATCTATGCTGGAAGAATTATAGTGCTTCGCGTCTCCTGAAAGATTCTGGCGCAAATCCAGCACCTCTATCGTATAAATCCCCGCAGGAACATTGTCAAACCGATAGGTTCCGTCTGAAGCTGTCTCAGTTGTCTTAAACGCTTCACCTAAGACATTTCCAGATCCTTTTCTTAATTTTACCTGCAATCCTTCCGGCACAGGCTGCGCAGTCAGGCCTACTTTCGCAATACCCGTAATTTCTGGCGCTGGCTCACATTCCGCTATTTCATTACTCAGAAGAATCGTTGTGCCGCACGCGTACCCCGACGCCTGATTACTGGTGATTACCACATATTTTACATTTACCTGATAATTTTCTTTCTCCACAATCAGCCAGTAATTTCCCACTGTAACATCTTCAATGGCAAAACTTCCTGTAGCGTCTGTTACTGCCGTCTTTTCTGTTCCCTGGATAAATGTCTTGTAGGTTTCTTCATTTATACCGCTGTTTTCATTTGTATAGGGCAAAAGATATATTTTCGCATTTACAGAAGCTTCTTCTACGGCCTCTTTGTCTAACTCTGTGCCGTCAGACGTTCTCTCCGCTTCTTCCGGAGTTATGTCTGGATTCTCCTGCTCTTTCTCTTTTAAACTGTACTCATTCACATTGCCTGATACATTCACTTTCTGGCTGATGCCAAGACCATCTTTCATCTCAGCCGGAATGTTGATTACATCATTGTCTGAAATAATTTTCACGGAAATGCATCCCAGACCCCAGATGGACGGCAAACAGGATTTATTAGCGATATCCGCCCTGGTATGTTCTCCGCCCGGCAGGATTGTCATATCCCACGCCACGCTTGCCGCAATCCGCAGCTCTGTCTCTGTTACGATAGAAGAGCCTGACGCTCCTGCGCCAAGAGTAACATTGACATGCTGTGTTCCCTTAATATTCAGAGCAGTATTTCTGCCCGGAATGTTCAGGTCTTTCACATATCCGTTATTTTCCAGTGTAAACTGCTGATTTCCGCTGCCGTTCAGATTAATGGTGGCGCTTCCGCTCCGTCCCACTACAATGCGGCCTGTCTGCGCGTTGAAATACACCACATTTGTGGAATTTTCCACGTATGTGTCCTTGGCAATGGCATTTACTGTCACCTGCTTGAAGCTGCCGTTATTGGTAACATCCGCATTGGGCGCGTTGATGACCAGAGTCTTATCTTCATAATTTCCCTGGGGAATAACAACTTCATCAGAAGCATTGGAGGTATACACAATGTTGCTGACCATTTTGCTGGAAAGGGCCTGGTTCAGCTCTGTCTGGTTGGAAGCTTCGCCCTTGTACGCAACTTTAAAGCTGCAGGCCGCGCTTTTGCCGTTGGAAGCGGACGCCGTTACATTGGCGATTCCTTCTCCCACTGCTTTTACTGTTCCGTCACTGCTTACAGTTACCACAGAAGGCGCAGAAGATCTCCAGGTAATGGTTTTGTTGGTTGCATTGTCCGGTTTCACCGTTGCCGACAGTTTCTTGGATTCTCCCGGCAGCAGGCTGACGCTGGTCTCGTTTAACGCAACGCTTCCCACCGCAATATCAGGATCTGACGGCGGCGTAACCACTTTCTTCCCCTTTACGGTTACTTTGCAGGTTGCAGACTTGCCGGTGCCGTCTGCAGCTGTTACGGTAATCTTGGCCTCTCCGGCCTTTACCGCTTTGATTTCTCCCTTGGAATTTACGGTAACCACAGATTTCTTGGAAGATTTATAGGTAACTTTCTTGTTGGTTGGCTTTTTGGGCGATACGGTAACTTTCAGTTTGGCTTTGCCGCCTTCTTCCAGTTCCACAGATTTCTTATCCAATTTGATCTTGGCAACCGGCGTGCCCACAACAATTTTGCAGGTTGTCTTGATTTTCGTTCCCTTCAGTTTGGCGGTAATTGTAGCCTTACCGTTCTTTTTGGCCTTTACCTTTCCCTTGGAGGTAACGGTGGCGACTTTCTTGTTGCTGCTGGTCCATACTACTTTTTTCTTTTTCGCCGCTTTATTCTTGGACGCTTTCAACTGTACGGACTTTCCCTTTTTCATCGTATAAACTGACTTATTCATGGTCACCTTATACTTGGGGGAGGATTTCTTGGCTGCCTGGGCTGTGACGCACTGGCCTGCGGTCAGGCATACCAGCAGCAGCGCCAATAGAACCTTTTTCCATTTTTTCATAAGCTTACTCCTTTTCTGA
This sequence comes from uncultured Lachnospiraceae bacterium, assembly GCA_910584585.1. Lineage (GTDB taxonomy): Bacteria > Bacillota > Clostridia > Lachnospirales > Lachnospiraceae > Petralouisia. The sequence goes on along the minus strand of CAJUBP010000052.1, from coordinate 13,408 downwards.
GATATTATAACTGCATGATTCCAGGCTTTTTCTTTTGTATAGACATTTTTTCTCTCCAAACAAAACTGAAATTTTTCCTGGAATTTACAATTATTATGTCTATAGTAATTCCCCCCCCGATTTGTCAACACAATATGAACAATTTGTAAAAATTAATGTAACAGTTCGTTACTTTTCATTTTTCTGGCAAAACCGCCTGCACAATCAGCCTCTGGCTGCCCCATCCGGTGCATGTAGACAGCGTTACAATCCCTGCCAAATGACTAATATCCGCATCCGTTGGATAAAGCGCCTCTCCTACCGCCTGCCTCACATACTCTTTCCGCTCCTCTTCTTCCGCGAATTCTACCTGATAAGCGCCGCTGTCCGCTTCCACCCGCCGAACCGAAAAAATCGGACAAACATACACAACTTCCGGCATAACAATGGTAAGAAATGCATGTTCCTTATAAAACTCCCTGGACTCATACTGCTTTAGCAAGCCAAACATTTTTCCGCCTGCCCCGTTATGCCCGTAAATGATAAAATGACTGCCGTCTTTCCCAGAGCGGCAATCCAGAAATAAACTGCCCAGAGGATTTGCTCTTCCATCCGGCAGATGATCCAGATAAAATTGATTGTCCTCTCCCAGCATCACCGGATAATCCAATTCCGTATCCGGAATCTGCAGCCAGGCGGCCATACCGGGATATTTCTCTGACAGCCCGGAAACGTACCCGGATAATTCCGGCGCTTCCAGGGATACGGCTTTTTGCCCCTGGTTCTTTGATGCCTCAGACTGACCCAATGAAATAGAATCCGACAAAACGGCGGAGGAAAATCCCCGCCCTCCGCCGATTTGTCTGTAAAATTCATTTCCCCGGTGTAACTTTACCAGCCGAAGCCCCAGCATCACGCCGGAAACAACAAAAATTGCCAGTACCGCGCCATACAAAATTTTAAATGCTTTATTTTCTTTCACGCTTTTTCTCCCGCCAAACATAGTATAATGTCATCATCGCCAATATTGTTCCTGACAGCAAGACCACCGCTTCCAGCCAAACCGTACTGTCCCCGGTCTTTGGCACGCCTGCGTTTCTGCCGGAATCCCTGTCAGAATCAGAGACAGGCTCCTTTTCCTCAGAGCTGCCTGAAGAACCGAGGCGCCGGGAAATCTGGGACTTCCCGGATATACCCGGAATTTCCGGAATTCCAGAATCTTCCTGCTCCTTAAAGTCTCCCAACAATTTAGACATGTTCTGATTTCCGGAAATTCCCGGATTCTTTGAAGATTCTGAACTGCCTGGCGGTTCCGGTTGTCCAGACTCCCCTGAATTGCCTGGCGATCCCGGTATCCCCGGATCGTCTGGATGTTCTGAGCCGCCCGGATTCTTTGGATATTCTGAATCGCCTGGATTCTCTGGAGGTTCCGTATCTCCCGGATTCTTTGGAGCTTCTGTATCTCCTGAATTTTCCGGAGGCTTCGTATCTCCCGGATTCTCCGGAGGTTCCGTATCCCCCGGATTCTCCGGTATCTCTGGATCACCTGGATTTTCCGGCTGTTCTGAATCTCCCGGGTTCTCCGGCTTCTCCGAACCATCTGGATTCTCTGGAGGTTCTGTATCTTCCGAAGAACCGTCTCCCTCTGTCACAGGCGGTTCCTGTGTATCCGGATCTTTGGGTTCCTCCGGCTGTCCTTCCGTTTTGCTGGGTTCATTGGTCAATTCCAGTTCCAGCTCAGACTTTGCCGCTCCCGCTGTAATCAGCAATCCGCAGTCCGTTTCCGTCACCCCCTCCGGAAGTTTTGTCCATCCCACGGCGCTTTCATACCCGGGAAGATTCTCCGTTTCTTCCAATTCATACACTGCCCCGGGCTTAACCAGAAAGGACAATTTTCCGTTGTCATCCGTAGTTCTCTGAGCAAAAGACAGGCCCCTTCTATGATTCTCACTGTCCCACTGATACAGGGTAAAAGATACCCCTGCAAGAGGTTCGTGATTTTCACTGTCGATTTTAGTAACGGCAATTCCTGCTTTCCTGGCAGCGACGCCTCCTCCGCCACCGCCTCCTCCGCTTACGGAAGCAGTGTTGTTTTTGCTGCCGCCCAGCAACACGGCGCCGCCTTCAAAACGGACGCTGTTGCCGTAGCTGCCCGCCTGGCGTTTCATAATATCCGCCGTATAGGTCAGCACATAGGCATCCCGGCTGCCTTCTTCAATGGGAAGCTCCACAGTAAAAGTATTTGATTCCAGATCATAATTCTTAGCCTTCAGCGGCAGTCCCTCCCCTTCTTTTCGGTAGCCGGGCTTCTGACCGCTGCTCCCTGTAGTTCCTGACAAAGCCGCCTTATAAAAACGCAGAGTATCCAAATCCACCTGAAGCCGTTTGTCCAGAGTGTCCACAAGAGAGGGATGTTCTGAAAGGGCAAGGCCATAGGGATTGACCAGCACTTCGTACTGAATCAGCTCTTTCTGATTGTCCACGCTGCTGCTTTTCACCAGTCCATGATTGGTAAAGCTTCCGGACACGCTGTGAGATACTTCCGCAAACTCAATGCCGTCAGCTTTTCCTTTCATCACAATGGTATTGGAAACTCGGACAGATTCATTGCTGCTGAATCCTGCTTTTTCCGGCTCCATTTCTGTATCAAAAGTAACGGCCGTTTTCTGGGACACGCTGCCCAGATCAATGGTCAGTTCCTGCCCTTGCTGCGCCGCCGACGCTGAAATCGCCGGCGCGGTTTTGAGGGAATTTTCCGCATAAGTCAACCCCTCCGGCAAAGCATCCTTCAATACCACATCTTCCATAGGCAGTCCTGCTGTGTCCACCTCCACAGTCCATTTCATTTTGTTAGAACTATAGTCGTATACCGGCGCTTTTTTCGTTAAAACCACCGCACTGACATTGACAGAGCTTTCCGCTTTTGCGCTGCGGGGAACCGAAGCATTTTTTCCAATCAGCATATCGTCTGTTGAAATGATATTTTTCAGCTGCCTTTTCGCCGTATTATTTGCAAAAATGCAGGGATCACATACTTTTGTCTGATAGGCAATGGTAATTGTTTTTGCGCCAATCTCTCCTGTTTTCACTGTAAGAACCTGATTTGCGTAATCCAATTCCACCAGATTTTTTTCATCCTCCGTTGGTTCCTGATTGTTGATGAGAAGAGAAATACTGCTTTCGTCACCTGCCAATTCCAGGCCGCTTTGGTGCCCTTTCTGGCTGCAGACCCCGCCGATTGCACGGAAATCATCTGTAAATGTGCCGCTTTTCAAATAAGCCTTATGAGGGTTAATGGTTACCGTCCAGTCAACAGTGCGGGCCGGCGCATTGTAGCCGCTGTTGGATTTTACCAGCGTAGCTGTTCCTGACATCCCGCTGCCATCTCCGCTGCCCACAGGCGTTGTGACTTTGGGTGTCTCATAATCCCTGTCATTATAATGAAATGTAAACCAAGCCTGATTATTTCCCAGATTCGTTCCGCTGTCATACATATCCTCCGGAACCTGAGTCTGATAAGTAATCGTTACCGGCTGATTATCCGTAATAATCGGCGAAACAGTGAAGTTCTGCCCTTTTGCTGCAGCAGGCGCCTGCGTCCCATTTATCTTAACCGAGCCGTCAACTAGCGCGCTGCCGGCAGGAAGCTGGTCATGGAGTGTCAGCCCATGATCTTCTGCAAAAGAAAAGCCATTGGGGGAAAAAGTAATGGTCCAGTCTGTAGTGGAACCTGTGCCGTCGTCATGGCGCGTTGTGGTTCCCTTTTTCGTCAGCCAAACAGGCCGGGGAATCGTTACTGTCTGGCTGCTGCTGATGCCCAGTCCCCGAAACCCGCCGTCTGTTTCAGCGAACAATTCCACTCCATTAGCCACTTTTTGTCCTCCTTTGCCGCCGGGCAGAAGAAGTTCATCCCGAATCGCCGTTTCATAGGTGAGCACAAGCGCTTTGGCCGGATTTCCCTGGGCAGCGGCTCCCGCCTGCAATTTTCTGCCGCCGAAACTCAATGTGACAGAACCGCCCTCTTCAGAAGTCTCTGCCAGCACATATGCTTCTTCTTTTCCCGTGATTTCATCCCGGGAACGATAGGTTGTGAGAGCTGTCCCGCCGATTCTTGCGCTGTCCGCAAGATAACTGTGAAGAGAAGCGTCAATCACATCCCGCAGTTCAAAATTCGTATCCATCGTAAGTTCACCGCCTGAGGGATTCTGCCACGGGATATATTCGATGGTCCAGGCAATGGTTTTGCCGCTGAGACTTCCGCTCTTTTTCACCTGAGCCGCGGCTTCCACCGGCTCACATTCCGCATATCCGAACTTCAGTACTTCCCCGCTTTCAAATTTCATGGCATAAAGATTGCTTTTTCCGTCAACAGGCTTTTCCTCCTCCGGCGGTTCTCCCGCGCGGCCGCAGTTTAAATAAAAATACGCGTCCTGCAGCTGGCCGTATTCGGATAAAACTGTCCCGGAACCGTCCTCAGCTGCATCGAAAACCACCCAAGCCCTGCTTCCGTCTGCGTAAATGGCCCCGAACCGGCGGAGTCCCTCTTCCGTGATAATCGTCAATTCCGATCCTGCGCCGCCTAAATCCGGCAGAACCAGATGAGGCGAAACCTCCAGGTAATATCTGGTATCCGCCTGGATCTTTTCGCACTGAGCTTCCGTAATCTCATACTCATAGCGAAGGGTAAGCTGCCGCTCTTTTTCCAGCAAAGCATTGTCCTCTATGGCCCCTTCCTCCGGCAGACCGCCGGCTCCGGCATAATGAAGGGTAATACTCTGAAATTCCACGATATCGGAAAGCCTCCCTTCTTCCTCTGCCCTCGCCGCAAATCCGGGAAGAAAACCTGTCAGCATTGACACGCATAAGAAAAAAGCCAGAAGCTTTCTTGATCCCCTGCTCTTGAAATTCCGCCTGATTCCTTTGTCTCCAAACACATTCCGCTGAAATTTCAGCATTTTCATTTCCTCCTCTTCTCTCCATTTCAATTATCTGACCCCCCCCCAAAGTAAGTAAACATTCATTTACCTGTCTTCGAAAAAAAATTGCCTTCCGGCTCCTTCCTAAAAACTGAAAAAATACTAACCTGCACCACTGACTTTTGCCAGCAAAAATAAACATTTATTTACCAGTTCTCAAAAACAAACCGCTCTGCAGCGGTAGTTTTTATTGCTCTTTTCCTTTTTACTGCTCCAACTTCAAATAACCGCTCAAACCGGTAGTCAAAAGCTGAAATACTGTGTCTTCGGTCTCCTGATTATCCGTGAGCACTCCCTCCACCACATATTTGGCGTACATCACCGTGGTACTGAGTACGTGGAGCCACAGCAGATCCTGATTTATCTGTCTCAAACTCGGAAAAGCTTCCAGAAAATCGTGAACCATCCCGGCAAAAGAATTAAAGTAAGATGCATCCCGGCTCATGTCAAACCTGGGAAAAAAGGCGCTGTCCCGAAAACGGTGATAAAAAATTGTTTCATCCGGATGCGCCACCCAAAACCGGAAGTAAGGCTGCCACAAACTCTTTACTGCCCCTATCGGATCCGTGAGCATTGTCTGAGGCTCAAACTTCAGATGATCAAAAATCGCTGCCGCACGTTTATCCACATATTCAAAACTCTCAATCAGCAGCTGATCCTTACTCTCAAAATAGCGGTACAAAGCCCCGGGGGAAATGCCCGCCTGATTACTGACGCTTTGGATGCGTGCCCCTTCCAAGCCATACTGCCGCACGACTTTCATCGTTGCAAAAATAATTCGAGTTCTGGTATCATCCAGAATGACCACGCTCCCTCCAAAAAAAGATATCTTGGTACATTTTGGTTTCTTTTGAAATTATACCTCTTAATAATGTTGTTGACAATACTTTTTTCAAAAGAAAGCGCTGGGATTTTAATATGGAGTCCCGGGATATTCCGTCCCGTCATAAACCAATCCTGACGGAATCACGTCCTTGTTCCGATCTATTCCCGATTCTGACACTTCTTCCTGAGTCAATACAAATTCATCCGGCAGTTCGTCAACTGCAGCGCTCTCATACCCGCCGGCGCGAAACAGCCAGCAGCCGCTAGTTTCATCATATCGATATCTTGCGTCGCCAAGGCAGGTATTCTGGTATTTATCGGTATAAGTCATATTCCGTATTATAATATCCGCCTGCGGATGCTCTGAAAATTCTGCTCCTTCCACAAACTTATTGCAGATATCTATGTAACGGCCGTCTACCCACACATTTTCGACAGAGTACGGGATCTTGCCCTCTGTATACACACTGCCCTGGGTCACATAGGCATAGGAGCTTACATATCCGCCTTCCGTTCCCACACGAATCCAGCTTCCCAGACCTATTGCCTCCGAAAAGGCCTTCCCTCGAAGCAAATCTCTGTATGCGGCGGCGTCTTCTCTGGCATATTCTCCGTATTCGTAATTTTTCTCCCATATATTTTCTAATGTAGATTTCCCTACATAATCTTTTTCAGAACCGTCAAACAGGAAAAGCTGTTCGATATGGTTACTGTACACAGGTTCGGAACCACCGTTTCCAGAGCCTCCATAGTAACGCGTCTCTCCATCTTTTGTAATTTTAATCATGTAATGCATGGAACTCCACTCTACTTTGCAATCAGGATCAAGATGTTCCGCTATTGCGGACAAAACAGAGGGAAATGCCAGCGAATCTAATACGTATGGATACAGGTAACTTACAAACATGGGATCTTCTGTTTTTTCATACATCTGGAAATGTTCATTCAGCCCAAGTTCCGGATAGGGAGAAACTGCAAGCAATGGATAAGGAGTGTCTTCATTTACCTTGCTGATATCTTTTGCTCCCCGGGGGTACAGCGCAATTGAATTCAATCCGTTCTGAATGGCGTCCATATTCTCAAAAAAACTATTCTCCGGCTTCATATAAGTGTCCATCAAATACTCCCGGTAGCCTTTGACCTGAGGGCAGGATACCACTGTTTTCGTATCTGTATAACTTGTGCCGTCTTTTTTCTGCAGAATCAAGCTGCCTCCATCCAGTCCCGCTCCCGTATTTACAAAAATGTAGCCGCCTTTGACCCTGCCTGTTTCCTTGTTTTCATAAGCTACATCGATAAAACGCCTCTCTACGGGTTTCAGCGCTGACGGTACACTCCAGGATTCGTAATATATGCTGTCCCTGTCGATAAAACGGATCTCAGAAGGATCCGGATTATCCGTCTGTACATAGAAATACGTATTAAAAGGCGGAAGCAAAGGGGTTATAGTATAGGAATATTCTACAACCGGTTCTTCCGGTTTTTCCGGCTGCTCTGGCTGCTTCGGCTCTTCCGGCTTCGCAGGTTCTTCCGGATCATCATTCCAGTCGTCATCCCAGTCGTCCGGTTCCTCGAAAAAGTCAGATTTCACTTTTTTCACAGGCCCGAAGTTCCCGCCGGCGTCTTTTAGTTTCACATAGTAGTATCCTCTTCTGTTGGGTTCCAGTCCGGAAATTACAATTCCTTTTCTGCCGGTAATTATACCTTCTCTGGAAAAAGAGTCTTTCGTTCCGTATTTTATATAGACGGCGCTCCCCAAATCCCCTTTTATCCACAGGGTAGAATCATCCTGTTCTGATACAAAGGGTTTTACCGGCGGCGTGACATCTTTCACAGTCTTTCTTACCGCTGCGCTGCGCCGGTTTCCTTTCACCAGATAAAAATACAGAGTTCCTGTGTCATCCTGCTCCGGAATATAAACTGTTTTCTTTCCGGTTTTGGTATATTTTACGGTATTGATTACTTTATTGCTGTCATTTTTAATGTACAATTCCGTATCTTTGTATCCCTTTATTCGTATCTTTGAATCTGTAGACTTTACAGCGCCAGAAGAGATCACCGGCTTCTTTATGTTCTTTGAGACTTTTTGCGAAGAAAGTTTTTTGACTTTCTTTTTTACGGACGCGCTCCTGCCGCCGGATTGGCAGGAATAAAACTTTAAAGTACTGCCAGCCTTTTGAGGTTTTATTTTTATGGTTTTTACACTTTCTTCTATATACTTTTTCTTAGCCACTGTCTTTTTGCCGCATTTAATGTACAAGGTGGAATTTTTGGCGCCGTACACTTGCAGGCTTACGGTGGAATCTGTGATTGTTTCTGTGAATATTACCGGCTTGGGCACCGCCTCTTTGGCTGATACGGGCAGCACATAGCTGGCTGCCGCTATTGCAGCGGCTAAAAACATTGAGAGGGTCTTTTTCCAATATCGTTTCATATTCTCTCTCCTTTCTCTGGTAAACCATACAAATTCGCGTTACTTTCCTTTTGATACCAATTTCCGATGAATGGAGCTGTATTTGTTCTTTTTTATTTCTTTCTGAAGTTTCTCATAATCGGCTGTGAAGCGGGTAATACCTATTCCCTCTTCTTCATTCTGCCAATACATTACATATCTGTCATTTACCTCCAAAACATGCCCCTGACGCTTCATAACTTTTTGCAGCTTTTTCAAATCTTTTTCATAGGTTTTGATCAGCTTCACAAAACTATTCTCTAATCTACGGTAAGCTTTACAAAACTGCCGATTATCGACAATTCCCTGATAAACTTCCGGCAAACGCTGTTTGACAAAATAGAGATAATGAAGAATATAGTATTTAAATTCAGTATAAGCCAGCCTATTATTCTCACAGTTAGCAACAAATACTTTCCACGCGCTCCAGTTAGCTTTCTGGGAAACTAGATATGGATATAATGCAGTCATCGTGCTCATTCCCATCCGATAAGCCATAAATTCATCCAGCAAACCGTAAACTCCATCCAGATTAGCGCTCAGATATGGATCCGGCTCAGAAATATAAGTTTTGTACCGAAAGGTTCTGAGACGCTTCGGAATCGTTGGCGCCATATACTTTGTATAACAGACTAAGGTATGTTCCACCGGGATACTTTTTTGGTTTCCCACAAAATAATCTGTTTTATACGGCTGATTAGCACTGAATCCATGTGTAATTTCATGAATAGCGCTGTCGATATCATCGATAATTCTTTTTCCGGTAAACCATCCAAGAACATTTTTTCCTGCGTTCATCTGGCTTCTAAAAACATAAGCCCCGTCTTTATCATATTTATCTAAAATTTTCAGAATATTTTTCTCTGTGACTTTGGCGTTCAGCTCTGGCATTTTGGGTGCGGCGGCTGCCTCAAAAGAGGCGGCCGGAGCGGAACAAGCCAAGAGAACAGCCAGAAAAATTGTCAGGAGACGTTTGATTGTTTTCATATGTTTGCGTCCTCTCTTTTTCATTTTTTGTTTTTATGCCGCTACTTTTTTGTTACTGCTTTTTGTGTTTTATCTTTTCTCATTTTTGAGTGGTTACTTTTTGAGCCTTTGACCAGTTGGAGAAAATCTTCATAGTTTTACAGTTGCTCCTTGCATTTTTGTAGGCTCGAATCCGCACGTAGTATTTCCTGCCTAGTTTTAATTTGGACAGGGTTTGGGATGTGGTACGACCCTTGTGCATTTTCCAATAAATGGCCGTATTAAAATAATACAGCCATCTTGTCATAAACTTATTTCTTAATCTTTGCTTTTTTACTTATCCCCCTTGCTCTTAATAAACTCTTATAAGATCTTAATTTTTTACCGGGAACTTTGACAACTGCTTTTGTATAAATTCCTTTAAATGCCTTGCTATTAATTGTTGTAACATTTTTTCCAATGATAACATTCTTTAATTTCTTACATCCGTTGCAGGCATTTGAACCTATGATTCGAATATTTTTCCCCATTTTCAGCGAAACCAATTTCTTGCTGCTTTTAAAGGCATTCGGCGCAATGGAAATTATTTTATACTCCACACCTTTAATCCTTACTTTATCTCGTACTTCTACAGACACCGCTTTCCCAATTGGCTTTACAAATTCGATTTCGGCGCCTTTTACAGAATTTCCATCTACTTTACCTTGCTTTACTACTTTATATATCGCTTTCGTAGAAGCATCTGTTAACACCCTTCCCTTCTTTTGTATCATCTGCTGGTCATGTTTTTTTGAAGCATCTGGCTGTTTCTGTTCTTCAGAATCTTCCATTTCCCTGACTGTCACTTTGCAAGTAGCCGACACACCGCTTCCATCCTGCGCCGTAGCCGCAATAGTGGTCTCAAAAGTGTAACTTGTCAATGCACCTGTGTCTCTGCCATCTACCAGCACTTTTTCTACGCCATATCCGTCGTTTGGCGTAGTTGTAAATGTCTGATTAGAAGCAATAATATACAGACAGTATTTTTTTCCTCATTTTATCCCTCTTTCACACATGAATCATTTTGCTCCGTACCGCTCCCTATCATCTTTATATTTTCAAAATTCACGCTGCAAACTCATATCATTTATTTTTTACGCTTTTGCTAGTCTTTACTTTACTCCACGCGCCATACAACTTTCTGGTCTTTCCATTTATTTTTGCGTCCTTGTAAGAACGCGCCCGCACATAATATTTTTTCCCGGCTTTCAATTTCGGGATGGTCTTGGCAATCGTTTTATTTTTTCTTATGTTAACCGTCTTTGATCCTTTTTTTAATTTCTTATCTGTGCTGTACTGGATCTGATAGCCTGTGGCCTGCTTATCTTTTTTCCAACTTACCTTTAACTTCCTTCCTTTTTCTGCTTTCAGGGACTTGATGGCCTGCCTTTTGGGACTGACTTCCACTGTAATTTTGATACTCTCTGCCTTATAATTTCCAACTGCGCCGGCCTGAACGGTTATAACGGCAATTCCGGTTCCTTTCATGGACACTTTTCCTTTGTTGTCCACAGATACCACTTTTTTGTTGGAACTGGCGCAGGTAACTGCGGCTTTTGAATCTTTCAAGGCAATACTCAGAGTAAATGGTTTATCGCCGTATACTTTTTTGTAAGTTGTTTTCCCGCAGCTCAGATTTCCAGTATTGTTCTTGGAATCGTTTTTCGAGTCATTCTGGGAGCCGCCGGCGGAATTATTCTGGGACGCACTCTGTATTTGGAATGTTTTTGTAACAGTTCCTTTATAATTTCCGATGCCTGTGAGAATGACCTTGGCTGTCCCAACTTTAATGTTGTCTTTGTATTCTGTTTTGTAATGGGTTCCTGCTTTCAACGTGGCTGTCCCATCTTTGACAGTGACAGCAGGAGTTTTGGCGGTTCCGTCATAAGTGTAGGAAACTGGAGTTACCGTAATCTGGCAGGATGAAAGTTCTTTGGCTGTTGGATTGGTAATATCTGTATCTGGATTTCCCGGATCAGCGCCTCCTGGCTGCGTTCCTGTAATTGTAAATTCCTGAATTACTGTTCCAGTATAGTTTCCTGTTCCTGTGATGATAACCTGGCCTGTTCCTACGTTAATATTATCTTTGTAAGAAACGGTGTAATCCTTATTTTCTTCCAAAGCATTGTCTCCATTTTCCAGATAAACCTCAGGAGTCTGGGCGGAACCTGTATACGGAAATGAGTTTTGTTCTAACGCGATTTTGCAGACAGAAATGTCGCTTGGCACTGTCCACGGCTCTTCCGCCGCGGAAAAATAAACTCCCTCTGCCTTTGCGCGGCTCTCAACATTTGAACTGCTCTTTCCGTAAAATGTTAAATTGTCACAGCCTTTGAATGTTTCGCTTCCTACTCTCCCTATTTCCCCCTGAAAACTAATTCCTGTTAAGCTGGAGCAGCCATAAAATGCCTTATCGCCTATCATTATCTCTTCTGCCGCAATACTTACACGCTCCAAACTTTTACAATTCAAAAATGTCCATCGGGGAATCCGTGTCACGCCGCTGGGAATATTGATGCTTCTTAGATTTTCGCAGCCTATAAACGCAAAATCCCATATTTCCGTAATATTTTCAGACAAACTAATACTGGTCAAACCATTGCAGCCACCAAACGCAGAATCTCCGATACAGATCACACTCCATGGTATCTTCACTTCCGATAATTTATTGCAGTCTGAAAACGCAGCATTTCCTATGTATGACACACCGTCAGGTATCTTAATTTCCGTTTTAGCCCCTGGACAAACACACAGCACTGTTCCCTGTCCATTGTATAAGCAGCCGTCTATACTCTTATAGTCAAGATTATCTTCTGATACATTTATTCGCTCCAGATTACCGCAATTTGAAAATATTTTACTGTTTATTTCTGTCACATACTCCGGAATGTCTATGCTTGTTAAACTTTTACATCCAGAAAACGCTCCTTCCTGGATCTTTTTTAACCACTCCGGAAGCTTTATCTCATCCAGGCTGCTGCAATTTTGAAAAGCATACATTCCAATCACTTCCACATTATCTGGTATATTTACCGTCTTTAACCCACTGCAATTTTTAAATGTATATGATTTTATCTCTGTTATGCCGAAAGGTAAGATTATCTCAGGCAGGCTTGCACAGTATTGAAACGCGCTTTCTTCGATAATTTCCACACTATCAGGTATATTTATTTTTTTCAAACTGCTGCAACCGGAAAATGCATCGCTTCCAATCGCAGTCACACTATCCGGCAGTTCTACGCTTGTTAACTCTTCACAACTGCTAAATGCGCTGGATCCAATTTTTGTTATTCCTTCCGGAATCGTCACATTTTCTTTCGCCCCGGGATATGCAAGAATCTCCGTTTTTTCTTTATTATATAAACCACCGGCGACTCCTGCATAATTGCTGTTTTCTTCCGCCACTGTTATCCTTGTAAGGTTACTGCACCCAGCAAATGCCGTACTTGAAATTTCCTCCACATTAGCTGAAATCTCAATTTCTGTTAAGCCTGTACAATTCCCAAATACACTGGAACCGATACTTGTTATGTTATCGGGAATCTCTATTTTGGACAACGCGATGCAGTCACCGAACAAATTCCATTCCAATTTTGTTATTTTGCCTGGAATATTTACCTCGGCTAATTTACTGCAGCCTTTAAAGGTCTCATGCTCCATAAATGTTACGCTTTCTGGAATTTCTATTTTTGACAGGCTGACACAACCGGAAAATGCCCTATATTTTATTTTCGTTAATCCGTATGCTATGGTAATTTCCTCTAAATTAATACATCCTTCAAATGCGTTATTCCCGATTTCGGTTACTGTATTTGGAATCACTACACTTCTTATGTTTTCCTTATTTGCAAATGCATATCCTCTAATTTCTTTTACTGTATCCGGTATAACCAATTCTTCCGCATCTCCTGCATAAGATTCCAAAATTCCGCTATCATTGATAAGATATCCATCTTTATCTATTGTTGATACCCGTTCTCCATTCGATACCGCCGCACATACATTTTCTTCCTGACTCACTTCCTCCGCCAACACTGCCGGCCCCGGAGCCAGCAATGCCATACTCATAAGCACTGCCATCATACTTTTCAACATCCTATTTTTTCTCATTCCCCATGTTCCTCCTAGTATAATAATGGTGTAGTCAAGAATGACTACTGGTTAATAGTTA